>PLSM01000178.1 GCA_003165075.1 Acidobacteriaceae bacterium | reverse complement strand
GGCCCAGCATCTCCTTGGCCTCCTTACCCACGGCTTCCACCTCACCGGTGTTCTTGTTGATGGCCACGATGGAGGGCTCGTTGACAACAATGCCCTTGCCGGCCGCGTAGACCAGAGTGTTGGCGGTACCGAGATCAATGGCCAGATCGCTCGAAAACATGCTGAAGAGGGAGCGCAGGCCGTGCGATCGCGAGGAGCGCGAAGGATAACCGTTCAATGACATGAAAGAATCGAATCTACCTCAAGTCGTATTGTACGGCCAGCGGGCCGAAGCCGTATGTGAAGCGCTTGCCGCGACTTCATGCTCCGGTCACAACAGTAATGGTTGAGATACACTCAGTGATTGGCCGGGCGCGACCGGGTGCACCATGTCTCGTCTTTGAGACCTGGGACTGAAAACTGACAACTGACCGCTGTCAACTGCTTTTTCTGAGGTTCTCATGACCCACCCCATCTATCACAATCTAATCGGCGGCGAGTGGAAGCCCGCCGTAAGCGGTAAGACCGTTCTGAACCTGAATCCGGCCGACCACACAGACGTGGTGGGAGCTTTTCCCTCCTCCCATGCCGAGGACGTAGCCCTGGCGGTGGCCGCTGCGAAGAAGGCATTCGCCACCTGGAGGCTGGTTCCGGCGCCCAAGCGGGCTGAGATTCTTCTTCGCGCAGGCAGCATCCTCGTCCAGAACAAGGAAAAATTTGCCCGCGATATGACCCGCGAGATGGGCAAGGTCCTCGCCGAAACCCGCGGTGACGTCCAGGAGGCTATCGACGAAGCCTTTTATGTGGCCGGAGAGGGCCGTCGGCTGTTTGGCCAGACCACCCCCAGCGAGCTGCAAAACAAGTTCGCCATGAGCGTGCGCATGCCTGTGGGCGTGGTGGGCCTGATCACGCCGTGGAATTTTCCCATGGCCATACCGAGCTGGAAGTTGTTTCCCGCGCTCGTTTCCGGCAATACCTGCGTCATCAAGCCGGCCACGGATACGCCGCTCTCCACCTACAACCTTGTCCAGGCGCTGGTGGATGCAGGCCTCCCGCCGGGGGTGGTGAACCTGGTTAGCGGCAGCGGTTCGGCCACCGGCAACGCGCTGGTCGAGCACCCCGATGTGCGCGCCATCAGCTTTACCGGCTCCAGTACGGTGGGCTCTCTGGTGGGTCAGCGCGCCGCGGCCACGTTCAAGCCCGTTTCGCTGGAGATGGGCGGCAAAAATGCGCAAATCGTGCTCGACGACGCCAATCTGGAACTGGCTCTGGAGGGAGCGCTGTGGGGCTCCTTCGGCACCACCGGCCAGCGCTGCACGGCCACCAGCCGCATCCTGCTGCAAAAAGGAATTGCGCGCAGGTTTACGGCCGAGTTTGTGGCCCGTGCAAAGAAGCTCAAGGTTGGCAATGGCCTGGACGAGTCAGTCGAAGTAGGTCCGCAAGTAAATCCAAACCAGCTTGAAACTTCGGCCAGATATGTTGAGATAGCACTGGCCGAAGGTGCGGAGTTACTCACCGGCGGCCATGCGCTCACCGGCGGCATATTTGCTCACGGCACATTCTTTGAGCCCACGGTGTTCACCGGCGTCACGCCCGCCATGCGCATCGCGCGCGAAGAAGTCTTTGGCCCGGTGGTCAGCCTCATTGAATTTGACACCTTCGAACAAGCCATCCAAATCGCCAACTCCATCGACTACGGCCTTTCGACGGCGCTTTATACAAAGGATGTAAATCGTGCCTTTGCGGCTATTCGCGATCTTGAGTCGGGCATCACCTATATCAATGCGCCGACCATTGGTGCGGAGGTTCATCTGCCCTTCGGCGGCGTAAAGCAAACCGGCAACGGCCACCGCGAAGGCTTGGGCGCCATTGACTTCTTCACCACCTGGAAGGCGGTCTACGTGGATTACTCCGACAAACTGCAGCGTGCGCAGATTGACAACGCGGAGTGAGCTGGGGTCGCATCCTTTGAGACGAGTGATCCGCCCGCCACGAGAAGTTATCCGCCACTTAGTGACTTAGCCGCGCATGGAGAACTACCGTGCTCCCCGGGTGAGTCAGCGTGCAGGTCTCATGCTGGTCGCAGGAGAAATGAATAAGCGAGCTATTGGTTGCCCAATCGGCGGCGATAGCCTGTTCGGTTTTTCTGTCGATGAAGAAACTTCTGCCCGCTTCAAGCGTTCCCGAGGGTGGGTCGTAATCGCTGACCCTTTCGTCGCCTTCGATGTAGAAATCCCCCATCGGTTTGCTGTAGGGCTTGCGGTGCGCGGCCGCCTTGCGGTTTTGGCTCTGGCCCGGAACTGGAGCCTGAGAATTGGTTTCCGCCACGGGAGCCGGCACGATTCTCTTCCCGTTCAGCAACGCCTCCTGGTCGGCGAGGTTGGGAAAGTTGGTCGTGAAGTCCCAATAATCGGCGCGCTGATAGTCCTTCACTGAGCAGGGAAGGTCGCCTTGTGCGTTGACAGCTTCGATCAGTCCTTCATCCGTGGTCTGACTCTGAAAGATGTCTTGTCCGTGTTCCCGCTGGACCTCCCCGGCAACCAGGCCTTCCAGATTCGCCTTCTTCGCGCCTGGAGCAGCTTTGGCAGCGTCGAACGGGAAAAGAATCTCCTTGCCGCACAAGGCAAAGCCCGTGGCGTCCAGCAGCCTGATGTTGATTGAGTACGGCTGCGGTGGGTTCGCAACCACACGCGTAAACCCTTCTATCTGTCGCGCGTAGATGGGCTCGAGCCGCAACTGATATTTGGCTTTTCCTTCCCATTTTGTGACCAGGTGGCCCTTCAATCCGGGTCCGTTGGCGATGCCTGGTCCCAAATCGTCCGACTGAAGATTCTGTTTAGGCCGACTCTGGAAGAGAAAGAATATGACCAGCAGCAGAAGAAGTGCGAACCCCACGGCCACCAGGGGAATCAGGGGCAGTTTACGGGGCACGGGCGCAACTCCAACAGCTTGTTGCGGCTGGGCATCCGTCGCCGCTCCGGTCAGGTCCGGCTCTGCCTCATTCGCCGTTGCCATCGGGAGATCCTGCTGATCCGCTCCCGCTGCCTCTCCTGGAAGCGCGTTCTGATCCTCTTCCTTTTCGGCGCCAAATGGATCGTGATGTTCCCCGATGGTTGCGTCGCCGTTCGGATCTTGTTGTTCAGAGTCCGCCATCTGGCCGAAACCCTTTCTGGATTTCCGCGAGCATTTCCCTGGAAATCGATGTCATAAGGAGGCACCCCACCTCCGCCACTGGGACTAGTTCACTGTAACCCCGAATCCTGCGATACCTCAAAAGTGGTCTTGACTATACAAGGTCAGGCCGATACCGGTCACATCCCCTTAGTCACTCCCCCTTCAGGACATCCCGCAGCGCGAAGCTGGTCTCCAGGCGGATGACACCCGGAAGCCGGGATAGCTCGCTCTGGTGTAGATGGCCGTAGTCATCGATTCCGGCCACCCGGGCCACAAGCATGTAGTCGTACTGGCCGGCCATCAGGTGGCAGCTCACGATCTCCCGGCAATGCCGGACGGCGGTCTCAAACGCGCCCAGGACGGCTGCCGACTGGCGCTCCAGGGTCACGCGGATGTACACGGTCATGCGCTTGCCCAGCAGGCGGTCGTCGATTTGAGCGCGGTAGCCGCGGATGGCTCCCGATGCCTCCAGCGCCTGGATGCGCCGCGAGGCCGCGGAGGCGGAGAGGCCTACCGCCTCCCCCACTTCGTAGTTCGTGGCGCGGCCGGATCGCTCCAGAAAGCGAAGAATTGCCGCGTCCAAGTCGTCGAGTTCTCCTGGGGGCTGGTCATCAAGGCCAGGCACGATTGTTTCTTGCGCCAGCAGGCCATTCTTATCACGTTTCGTTCCCATAGCGCAGTTTTACCACGAACTTTGCACACATTGGTAGCCGTTCGCGCCGTAGGATGTGTTGCAGTTGGAAGCCAGTGAAAGGCGCGCCGGATCCAGCCCTCCCCAACAGCAATATCCGGCGCGCCAGCTTTCCGGCCCCAGCCCCCGGAGCATCGAACCCGGAAAGGAGCACCTGCCATGATCATTGGCGTTCCCAAGGAAATCAAGGACAACGAGGCCCGCGTAGGCGTCACTCCTGCGGGCGTAAAGGCTCTCACCGAGGCTGGCCACACCGTGCTGGTCGAGACCCAGGCCGGCGAGCAATCTGGTTTCCCTGATGCGGAGTACCAGAGTGCCGGCGCGGAAATGGTGGGCGCGGCCGGCCACGTTTGGACTAAATCCGAAGTGGTGGTCAAGGTTAAGGAGCCCATCGAGAAGGAGTATGCCTTTTTCCGCGAGGGGCTGGTGCTGTTTACCTACCTCCACCTGGCTCCGCTCAAGGAACTGACTGACAAGCTGCTGGCGTCGAAAGTGATCGGTATCGCCTATGAGACGGTGCGCGATCGCCAGGGCACTTTGCCGCTCCTGACGCCCATGAGCGAAGTGGCGGGGCGCATGAGCGTGCAGGTAGGCGCTACTTATCTTGAGAAAGAGCGCGGCGGCCGCGGCATCCTCCTGGGTGGAGTGCCGGGCGTTCCGCCAGCCCACGTAACCATTCTGGGCGGAGGCGTAGTGGGCACCAACGCCGCCCGCGTGGCGCTGGGTTTTGGAGCCAAAGTCACCCTGGTGGATCTGAACCTGAACCGCTTGCGCGAGATCGACGACATCTTTGGCGGACGGGTGTATACCCTGGCCTCCAACAGCTACAACGTAGCGCACGCCACGCGCGAGGCCGATCTGGTCATCGGCGGTGTGCTGATTCCGGGGGCGACCGCGCCCCGGGTAGTGACCCGCGCCATGGTCGCGCAGATGAAGAAGGGCGCGGTGATTGTGGACGTAGCCATCGACCAGGGCGGCTGTGTGGAGACTGCGCGGCCCACTTCGCATTCCAACCCCAGCTTCGTGGTGGATGGCGTGGTGCACTATTGCGTGACGAATATGCCGGGCGCGGTGCCCAATACTTCCACTCTCGCGCTGACCAACTCCACCTTCCCCTACCTGCTGCGGCTCGCCAACCTCGGCGCGCGCGAAGCACTCAAGCAGGATGCGGGATTAGCCGAGGGGTTGAACACGTGGCTGGGTACGCTAACCCATCGCGGCGTGGCCGAAAGCCAGCACCGCCCGTGGACGGCGGCCGCGAACGTGATTGCCTGACACTTCTCTGAGGCCGCATTCACCACAACGAGTGCGGCCTCGCTCCGCTTACTCCAATGCTCCTTCACCTACGACGATGAATTCTCGTGTCTTCCCATCCGGAAAGAGAAACTCGTATTTCGACTCATATTCGTAGGTCCACGTGTGCTTGTCAGGGAGTACCTTCGCTTTGTAGTCTCCGACCCGCAGCAGGTTCAGGCCCCCGAGGTTTGATTCGAGTTGGTAATTCTTTCCGTCGATGACAACCTTTAGGAGCTGTGCCCTGGTCAGTCCAATCTCGTCGGCGAGCCGCGACGATTGCACATGAACGGTGATGGTGTAATCCGCGGGATTCGGCGCCTTCTCCCCCAAAGCGAGTGCGGGGAGAGCCAGCAAAATTGCGAAGACAACTTTCCTCATCGCTGCCTCCAACTCTTGTTGGACGTGGACCAAGTACATGCGGACGCTGAGGGCCTATTTCATTAAAGAAATCATCAGCCGGCAAAGTTGCCAGGTTTGGACGCTGAGCCTCTTGCGATAGAATGGCGCTTCACCGGGAGGACACCATGGAACGCCGTCATTTTCTCGCTGCTTCTCTTGCCGCTTCAGCCGTAGCCGTTACTCGGGATGCGGTGGCGCAGGCGCCCGCAGCACGCACGCGCGAGTTCTACCAGCTACGCCGCTACAGCCTGCAGAACGGCCCGCAGCTCAAGCTGACTGAAAGCTACTTTGCCGACGCGCTCATTCCGGCGCTGACGCGTTTGGGCATGGGTCCGGTGGGTGCCTTCCGGCAGGAGATCGGGCCGGAGACGCCGGTGTTCTACGCCCTGATTCCGGGTTCCTCCGTCGAGGCGCTTGCCCAGTTGGATCTCCGCCTGGGCAAGGACGACGAATTTCTCAGGGTGGCTGCTCCGTTTTGGAACGCAACCGCAGCCGCGCCGGCCTACCAGCGCGTAGAGGTCTCCCTGCTCGCGGCCTTTGAAGGCTGGCCGAAGCTGACACCGCCTGCCTCCTCGGCAACCAAGGCCAAGCGCATCTTTCAACTGCGTATCTACGAGAGCCCCAGCGACGGCGAACACGTGCGCAAGGTGGAGATGTTTCATGCCGGCGAGTTTGATATCTTCGTCAATGCCGGCTGCCACCCGGTGTTCTTCGCGGATTCGTTGATCGGCCCGCGCCTGCCGAACCTGACCTACATGCTTACCTTCGCGGATATCGACGAATTGAATGCGAAGTGGGACATCTTCCGCAACGATCCGGCATGGAAGAAGCTCTCGTCCAACCCCCGCTACGCCTTCGACCAGATTGTCACCAACATCACCAACCTGGTTCTAAGCCCGCTGGCCTGTTCGCAGCTTTAGGTCTCTTGCTGCTTTACAAGTGTGGGAAATCAGAGAGTCAGCCGGTCACGGATTCGGGGTGGACCAGCCGCGCCACCCTTGAATCTCGGCCTTCTTTTCACCACTCGCTCTATAATCGCCGCATGCCTGTTCTGGCCGATTCGCGGCGGCGCGCGGTGGTTCTTATGGGAGCCGGCGTGGTGCTCTTTTTCGCCCTCCTGGGCGCACTGCAGGCCTTCAACCTCTCCAGCATCCGCTTTCTGAATCCAGAGACCGCCGGAGAAACGCTGGCCTTTACCGGCCTTACCGTAGTGGTGTTTCTGGCCCTGCTGGTGCTGTTGCTCCTCCTGCTCCGAAACATCCTCAAGCTTTATGCGGACCAGAGCAGCAGTGCCCTGGGCGCGCGGCTGCGCACCCGCATGGTGCTGGGCGCGGTGCTGATCGCCCTGGCCCCCGCCGTCTTCATGTTCTTTTTCAGCTACCTGCTCATGAACAACTCCATCGACCGCTGGTTCTCTCCCAACACGTCCGAGTTGCGCGAGGACTCCACCCGCGTCGTGCTGGAACTGGCGCAGTACGTCACCAGCAATGCGCGGGGTGAGGCGGAGTCCATTGCAACCTCCGGTGCGCCGGACCGCGGAATGCCCGAACTGCAAGGTGTGCTCGGCACTCACCGCATCACGCTGGACGGCGGCTTTGTCGTGGTCTATGGCAAGGACAGGGAGATACTCGCCACCTTTCAGGCGCCGCCGGAGTCCAGTGCGGCCAGCCTGATTCCCTGGCTACCGGAAAAGACCGATGAAGGCGAACAAGGAGTTGCCGTTCCGCTTCATGGCCCACTCTCTCAAAGCCTCTTCACTTCCGCGCAGCGCAACGACGAGCCCGTCGTCCGTATCGCAGATCGGGACTACGCGCTGGGCATGGCGGCCACCGCATCCGGCAAGGTGGTCGTTGCGGCATTGCCCATGCCAGAGGGGCTCAGCCAGACCACCGCGCGCATCCGCATCGGGGCCGATGCGTACTGGACGCTATTCCGTACACGTCACCGCATCCGCTCCACCTTCTTTCTCATGTTGTTGCTCATTACCGTGGTGGTCTTCTTTTCCAGCGTGTGGCTGGCCCTGTTCTTATCCAAGCAGATTACGCGCCCGGTCGAGGCGCTGGCCGATGCCATGGACGAGATTGCTGCGGGCAAGTACGACCACCGCGTAGCCCTGATTACCACCGGCGAAATGGCGGAGCTGGTGCGCTCGTTCAACCACATGGCCGCCGATCTCGATGCCAGCCGGCAATTGGCCGAGAGTTCGTCTGCCCAGTTGACCGCCGCCAACCTGGCTATTGAAGAGCGCCGCCGCGAGCTGGAAACCATCCTCGAAACCATTCCCAGCGGCGTGGTCACGCTCGACGGTGCAGGAGCCGTTCTGCAGGCCAATCGCGCCTTCGCCGTTTTGATGGGCCAGCACGAAGAAACGGAACTACGCGGGCAAAAGCTGGATGCGCTGCTGCCCTCCGAGTGCGCCGACGATCTGGCCGCAGTCATCCGCCGCGGCCAGCGTATGGGCGCGGCTTCCACTGAGATTGAGTTCCATGCCCGCAACCGTCCCATGCACCTGGCCGTAACCAGCGCCCGGCTTGAGCTCGCCCATGGCCAGCCGGGAACCGTGTTGGTGGTGGAAGACACCACCGAGTTGCTGCGCGCCCAGCGCCAACTGGCATGGAAGGAAGTGGCGCAGCGCGTGGCCCACGAAATCAAGAACCCGCTCACCCCGATTGCGCTTTCGGCGGAGCGCATCGGCCGCCATCTTGACCGCAGTCAGCCTGACTCGCCCGCCATTATCCGCAAGTGCAGTGAAGTGATTCTGGGCTGCGTAGGCACTCTGCGCACGCTGGTCGATCAGTTCTCGGCGCTGGCGCAGTTTCCCGCGCCGCAGCCGCGCGCCTGCGATATGAACCGGGTAGCAGAGGAGGCGTTGGCGCTGTTTGCCGGCCGTCTCAATGGCATCACCGTCCGGCGCGACCTGGAGCCTGGTTTGCCCATGGTTCTGGCCGATCCTGAGTCCATTCGCCGCGCCATCGCCAACCTCATCGACAATGCCGCCGAGGCCATGCAGGGCAGCCTGTTGCGTGTGTTGGGCATCAGCAGTTGCCTCAGCGAAGACGGTGCGGCCGTGGAACTCACCATCTCCGACACCGGCCACGGCCTCACCGACGAAATTCGCGAGCGCCTGTTCCTGCCCTTCTACTCCACCAAGCATCGCGGCACGGGCCTCGGCCTTTCCATCGCCGCCAAGATCGTGCAAGAGCATGGCGGCTCCATCCGCGCTGAAAGCAACAGCCCCAAGGGCGCGAGCTTCCTGTTGAGTCTTCCGTTGATGGAGCCCGCCGCGCAGTCTGAGGCAGCGGCTGGCGCGGCTGAGCCGGCCGCCGGAGCGCACATATGAATCACGTTCTGGTGGTGGATGACGAGGCGGACATTCGCAGTTCGCTTGAGGAGATTCTGCGCGAAGAAGGCTACGGCGTGGCCACCGCGGCTACCGCGGCTGAAGCCATGGTCCTCATCGAAGACGCACCTTATGACGCGGTGCTGCTGGATATCTGGCTTCCTGACCGCGACGGGCTCGACGTGCTGGCAGACATTCACGTGCTTGCGCCGGAAAAGCGGCCTGAGGTCGTCATCATTTCCGGCCACGGAACCATTGAAGCCGCGGTGAAGGCCACCAAACTCGGCGCATATGACTTTCTTGAGAAGCCGCTCTCGCTGGACCGCACCTTGATCGTGCTCAAGAACGCCGTCGAAGCGCGCCGCCTCCGTGCTGAGAATCTCGAGTTCAAGCGCCAGTTCAATGTGGGTTCGGTGCTCACCGGTGAAAGCGTGCCGGTCAAGGCGCTGCGCCAGCAGATCCGCCTCATGGCGCCCAGCAACGGCCGCGTGCTCATCTACGGCGAATCGGGTACCGGCAAGGAACTGATCGCGCGCGCCATTCACGCGGAAAGCCTGCGCAAGGACCGCGTATTTATTGAGCTCAACTGCGCCGCCATTCCCGAGGCCCACATTGAGGCCGAGCTGTTCGGCTATCGCCACGGAGCCCAGCCCGGCGGTCCCCCCGAGCAGCGCGGCACACTCGAACGCGCCGACGGCGGTTCGCTCTTTCTCGACGAAGTAGGCGACATGAGCCTCAAGACGCAGGCCAAGGTGCTGTCCGCTCTCGACGATCAGCTCTTCACGCCCGTCGGCGGCACGCAACCCTTGCGCGTGGACGTGCGCCTGATTGCCTCCACCAACAAGAATTTGGAAGAAGAGATCGGCAAGGGCAACTTCCGCGAGGACCTCTTCTACCGCCTCAACGTCGTTCCGTTCTTTGTCCCGCCGCTGCGCGAGCGCAAGCAGGATATCCCCCTCCTGGCGCGCGAGTTTCTGGCTGAGTTCGGCCGCCAGTACGGCCGCCCGCGCATGGAGATCGGCGAAGACGCCCTCGAAGTGCTGGCCCAGTATCACTGGCCCGGCAATGTACGCGAGTTGAAGAATGTGATCGAGCGCGTACTCATCCTCAATCCCCGCACCCTGCGCATTGAGCGCAAGCATCTGCCGCCGCTCACCCACAAGGCCGGTACCCGTTCCACTGAGGAGTTTTCAAGCCTCCAGCAGGCCCGCGACGCCTACGAGCGCGAGTACATCCTCAAAAAGCTGGAGGAAGCGCGCAACAACGTAAGCCGTGCTGCCGAGCTGCTAGGCCTCGAGCGCAGCCACCTCTACCGCAAAATGAAAGCCCTCAACATCAGCGTCCGCGAATAGGGCGCTGCCGTGTGCCCCCCTCCTGATCCGCCTATAAAGCAAGGGTGTGCAGCCACCGACCCTTCGCGGACCACTTCAGGTATAAACTTCTCCCAACATGCCCAACAGTCTTGTCCGCTATCAGCTGAGAAGTACCCAATGTAGCTGCGCAAGTTCTCACTTGTCTCGCAGGTTCTTAATGCAGTTGAAACTGGCGACTTTCGAGGAACGCTAATGCTCACGGGTATCGAATTCCTGATCTCAGCGCTGCTGATGACGGCTTGCACGATTTCGTTGGGAAGTGTGAGCGTTTTCATTGCCTGGGCCAAAATACATTCCGCGTGGAAAGCGGCAGGAAGCAGGAAATTACCCAGCACCCTGCTTCCACTTGCGGTTGCTGTATGTCTCTCCGCTGCAAGCTTGCCGATTCTGTCGGAGAGTTACCCTGGTTACGGCAGGAGCCAACGTCATCTTTCCATTTTCTTTACACTTTATGTGCTCTTCTTAATGGCGAGCTTCTTGCTTATTGTTGTGAGCGCGGTCCTCCCTTGCAGTCACGAGGTTCCTGGTGCTAAGGCGGCGCGATTCGGCGCGATTCTTGCACTCCTTATCGATTCGCCATTCCTTATCGGGGTCGTCGTCAGCTTGCATAGTCTGCACTGGAAGCTTTTGAGGTAGAACTTACTTTTGTGATCGTTACGCTAAGCACAGACCCTTATAGATGGTTTGGTCCTCAAATCGAACGGCTGAGGTTTTCAGAGAGATTCGGCTAGTGCTGGATTTTCAGCCATGGGATAGCTCCGTCCCGCCCGCACTAAAATAGAGTGTTGAAGGGATTCCCATGCCCGTCATCCTGAACCGGCCCAATCTGCTCCACTTGAATGGCTTCACGCGCGTCGCTCGGCTCAAAAGTGTCGCCGCCCTGCGCGAGGCCATCGTCGGCAGCCACGGCTGGGTCACCGATTTCTACGAGTTCTCGAATCTCTCCATCTGCCTGCAATTCGAGATACCCATCGAGCATCTGCCCCTGCTCGCCGAGTCGCTGTTGGACGCGGGAGTGAAATTCAGCACCCGCAGCGAGTCAATCCTGTATGCCCTGGGGCCGGAGATGGCCACCGGCCCCATCCAGTGCACGCTGCAGGTTCTCTTCATTCACAACGAGCCCGATCTTCGCCGCAAAGTCCTCGCCGTCCCCGGCTAGAAGTCTGAAGCTCTATTACCGGGGTGCCCCAGGTCCGGATTCTCTGACCTGGGATATACGATCGGCACAGAACTCCCCGGTCCGGCCGCATCGATCGCTGAGATATCAATCCAAAGAAAAAGCTACGGCCAGTTCCTTGATGACGCGATCGGACATGGGCGCGACTTTGCCTAGAGGACGGCTGTTGATGAGTGCCTCGGCGGTCGATTCCAGTACTTCCAGACGATCGAACGCATCGAGGATGCTGGTGCCCAGCACCAGGACGCCATCGTTTTCAAGAAGCGCAATGGGATTGCGCGGAGACATGCGCCGCGCCAATTCCTCGCCATCTGCGAACTGCATCCCAAAGGGAATCTTCTGCACTTCGCGCAGGAACACATAGCTTTCNNGCATTCACGATGGCGGTAATCTGGGGATAACGGCGGTAGACGGCCTGGTGGGTCAGGGTCGCGCGGCTCGGTATCTTGCCGCGCTCACGTGCGCCTTTCGAGATAAGAACGAAATCTTCGAGTTCCACTGCGCTGCGATCGAGGACATGCGGCGTAATTAGAAACGAGTCGTCGTTCAACCGGGCAGAAAAGCTGCCCGCCCTGCTTATCAGCAAGCGTTGCTGATATCCGCGGCGGATAAATTCAGCCAGTTGACGCCGGGCTTCTTTCTCGCGGCTGTCGGCGGGGTCTCGATCAAACTCCGCAAGAGAGGGAAGCTCCTTTTGCGAAAGCTCCAGTTGCTTCTCGTCCAGATAATGGACATTGCCGAGCAGGCTCGCCTTGATGATTGTCTTTGCTGTGAATTCAAACATCTCAAACCGTTGGAAAGCCTCCTGCAAATCTGCGCCGCCCACGCAAACACCGTGGTTTTCGAGAATCACGCAATTGAAATTTTGTTTGAAGATCGCGGCAATCTCCTGGCCCAGGGCGGGACTTCCCGGCAGCGCGTAAGGGGCAAAACCCCCTGCGCCGCAGATACGGCTGGCCTGGTGAAAGAGCCGCGTATCCGGAACCTCTCCAACGATGCTGAAGGCGACCAGGGCCACCGGATGGGCATGCACAATCGCTCGAATGTCCGGCCGAACCGCATAGATCGCCTGGTGGAAGGGCAGCTCAGACGACGGAGGGTGAAGGCCTTCCGCAGTGCCGTTTGCCCGGATGCAAACAATATCGTCGCGCCGCAGGCTGCCCTTGTCGACCCGGGCGGGTGTGACCCAGACGTCTCCATTTGCGTCTCGAATCGAAAGGTTGCCTCCGGAGGTGGTCGTCATTCGATAGCGATAGATGCGATCCATCATCTGCATGAGTGCATCGCGTGGATGAAGCAGGTTTGCTTGTGACGTCATATGCTCCTCAAGACAATTTGGCTAGATCCCAGCGGCCAGGTTCCCATATTCTCGCGAACCAGTCGACTGCAGGCAATTGTAATCAACCGCGGCTGCTTCCATTGGCGACTTGCCCAGGTCCATAGAGTCAAATGAACTGAACCGGGGTGCCTCATGTCCGGATTCTCGGACCTGGGTTGCGCGGACGGCCCACCCGGCTCACGACCTCAACTCACCTTTGCAGAGCGTTCCCCCATCTCCTGTCCGCAAACGAACAGAAAACTGCAAAAGCGGCCAGCCGCACCCGGATTCCCAATCCTCCCTTCCTCGCCGTCACCCATCGAATCAAGGATTTGGCCGGTGCATGATTCGCCCGGCTTTGGCAGGCCAATTGCTTCATAAAGCTCGTAAGTGGAGGTCTGCAATGGCGTATTTCGAACGGATGCGCGATGTGATTTCGGGCCCGTTCAGTTCCGAAGTGATCCGGCAGCGGACGGTGGCGGGCTGGCAGATGGTGTCGATTGAGTGGCGGCGGGAATTGCCTGACAGGGAAGCGCCCGCGGAGGGCATCTTCGGCGAAGAGATCCCCTATGGCCTTCGCATCTCCGAGGACTGCAAGCGCCTTGAGATCGAGCCCCACGAGAACAAGGTGTTGATAGCCATGATGGATCTGCTGGCCCAGGATTTTTCTTATTCCAGCATCGTCAGCGACCTGAATGAGAAGGGCTTCCGGACCCGCGAAGGCCGCATGTGGACCCGCATCGCGGTCTTCAACATGATGCCGCGCCTCATTGAGGTAGGCCCACGGCTGTTCTCCAGCGAAGAGTGGGAGAAGCGGCGGCTGAAGCTGGCCAGGGCAAAGGCGCCGGAAGTCTAAATGCGTGCCTTTTACTTCGAGCGGCTCACTTCTTGTCGATGGGGCCCAGCGACCCCGGATTGTCTCCCATTGCCGGGTCCACCCGGAAGTCCCAGATCGATTGGTTGATGTCCGAAGCGGAGAGAATTTCCACCAGCGCGTATTCGCCGATGAGCAAGTGCTTTTCCGGCGTCAGCTTGAGCCAGCGTTTGCCGGGCAGCACCTCAACTTTGGTGGGGATGACGTCCTCGCTCTGGGTGACCTTGCCGCCTTGGCTCACTTGGATCGCGCCCACGATGCGCACCGCCTGGCGCTCGTCTACGTGCACGATGGCGAAGCCCGAACTCGGCGAATGCGCTCCATGCTTGCGATTGGCCACTTCTTTTGCGCCGCCCGTATTCACCGTGATGCCGTGGGTGAGGACACTTTCCCCATTTCCCTGCACTCCCAATGAGAGATAAAAAGCCGGATCGTTGACATGCAAATGCACCTTTGCGTGCGCCCCATCCAGCTCCAGGTTGGCTTTCGAAACCGCCAGTGGATTCAGCGTGCTGAGGCCGTGACGGGCCTTGGCGTTCATGTTCAGGTCAGACGACACCAGCTCCACCAGTTCCGGTGTGCCCTGGAAAGTGTCGAGCGCAAAAACGCCGTCTTCATCGGGCAATTCCAACCCCTTGGCCACCTCGGGCATGCTGTCTTTCCGCTCCGTGCGCTCTGTCGCCTCCTCCTTATCCAGTTCCTCGGCTTCCTTCATGGCCGAGGATGGCTCTTCCTCAGCGGACGTGGTGTGATCCCGCTCCCACTTGCGGGTTGCATCCCAGTCCACCAGGTCGGTGGGCAGTTCTTCCCAGTCGCCGCCCCGTTCCAGCGAGATGTAGCGCACCCTGTCGCCTACAATCTCGTACTTGCGTACCCGTTGGTAGGTCCCGTCCTTCAGGATGAGGCGGTGGTTGGAGCCCATTCCTGGCACGCCGGGCTGCAGAGGGAGCGGCTTCTGGTCAGGAGCATTCTGCTGCGCCACCAGCGGCCCGGCTGCCATTAGCAAGCCGGCCAGGCCCACCCCGAACAGGCGCCGCAAGTGAAAGATATTGTTCATTGCCCCACAGTTTAGACGAGCCGGCTCTGCCATGGTTGGCCGCCCGCGCTACTGAAATTCGCCCCGCTGCGTGACCTCCTCCGCAAATGCGCATCTAATTTCTGTGTATTCTTAAACAGGAGGGTGAATTCTGTTCACCGGATTCCAGGCACGTTTCTCAGGTCGTCGCCGCCGCAATCCAGTTGCTTTTGCGGGGATGATGTTGGTGTGCCTGGCGTTGCTGGCCCTTCTCACGGCTGTCCAGGTGGCGCACGTGCATGCGGCTGCCAGCGACGCGGATCATTGCCCGCTGTGTATCGTCATGCATTCTGCCGTGCCCGTCGCTGCTGCGGCTGCCCTCATTATCCTGGTGCCGTTCGCCGATGCTGCACCTCTCCTTGAAGTGTGCACGCTCACCCGCCACTGGCACCCGACCCTCTTCATTCGTCCTCCGCCCACCGGCCATCGGGACATTGTTCCGGCTTTCTTTCCGGCCTGATTGTCGAACGGCTCGTCGCCCATGGGGCGGTTGAGACAATTGGCATTCTCCTTGAGCTGATCGAAAACGGAATGATGCTGCCGCCGCAAAGACGCAGCCGCGCGTGTCCTTGCGCGGTACGGTTTCCGCATCGTTCAGCCAATACTCGGAGGTACGCCATGCCGTTCAAACGCGGCACAGTTCCATTCATTCTTCCCCTCTTTATCTTGGTGGGCATTTTTCTCGTCTTGCCTGCGGCCAGGGCGCAAAGCGGCAACGCCGGCACGGTGCGTGGCGCGGTCACCGATCCCACCGGCGCCGTAATTCCCGGCGCAACGGTTCACCTCAGCAACGCCGTCAGCGGACTGGATCGTACCGCCGCCACCAACGCCACCGGCCAGTTTGAGTTTGTCAACGTGCCCTTCAACAACTACCAGGTCAACGTCACGGCCAATGGATTCGGCTCCCTCCGGCAGAACTTCTCTATACAGTCGGTGGTGGGCACGAACCTGAAGCTGGTTCTGCAGGTGGCCGCGGCCGATTCCACGGTCACCGTGGAGGCCAGCAGCGGAGACCTGATCGAGAACGATCCCACGTTCCACACCGACGTGGACCGCGACATGTTTATCAAGGTGCCGCTGGAGAGCCAGTCCTCTTCGCTCAGTTCGCTGGTCACCGTCTCCACTCCCGGTGTCTCGGCTGACTCCAACGGTCTGTTTCATGGGCTCGGCGACCACGCATCCAACTCGTTCTCCGTCGACGGCCAGTCCATTACCGATCAGCAGAGCAAGGTCTTCTCAAACCAGATTCCCTCGGACTCAATTCAATCCCTGCAAGTCATCTCCGGCGCGCCGCCGGCCGAATACGGCGGCAAGACCAGCCTCGTGATCGTGGCCACCACCCGGTCGGGGCAGGGGGTCACCAGGCCCACCGGCAGCATCAGCTCTACGTATGGCTCATTTGGTTCGGCAACGGCAGGCCTCGACCTTGCCTACGGAGGCAAGAACTGGGGTAACTTTGTGGAGTTGGACGGCCTGAACAGCGGCCGGTTTCTCGATCCGCCTGAGTTTGCCGTCTTTCACGACAAGGGAAACGAAGAGAACGCATTCGATCGTGTGGACTATAGTCTTTCGTCTGCCGACTCAGTGCATCTGGATTTGAATTACAGCCGCTCGTGGTTCCAGAACCCCAACTCCTACGACGACCTGAACGTGCGGAACGTGGTGAGCGGGGGCGCCGGGCCCGACCCGGTTTTTGGAAACCTCGGCAATACCGACCAGCACTCCAAGATCGGCACCTTCAACATTGCGCCGACGTATACGCGAGTCGTGAGCAATAACTCGGTCTTCAATCTGGGGGCCTTCATCCGCAAGGACCTCTATCACTACTACCCGAGCGGCAACCCGTTGGCCGATCTGGGGCCGGCCAACCTGCAAACCTCGTCCATCTTCCAGGACCGCACGCTTACCAATGCCGGGGTTCACTCCGACTATTCCTATGCGCGAGGGAACCACAACATCAAGGCCGGCGCGGAGTACGAACAAACGTTCCTGCGCGAAAATGACAGTCTTGGCCTGGTGGATGCGACCTATAACTCGCCCTGCGTCGACGCCAGCGGTACTCCGCTGCCGGGTTACTCGAGCCTGTCTCCATGCCCCGGAGGGGCAGTGCGGCAAAACCCGGCTTTTCTTCCTGTCCTTGCGCCCGACGACCTCACCCGCGGCGGCTCCTTCTACGACTACTTTGGCCATGCTGACGTAAAGGAGATGGCGCTCTACGTCGAGGACCAGATCAAAGCGGGCAACTGGCTCTTCAATCTGGGAATCCGCGGCGACCTGTACAACGGCCTCACCACCGCCCGCCAGGCCGAGCCGCGCGTAGGCATCGCATACAACATCAAGCCGGCACAAACCGTTTTGCGCATCTCCTACGCGCGAACCCTGGAGTCGCCGTTCAATGAAAACCTGGTGCTGTCGAGCGAGGGATGCCAGAACGCGGTGCTTTCTCCGCTGCTCAACTGCAGCCCCGGCGTTTCGAATACTGAGGCTCCCGGCTATCGCAATGAGTTTCATGCCGGGCTGCAACAGGCTCTTGGCAAAAGGGTGATTGTCAGCGGCGAGTACATCTGGAAGTACACTCACAATGCCTTCGACTTCAGCGTACTGGGGAATACGCCCATCACCTTCCCCATTGACTGGCATAACTCCAAGATCCCGGGCTATGCGCTGCACGTTGAGGTTCCAGAGTTCCACAACTTCAGCGCCTATTCGGTCATGTCCTCGGTGGCGGCGCGCTTCTTCCCCCCGCAGGTGGCGGGCGCCGGGGCCACGGTGGGTCAGAACGGGCTGCCCTTCCGCATCGACCACGATGAGAAATTCAATCAGACCACGCACGTGCAATATCACTTCGGCAAGAGCGGTCCATGGGCCGGATGGAACTGGCGCTACGACTCCGGTCAGGTGGCGGGGGCGGCGCCTTTTGCGGTCAATTCCACCACCCCGGTGGATTTGAGCGGGCTCACCTACGATCAGCAATTTGAAGCCGGCATCGCGTGCAACGGCGTCAAGGCCACCATCGCTTCGGGATTCCAATCCTGCCTGCCCGGCCAATACAGCTCTTCGCTCCTGAGCATTCCGGCGCCGGGCACCGAGAACGACGACAAAAACCCGCCCCGCATCGCGCCGCGCAACCTGTTCGACGCTACCGTAGGCCAGCAAAACATCTTCCACAAGGAGCGCTACAAGGTAGATCTTGACCTGACGGCGATCAACGTGACAGACAAGTATGCGTTGTATAACTTCCTGTCCACGTTCAGCGGGACGCACTATGTAACTCCGCGTGCCCTGACCGCGAAAATTACGCTGAACTTTTAGCCGTAGACACTTGCGGGTGGGCGGCAGAGGGAGCAAACTTTTTCCATGCCTGCCGCCCGCATGAGTCATTTTGGTATTCCGTTATTTCTTTGCTCCGCGGTCTTCGCGACGTCGTGCCATGCTCAAGCCTCCCCACCGGGCATGTCGCCCAAGGTCCTTACCATGCTGCAGCAGCAGGTGGGCATGGATGACCACTTACCCAATGACAAAAACCCCTCGGGACTACACATCCAGTTCTCCAAAATCGGCGAGAGCAACGAGGAGGCGGGCCACTTTGCCATCTACCGGGCCTATGTGCCCGGCGCTCCCAAGGACCAGACCTATGTGCGGGCAATCTGGAAGATCGGCGCCGATCCGGAATTCATGCCCGGCGATGTCTATCTCAATTCCCAGGGGCTGATGATGACCAAGATGCCTCGCCCCGATCAGGAATACAAGGCCATCGTTGACGCCGAGGATGAAGTGGAGTTTTCCTTTCCAGCGGCGCGCGGCGAACCGGTTCGGGTCCTTCTCACTACGCCCGATGGAAAGCTGGTGATTCCGGGCACCATCGTGCCCTTTCCGATTCAGGGCCGGGAGAGACAATGTAAGCTTGAAGCCCGGCTGGCTCTGCCTGAAGCAGCGGCCGTGCTGATCTACGCCGACGGCCTGGCGCCCAACTCCGACATTCCATATCAGTCTTTTTCTGAGGGCCAATCGCGTGCCGGGACTTTGCATACCAACGCCCACGGCCACGCGGTCAGGATCGACCTTCCCTATGTCGCGGGCAAAGACTCCGGCAACCTCAAAGTGGCGATCGCAACCAAGGAGTGCTCTGCCTCAGTCGAGATCCCCTGGGGCAAGGGCAGTTACAAGCCGTTTTAGGGCGGTTCCACAAGCCATGCTCCTCTCCCGGCGGCGTGCAGTTGCGGAACCGCCGGCAAGCCGGTGCTATTTCTCGCTGTCCAGCACCTGCATCTGGTGCTCGTCGTAGCGGGTCCCCGCCACGGCATCGGCGGGAACCGCCGCCTCCAGGTCCGCAATCTCGTCGGGTGTAAGCCGCACCTCCAGCGCTCCCAGGGTCTCAGCCAGTTGGCTGCGCGTGCGCGCGCCCATTACCGGCACAATCGACGGATTCTTGGCCAGCACCCACGCCACCGCCAGCTTCGCCGGCTTGATGCCCTTGCCGGCGGCGATTACGCGGAGCCGCGCCACAAGCTGCTGGTTGCGTTCCAGGTTGCCTGCGCTGAATCGCGGCAGGCGGATGCGGAAATCGCCTGCCGCAGCCGGTTGCGAGGCAGTGAGCAGCCCCCGCGACAGAACCCCGTAGGCGGTTACGCCAATGCCCAACTGTTCGAGCGTGGGGAAGATCCGCGCTTCCGGCCCGCGACTCACCAGCGAGTACTCAATTTGCAGATCGACGATAGGATGCACATGGGCGGCGCGGCGAATGGTCTCAGGTCCCACTTCAGAGAGCCCGATATAACGCACATACCCTGCATCGATCAGTTGTGCGATGGCTCCAATGGTCTCCTCGATGGGCACGTTCGGGTCAAGGCGTGCGGGCCGGTAGATGTCGATGTGGTCTACGCCGAGGCGCCTGAGCGAGTAGGCCAGGGCGGTTTTCACGGCTGCCGGGCGGGCGTCATAGCCGATCCACGAGCCGTCGGGGCCGCGCTGCGCGCCGAATTTGACTGAGAGCAGCACATGCTCCCGTGAAAAACGCAGGGCGCGCCCCAGCAGCATTTCGTTATGGCCCATCCCGTAGAAATCGCCGGTGTCGAGCAGGTTGACCCCGGCGTCGATGGCCGCATGGATGGTGGCGATGCTCTCCGCGTCGTCCGTGGGGCCATACACCCCGCTCATGCCCATGCAGCCCAGGGCGATGGGGAAGACCTGGGGGCCGATGCGGCCCAGTTTGCGGCGTTCGGTTGTGGTGGGCATGGTCATAACGGCTCCTCACATTGCAGCATCCTAGGCCCGTCGGCCGATTACGGCAAGAGCCCTCTGGAGTGCTCGCCATGGCGACGTGTTTTCCACACAGGAGCCGAGCTCGTGTAACTATGGGCCGTTTATAGCAACTGCTCCAACTTTCTGAATGCAGGTAGGTTATAAGCCTGGATTTCGGACATCGTTGGTGTTTCTCATTTTTTCGTGTATTTGCGGCCGGATGTCTGCCATACTTGAATGTGCCCATCAGGTACGGCCAATCCCAACAATTCAAGAACGAGGTTGCATCGATGTCGGCAAAGTATGTCTTTGTGACGGGCGGAGTTGTGTCCAGTTTAGGCAAGGGGCTGGCAGCAGCCTCCATCGGCTGCCTGCTTGAGAGCCGCGGCCTGCGCGTGAACATGATGAAGTTCGACCCCTATCTGAATGTTGATCCGGGGACCATGTCGCCGTTCCAGCACGGCGAGGTGTTTGTCACCGACGACGGCGCCGAGACCGACCTGGACCTGGGCCACTACGAGCGCTTTACTCACGCGCCCCTCTCGCGCGACAACAACCTCACCACCGGCCGCATCTACGAGCAGATCATTTTGAAGGAGCGGCGGGGCGACTACCTGGGCAAGACCGTCCAGGTCATTCCCCATGTNNACGGTGGGCGACATTGAATCGTTGCCGTTTCTTGAGGCCATTCGCCAGATGCGCCAGGAACTGGGGCGCGAGAACACCGTATTTGTGCACCTGACGCTGGTGCCGTGGATCTCCGCTGCGCAGGAGCTGAAGACCAAGCCCACGCAACACTCCGTGAAGGAGTTGCTCTCCATCGGCATTCAGGCAGACCTTCTCATTTGCCGCTCTGACCGCAACCTGAGCCGCGAGATGAAACAGAAGATCGCAGCTTTTTGCAACGTCGAGGAGCGGGCCGTCATCGGTGCCACCACAGTGCCCTCAATTTACGAGGTGCCGCTGCGTTTTGCAGCCGAGGGCCTGGACTTATTGATCCTCAAGTATCTCCACAAGGAGGCGCCGGAGGCTGACCTGAGCCAATGGAAAGCTCTTGTCGAGCGCTGCTATCACCCCCAAGATGAAGTTTCCATCGCCATCGTGGGCAAGTATGTGGAGTATGAGGACAGTTATAAGTCACTTAAAGAGGCACTCACTCATGGCGCGGTGGCCAAGAGCCTCAAACTCAACATCACCTGGATCGAGGCTGAAGGGCTGGAGTCAAAAACTCCCGACGACCGCAGTTACGAGTCGCAGTTAGAGGGCTTTGATGGCATCCTCGTTCCCGGCGGGTTCGGCAAGCGGGGCATTGAAGGCATGTTGAACGCCATCCGCTACGCGCGCGAGAAGCAGGTCCCTTACTTTGGAATCTGCCTGGGAATGCAGACCGCATGTATTGAGTTCGCGCGCAATGTGTGCGGGCTCAAAGACGCGAATTCGAGCGAGTTCGATCCCGCCAGCCAGCACCGCATCATCTACAAGCTCCGCGAACTGCTGGGCGTGGAAGAGATGGGCGGCACCATGCGCCTGGGAGCGTGGACCTGCATTCTCCAGCAGGGAACACTGGCCTCCAGGGTGTATGGCGCGACGGAGATCAGCGAGCGCCACCGCCACCGCTACGAATTCAATCGCGAGTACGAGGCGCTGCTTACCGGCGGCGGGCTGCAGATCAGCGGCACCACTCCCGACGCCACCTATGTTGAGATTGTCGAGATCCCCGGCCATCCTTTCTTCCTGGGTTGCCAGTTCCATCCCGAGTTCAAGTCCAAGCCGCTGGAGCCGCACCCCCTGTTCCGGGAGTTTATCGCTGCCAGTTATAAGAACCGGCAGACGCGGTTAACATCCGGGTCACTGACTTCAGCGTCCATTGCATAGAACTGGTTGCATAAATCTAGGTCTTGAAAGGGCACGACTTTAGTCGTGCCGTAAATGCCGCGAAATCAGCGGCTTTAGCCCCGGAGAAACGTCTTTCGCCGATTCCACCGGAAGTCTCGAGTTCTTCCGCAGCCGGTTGTGCCAGCCATCGGCGCCGGGTTCCCCCTCCGTTGCAGAGAATTACGGCATATCGGCGCAGAATGAAGGAATGCGCACCCTCCACTTTCGGCCCGCAGATTCAATCTGTCAGGCATGTGACCGGTCTGTACCCCACCCCCCTCCCCCCAAAAACCCGCACCCGGAGGGGCCACTCTCCAGATAACATTAATGTAATGAATAGCCTAAGAACTAGACCCATGTACTCATCGGTAAACAGCGGCCTCGATTTCTGAGGCATTTTCGGTCAATTTCGGGCCAGTTTTCGCGTCCATTTGCCCTGCTTCGAGCGAGGAAACGGATGTGTATCAGGTGCTATTGACAACCCCATTTGCCGGGTCTACTGTTTGTCAGTTTTCTAGTTCGAGGAGTGTGGACCATGGCATATTTTCAGCTCCAGCCCGCGGAGATGGAACTTCAGGAATTGGCAGAAAGTTATTGGCACGATGCAGGCGAAAGAGAACGAGAGCTTGAAGCGGCCGCCTATGAGGCCGGCGACGCAATTCGCAGCGGAGAATACACGCTGCCGAATCTAGAGGCAATCGTTCGTTGGAAGTCGGAGCGCATGGTTCATTACCTGATTGGCAACAGCACCGAGAGCATTCACAGTGCCCTTGCCGTCGCTGCTTCGACCGATGCTTCAACCGAAGAAGCCGTCAACGCCCTGGTCGCATTGCGTGGGATCGACATCTCCATCGCGTCCGCAATCCTGGCCGCAATTTTTCCCGGACGCTTTGCGGTGCTCGACTATCGAGCCCTTGAGGCACTGGGCCACGCGCGCCATGACGTAAGGTTTTATGCCGAATACAATGCCGCCCTCAAGCGGTTGGCCGAGTGTGGAATCGTGCAACCACAGGGAAATCTCCCGGCGCCAACTGCACTCCACGCGCTGGAACGGGCACTTTGGCAATGGTCGCGCACCCATGCGGAGGAAATGGCCGCGCGCTGAGGCGAGTGCAGCGTTTGATGCGTCCGGCGCGATAGAATCGCACCCGTGAGCAACTCGTTTGAAATCGGGCCGGTGCAGGTGGGCGGCCGACGGCTGTTCCTGATTGCCGGGCCGTGCGTCATTGAGTCCGAGGCCCATGTGCGCGCCATGGCCGAAACCATTCAACGCATCACGGCCGACCTGGGCGTTCCCTACATCTTCAAAGCCAGCTACGACAAGGCCAATCGCACCAGCGTGAAGAGCTTTCGCGGTCCGGGGCTCAAAGAGGGCATTGGCATTCTCGGTCGGTTGGCCCGGGACACAGGCCTGCCGGTGCTGACTGACGTGCACGAGCCCGGCCACTGCGAGATTGCCGCGGAAGCCGTGGACGTGCTCCAGATTCCCGCATTCCTTTGCCGCCAGACCGATCTGCTGGTGGCGGCGGGCCGCACCGGACGCGCCGTCAATATCAAGAAGGGCCAGTTCGTCGCCCCTTGGGACATGATCCATCCGGTGGAGAAAGTCCGCTCCACCGGCAATGAGCGGATATTCCTGACCGAGCGGGGGGCCAGCTTCGGCTACAACACGCTGGTGGTCGACTACCGGTCGCTTCCGGTGATGCGGCAGATGGCCCCGGTAGTCTTTGACGGTACCCACTCCGTGCAGCAGCCCTCGGCGGCCGACGGGGTCAGCGGCGGCCAGCCGGAGTTCATTCCACTGTTGGCGCGAGCTGCGGTGGCGGCGGGTGTAGATGGATTGTTTCTAGAAGTCCACGACGACCCGGCCAACGCCAAATCCGACGGCGCGAATGCCTTGGATTTGAAGCTGTTGAAGCCGCTGCTCGAGAATTTGCTGGCCATTTACGCCGCGGCTGCAATCCAGCCATGAGTCTCAAATGAAGCCTGAAGCCGACTTCAATCTTGCCTTGGTGGCAGTCAAGTCACTGCACACTGCAGTGTGGCTCTTCTTTGTTGGCTGCATTGTGGTCGTTCCTATCGCTGGCTATCGCGGCCGGTTCTTGCCGGCTGCTGTTCTGTCGGGGTTGGTCCTGATCGAATGTGCAGTGCTGGCGTGCAACCATTGGCGCTGCCCGCTCACCGGCCTGGCGGGTCGCTATAGTGCCGAGCGTGCAGACAACTTCGACATCCACCTGCCGAACTGGCTGGCGCGGCACAACAAGCCGATCTTTGGCGCCTTCTTTGTGGCTGGAGAGTTATTCGTGCTGGGCCGCTAGCTGCTGATGAATCCCTCTCGCTGATCGCGGGGCCTGATCGGGCTTGATAGAATTCTCCCCATGTTTCTTTCGCTCTCCCGCAAGGTATTCTGTGCCCGCCGGTTGGCTGGTGCCGGTCTGATTCTGGGCGTAGTTCTCGGTGTTTCTGCAGCGTCGGCGCAGAACGCGGATCCAGTGCCGGATCGCGCTCAAATCGACAAGCTTCTGGGCAGCCTGAACCCGGGTCGGTCGGTGGGTCAGGTGGCAGTTTCGCCGGACGGCAAACGGCTGGCGTGGATCGAGAGCGCGCGCGACGGGGGCCGGATTCTGGTTGCGCCGTTGGACGAATTGCAGAACAGCCAGCCAGTGGTCGCAGCGTCCAAGGTGGACGAGCGCTGCCGGGAGAGCCAGATGGCGTGGGCTCCGGACTCAAAGGCGTTGGCCTTCTTCTCCGATTGTGCCCATCCGGGCTCGCAGGACGATCTCTATCTGGCGCTATTGGACGGGAGTCCGGCGCGGCGACTAACCGAGTTGAAGGGCGACGAGAATGCGCCGGCTTTCTCGCCCGATGGGAGCAAGGTGGCCTTTCTATATGTAGAGGGAGCCACACGGCCGGCCGGGGCCTTGGCGGCCATGAAACTACCTTCCGGGGTGATCGGCGAAGACGGAGTTGAGATTCAGCGGGTGGCCGTGACCCAGGTTGACGCAGTGGCTCCCGCCGCACCCATACAAGTGACACCGGCCAAACTGCACGTTTATGAGTTTGATTGGGCGCGGGACTCGAAAGGGCTGGCGTATATAGCCGCCGATCCGCCCGGAGAGAACAACTGGTGGGTGGCCAAGTTGTACACCCAGCCGTTGAATGGGACGGAAAGGGTCATCCTGGCGCCTGCCGAAGTCTCTGGCCCGTTGCGCGGTTTGCAGATTGCGGTGCCGCGGTGGTCGCCGGACGGCAAGGTGATTGCCTTCATCGGCGGGCTGATGAGCGACCAGGGCGCGACTGGCGGCGATGTGTGGACGGTTTCCGCGGAGGGTGGCCAGCCCCGCAACCTGACCGAGGGGCGGCCCACCTCGCCGGCCTGGATCGAGTGGAACGGCAACGAACATCTTTTTGTAAACGAGCTGGCAGGTGGCGACTGCCAACTGTTGCGCTATCACTTGCTGGGGGACCGGGTCAGTCCAAACTCTCCGATCGAGTTCGGGTCGGCCATTTTCAGCATTCCGGGCAGCGTCGGCGATGGACGGATGGAACTGAGTCTCTCCTCCACCGCCGATCATTCGCTGTTTGTCTTCCACGCCAGCACCTTTGACCACCCGATGGAGATTTATGCGGCGAAGCCTGGCAAATGGACTGCTCCGGGGTTGAAGGGCGTGACCCAGTTGTCGCACCTGAACGATGGCGTGGAGCCGGCCTGGGGCAAGTCCGTCTCCCTGAGTTGGAGCAGCGACTCGTTTCGGGTGCAGGGCTGGCTGATGTTGCCCAGGAACTACGACCCGGCCAGGAAATACCCACTAATCGTGGAAGTGCACGGTGGCCCGGCGTCAGCGGAAGTGGCGCGCTGGGGTGGGGGCGGAATGGGTCCGGCAGTCTATTCGGCGCTGGGGTATTTCGTGCTGCAGCCCAATCCTCGCGGCAGCTTCGGGCAGGGCGAAGAGTTCACCAAGGCCAACCGCAAGGACTTTGGCTACGGGGACCTGCGCGACATTCTGGCCGGGGTGGATGCGGTCGAGGCCGGCTATCCCGTGGACCCCAATCGCGTGGGCCTCACCGGTTGGAGCTACGGCGGGTTCATGACTATGTTTGCGGTGACCCAGACGCGGCGGTTCAAAGCGGCGGTAGCTGGCGCTGGCATCTCAGACTGGCAGAGCTACTATGGCGAGAACTCCATCGACCAGTGGATGATTCCGTACTTTGGCGCGTCGGTTTATGATGACCCGGCTGTTTATGCCAAGAGCTCGGCCATCAACTTTATCAAGCAGGTGCACACGCCAACCCTGGTGCTGGTGGGCGACCGGGACGGGGAGTGTCCCGCGCCGCAGTCTTATGAGTTCTGGCACGCGCTGCGCGATCAACACGTGCCTACGGAACTGGTGGTTTACCCCAATGAGGGTCACGGATTCAGTGATCCGGCACACCGGCGCGACGTGGTGGAGAGGGCCGTAGAGTGGTTTGCGCGTTCTATGCCTCCCGCGTCTTGAGTGTTGAACCTGCTCGCCATCGGCGGCCGGTGGAGTCTATGGAGGAGTACAGCGGCCAGCCACGACTCCGCCCTGATACACTTTTCTGTGTAGACACAGAGCGTGTCGCGTCGACCGGCCGGAAGCAAAGATGAACTGCCAGGGGCCGGTTGCCCGAGCGGATTGCGCGGGCGTCAGTCCAGCTGTGGGCATGTCGATGGGCCGCTTTTAGCTCATTAGTTTTGATGGTTTCTGAGAGACCGTTCCACGGTTCCAGAGGGTGGGGCGGGGAGGATTCATGCGGCGGTATTTAACGCTTGTTTTTTTGCTAGGCCTGAGTATTCCAGCTGGGGTCGTGATCTCCGGTTGCACCCGCAACCCGGCCGGGAACTACTGCAACGGCTCCGGTTACGGATTGAAAGACACGGAATTGTACGCGATCACACTGCAGCCGCAGACCACGGGCATCTCGCTGGCATTTGGGCAAACGAAGCAGATTGCGACGCCTACCGCCAAGACATGTAAAGGTGCTGCGGCCATCGCATCGTCTTATACCTTCGGCACCACTAACAACAAGCTGGTAGACCTTTCACCCGGTGGGAACATCTGCGCCGGCACCTGGAACCGCAACTCCGGCGGCGGCATTGCCGATTACACCATCTGCAGCCCCCCCAATCCGCAGCCCACTTCCGAGGGGTTGCCTTACTCCGCCGCCTATGTGACGGCCTCCGCGCAGTCTGTGACCTCCAACCCCGTGACGGTCTACGTGCATGCCCAGGTGAGTTCCATCACCCTGGCTCTCGCGGGGCAGCAGCAGTGTTATTCGCAGGGTGCCGTCGCCCAACTGGACGCCGAGGCCTGCTATTCCGGCGGCAGCAACCAGCAGTTCGAGTTCTGCGCTCCCCCTACAGTCACTAGTTACTCTTGCCCGGCTGGTCTGGCCACGGGCGTGACATCGGTTCCGGACTGCACTTCGGCCATTGGTGTTCTGTCTTACGCTGTGGGCACCAGTACAGTTGCGACCATCAACTCCGTCACCAACCAGATCACTGCCGAGCAGCCCGGCACAACGGTGATTACCGCGGCGGTGGCTAACTCGGGTTCATCGGCCGGCTATTTCTCCACCTGCCCGCCGAAGACCATTCAGGTGACTCTGACCAACGGCAGCACCGAAGGAACCATCACCCAGGGTGTGCAACAGAACCTGGTCACCACGGTGACCGACACCGCCGGGCAGACCATCACCGGTCTTTCGCTGGACTACCAGTCGACTAACCCGCTGGACATCTTCGTGGGCTCCACCGGTGGCTTGACGGCTGCTTTCCCCGGCACAGCCTCAATATCCGCCATCTGCCAGCCGACCACCTGCAATCCATCGCCCATTAACGAGGTGGGACTGTTCAACACGGGCCTCTCCATCTCCAGCAATCCGGTCACCGTCACCGTTCCTGGCACAGCCAGTTCGTACTTATGGTTCGCAGCTCCGGGCAAGTCGCAGTACTTCACGGCGGTGGAGTTGTTGACCGGTACAACCGGATCGACCATTCGCCTGCCTTACGTGCCCAATTCGATGGTCATGGACCAGACTGGCACCAATCTGTACTTCGGGTCATCGCACGAGCTGATGACGTATACCACCTCGAACAACTCGCTTAGCAAAGAGGACG
Source organism: Acidobacteriaceae bacterium (assembly GCA_003165075.1). GTDB lineage: Bacteria > Acidobacteriota > Terriglobia > Terriglobales > Acidobacteriaceae > Telmatobacter. Next base: position 97,646 of record PLSM01000178.1, on the reverse strand, counting down.
CAAGTGTTCCCGGCGTGGTGCTGGCTGTATCTCCAAACAACCGGACGGTGGTGATCAACGATCAGGTGCGGCGGCTTTTCTACCTGTACAACTCCACCGGCACCATCGCTTCGACATTTGGCGGGGTGGGCACCGCCGCGGCATGGACCCCCGACGCCAAGACGCTGTACATCACCGACAGCGCCTCACAGGGCGCGGGCCACACCGATACGCTGTATGTGTACAACGCGAATACCGGCTGGACCACCTATGACTTGAGCTCATCGGGTGGCGCCAGCAACCTGGCAGTCACCATTCCCGGCGTAGGCGCTTACCTCAGCGGCAATCCCACGGTGGCGCACACCTGGTGCCCAACAGGTACCATCGGCGATTACGCCACGATGCATTTTTACCCCCAGGGTGACCAGGTGCCCGTGCAGACTGATGCTCTGGCCGCTACCACCGATGGTCAGCATATTCTGGGTGCAGCGCTTGTCGGTGGCGGAGTGACGTTCTCCGACATCGGGATAAAGATTCCCTCCGAGACCACGACTCCGCCTGGCGGCACCACGGGCATCCCAACGCCCGATCAATGCCCTGTTTCGGGCTCAACTCTCGGCCCTCTAACGATCACCCATACGCTCAATCAGGTTCCGGTGAACGTGAATGCTACTGCTGTCGACCAGGTGGTTACCTCTCCGGCAGCGGTAAGACAAGGCGGTTCCGTGCCGTCTTATAGCCTGGCTTTTATCACCTACACCGGGACATCGACCGGCGCCACGCTGCCCTATTACATTCCTGCAGCCAGTGGTGCTGGGAACCTGGGGTATGTCACGCTTACTGGGGCATCGGCCATTACGGCGCCCGTGGCGGGGGCCTTCAGTCCCGATAACACGCTCTTCTTCGTTTCTACGTCCGGTGACAACCAGGTTCACTATATCGACACCACGTCCCTGACCGACAAGCAGCAGATCAGCCCCAATCTGCCAGCATGCACGCCGGGCTCGGACCCTGGCTGTACGCTGGCTGCGCCGAGCAGCAATCCGGTGCCGGCCACGGTCATCGCGGTCAAGCCGCGCTCCACAACGTAAGGCTTGTTCACGCCTCCAGGAAGGCCGGCCTTGTGTCGGCCTTCTTTTTTTCGCGGTGTCGTGCACCAGTGGAATCGCGCACCGGCGGTAGGGCATCTGTTTCCATCCTTCGGGCCAGCCAACTCCACACGATAGAATCAGAGCATGATCAAGGGGATTTCCTTCCTTCACCCTGCAGGCAGCAGCGCGGTCTATGACCGGCTGGCCGCCTTCTTTGGTGCATTGGGATTTGCTGAAGGCAAGGGGTGGAAAGAAGAGACCAGCCGCGGCGCTTCATTTTTGGCTCCGCTGGGGAATCTTGAGTTTGTGGACGGCCAGTTTCCTTCTGTCGCGGATGTGCTGGTAGAGGTGACTGCGCTCGATGCGGTGCATCAGGCGGCAGAGAGTTGGCTGCGGCGGCTGGACGGCGAAGTTGGCGCCGCGCGTCTGTCGGCGATCAGCGAAACGCATTGGAAGTCGCGCATTTTTACCGTAGAGCCAGAGCTGGGGTTTGCATTCAGTTTCTGGGCATGGACCGATCCTGAGCGCGGCAAGCCGGTGGCCGTGGAGGGCGATCTCTCTGCCGAGGGCATGAAGTTTGCCATCGTAGTGGCGCGCTGGAATGCGGTGATTACCGAGCGGCTGTTGGAGGGTGCGCTGGATGCGCTGCTGCGCAGCGGAGCTAAGCGCACCGATATCCAGGTGGTGCGCGTGCCTGGCGCATGGGAGATTCCAGCCGCGGCGCGGACGCTGGCTACTCTTGGCAAGGTGGACGCGATCATCCCCCTGGGTTGTCTGTTGCGCGGCGAGACTGCACATTACGAGGCCATCTACAACGAGGTTTCGCGCGGCATCGGCCAGTCGCAACAGGAGACAGGCATTCCGCACAGTTTCGGCGTGCTGACCTGCGAATCTCTGGAGCAGGCGCTGAACCGTGCCGGCATCAAGGCCGGCAACAAGGGATTTGAAGCGGCCGTCGCGGCCATAGAAATGGTGAGCCTGCGCCGCAAGCTCATGGAAAGCGGCACGGCTTGACCGCCGGTACGCGGCGCAAGTCCCGCGAGCTTGCCATGCAGATGCTGTTTCAGGCGGACATCGGCAAGCAGAGCCCCGACCAGGTGCGCGCCACTTTCTGGAAGGCTGCTGACGATGTGGACCCCGACGTACGGGGCTTTGCTGAAGACCTGTTCCGCGTGGCAGTTGCTAACCAGGAACAGATCGACGAACTGCTGGTGGCCAACTCCAAACACTGGCGCCTGGAACGCATGCCCGCCGTGGATCGCAATCTGTTGCGCATGGCCGTAGGTGAAATGCTGGGCTTCAAGTCCACACCCTTTCCGATAGTGATCAACGAGGCGCTGGAGATCGGGCGCCGCTACTCCGCGCCGGAAAGCATCAACTTCCTGAATGGCATGCTGGACGCCATCGCCCGCGGCCTGATCGGCAACTAAGCCCGCTGCTGAAGCAAAAAAGTGATTGCCTGATGAGCTTCCAACAATCATGCATTCACTTAGCCCATGCATACTTAGAGTCATGATCCGTGCTTCCCGAATCGCAGCTTTTCTTTTCTTCCTGGCCGGGATGGTTGCCGCAACGCTGCACGCCCAGACGGGCGTGAAGGCCGTTTTGCCCAATGGGCGTGAGATTCATCCTGCCGGCAATTGGATTTCGGTGGCTCCTTACCCCTTCGCCATGGCCGTACGTCCGGACGGCGCCCAGATCGCCATTCCTTCAATCGGATTCCCGTTCGCGCTCAACGTGATTGATGATCCGGCCGGGGCCCAACCCAGCGTGCGCAAGATGCCGGCAGGTGCGAACAACGATCCAGCCATCGAGGTGCACGCAGGTCTTGCCTACTCGCCCGACGGGACATTGCTCTACGAGGCCACCGGCGACTCGGGCAAGATTCGCGTCTACCGGACCAGCGACTGGCAGCCTGCCGGTGAAGTTTCGCTAGATGGGACTACCGCGGGCAGGGATTTTGCGGGTAGCTTTGCGGCTACGCTCACGGTTTCCGCCGACGGCAAGACGCTCTATGCGCTGGACCAGGGCAACTGGCGCATCGTGGTTCTGGACGCTGCGAAGCTGGAGCGTGTGGCCTCAGTCGCCACGGGCGCGTATCCCTTCGGTCTGACCTTGTCTCCGGACGGATCAAGACTCTACGTCACGAATACGGGGCTTTTTGAATACACCACCATTCCGGGAGCCAGCAACAAGGATCCGCTCCACACCGGCCTGCACTTTCCGCCCTTCGGCTATCCATCCAAAGCCGCGCGCGAGGGGGCGGTGGTCGAGGGCAAGAAGATCGCCGGCCTGGGTGAGGAGAACTCCGACCGCGGCAGTTCGCTGTGGACCTATGATGTGCGCGACCGCGAGCATCCGGCAGTGACAGCGAGGCTGAGGCTGGGTGCAAGGATCACCGAAGACGCAGAGCAGACAGTGGGCGGCGCGGCTCCCACGGGTGTGACTGCGGAAGGCGACGCGGTCTATGTGTCGCTGGCGCATGAAGACCAGGTGGCCAAGGTGAGCGCAGACGGAACCCGGCTGCTGGCGCAGGCCGATCTCTCCCCCTTTACCGGGCCACTCTTTCAGGACCGCCAGGGACGGCCGTTGCGCGGCGTGATGCCCAGTGGCCTGGTGGTACGCGAAGGGCGGGTCTATGTGGCCGAATCCGGTATCGACGCGGTGGGCGTGCTGGATGCCGCCTCAATGCAGGTGGTGGAGCATATTCCGGCGGGTTGGAACCCATCAGCCGTAGCGTTCTCCCCTGACGGCAAAACGCTCTATGTTGTGAATACCAAAGGCAAGGGCGCAGGGCCGAATGCGGGCAAGGAGCACGACCCCCACATGCCCACCTACGTTGGCTCTCTGGAACTGGGCAGCCTCAGCGCCATCCCCCTGGCCGGCTTGCCGCCTGCAGGCGACCTTACGCAGACGGTGATTGCATCGAACACCGCCGCCATTGCCAACCGTCCTCCGCTGCCCCGCCTCAAGCACTGCTTCCTGGTGGTGCGCGAGAACCGCACCTACGACGAGGTGCTGGGCGACGTAGCTGGCGCCAATGGCGACCCCACGCTGGCTCGCTATGGGCTGGACGGCTGGGCCGCAGAAGAGAAGTCCGCAACCCACCTGCAGGTGACACCCAACCTGCACGCGCTCGTGGGTCGGTTCGCCATGAGCGACAACTTCTATGTGGATTCAGACGTTTCGGCAGACGGGCACCGCTGGGTCATGGGTATCAATCCCACGCCCTTCTTCAACACCGCGTGGTCTTCGGGCTACGGGGGACGGCGGCATGGAGATCCGGGGGCCGACCAGCCGGGAAGGCGTGCCCTGTTCGGGGGGGCCGATGCGCCCATGCCCGAGGATGAGCCGCAATTCGGCTCGCTCTGGGAACACATTGCTGCCAGCGGCAAGGGGCTCTTCAACTATGGCGAGGGGCTGGAACTGGAAGGCAACGGTGAATTGCCAGGTTCGGAGCCGGAAGGGAACCGTTTGTTTCTCAACTCTCCCCTGCCGCGGCCGGTCTTCGAAGCCAGCGACAGGCGTTATCCCACCTTCAACCTGGGTATACCGGACCAGTTTCGCGTGAAAGAATTCGAGCGCGATTTCTCTTTGAAGCTGGCCGCAGGCAAAGTTCCAGCGCTGATTGTCATTCGCCTGCCTAACGACCACACCGCCGACCCGCGGCCCGGCGACGGTTATCCTTACCGCGCCTCCTACGTGGCCGACAATGACTTGGCCCTGGGCCGTATTGTGGCGTTTTTGTCTAAGACATCCATCTGGAAGGACGCGGCGTTTTTTGTCACCGAGGACGACGCCCAGAACGGCGTGGACCATGTGGACGCGCACCGCAGCATTCTGTTGGTCGCCAGTCCCTGGGTCAAGCCCGGATCGGTTTCGCATGAACACACCAGCATGGGCTCCATCACCCGCACCATCGACGAGTTGCTCGGTCTGGGCCCATTGAATCTGGAGGACGCCCTGGCCGGGGAGATGACCGGCATCTTCGAGAGCAAGCCGCATCTGCAGCCGTTTGCGTCAATGCCGGCCGACCCGCGGGTCTTTGTACCAGCCAAGGCACGGTTTGCCAAGCCCAAGACGAAAGAGGAGGCTGCTGCCCTGCGCGACGTGGACGACGCCGACCAGATTCGCAAAGAGATGGAGAAGTCCGCAAGCCGGCTGCGCAAACCGAAGAACGACGATTGACCGGGATGTTCCGCGCGGCGCCGGCGATGGGTCCGGCGCACGTACTTAAAAAAGAACTGGACTTGGCTGCCGTTTTTTTCGTAATGTACTCTTCAACCAGTTGGTCTTCCCCGACCTTATGCATTTTTAACAGCCTGTAACATGATTCACTCGGTTCTGTAACAGAATCCCCGTACGCTGAACCTGTCACAGAATTCAGGAATGGTTAAGACACCGCATGTGAACCATTGTGGAGGTGTCTCCAGCGCTAAGAGGCTTTGGCATAGTGGCTTAATGCCCGTTCGAGGCAAAGGTCAGTCTGACGCAAATGAGATCCGGATTCGGCTTCCGCAGCATTCTTCGTCGCGCCGAATCTCTTTTAGGCGCTCCGTCGAGTCCATCCCCATTCTTTTTCCACCTTTTCGATGCGATCCAATCGCATCTCACCCATGCTGCATTTTGAGGAGAAAGTGACCAATGTTTAGAAGCACTCGAGATTCATGGCAACTGTTCCAGCGCCTGACGTTGACAGTGTTTGGCTTGATGCTCGTGTTTGTGCTGGTTTGCGTCCACGGCTTTGCCCAGTCCACCCAGGGCTCCGTCACTGGATCAGTCAAGGACGCCCGCGGTGCGGTGGTCCCTGGCGCAATCGTGACTTTGACGAATACTGCGGAAGGCACATTTCGCAATACCAAGTCCAACGGCGTCGGCGACTATCGCTTTGTTGACGTGAAGGCCGGCAGCTATTCGGTCGATGTCGTGGCTCCCGGATTTGAAAAGTGGTCGGCCTCGGCGGTAACGCTGCAAGTTCGCCAGGAACTGCGCGTAGACGTCGAACTGGCTGTGGGCGCTGTTCAGCAGTCGGTTCAGGTCACAGGCGAGAGCATGAGCGCCATTGAGACCGATTCACCAACTGTCAGCGGCACATTCACCACCGATGATGCCACCAACCTGCCGGTGAACACCCGCGCCAGCTTCAGCGGCACCAGTGCCTCGAACATTTTGGGCACACTGCCCGGCGTGCAGGATGACAGTTCCGGCATTTCCCTGCAGGGTTCCTTGCCCTTTCAGACCGAGGTGACCGTGGACGGCGTCACCCTGAAGAGCGCGACCGGCGGCAGCTTTATCGGGGATTCCTTTCCCTCTACGGAGTCGATCTCGGAGATCCGCGCCGACGGCGTGCTGGCCAACGCTGAGTATGGCGACCCGGCACAGGTAGTGGTCACCACCAAGGGCGGCGGCAATCGTCTGCACGGCACCGGATTCTGGTATTACCAGAATTCGGCCTTCGACGCCATCCCCTACACCTATCCGGCCACGACCACCAAGGTCAGCCAGACTGGGAACACCTTCGGCGGCAGTCTCGGCGGCCCGGTGGTTTTTCCTCACCTCTACGACGGCCACAGCAAGAGCTTCTTTTTTGGCGCGTATGAAGGCTGGCGGCATCCGGCACAGACCACTCTGCTCGAAAAGGTTCCCAGCACGCTCATGAAGCAGGGCGACTTTTCAAACTATGTGGTTCCTGACGGCAAGGGTGGGAACACCTTTACCGGCATCTCCGATCCAACCGGTACCGGCGCGGTCCAGAGCAACAAGGTAGTCACGATTAACCCAATTGCTCAGAACACCCTGAAGCAGTTCTATCCTGACCCGAATATCGGCGACCCTTCGGCGTATATCGACAATGGCGTGGCCAACTACCAGGCAAATGTGGATGACAGCGGCCACTCGGATCAGTTCGACGTGCGCGGCGACCAGTACTTCGGGTCGAATCAGAAATTCCTCGTATGGGGGCGCTTCACCTGGAAGAACTATCCGGTCAGTAACCCTGAGATTCTCCTTGTGCCTTCGGGGCTGAACAACAGTCAGAGCCGCGTATTGAAGGTCGATACCAACTGGAGCATCAAGCCCAACCTCATTAACGAGGGTGGCTTTGGGTTCACCCGCTACACCAACGGCGCAACCAGCAGCTTTAACGGCCTGGCCTGGACCAACTCGCAGGGCTGGCAGGGCTTGCAGAACCTGTTCTACAACGGCATTCCAGAGATGGACTTCAACCACATCCAGAGCCTGAACGCGGATCGTCTGACTAGTCTGAATAAGTCGTTCACTTACGAGTACAGCGACACATTGATCTGGACGAAAGGCAATCACACCCTCAAGTTCGGCACCGACATCCAATCTTTGGAGGCGGTCACTCCGCTGGGTTTCAACGGCTCGGACAACTACGGCACATATACGTTCAATGGCACCGGCAGCAGCGTGGGCATGTTCACAGGGGTGGACTTCGCCGATTTTCTGCTGGGCCTGCCCAACCAGACATTCTACGACGTGGTTAAGCAGGACAACGATGGCCTCTCAAATCACTACCATTTCTTTGCGCAGGACGAGTGGCGCGTCAGCGACCGCCTGACCCTTTCCTACGGCGTGCGTTATGAACTGCATCCCGGCTATTACGACAAGTACGGCGACATTGGGAACTTTGACCCCAGCGTGGCTCTTGCAGGACGTGTCATCTACCCGCAGGGCAAGCAGGATCTGCTGGCGCGAGGCTTCCTGGCCAGTGCCAATGCCTGCGACCCAGACGGCGTAACCGCGACTAACACCGCTACCGTCAGCGGCGCCCCGTGCATGCAAGTGCAGGGCAACAGCACGGCCGGCTACCCCACCGGTCTCAAGAAGTACCCTCACCTTCGCTTCATGCCTCGGGCCGGATTCGCCTTCCGTCCCTTTGGCAATGACAAGTGGGCGATTCGCGGCGGCGCGGGCATCTACAACATCAACATGCTGGGCTCCAGCTTCTACTCGCTCACCGGCACTGTGCAGGCGTATACCCAGCAGTTCTCCAACACCTACAACGCTTCAACCCACGCTATCGGCTACCAATGGCCGCACATTGACCCCGGCTCGGGTGGCAACGGCTGCACCAACTGCTACGGCACCGACTACTTTGGCACCGCCAACAGCACCAACTGGAAGGATCCATATACCGAGCAGTGGTCGCTGAGCGTGGACCACGACTTCGGGTCGGGATATGCGTCGCGGATTACCTACATCGGCTCCGAGACCCATCAACTGGTCTGGGCTCCGGACGAGAACACTCTCCCCTACTCCTCCACCACCTCGGCATTCCTTGCTCCCATTAGCTCGCGCCTCTTTCCCAATTGGGGGCGAATCAATACCCGCGCCACCGGCTCCAACGAAAGCTACAACTCGTTACAGGTTGACGCCAGCCATCGCCTGCAGAAGGGGCTGGAATTCAACTCCGGGTTTACCTGGGCCAAGAATCTTGCTGACAACCAGGGTCCGGCCGGCACCGGCTTTGGCGGAGAAGGCGGCGGTCAGCGTGCCACCTCAGTCCTGAACCGTCACGTGGACTTCGGCAACGCCTACGGAACCCGCAGGCTGCGCTGGAACACGACGGCTTTGTACGATCTCCCGTTTGGCCGCGGCAAGATGTATGGCAACTCCATGTCGCGGGCTGCCGATGCGGTGGTGGGCGGCTGGCGGCTTTCCTCCATCCTGACTGTGCAAACTGGCCCCTATGAGACACCTTACTTCCCCAGCGGGCAGGGCGATCCTTCCGGCACCGGTTCGGGGTTGAACGGATCTCTGGGTGATGGGACCGGCAGCTTTGATGGCGGTCACCGTAACCAGCACCCTGACCAACTCACGGGCGTAAGCGCGAACCCCACCGGCAAGAGCCGCCTCAATTGGACCAATGCGAACGCATTCGCCTGCCCCGGCGATCCCAACTGGAAGCCCGGTTACGCCTGCGCCACCGGCAATGCCGGAGCCTCGGTGAGCGACTCAAGCGGTAACGTCATCTGCTACGACTGCGAACTGATCGGCGGTGCACTCTACCAGGTTCCCAACCCCATTGGCCGCTTTGGAAACAGTGAAGTGGGTACCGTAGAAGGGCCTGGCCTCTTCAACCTGTCGGCCGGTCTGGCCAAGACCTTCGCCATCACGGAAGGGCTGAGAGTGAAGGCGGAGGGGACATTTACCAACCTGCTGAATCACACCAACCTGGGCGATCCGAATATGGATCTAAGTTCGTCCAGCTTCGGACTCATCACGAATACCGTGGGATTGAGCGGCGGTAGCAGGAACTCCGACTTCGGTGGCGCGCGCACCGGCCAGATTTCGGTGCGTGTCGAGTTCTAAGATTCGCAGCTTCCTCACTCTGCGGCGTGGGCCTTAGGGTCCACGCCGCTCGTTTTTGCAGCCAGACTGGGTTTGTTTTGTGTATTTTCTCCCCATCTGAGCAATAAAAGCCACTCAGCACGCGGCAGCCGCGTCAAAATGTTAGGTGAGGATTTACTTCATGTTCCTCCGGGGTGGTTCTGCAACTCCGTGTTCGGCGTCTGCATCCAATTGCGCTGGATTTAATTTCGATCAGACCATGGCCGACGGCCATCCAGCGAAGGCCGGGCGATGAGCCTGGAATTTGCGGCACAACCGGGAATTTGATACGCTCAGGCTTCTTGAAGACGAGCGAAAGGAGATTTTATTATGGCTGAAGATAACAAAGTACAGGGGCTTGCATGGTTCCTTGCGGGACTTGGCGTGGGAGCATTGGTGGGGATTCTCTATGCCCCCAAGAGTGGCCGCGAAACCAGGGAAGATCTTGCCACCGGCGCTCGTGAAGGCACGGAGTACCTGCGTGCACGCACTCGTCAGGCTGTCGAGCAGGTCGGCACCTTGGTGGAAAAGAGCAAGGAACAGATGAACGAATACGTCGAGCGCGGGCGCGAAGCGGTCGATCGGGGACGCGCACAGTGGGAAGAGTTTGTGGAACGGGGCAAGAGCCTCGTCGGCGACCAGACCGGCCGAGTGGCTGCTGCCGTTGATGCCGGTCGTGAGGCATATCGATCCACGGCCTCTTCAAACGGACCGGAAAAGTAAGCTTGCGCGCCTCCACCTCTGCGCGGGGACCGGTTTCTGGTGCGTCAGTGTCCCGGCAAGAATGTACTTGACCCAGGCGCCCCCGCGGCAGGATGCTGGGGTCGCATTGCTTCGCAGGTGAGTGCTTCGTCCAGTCGAGTACTGGGGGGAGCGAGATGTATTTATTGAGTGCAAGCCCGCAGTTGTCCTACGCGAGACCACAACTATGGCGAACGTGAACGGTAACACCCTGCTGGTAGTTTTCATCGCTCTCACCGGGGCGGCAGTAGTGCTTCAGGCCTTTGTGCTTCTTGCGATCTACATCGCGATTCGGAAGACCGCCAAATCCGTGCTCGATGAAGTCCAGGAAGTGCGCACCGCAGTCCTGCCGGTGATCGACCAGTCGCGCGATCTGCTAAACCGCGTGGGGCCGCACCTGGAGTCGATTTCCACTGATCTTTCGGAACTGACCCGAAGCCTGCGCGTGCAGAGCGCCGACCTGCAATCGGTGGCTACTGAAGCCTTGGAGCGCGTGCGTGTCCAGACCAGCCGGATGGACTTCATGTTCAGCAGGCTCCTTGACACGGTGGACCGCGCCGGCGGTCTTGTGGCTCAGACCATCAACCTGCCGTTTCGGCAGGTCTCGGCCATTGTGGCCACTGCCAAGGCAGTCGTCGGCGCCCTGCGCAACCCACCCCCACGGCCCGCGCGGACCCATCCAACCGCCGACAAGGACATGTTCGTATAAAAACCAGCACGAGGGGGCGGACAAGATGCAGGTCCCGCGGATAACAGTATCCTTGGCTTTTGCAGCCGCTCTGGCAGGATTGGCCCACGCACAGGCGACTCCGAAGACGGCATTGCTGGCGCTTTCAAAGCAGGACCACACGCTGGCCATCATCGACCCCGGCAATCTGCAGGCTGTGGCCAGGATCCCTGTGGGCGACGATCCGCACGAGGTGATTGCCTCCGCGGACGGCCGCACTGCCTACGTCTCAAACTACGGGTTTGGTGCATTCCATACCCTTGCAGTCATCGACCTGGTGGGCCAGAAGCCGCTCGATCCCATCGAACTGGGAGCGCTGCGCGGGCCACACGGGCTTACCTTTGTGAAGGGTAAGGTCTGGTTTACGGCGGAGGCCGCCAAGGCTATCGGCAGCTACGATCCAGTGGCCGGCAAGGTGGACTGGATCATGGGCACCGGACAGAACCGGACCCACATGCTCTATGTCTTTCCCGATGCACGGCGCGTTGTGACCACCAATGTGAACTCGGCCACTGTCACCATCTTGGACAAAACCGAAGGCCCCGCGGGAATGCCGCCCGGCCCTCCGCCGGGCATGGTTCCTCCGCCAGGTGGTGGTCCGCCGCGCGGTCCGCTCCCGGGTCCGCAGGGCGGCGACTGGAATGAGACGGTAATTCCCGTGGGCCGCGGCTCGGAGGGCTTCGATGTTTCACCCGATGGCAGGGAAGCTTGGGTTGCCAATGCCCGGGATGGCACGGTTTCCGTGATTGATCTAGCTACCAAACGCGTCTCTCAAACCCTGGCGGCAAATGTTCCCGGCGCAAACCGGCTGAAGTTCACACCAGACGGGAAGTTGGTGCTGGTGACGGCCGGTTCAGCGTTGGTCATTCTGGACACGGCAACTCGGAAAGAAGTGAAACGGCTGTCGGCGACGCATGGATCGGGTGGTATCCAGATGCAGCCGGATGGAGCGCGAGCCTACGTGGCTTGCGGGCAGGACGGGTACGTCGCGGTAATCGACCTGAAGACGCTCGAGGAGGTTGGGCGAGTCGACGTCCGTGGGCCGGATGGGCTGGCCTGGGCTGTGCAGCGCTGAATCGCTCTATTGCGGTGACAAGACAGAGGCCTGGACTTAGCAGGAGTCCAGGCCTCTGTCTTGCTTGTTCCCAAAGCTCTTATTGCACGTCGAACTCGATCACCTGAATCGAATATCCCGGCATGGTGTGGCGGAAGTGGCTGCTGACATCATGCAGCGAATTCTGCACCGGCACAATGCGCTCCGGATCGGTCAGTGTGTTGGTGGCCTGCGTATCCTTCGCGCTCAGGCTCACCAGTTTGGCCGTGCTGGCGACCTTGGCGCCCGTCATCTCAATTTCTACGGCCTGGTCTGTGGAAGCCGCATTCACCAGCTTCAGGTAGAGGTGTTTCTTGGCTGCATTTCCGGTAATGGAGTAGAAGAACTTGTCTCCTCCGCCTTCTACTTTGGAGCCCAGGGTGTGGTCGCCCACGTACGACGAGAACAACACTTGCGCATAGTAGCTTGGCGAGCCATAGCTCTTCATCGCGTCATAGCCGATAAGGTCCGTCTCCCACTGCATGCCGCCGGGATTCACGTTCACCAGCAGGGGCGCATAGCTGGCCATCACGATAATGTCGCTGTTGCGCTCCATGCCCGTCATCCACGCCGCATCGCCCAAGGCCGCGCCAAAGTCCGGCGTCGGGAAGCCCTCGCGCGTCGCCCACTCGCCCACGAAGATTTTCGGCCCGCCGCGGTCAGTCTTGTCATAGTGCGTCGTGTCATGGAAAAACTGCGTGGCGCGTAGGTAGTAGTGATCGTCTACAACGTCGGGACGAATGCCCTTTACCGGCGTGGTGGCGATGAGTTGCAGATCGGGATACTTGGCCTTGATGGCCTTGTAGAACTGCGCGTAGCGCTCATCGTAGCTGCCCGACTTGTCGAACCAGTCCTCGTTGCCGATTTCGACATAGGTCAGCTTGAACGCCTCGGGGTGGCCATCTTTGGCACGCTCTGCGCCCCACTTTGTGCCGGTTCCGCCGGTCACGTATTCCAGCTCGTCCAGCGCGTCCTGCACATAGGGTTCTAGGTCCGCGCCGGGGTTCACGTGCTCTCCCATGAGCGAGTAACCGGCATAGACCGCCAGCACCGGCTGCATCTTCAGGTCCTCGCACCACCCCAGGAATTCCAGCAGTCCCATTCCGTCCGACGAGTGGTAGCGCCAGGGGCTGGGGTGCGTGGGCCGATCCACCAGCGGGCCGATGGTCTTCTTCCACTCGTACCTCTCGGAGATGTGGTCGCCCTCAAGGTAATTGCCGCCCGGAAAGCGCAGAAAGGCCGGGTGCATGGCGGCCAGCTTCTCCATCAGGTCAATGCGGTTGCCATTCACGCGGTCATGATAGGTCGGTGGAAACAGCGACACCAAGTCCAACCACAAAGTTCCGGCGTGGCCCACCGAAAGCACCAGGTGGTTGGCCGCTGAAGGCGCGATCGCTCCTGTCTTAAGCGCAAATTCGTACTGGCTCCATGCCGTCGTTAGTCCGTCGACCCTGGTGGTAGCCACGGTCTTGCCGCTGTTGTCTTCCACCAGGCTCACGGTCACCGGTCCCAAGCCGCCGGTGTCCGCCTTGGCGTAAAACGACCCCTTGTAGCTGCTGCCGGGCCGCAGCGGCATGCCCCACCAGCCCACATTCAGCACTCCGGCAGGATTCTTCGCATCGGCCTGTTCCACGTCCAGGCGCAGACTGCTTTTCAGCGCCTCGCTGGGGCCACTCTGATGCTCGATTTCCATCTTGGCCCGTGCATTGCCCTCTTCCAGCACGTACCAATAAGGCACGCCCTCCCAACTGTCGCGGAAAGTGCGATTGCGCACCATCTCCGCGTAGAGGCCGCCATCGTAGGAGAAGTTGATCTCCTCGGTCATCAGGCCGTAGAGGGTGGGGCTGACGGCAGAGACGGGCTGATCGGCGTGAATGGTGAGAACTGCGGGTGGGGCTTGCGAGGTCGCTAGGCTAGCGGTGAGAACGAGTATGGCCAAGCCGGCCGTCTTAGCAAACGTTTTCTCAAACATCAAAAAATCCCCCTGAATGCGGTGCCGGGCAAGTATAACCCGTTCGCCTACCGCCTGTGGAGGAGTTGCACCATCAGGATGTTCCAAGTCGGGCTTTGCTAGGCGATCCAGCCGCCCCCCACAACCTCATCGCCGTCATAAAAGACTGCCGACTGGCCCGGAGTGACGGCGCGCTGGGGCTCGTCAAAGGTGGCTCGTACTTCATCTGCTCCCGCCGGCTCCAGCGTTGCCCAGGCAGGTTCGTGGCGGTGCCGGATTTTGGCCCTTACTCGCATTGGGCCGGCAAGCGAGGGAATGCTGATCCAGTTCAGATGGCTTGCACTTAGCGTGCGGGTGGCCAGCTCGGCGTCCGCTCCCACAGTCACGCGATGAGTGGCGGGGTTGATTTCGAGCACGTAAAGCGGCGAAGGCGAGCTCACGCCCAGTCCCTTGCGCTGGCCTACCGTGAATCCCGAGATGCCCTCGTGGCGACCCAGCACTTCGCCGGTGGAAGCCACCAGTTCGCCGGCCGTTTCGGGAAAGCTCTGGCCCTGCTCCTCAAGGTAGGCGGTCAGGAACTGCTTGTAGTCGCCGCCGGGGATGAAGCAGATCTCCTGCGAGTCGGGCTTTTCAGCCAGCGCCAGGCCATGGCGGCGGGCAACCTCGCGCACCTCGGGCTTGGTCAGCCGGCCCAGCGGGAAGAGCGTGTGGGCCAGCTGCGCCTGGGTGAGCCCAAAGAGAAAATAGGTCTGGTCCTTGGCCAAGTCGGCAGGCCGCTTCAGAATCCAACGGCCGCGCTCGGGGTCATACTCATTCACCGCGTAGTGGCCGGTCGCGATGCGGTCGGCGCCGATGCTGCGCGCGGTCAGCAAAAGCTGATCGAACTTGAGGTGGTTGTTGCATAGCGAACAGGGTATCGGCGTGCGCCCGGCGAGGTACTCGGCGACAAACGGCCGCACCACATCGGCCTCGAAGCGCTCCTCCTGGTTCACCACGTAATACGGGATACCAAGGTGCTCGGCCACGCGGCGGGCATCGTAGACATCGTCCAGGGAGCAGCAGCGGCCCGCCTTGGGGGCGTCGGGAATGCCGTGCTTGCCGGCCAGCCGCGTCTGGTCCCAAAGCTGTAGGGTGAGGCCGACGACGTTGTCGCCGCTGTGAGCGAGAATCGCCGCAACCGTGGAGGAGTCGACCCCTCCGGACATGGCAACGGCAATGGTTGTGCTCTCACTCATGAGGAAGAAACCAATCATCCATCAAATCTGAGTTCGGATACCCCGTCAAATTCGACGTGACTGGCGGTCGCGGCGTCTTTCCTCTTGCCGCCCTTGGAGGAACCCTATGTCAAAATCAATTCTGCCCAACCAATCAGCCCAGCGTTCCCGCTGCCACAGGCGACAGTGCCCGCAATTGTTCAACGGCTTCGGGGACAACCCGCAGAACATGATCCACATCGGCGGCAGTGGCCGTCTTCAGCAAGCTGAAGCGCAGGCTGGCACGGGCACGGGTCTTGTCCAGGCCCATCGCCATCAGAACATGGCTGGGCTCGGTGGCTCCTGAGTGGCAGGCCGATCCGCCGGAAACGGCGACGCCCTTCAGGTCCAGCGCAATGACGAGAGCCTCTCCCTCTAACTGGTCAAACCAGATGTTGGAGGTGTTGGCTACACGCGGAACGGGCTGGCCCTCGTTGCCGACTCCGTTCAAGCCAGTGCCGGGAATGCGGAGAATCTCCGCCTCCAGCCGGTCGCGCAGGGCCGTTAGGCGACCGATAGTTCCGTCCTCCAGGCTGTGCATGGCCAGCTCTGCGGCCTTGGCCAGGCCCACGATCGAGGGCACGTTTTCGGTTCCGGCGCGGTGACGGCGCTCATGGCTGCCGCCTACCAGCAGCGATTCCACCGGCGTGCCACGACGGACAAACATGGCTCCTATGCCTTTGGGACCATTCATCTTATGGGCGCTGATCGAGAGCAGGTGGCAGCCGAAGCGGCGCACATCAAAGCGGACCTTTCCCGCTCCCTGGACCGCGTCAATGTGAAAGAAAACACCGGTGTCGGCGGCAATCTTGGCGATCTCCTCCACGGGTTGCAACACCCCGGTCTCGTTGTTGGCCAGCATCACGCTGATCAGTCGCGTCTCGGGCCGGATGGCACGCAAAATGTCGACCGGGTTGATCAGGCCGCTGGGCTGGGGCGCCACAAAGGTGGTCTCTACGCCGTGATGGGCCAGCCGCCGGGCCGCCTCAAGAATTGCCGAGTGCTCAATGGAGGTGGTGATCAGGTGGTCGCCGGGATGGAGCAGGCCGAACAGGGCTGTGTTGTCTCCCTCCGTGCCGCCGGAGTTGAAAACCACCTCGGCGTCATGGCAGTTGAAGAACTCGGCCATGGTTTCCCGCGCCCGGTCTACAGCGGTACGTGCCTTCTGCCCGTGCAAATGTATTGAGGATGCGTTGCCAAAGTGCTCTGTCCAATAGGGCCGCATCGCCTCCACGACCTCCGGCAGCAGAGGAGTGGTGGCGTTGGCGTCCATATAGACCCGGGCGACGGTCGAAGATCCCGTGAGCATCAGTAAAATCCCCTTTTTGGGAGGGTAACACAGTCCGAAATTCTGCCCTACGCGCCGGCAAACCTTGTTCTGATCTTCACAGCAGTGCTTCCTGCGGAGCTGTAAGCACGCGCGTGAGTCCAGGTTTCTGAACACATTGGCCCAAGAGGAATGTTGGTACCTGCTTGCAGGGCACAATTTGTGTCCATGGCTCTGCTGCCTGGGGACCAGCGCATTTTTTGCCTGCATTGCCTTGATTGCTGGTATATTGGGTGCATTACCGGCAAGGGTCAGCGTTCGACGCGCATCGGGAGATGGAAGGAAGCGCTTGCTTTCAAGCGTCTGCCGAGATCTGCTGGAGCGCGATTCTATTCAACGGTTATCAGGGTTGAAGTATCTGCCTGTGCTACTGCAGCAGTGCGATGTGCGCACCCCCGGAAGTACGCTATGGATTATGGCCGGTCCGGCGAGTGCCAGAAAGAATCTGGACTGGTTGCAGACTCAAGGCATCGAAGTTCCGCCGGAGTGTGTGTACGAAGCACCAATAGATGGGTCCGATATAGAGGATCGGGCGCTCATCGAGAGACTGCACATTTTGCGAGCTGGGCACGTAGTGATTACAATTGGCGGGGGAACCCAGGAGCGGCTGGGACTCTACCTCAAGAGCCATCTGGATTATCTTCCCGCTATCCACTGCATCGGAGCGGCGATTGCGTTTCTCAGCGGAGACCAGGTGAAAATTCCGGAATGGGCTGACAAGTTTTACCTTGGATGGTTCTTCCGTTGTGTCTCTTCGCCGCGGCGGTACATACCGCGATATTGGTCCGCACCCCTGTTGATTCCTCTGATCTGGCGCTACGGTAGCCAACTCCCCGAGCGCACTGAGAGTCTGTAGATTTAGAGAGGCGGAAGTCCAACGGTGCCCGCGATGATGACAAATCACCTCAACCTGCTCCTGACGACCGGCGCTTGTATAGTACGGGCGCATGGCCTCCGCGCTGCATTCTTACTGAGCCCACCTGAGTTCTTCCGCGTGCAACCGCCTCTTGTGAGCCGGAGAATCGGGCTGTGAGGTCCTCAAACAGATCGCTAATTGCAGATCTGCCGGGAAGGATTCGATGAGTCAACCCATTTCAATTGCCATTGTCGGTTCCGGATATGTAGGGCTTGTGGCCGCCGCGTGCTTTGCGGAAATTGGGCACCACGTGATCTGCGTTGACAACGACGAGGCGAAGGTCCAAACGCTGCGCGAAGGCGGAATCCCAATTCACGAGGACTATCTGCCCGAGCTGCTGAATCGCCACCGCGGGAAACTGGTGGAGTTTACTGCGGATCTTCGCGCCGCAACCAAGGCCGCACAGGCCATTTTTATTGCTGTGGGAACGCCGCAGAGCCGGGCGGGAAGCGCTGACCTCTCCTACGTGGACGCAGTGGCCAGCGAGATTGCCCGTTCTATCGACTCCTACAAGATAATTGTCGAGAAGAGCACAGTTCCGGTCTACACGAACGAATGGATTCGCCGCGTTGTGGAGCGGAATGGCGTGCCGAGGGATCTCTTTGACGTGGCTTCCAATCCGGAGTTCCTGCGCGAGGGCACGGCGGTGGTGGATTTTCTGCATGCTGACCGGATCGTAATCGGAGCGGCAACCGAGCGGTCGGCGGAGCTGTTGAAGCGGCTTTATCTCCCCCTGACCTCAGGCGAGTACTACCGAACCGCAAATGCGGTACCGGGGCCCAGAGCGCAAGCCGATCCCCCGCCGATTCTGCTCACCTCCACCAAGGCGGCAGAGATCATCAAGCACGCATCCAACGCACTACTGGCGACGAAGATTTCATTCATCAACGTGGTGGCGAATATTTGCGAGGCGGCCGGAGCTGACGTGGAGGAAGTGGCCCGTGGGATTGGAATGGACTCCCGCATCGGCCCGAAATTTCTGCGTGCCGGGGTGGGCTATGGCGGCTCCTGCTTCCCCAAGGATGTGGCGGCGTTCCGTCACGTCGCGGAGCAGGTGGGGGTGGATTTTGGACTTCTGCGCGAAGTGGAGAAGATAAACGAGGAGCAGAAACTGCGGTTCTTTCAAAAGATTCGGTCGGCCTTGTGGACATTTCGCGGGAAGAGGATTGGTGTGCTGGGGCTGGCGTTCAAGGGAGGAACCGACGATATTCGCGAGTCGCCCGCACTGGACATCGTGCAGAGGCTCCTGAACGAAGGATGCGTGATCAGCGCCTATGATCCTGCCGCCGAGGAACGAAGCAGGGAAGTGATCCCGGTGGGACCGCAGATGCAGTATGCCAAGGATCCTTATGAGGCGGCACAGGACGCAGACGCGCTGCTAATTCTTAATGACTGGCAGGAGTTTGCCGAACTCGACCTGGCACGGCTGCGCTACACACTTCGTTACCCAATTGTGATTGACGGACGTAATCTATACGATCCGACGGGCATGACCGAGAATGGATTCATCTACCTCAGCGTTGGGCGGCCAGGGTCGTCTCAGACCCTTGATCCGGTGGCGACGCACTATCTGCCGCCCCCGAGAGGGCGAGCGAAGGCATGAGCTCTTCTTGCGGTGAGGGTCTATATTTCCATCCGAGCCGCTGTTTCGCCCCAGCCCCTCCTGTGAGGAATGTTGCCCCGGGGATCATGCGAATCGAAGACTCCAAGGCAGGAGCCGGCGATCTACTGTATTGTTTTGTCGAGCTTTGATACATGGGTTCGGTTGCTGGAGAGGATAAAGAAACAATGCGCGTTCTATTAACAGGGGCAGCAGGGTTCTTGGGTTCTCATTTGGCGGATGCACTTGTCGCGGACGGGCATTCGGTCTTCGGGATCGACAATCTCTGTACGGGTTCACTGCGGAACCTTGAACATCTCAAGCGCGATCCACGATTCGAGTTTCTCGAACACGACATCTGCCAGCCATTCGATCCGGGGCATGTGGACTACGTGCTCAACTTTGCCTCCCCTGCCAGCCCTGTGGATTACTACCGGCTCGCCATCGAAACGCTGATGGTGGGTTCAGCCGGGACGCGAAACTCTCTGGAGATTGCGAAAAAGTACGGGGCAAAGTTCCTGCATGCCTCTACCTCGGAGTGCTACGGCGACCCGTCGGAGCATCCTCAAACAGAGGAGTACTGGGGACACGTAAACCCCATCGGCCCACGGTCGGTTTATGACGAGGCTAAGCGTTTTTCCGAGTCGCTGGTCATGGCGTATCACCGTTATTACGGGGTAGACACGCGGTTGGTACGGATATTTAACACCTACGGTCCCCGGCTGCAGAAGGATGATGGGCGTGTGATCTCGAATTTCATGATGGAGGCCCTTACTGATAAAGACATAACCATCTACGGAAGTGGCGATCAAACACGGAGCTTCTGCTATATTTCAGACGAGGTCGAGGGAATTCTCAAACTAGCCCGGACCGATGAGCATCTTCCGGTGAATGTCGGGAACCCGGTCGAATGGACCATTCTGGATTGCGCGAAGATGGTGCTCCGGGTTACCGGTTCGAAGAGCAAGCTTGTCTTTTGCACGCTTCCGGAGGATGACCCCGTCCAGAGACAGCCGGATATCAGCAAGGCAAGAAGCCTTCTCGGCTGGGAGCCGAAGATCGATCTGGAGACCGGCCTGAAGCTGACTCTGGACTATTTCCGCAGCTGCACCGAAGTGCCGGTTGCATCCTCTGCAGCACTTGGAACCGATTGAAGTCAATTAGCTACGAAGATTGGGCTGTCCCTGAAAGCGCCCCCATGGCGCGTGGGGCGAAGGAGCATTAGGCATTGAAGCGAGCCCTCATCACTGGCGTTACAGGACAGGATGGAGCCTATCTGGCCGAACTCCTGTTATCGAAGGGATACGAGGTACATGGGATCAAGCGGCGCGCCTCTCTCTTCAACACCAACCGCATCGACCATCTCTATGAAGACCCGCACAAGATGGATCGTCATTTCGTGCTCCATTACGGCGATATGACCGATTCGAGCGGCTTGATACAGATTGTGCAAAAGGTCAAGCCGGACGAAATCTACAACTTGGCCGCGCAAAGTCATGTGAAAGTATCCTTCGAAGAGCCGGAATACACGGCAAACTCCGACGCCCTGGGCGCTCTGCGCCTGCTCGAGGCAATCCGGATTGCGGGGCTGGAGAAGGTGACCCGCTTTTACCAGGCATCCACCTCCGAAATGTACGGCTTGGTGCAGCAAATTCCCCAAAAGGAGACTACTCCGTTTTACCCGCGATCTCCCTATGGCGTTGCCAAGCTATTTGCTTACTGGATCACGGTGAACTACCGGGAAGCTTACGGTATGTATGCCTGCAACGGGGTGTCATTCAACCATGAGTCGCCCTTGCGGGGCGAGACCTTTGTAACCCGCAAGATCACTCGCGGCCTGGCCCGCATCAAGGTTGGCTTGCAGGACTGCCTGCATCTGGGCAACATGGACGCGCTGCGCGACTGGGGACACGCGCGCGATTACGTCGAGATGCAGTGGCGCATGTTGCAACAGGTTGAGCCCCGGGACTACGTCATCGCCACCGGCGAGCAACACAGTGTGCGCGAGTTTGTGGAACTTGCTGCGAGCTTTCTCGACATGGAAATCAACTGGGACGGTACGGGCGCTGACGAAAAGGGAGTGGACAGGGATGGTAATGTCATTGTGGTCGTGGACCCGCGCTATTACCGCCCCACAGAAGTGCAATCGCTGCTGGGCGACGCCAGCCGGGCCAGGCGCGAACTCGGCTGGCAACCGCGCATCACTTTTCGCGAGCTAGTGAAGGAGATGGCGGAAGCGGACCTGCAAGCGGCCGAGAAGGACGCCCTGGTTAGAAAGCACGGCTATTCCGTCTTCAACTATCACGAAAACTGAGAGCCAGGAATCGGTTGGATATGGAAACAGACAGCCGGATATTTGTTGCAGGGCATCGCGGACTGGTGGGATCAGCGATTTGTCGTGCGCTGGAGAAGCAGGGATACTCGAAGCTGTTGTTGCGCACCCATTCGCAACTCGATCTGGCCGATCGTGAGGCGGTGCGGAATTTCTTCCGCCAGGAGCAGCCGGAATATGTGTTTCTTGCAGCCGCCAAGGTGGGCGGCATCCTTGCCAATGATACCTGCCCGGCTGATTTCATCCGCGACAATCTGGAGATTCAGACCAATGCAATCGATGCGAGTTACCGGTCAGGTGTGAAGCGCCTGCTCTTTCTCGGGTCGAGCTGTATCTATCCCAAGCTGGCTTCGCAGCCAATCAGAGAAGAGTATCTCTTGACCGGTCCGCTGGAGCCCACTAATCGCTCTTATGCCCTGGCTAAGATTGCCGGCATCGAAATGTGCTGGGCCTATAACAGGCAATACGGTACCCGCTATCTTGCAGCAATGCCTGCGAATCTTTTCGGTCCGGGCGATAACTTCGATCCAAAAAGTTCTCATGTTCTTCCCGCGCTGATGCGCAAAGTTGTGGAAGCAAAGCTTTCCGGAGAAAGAAGAATTGTGGTGTGGGGCACGGGCAAGCCGCGCCGGGAGTTTCTGTATAGCGATGACCTTGCGGAGGCATGCATTCACCTTCTCAAACTACCGGAGTCCACCTATCGAAGCCTGCTTACTGCGGAGACACCGCCGCTCATCAACATTGGCACGGGTGAAGACCTGACTATTCGCGAGTTGGCGGAGTTGGTTGCGAGAGTGCTGGATTTCGACTGCGAGCTGGTCTTCGATCCTTTGCAACAGGATGGCACGCCCCAGAAGCTCCTCGACGTGAGTCGCATCAATGCCCTCGGATGGAAGGCACGGACCAGCCTCGCGGATGGTATACGCCGGATGTACGAATCAGTACGATCCCAACTGGAGCCCGCGATCAAGTAAGCCATGCGTTGCAGTAACTCGACTCTCTTACTGCACGGAATCCCCGCTCATTAGGCAAAGGCGCGCATGCACCAGCCAGCAGACCATGGCTCCAGTCTATAGTTAATTGATGTAATACCAACGTGGGAAAGCACAAAATCAAACGTCGAAGGCTTAGAGCGTGTTTCAAAAATGCCTTCTGAGCGTAATCCAGAAGCATGCCAGGTAAAAGAAGGCGTAGTAGATGGAGAGCAAATGTTCGTGGCGAACCAGCAGGCGGCGGAATTGTCCGAGCCAGGCATTGGTTCGTTCCACGATCCATCGACGTTTGCAGCGACGTAGTTTGCGGCCATCTTCATAGCGTCTTCGTTTGTTGTTCTTCCGGTACGGCGCAATCAGTTCGATGCCGCGCTTTTTGAACCGCTCACGCAGCGGATCGGAATCGTAGCCGCGGTCGGCTATGATGCGCTTCGGCTTTTGCCGCGGGCGGCCGCGCGGACGGGGTACGCGGACTTCTGCGACCGTGGCCTCCGCAAGGTTAACTTCACTGGGGGAGGCACTTTCCAGCCGAACTCCCATCGGAAGACCTTGACCGTCGACCAGTACCATCCACTTCGNNGCGAAGCTGCCATCCAGGAAGGTCTCGTCCCATTTGAGCAATCCTCGCTCGTCCAGTGCGCCAAGCAGAGTCCGCCAGGTATCGAGCCAGACGCCCTTCTCTTGCCAACGCTGCAATCGTCCCCAGCATGTCGAAGGAGATGGAAACTCGTCGGGTAGAAATCGCCACGCGGCACCGGTTTGCAGAACCCAAAGTGTGCCCTCGAAACATGCTCGATTCGGGGCTGGTGGCCGTCCACGATTATCGCGTCGCCTCCTCGGCTTGGGAAGCAAGGGCTCAATCAGTTTCCACTGTTCGTCCGTCAACAGCTTCTGCCGCTTCTTCATGACAGAAGCTCAACAGCCCACCCATCTCACACGTAAGTACCTGATTTGAGGCCGAACCTATTTTTGAAACACGCTCTAGTTCTGCTTGTCTTGTTTCGCCGTTTTCTCTGCCGCGCGTGCCTGGGCATCGAGACCGTGCGTAGGGTCTTTGTGCAGAAATTTCCGCGAGATGTCCGGCCAGAACTCCTGCAAGAGCGCGCCAACCGTGCCTTCACCGGTCACGATCATTCCGTTGCTGATGGTCTGGCCAAAACCGGAGTCCGTGGACGGATAGTAAAGATTGGATAGAGCGCCTGAAGCGATGTTACCCAGCACGTTGGAGTAGTTCGGTTCCCACTTGCCGGTGTTGTCATGCTTGCAAATGAAGCTTGTCGCCATGGCATACAGCAGGCGGTGCCGGGTCGTGCCATGACCTAACCGGAAGTAGCGCGGATCCTGGTGCAGCACGGCAGGGAGGAACCCGTTGCCGATCATCGTTCCGTCGAATGCATCAAGATATTTGGCGCCGGCGCGTTCTCCGTAGCCCTTTGCTCCCCAGGGGAATCCGCTGTCGGAGTCGGCCACCTCACCATATCCAGCCACAATCAACGCGGTCGCGAAGATAAACGGATCGATCGCGGAACGAAAGGCAACGCTGATCTTCTCCTTCGCGGTCAGCGAAACAGCATCGCTGCGATAGGACGTGTTGAAGGCCGGCATAATGCCCAGAACGCGCTGCTTTTCCTGCTCCTTGATCTGCTCATGGGCCTTTTGGTCTCTGCTTTTTTCGTCCCCGGTCTGCCCCGCGGCAGGCTGAGCACTGGAGCTGTCCTGCGCGGTGCCGGAAGCCGGAGCAGGCTGTTGTCCATTCTGGCCTTGGCCGGCGAGCTCCTGCGACCCATCCGGTTCCGCCACGACCACAGGAAACTGCGGTTGGGGGGCGTCAGGCGGTTCGTCTGCCTCAGTCTTGCTCAAGCTCGCGGGCGAATTCTGCGCCATCAAGGGGCAGGGCTGCACAAGCACGGCCATGCACATTGCGAGCATTAAAGAAAGTAGGCAGAAACTTATGCGCATCCATTCACCATAGGAGGAGTCCGCGCCCGCTTGGCCAACTCGCACATAAGCGCAAATGGACAGGGAAGGGCTAGCTCAAGGGTAAACTATCCGAGCTCGCGCAACCCGTGGCGGAAACGCGGCGTGGGCGGCTTTTCGTCGTGAGAAACCAACTACACACAATTTAGACGAGAAACCGCCTTCGCAGGTGCACATAGTGCCTCGGGGTGGTTGCAGAGTGGATGCGCCACCATCCGTGTCTAAGCCTGCGCAGCCTGCCGGCTTTTGATCTCGTTCAGCAGTTGCTCGACCGTGTCCTCGCTCTCCAGCGCCTTGAACTTGTCCTCCAGCGTCTCGGGAGACAGAATCTCACTGGCAGCTGCGTTTTCTGCGGCCTTTATGTGAACCTTGCTCTTCATTCTCCCCAGCGTATTTTCCTGATCCGTGCCCACGGCCTGGCGCGCCTTGGTGGCCCGGCCCACCACGCGTGCGCGGCGATGCTCAGCCACCAGCATTTCGCAGTGGGCGCGCGTCTCGCTTAGCTTCTGCTCCAGCTTGTGCAGGGCCTGGCGCAGACCGTCCGCTTCATGCTTCTGGTCTTCGGCCTGGGTGGTGAAGCCCGCCGCCAACTGGTCGTGGCTCAGTGCCCGTTCCAGCGCGGCGCGGGCCAGGTCGTCGTGGCCCTTTTGCACTGCCAGTTCCGCCTTGCGCCGCCAATCCGCGGACTGCTGCGCATGCTCGGCTCGCTTCTTCTCCAGCAGATGCTGATCGGCAATGGCGATGGCCACCTGCGTTTTTACCTGAAGCAACTGGTTCTCCATGTCCAGCACAATCTGTTTCAACATCCGCTCAGGATCCTCAGCCTTCTCCACCAGATCGTTCAGATTGGCGCGTAGCAATGTGCTTACCCGGTCCAGCAATGACATGGCGTCCTCCTTCTCTTCAGCTGTCGATTCCCGGCCATGTTCGCCGGCTGTCAGCAACCGTGGTTCGTTGTTCACTTCATGGATGAAATGCTGGGTGCCCCCATCCATTCCGCCTCGTGTGCGGAATGGATGAGGGGCCACGCTTCAATCCTGCTTCAATCGTTCCAGCCCCCAGTTCCCTGCACATTGGTCAGAAACCCGTGGTGGAAGCTATTTATCCTCCAGCTTTTGCTCCTCAGGCCTCTGCCTGATCGCTTTCACGTTCGACATCAACTGTTTGATGTCCATGCCGCTCAGCGCCTCGAACAGGGCTGGCACCTGCGCCGCGATCTTCGTCATATCACCAGTAATCTTGTGCACTCCGGCGGCATCCTCTCCGCCAGTGGACACAATCGTGATCTTGTCTACCTTGCTGAGCGGCTCGGCCATGGCACGCACTACGTCGGCCATGTTGGTCAGCAGCTTGTCCACCACCGCAGCCTGGTTCCATTCCTGGTAAGCCTCGGCCTTTACGCTCATTGCCTTGGCTTCGGCCTCACCCTTCTGGAAGATGATGTTGGCTTCGGCCTCGCCCTGGGAGCGAATGGCCGCTGCGCGTCCCTCCGCCTCGGTGGTCAGCCGCGCCTTTTCCGCCGTGGCCAGGTTCTCGATGCGCTGCCGTTCGATCTCTGCGCCCTTCAGTACCGTGGCGATGAGTTCCTTTTCGTGGCGCAGGATTTCCGCTTCCTGAACCTTGATCTGGCCTTCCTTCTCCACCTGTTGCACTTTTACCTGCTCGGCAGTTACCTGCTGCAGCATGATGTTGGTCTGCAATTCGTAAGCCTTGTCGGCCTGCGCCTGCTGGCGGCGGCTCTGCTCTGCGTACTCGGCCTTCTTGATTTCCAGATCGCGCTGCGCCTCGGCCTGGCGCGTCGCGGAAGCGGTCTCCGCAATCACTCGCTCCTGGTCCGCCTGCGCCTTGGCCACCGCGGATTCACGCAGCGCGGTGGCCCGTTTAATCGCCGTGTCCCTCTCGGCGTCGGCTGTGGCCATCTCCGCGTCGCGCTTGATGCGGGCCACATCGGGCCGGCCCATGTTGGAGATGTACTCGTTCTTGTCACGCACTTCCTTGATGGTGAACGAGATTACCTCCAGACCCATCTTGCTCATGTCTTCCGCGCAGGTGGCCCTCATCCGCTCGCCCACCATCTCCGGCTCTTTCACAATCTGCTCCACCGTCAACTGCCCGATGATGCCGCGCAGGTGGCCTTCCATCACCAGCCGGATCAGGCCCTCGCGCTGCAGCGGTGTCTTGGTCAGAAACTGCTCCGCCGCGGTCAGGATCGAAGCCTGGTCGCTGCGCACCTTGATCTGCGCCACCGCTTCCACCGTCACCGCAACGCCTTGCCTGGTATAGAGATCCTGCTGTGGCGCCACGTCAAAGCTCATCAGCTCCAGGCTCAGCTCCCGCGCGTTCTCTACCATGGGAAAGATCACCGTGCCGTGGCCCTTGATGACCCGTGGACCGCGGAATCCGTAGACAATCAAGGCTTCGTTGGGTCCGGCCTTGCGATACATCCGCGCCAGAATGCCCATCAGAAAGATCAGCGCCAATACCCCGAGTCCAACAATCAGAACAATTTGATTCGTCATTACGTTCCCGGCCCTTTCGCCCGGGAGGTGAGTGGTTGATGGTTCAGTTCTTCGAACCGGCGTTGCGGCCGCTCTTCGGGAAAATCTTGGCCAATGTTCCCAGCAGAAAGATCACCGCCAGGATCGCCATATCCGTCATCAGCACAGTCGTGTTCGTCATTCGGTTCCCGGTCCTTTCCACCGGGAGAGGGTTGTTTACGAGGGATCGCGGAACAGGGAACTGCGGTTGCCATTCGCCCCATACAGCCCATTGGCAATCCAATGCTCTCCCCGTTCCCTAATCTTTGCCTTCCGCCAGGTCTTCCCACCGCCGGACATAGGCGATTCCTCTTTCGTAGCGGACAACGTACACCTCTTCCTCCTTTTGAATCGGTTCGCCGTCCTCTGCGCGTGCCGGAACCGAAAGTCGCGCACCCAGCTGCTCATACACCATCTCTCCGATTCCACCCGCTCGAACCGCTGAAGAAACCCGGCCCACCACGCCAACGACGTCCGTCTCCTCCGCGGTCAGCTCGCGTTCGTGGGGCAAAAGCACCCTGGTCAGGAACAGAAACAGAATCGTTCCTCCAGCCACTCCGCAAATTACTGCCAGCACCAGCACTACCAGGGCCACAAAGCTGCCGTAGCGGGTCAGCAGATACCCGGCTGCCCCGAACCAGCACAGGAAGATCATGATCGAGAATGCGTTCCACCAGGGAATGGTGGCCGTTCCCGCCCTCAGTCCTGCTCCGCCATGCGGCAGATGGCCGGCGCTGGGCAGGTGTGGGGCATGTGGAATGTGAATGTGTCCGCCAAAATGTCCCATCCCGCCAAGCAGCGAAATCGCGCTCAGCAACAGCCCCAGAAGAAAACAGATCAGGTAAAAGCTCTCCCAATTCATCGTTGCGCCCCCTGTCTCCGTACAGCAGGCTTTTGCGCATTGGCTTCGTGCGCCTTGTTTTCATGTTTTGGCCGCAGGACCTCGGCTAGCCGCGGCATCAGGCCCGGTGTCTCCAGAATCGCTTCCAACAGCAGCAGGCATTCCCGCGAGTGCTCGTGCCGCGCCGCGGTCAGCAGGGCGCGCTTCAGTTCCGGGTCGCGCCGGAATCGCTCCGCGCCCGAAACCAGCCACAGGTCCAGCTTGTCTTCCACGTTGCGTAACTCACTCTGTAGTTCGGGCGAGTAGCCCTCCGGATCGTCCACCAGGTAACCGGGATGCACCTTGAAGAACCGCGCCAGAATCTGTCGCGTCGTATTGGTCAGGTGAGGCCGAGCGCCGCTCTCGATCTGCGAGAGATAGCTCTGGCTCAGTTTCGAACCAGTCTCAGCCTCGATCGCTCGTACCATCTCCTGCTGGCTGAGGTCGCGGTCCAGCCCTCGCAGGCTGCCCTCCACCTCGCGCAAGTAGCGGATTTTCTCGCCCAGCTTCATGGTCTTCTGAAAGCGGGAAATGCGATTTGATTCGCATCTCTATCGCAGATTGCAATAACTCTATTGCAATCTGCGATACATGTCAACAAAAATCGATAGGATGCTTGTTAGCCCTAATTTTCTTTGGATTTGTAGGTCGCGGGCCGTGTGGAGTGGCAGTCGCATTCAACTTCGCGCTGGCTCTGATTGAAAGCAAGGGTGGTTAAAGGGCCTTCGGGCCGCACCCCGTCCCAGGCGGCGGCTGCCCTTTTGCAGTGAATTATGTGAGCGCGGCGCATAATTGAATTTGAGTTGGGGGTCGATAGGTCGATCACCGGAGACAAGGAGCATTGCCAGTCGAGTCGCTGGTCGGGAAGCTGCGCACAGTCGGGCGCGGAATGGGCCTGTCTTGGTGAACTTGGTGTGTGAACGATCCCCGCGCCCCCAAAGGGAGGTCTAACTCCTTTGATATCTATATTCTGCGGCTAACGTCTGCGGAATCAATATTTTGCCGCGCGACCCATCCCGTAAACACGTGGAAATAGATATTTTATCTACAGAATCGGGGGAGTGGGGGTAGGGTTACTCATCGGTACACACCAGCGACTGTCGCCGTGCTGCTCGGCGCCCTCCCTCCGATGCCGGCCCCCTGTTCTCGCACTGGCGCTGCCGTCGAGTTCTTTGACAGGCTTTCAGACATGCGAAGGCCCTCCAGCGTGGTGCCGGAGGGCCTCCAATTTTCAAACAACATCCAGCCTACGCCGTCACAGTCCGCCTAGGTTTGGAGCCCCACAGCCCGTAGTAGGCAATGAAGAGGTAGCACACGACGGGAAGAATGAACGCGTGCTGAATCTTTGCCGGATCGCCCAACATTCCGAAAAAGTCGACCAACTTGCCCAGAAGAAACGGAATCACGGCTCCGCCCACGATCGCGGTCATAATCAGTCCCGAACCCTTGCTGGTCATCGGCCCCAGTCCGGCAATGCCCAGCGTAAAGATATTGGGGAACATCACCGAGTTGAAGAACCCGCACAGCACCAGCGTCCCGATGGCCACCCATCCTGAAGTGAACATCGAGATGGTGATCAGCGCGGCGGCGGTAAAGCCGAAGACTCCCAGTAGCTTTCCGGCCTTCACCCTGGTCAGAATCCATGCGCCCAGCAGGCGTCCCACCATCGCGCCGAACCAATAGAGCGAGAGCAAAAACGAGGCGGTTTTAGCCGTGTTCACGCCCTGGGTCGTGAAGTAGTTGACTGCGATCGATGCCAGGCCCACCTCCACGCCCACATAAAAGAAGATGCCCAGCGCTCCCAGTACCGTGTGCCGGTAGCCCCAGATGCTGCGGCTCAACACCGGATCGCCCTCTTTGGCGGGACGGAATGCCTTCGTCTCAGCAATCGGTGGCAGGTGTGAAAGTGCCACCGCAACTCCCAGGATCAGCAACCCGCCGGCAATGGCAATGTACGGTCCGCGCACCGTGTGTGCGATGACCGCCGGGGTCGCCGTTTTGCCGAGATCGGTAAGGATGAACGCACCGGCGATGATCGGCGCGATGGTTCCGCCAATGGAGTTGAGCGCCTGTGCCAGGTTCAGCCGAATCGAAGCGCTCTCCTCGGGTCCCAGGATAGAAACGTACGGGTTCGCCGAGGTCTGCAAGGCGGTAACCCCGGCTCCCACCACGAAAACCGCGCTAAGGAAAAGCGGAAAGCTCACCAGCCTTGCTGCCGGAACAAACAACAGGCAGCCCACCATCTGAATCAGCAGTGAAACTACCATCGTCCGCTTGTATCCAATCGTCTCGATCAGCTTGGACGTAGGCGCGGAGAAGACGAGGTAGGCCAGGAAAAAGGCTGACTCGGCCAGCATCGCCTCTCCATAAGGGAGATTAAATAACTTCCGCAGATACGGCACCAGGGCCATATTCAGGTTGGTAATGAATCCGAAGATGAAAAACAGCGCGGTCACCGTGATGAACGGAACCAGGTATCCGGGTGAAGTGAGCGCCGCGGATGGTGTCGATCGTGTCGTCATAGGAGGTTATTCCCCACTTCCTGAAAGTGTTCTACCCGGCAAGGTCATCTTCGTGGCGCCCGGCGTGGGAGGGTCGATTACAGTCGGCAGCTTGAAGCCCGCCACCGCGTTGCGATTCAGCCAGAGCCTTCGGCCGTTTTGCCGCACAGAACACTATACGTGAAACCACCCCGGGAAGATGGCGGCGCGCGCCGGCCCCGTTCTGGGCTACCGGAGCGGCGCCGTTTTCGGCTATCCTCAAGATCAAACCTAAGGAGACGGACGTGGCCATTGCAGTGTTGAGCAGTGCCAGGCTGAAGAAGGTGTTGGCGGCCCTGGAAGGGAACTGGAAAGCCGAAATGGAGGGCTACCATACTTACCTGACCCTGGCCGATCGCGACTCCGACCCAGTGCGTGCCCAAGTGCTGCGCCACCTGGCCCAGGCCGAGCTGGAGCACGCCGCACTGTGGGCGGGCCGCATCGAGGAACTGGGCGGCCCCACGCCCGTCTATCACGGCAACCCGGGTGGTGAAGCAAACTCGCTGGCTAACCGTGCCGGCGGACCG
Organism: Acidobacteriaceae bacterium; assembly: GCA_003165075.1. GTDB lineage: Bacteria > Acidobacteriota > Terriglobia > Terriglobales > Acidobacteriaceae > Telmatobacter. The sequence continues at coordinate 66,831 of PLSM01000178.1, read as the reverse complement.
AAGATGGCCCTGCGCCGCCTCGAAATTGAAGAGAGCCGCCACATCGCCAACTATGGAACCCAGTTGAAGGATCTGGGGGACGAGGGCTCCGTCGCCATCCTCGAACACGTCATCGAGGACGAAAAAGAGCACTTCCGCGAACTGGGTTCGCTGTTGCGCGGCCACTACACCGCGCCGATCGGCGCTCCCAAGGTGGACGCCCAGGCCGTTCTCGATGAGCTGTTGGCCAAGCGTAATGAGGGCCGCAAGCAGCCCGGCAGTTGGATCGGCGACGCCATTTACGGAGTGAACGACGGCCTCGGCGCCATTTTCGGCATCGTCTCTGGCGTCTCCGGCGCCACCGCCGGCGACAGCAAGTATGTTCTGCTGGCTGGTCTTTCAGGCATGATCGCCAGCGCCCTTTCGATGGGCTCCGGCGCCTACCTGGCGGCCAAGAGCGAGCGTGAAATTTACCATGCTGAAATCGCGCGTGAGCGCGAGGCCATCCACCTGAATGGCCCCGAAGCCCGCGAACTGCTTTCGCTCTACTACCAGGTAAAGGGCCTGCCTGAGCCGGATGCCGACCACATGGTCAACCACATCGCCAACGACCCCGGCCAGCTGCTTCGCGCCCTGGCCGGCGAACGGCTTGGCACCTCAGAGGAAGCGCTTGCCAATCCTATCGTCTCAGCCAGTTCCGGCGCGCTTTCAACGGCCGTTGGCGCCGCCATCCCCATCATCCCCTTCTTCTTCATGCATGGAATTGAAGCGGTCATTGCCGCCGCCGTCATTTCTCTGGCCGCGCACTTCGCTGTCGGCGCAGCCAAGAGCCTCATCACCGTGCGTTCCTGGTGGTCCTCCGGTTTCGAGATGACCGTAGTCGGCGCCGTCGAGGGCGCGGTCACCTACGGCATCGGTATCCTCCTCGGTAAAGGCGGGATGTAACCGATCCGCCTCAAGGCCGCATCCCATTCCCCGCGGCGCAATGCCTATAGAATGGTCTCGGCATTCGCCGCCGGGGAAACTCATGCTCAAGAAAACACTTTGCCTGTTTGCCTTTGCAGTTTCGCTGCTGCCCTCGCTCTCTGCCCTGGGTCAATCCGCTTCCGAAGTGTCGGTGGAGCGCGGGGTGGCCATGAAGACTCGCGATGGCGTCACGCTCTACGCCGACATCTACCGGCCTGCCGGAGAAGGTCCGTTCCCGGTCTTGCTGCAACGCACCCCCTACGACAAGAACAATGCCTCCGTCTTCGCACACCAGGCTGTGGCGCGCGGATTCATGGTGGTGGTGCAGGATGTGCGCGGACGCTATACCTCCGAGGGCGAGTGGTACCCCTTCAAGCACGAAACCGACGACGGCTACGACACGGTGGAGTGGGCGGCCGCATTGCCTCATTCCAACGGAAAGGTGGGCATGTTCGGCGGCTCCTATGTGGGCGCAACGCAGATGCTCACCGCCATCGGCCATCCGCCCCACCTGGCCGGAATCTGCCCCGTGGTGACGGCCAGCAACTATCACGAAAACTGGACCTACCAGGGCGGCGCCTTCGAGCAATGGTTCGATGAATCGTGGACCTCGGGCCTGGCGCAAGACACGGCCAACCGTGCCATCCGGCAAAGCACAAATGCCCTCCTCGGCAGCAACGCCTTGCCCTTGAAGCAGTACCCCGTCTTCAATATCCAGACCGGCGCAAATGGCGCCGTGCTGACCCGTGTTCTGGCGCCTTACTTTCTTGATTGGCTCGACCATCCGGCCTACGACAGCTATTGGAAACAATGGTCGATTGAGGAGAACTTCGCCTCCATCCAGGTGCCCGCACTCACTATTGCCGCCTGGTACGACCTCTTCCAGGGCGGCTCACTGCGCAACTATCTCGGCATCAAAGCCCACGGCGGCAGCGAGGCGGCCCGCAACGGGCAGCGGTTGCTGATCGCGATTGGCGGGCATTCCGGATGGGACCGCACCGTCGGCACCGTCGATTTCGGTCCCGATGCGGTTTTTGACGAGAACGCCGTCACCCTCGCGTGGTACGAATACCTGCTCCAGGGCAAGCAAAATGAATTCGCCACAGAGAAGCCGGTCAAGATATTCGTTATGGGCGAGAACAAGTGGCGCTATGAGGACGACTGGCCTCTGCAGCGCGCCCAGGAGACAAGCTACTTTCTGCACTCCGCCGGCAAGGCCAACAGTGCTTCCGGTGATGGCTCCATCTCGGTCGCTCCTGCGACCAGGGAAGCTCCGGACAGCTTTGTCTACGACCCAGCCAACCCCGTTCCAACGGTGGGCGGACCTTTGTGCTGCGACAGCGTGCACTTGGCGCCCGGCCCCAGGGATCAGAAGGAAGTGGAGAGCCGTGCCGATGTGCTGATTTATTCCACGCCGCCCCTCGATCATGACACTGAAGTGACCGGCCTGGTGACTCTCGACCTGTTCGCACAGTCTTCCGCCGCCGACACCGACTTTACCGCCAAATTGATAGACGTAGGTCCGGACGGCTTTGCGCAGAATCTGACTGAAGGCATTCTGCGCGCGCGCTATCGCGAATCTACCAGCGAGGCAAAACCCATCGTGCCCGGCAAGATCTACGAGTACAAAATCGACATGTGGTCTACGAGCAACGTGTTCCTGAAGGGCCACAGGATCCGCGTTGAAGTTTCCAGCAGCAACTTTCCGCGCTTTGACCGCAACCTGAACACCGGCACGAGCGCCGCGGAGGACGCAACGTTTGTGAAGGCGACCAACACCGTCCTCCACGACCGCGAACATCCAAGCGCGCTGGTGCTGCCGGTTGTGCCCAGATGATGCTCTAGGATCGGGAAGCTGTTGCGAACCCGGCTATCAGCTCCTTCGCCGCTTTCCGTCCGAGCCGGATGCAGTCGGGAATGCCGATTCCGTCGTAAGCGTTTCCGGCCAGTCGCAATCCCGGCAGGGCTGCCACGCGTGCGGTGATGCGCTGAATGCGATCCTGGTGTCCCACCGAGTACTGGGCCATGGCTCGCTGCCACCGCGAAACCTGCGCTACCTCCGGCTCCACGTGCGAGGCGATAATCTTCTCGCCCAGAATCTCGCTCAACTCGCGACGAACGGTAGCCACTAGCGCAGCATCCGTTTCGGCCAGCAGAGCCTCGTTGTTCATGCCGCCCAGAAAGGCCCGCAGCACCGCCTTTCCCGGCGGTGTCCGTCCCAGAAACTTGCGGTGGACAAACGTGCAGGCCAGCATCGAGCGGCGCTCGCTGGCCGGAACCAGAAAGCCGAAACCATCCGGCAGCCGGCCCAGTTTGGCTTCGTCGTAAACCAGGTTCAAGGTAATCGACGATGAATAGGGAATACCGCTCAGTTCATTGCCCAGTTCCGCGTCCACCTCGCCCAGCAGTACGCCCGCCGCCCAGGCCGGCGACGCCATAACCACCGCGTCGTAGATCTCCGTGGCGCCGCCTGCACGAACCTGCCATCCGCTTTCTGTTTTCCCCAGTCCATTGACAGGTGTAGACCGACGCACCCAGGCGGGTTCAAGCCGTGCTTCCAGCGTGTCCACCAATTGCTGCAGGCCCCCGCGCAAGGTAGTGAAGATGCCTCGCGGTGCAGTCCGTCCGTTGCCCTGGTTTTTCGTCCCTCCAAGGCTCGCGGCTCGGGCACGCATCTGGCGGTGTGCTGCCAACATGCCGCGGGTGAGGGAGCCGTACTTGGTTTCCATCTCCACCAGTCGAGGCAGCACTGCGCGTGCACTCAGTTGCGAGGAGTCACCGCCGAAAATGCCGGAGAGCAGCGGATCGGCCAGCCGGTCCACGGCCTCGGCGCCAAAATGCCGTTCCACCAGGGTGGCCACTGCTTCATCGTGGCCGCTGGGGCGCGGAGGATGCAGCAACTCCAGCGCCATGCGCACCTTGGTCATGGGGCTGAATAGCCGCGTCAGCGCTGTGGGAATCAGCTTGGTGGGCACCAGAAACATGAGCCCATCCGGCAGGGGCACCAGCTTGTTGCGTACTACAACGTAGGTCTTGCGTGCCACGTCGTTCGACGGGGTCAGTTGGTCACCGAGTCCCAGCTCCCGGCAAAGCTCGGCTGCGGCCGGCTTCTCGCTGATAAAAGAGTCAGGACCCCGCTCCAGCACTGTGCCTCTCACAGTCTCCGAGGCCAGCACGCCGCCCAGCCGCTCGCGCGCCTCAAACAGCGTGTACTCCACCGCCGCACCAGCCGCCCGCGCCTTCTCCAACTCATAAGCGGCTGCCAACCCCGCTATGCCTCCGCCAATGATTGCAGTTCGCATCGCTACCTCAACACTCTATTAGAACAGTTTCCGCACCGACATTGTTCTGCTTGGGGAATCTGCCGTATGGTGGGGATAGTCGTTTCCAACAGGATTAGAATCAACTCGACGCCTGTAGAACGCGTGTGATTCAAGTCACTCGCCAGCGCTAGCATCGATATCGGCAATCTATGCATGGATTGATGGACCCAACACCGGCCGCTTTCCGAATCCAGCGCAGGGGACTTCTTGCCCCATTTCCTGTTGCCCCGTCCCTAGTCAGGAGTTTCCCCCATGAACGCTGAATTGATTCACCGCCTGCATTTCGCCTTCACGGTGACCTTCCACTATCTTTTCCCTCAGCTCACCATGGGGCTGGCGCTGCTGATCGTGGTGCTCAAGACGGTGGCCCTCCGTACCGGCAGCGCACAGTGGGACCGCGCAGCGCGATTCTGGGGACGCATCTTCGGCATCAATTTCGTCTTCGGCGTGGTCACCGGCATTCCCATGGAGTTCGAGTTCGGCACCAACTGGGCACGTTTCTCGCGTCTCTCCGGCGGAGTAATCGGTCAGCCCCTCGCCATGGAGGGTGTCTTCAGCTTCTTCCTGGAGTCGGCATTCCTGGGCCTGTTTCTCTACGGAGAAAAGCGTCTCTCCAAGGTCATGCACTGGTTCTCGGCGGTGATGGTCTTCGTGGGGTCGTGGATCTCGGGCTTCTTCATTATTGTGACCGACGCCTGGATGCAGCACCCGGTCTCCTACGCGCAACTGCCGAATGGCCAGTTTGAGGTGCTCAGCTTCTGGCAACTGTTGCTGAACCCCTGGGCCCTGCTCCAATACGCGCACAACATGACCGGAGCAGTGGTCACCGCCAGCTTCGTCATGGCCGCAACCGGCGCGTTCTACCTGCTGGATGGACGTATCCACGACTATGGCCGCATCTTTCTCAAGGTGGGCGTGATCTCCGGCGTCATCTCCACCATCCTCATCATCTTTCCCACAGGCGACCTGCACGGCAAGTATGTGGCGCGCAACCAGCCTGCCGCCATGGCCGCCATGGAAGGCCTCTTCAAAACCGAGGCTGGCGCGGACATCGTGCTCATGGGCCAGCCCAACGAGGAGACCGGCCTCATCGACAACCCTCTCGTGGTCAACGACGCGCTGAGCTTTCTCATCTACGGAACTACCAAGGCCGAAGTGAAGGGCCTCGATCAGTTTCCTCACGACCAGTGGCCCACTGCCTTGCCGCTGCTCTACTACGCCTACCACATCATGGCCGGTCTGGGGACCTGGTTCGTGCTCTTGATGATTGTGGCTGCATTTCTGTTGTGGCGGGGGAAAATCTACACCGTGCGCTGGATGCTGTGGTTGCTGCTGATCAGCTTTCCTCTGCCCTATATTGCCAATACCGCCGGCTGGCTGACCGCGGAAATTGGCCGTCAGCCCTGGCTCATCTATGGCCTGATGCGCACCAGCGAGGGCTACTCAAACACCGTCTCGGCCAGCAACGGGCTATTCACTTTGCTGGGATTCATGGGGCTCTATGCGCTACTGGGTCTGCTGTTCACCGTACTGGTCTACCGCGAGATCAGCCGTGGCCCGGAGCCGAAAGAAGTCACCGCCGAAGCGCTCCACGCGGATTGACCCGAATGCGGGAGGTTCGGCAAATGATCTGCGCTCCACCAATTACGTCTTCTTCTTTGAGAAGAGTCGGGCACCACAACTCTTGACCATGGTTCATGCATCAGAGGTTTCGTCATGATGGGTTTCATCTGGTTCTGGCTGGTTGCCGTGATGATCGTGGGCTATGTCGTGCTCGACGGGTTCGACCTCGGTGTGGGCGTGCTGCACCTCTTTCTGGTGCGCACTGAAGCGGAACGCCGCGCCACCCTGGGCAGCATCGGTCCGGTGTGGGACGGCAACGAGGTGTGGCTGTTGGCTGGCGGCGGCACACTTTACTTCGCTTTTCCGCTGCTTTACGCTTCGGCTTTCAGCGGCTTCTACCTGCCGCTCATGATCGTGCTCTGGCTGCTGGTGCTGCGCGGTGTAAGCCTGGAATTGCGCAATCACATCGACGTAGGAGTATGGCGCGCTCTGCTCGACGGAGTCTTCGGACTGGCCAGCGCTCTGCTCGCCATTTTCTTCGGCGCCGCACTGGCCAACGTGCTTCGTGGTGTGCCCCTGCAAGCAGACGGATACTTCTTCCTGCCCCTGTGGACCAACTGGCAGCCCGGACCAAGCCCCGGAATTCTTGACTGGTACACGGTCATCGGCGGCCTCGTAGCTTTGGCTGCGCTCACCCTGCATGGCGCGCTCTGGCTCACCATCAAAACCTCGGGCGACCTGGCCCAGCGCGCCCGCCGCATCGTCACCCCGCTGTGGCTGATCGTGGTCCTGCTCACCGTGGTCAGCCTGGTTGCCACCATCGTTGTTCGCCCGCAGAGCCTGGACAACTACTACAGCTATCCGTTCACCTTTGTTGTGCCTGTGGGAGTGGTGGCGTCGCTGGCCGCAGCCTGGCTATTCAATCGCAAGATGCAACCGGTCAAGGCTTTCCTCTCTTCGTGCCTCTATCTCTTCTTCATGCTCGCGGGAGCGTGCTGGGGCGTATATCCGACACTGCTGCCGGCCACAACAGGCTCGGACCGCGACATCACTCTCAGCCGCGCCATCTCCGGGCCTCATACGCTGGCCGTAGGCCTGGTCTGGTGGAGCTTCGGTATGGCCCTGGCCGTCGCTTACATCGTCTTTGTTTACAGCCGGTTCAAGGGCAAAGCAGACGCCAGCGGGCACTGAGGCTGGCTGCGTAAAACCGCGAATGCGACTCTACGCGGAGAGTCGAAAATACAGAAGTAATTCCTCGCCTGCGTCCCAGCCTACAGGGTGACCAGCGGGTACAGTTCCGGCTGGCAGACAGCCGCCGGCTCCTTCTCTTCGCGAGGGACCCAGTTACGCGGCTGGTACACGCAGCACGGCTCCTGCGCCAGCGGATCGCCCGTCACCGCATAGGCACGCGCCCGCGAGCCGCCGCAGATCTCCTTGTACTCGCAGGCCCCACACTTGCCTTCCAGCTTGCTGGTGTCGCGCAACGACTTGAAGATAGGCGCGTTCCGATAGATCTCCGCCAGTGGCGTCTGGCGCACATTGCCGGCATGAATGGGAAGGAATCCGCTGGGATACACGTTGCCTACGTGAGAAACAAACAGAAAGCCTTTGCCGTCGTTCACGCGGCGGGTAGCCCAGCTCGTAGTACGCGCGTGCGCGTCGCTGGTGGGTGCCCCAGCCTCGTACTCCTTTGCTGCAGCCGCAGCGTGCGGATGCCCGTGACCCATGCGCCGCTCCTCCAGATTGTGCTGCAGCAGGTAACGGCGGTAGTGCATCGCCTCGGTAGTCTTGATCTGGAAGTTCACCCGTTGCGAGAGTTCGTAAATCTTGCCGAAGACCTGCTCGAACTCCTCGCCCGAGAGCAGATCACCCAACTGGCCGCGCCCCACCGGAACCAGGAAGAAGACATTCCACATCACGATGGAAAGTTGCTCGAAAAGTGCGCAAAGGTTGTCCAGATCGTGAGCGTTGTGGCGGCTGATGGTGGAGTGCACCTGGATGGGAATCCCCGCCTCGTTAGCCCACTCGATGGCCTGAATGGTCCGCGCCCACGCCCCCGGAAGACCCCGGAATGCATCGTGAATTTCCGGCGTTGAGCCGTCCAGCGAGATACCCAATCTGACCAGGCCGGCCTCTTTCATCTTGAAGATGGCCTCACGCGTCAGCAGCGGTGTCGCGCTGGGAGTGAGCGCGACCTTCACGCCTTTCTCTGCGGCGTAGCGGATCAGATCGAAGACGTCCGCGCGCTTCAGCGGATCGCCGCCCGTAAACACAAATATAGGCACTTGCATGGCGGCGATCTGGTCGATCAGCGCCTTTCCCTCGGCCGTTGTCAGCTGGTCGGGGTGAGCAATGGGCTGGGCAGCCGCGCGGCAGTGTTTGCAGGCCAGGTCACAGGACTGGGTGACCTCCCAGATGGCAAGAAAGGGAGTTTCGTCGTAATTCAACCCGCCTCGGGCGGGAATATTCTGCATCGGTTGCATGTGGCCTCCAGCGGAATCGCGGCGAGCCAGCCCAGGAAGTGTATCCAGCGGCGGGGGAACGCCTCAACTCTCCCCAAGAAGACCAGCCCGGGTGCATCGAAGGCTGTGATTCAGATCACCTCATCTCCCTGAATCGAGGGGTCAGTCCTTCCCCGGCTGGACAACCGCCTGGGATCGGAGCAAAATGCTGGTCTCGGCTGAACGAAGGTTTCGAGACCTGCGTCGATATTGTGGCGGCGCTGGTTTCTGGCGGACGGAATTCTGGGGTAAGGTCGCAATTTTGGGGTGATTTAGATCACCTGGCCATGTGCCGCGGAGCACCGTAAACCGATACCGAAGATGCCACACTTCATACCCGCAGTTCAGGGAGGTTCCCATGGCCGCTACATTCAAGCCAGGGTGGAGCAAGCCCTCCTCCATCCTCTTTGCCTCCGAGATCCCCGCCAATGAGAAAGCATTCAGCTTTGCCTTGGCGCAAGCCAGGGAATTTGCCGCGGACCTCATCCTGTTTCACGCCTATGACACGCTGGTAGTGGCCGCGTCTGAGACCTCAGGCATCCGTTATTACGACTACGCCGCAGCCGCCCGGGCGGAAATACATCATCTTGAACCTCTTGCCCAGCGCGCGCGAGAGGCAGGAGTCCGGTGCGAGATCGTGGTGCGGCCCGGTCTGGCCGCAGACCAGATTCTCAGCTTCCTGCGTGAGCGGGAGATCGATCGCATTGTGATGGGTACGCATTCGCCCGGCCCCATCGGCAAGCTTCTCGTGGGCTCGGTGGCAGAGGCCGTTTTGCGCACCGCCAAGGTTCCGGTGTGCATCGTGGGTCGCGAGGCCGTGGATGGTGCCTTCCGCAACTTTGCCACCCGCACCATTTTGTGTGCCATCAGCCTGCTCGAAAGCAGCTATGTGGTAGCTCGCTTTGCCGCCACCTTGGCCGTACAGCATAACGCGCGCCTTGTCCTGCAGCATGTGATCCGGCCTCAGGAGCGTGCCGAGGTTCTTGCCAGTCGCACCATCGATCAAGTGGAGGCCGATCTTCGCTCGCTGGTGCCGGAGGAGTTGGCGCAGAAGATTGCGCTGCAGACCATTGTGGCGCCGGGCGACCCGACCGAGGAACTGCTCTACCAGAGCAGGGCTCAGCAGGCCGACCTGATGGTGCTGGGTGCGCAGGGAGCCTCGGCTTTTGCCGCCATTGCCCGTCAGGGCGTGGTGTATAAGGTACTGGCCCACGCGCATTGCCCGGTCATCACCCTGTCGCCAGCTCTGCTGGCCGAGTGCGGAGTGAATACCGAAAAAGTACACTCCACCGAGGTCTTTCTCGCGGGTGTCTTTTAGAGCCGGGATTACCGGCAGACCACCGGAAGCGCGCCGGGTGGATTTCTGCAAGAGATGGAGTCCACCCGGCGGGGCCGGTTCCGCTTTTTCGATCCCAGATCTTTCCCGGAATTGCGCTCCCGCCATACTCGAAATCCCTTTCAGCCTTATTGCCTAACCACTCTGTGCACGCCGTCGTGGGTACAGTATTTCGATCCCGATGTTGTTGCTCAATTCACGCAGCGCAATGGCGTCGCTGCCACTCTCCGCGTATACTGATCGGCAAGGCGGCTCCTTTTTCGCCCGCTGCATGTGAGGTGCGTCTTCCGCAGGGACTACGGTTCACTGACGTTCGACGTTCCACCATCGGAGACTTCCCGCTGGCGCGCGGTGGCTCGCGTGCTCCGAAGTCACATGGATGCTGTGGGTTGTATCCTCCTTCCCAGTTTTTGCCCTCTCTGCGGCTCTCCGCTGCCGCGCCTCTCCCTCGTGCCAATCTGCGCTGCCTGCTGGACGGAATTCCCGGTCCAAAGCGGCCCTTTGTGCGTTCGCTGCGGCGATTCCCTCAGTTCTCCAGCGCCCATTTCAAGCCTCTCCGCTCCTGTTTGCCGCACCTGCCGGCTGGTGCCGCCGCCGTTTGTGCGCGCTGTGGCTTACGGCCCATATCAGGACCGGATGAAAGAGGCAATCCATGCACTGAAATACGATGGATTGCGTCCAGCGTCCCGGGGGCTCGGTCGGATGCTGGCTGCGGCTATCGCACAGTTGGCTTCTGAAGCGCCTTCCGAAATGCTGGTGGTTCCCGTGCCCCTGCACCGCAGCAAATACGCCGGGCGCGGTTTTAACCAGGCGCGCCTGCTGGCCGTTGAAGCGCTGGGGTTCCTGCGCAAGACGCATCCGGCATGGCGGCTGACCCTGGCCCCCAGTGTGCTCATGCGCTTGCGCGCCACCGGCAGTCAGGCCGGCCTTACGCTGCGCCAGCGCCGCCTGAACGTGCGCGGCGCATTTCATGTTCCCGATACGGCGACCGTCGCCGGAAAGCATGTTCTTCTGGTTGACGACATTTTGACCACCGGCGCCACCGCCCGCGCCGCCGCACAGGCGCTGCTCAAGGCCGGGGCGAAAACTGTGTGGGTAGCCACGCTGGCCCGGGCGCGCCGCGCAACTATCGAGCGCCGCGAAACTGCCTTTTACAGCGATTCAGCAACCGTGCGGGATATACCCGGGAACCTGCTGCCTGCCAATCTTGAAACGGAAAGCTTGTACTCAACGGATCAACCATCTTTTTGACGAGGGGATAAAGGATGTCGCTGGGAAAAGCTATGATTCATGCACGCAAACAGAAGTCCGTCGCCAAGGTCACGGCGGTGGCCGGGGACCACGCCGCGTTGCAGTCCAGCCATATCTTGCAAATGCCCGTGCTGGTGCTCAATGCATCCTACGAGCCCATCAACATCTGCGGTGCGCGGCGCGCCTTGGTGCTGGTGCTCAAGGGCATTGCGCGCACCGAGGAAGAACACGGCTTGACCCTCCATGCCCAGCGTAGCCGCATCGCCATGCCCTCAGTCATTCGCCTGCTCGAATACCGCCGCATCCCCTACCAGACCCGTGCCCTGTCGCGCAAGAATATCTTGCTGCGCGACCGCAACTCCTGCCAGTACTGCGGCGTTGTGCTGCCCTCCAGCGAACTCACGCTGGACCACGTCATTCCCCGCTCCCGGGGCGGCAGCTCCTCCTGGGAGAATCTCGTTGCCTGCTGTCATGCCTGCAACCGTCGTAAGGGCAACCGCCTGCTGGCTGAGATGGATGACATGGGTCTGTTGCGTGAGCCGCGTCCCTTCTCCTTACACACCAGCCGCCAGATCATGCGCATGCTGGGCCGCGGCGACGATCGCTGGCGCAAGTACCTGTTCTATTGAGGAGCAGCGGTCCGCGAATCGCTATTGCTTGGGTTTCGGCTGCTGATCAGGCTGATTCTTGGGCGTAGTGATGTCCTGCCCCTCGTAGATGATCTTGGCTGTTGATCCGAATCGCTTGTATTCGGTGTATTTGACGGTGTCGCGAATGTGCACGTCCTGGGCCATGCTGTAGTTGCCCCCGGCAAAGTGGAGAATGCCCTCGCCCTTGGTGTAGACCGGGAACCAGTAGTGGCCGTCCACTTGCTGCCGCCATGTCATGAAGGGCGGGTGCAGGTCCTCGTGATTTTTGCGCGTGTCGTCGGGCACCATCCTCCCGTCGGTCACCACGATCTGCAGATCGGTCGCGTCCACCCAGATGCGCCCCTGCAGGTAGCGCTTATTCTTTTCGATCTGCTTCGGCGCCACTTCGAAGACGTAGCAGTCCACCTCGTCCACCTTCTGCCGGCCGACGTATTTCACGTCGTATTGCCCGATATCTTCAGTGGTAAGAACGAAGGGATACCCGCGCTGGATGTCCTGCATGTCCGAAGGCGACATGATGACTCTTTGCAGTGTGTTTTGCGGCGCGAAAACCACCTTTTCCACGCGCTTGCCTGAGGGGTCGAAGATCACGTCGTCCACCTCGTAGTACTGGCCATCCACTTTGTTGTCGTCGTCCACGGTCTCAACCCGCGCGATGCGGCGATAGGTGTAGTGGTTCAGCGCCTCCTGAAACTCGCTTTCCTTGGCGGCAAACTTGCGGATAATCTCCTCCGGAGGCGTCGCCGGCGGCGTAATATCCATGTGCCCGAAGCCCGCGTCGAGGGCCATGGGTGTAAAGCTGTCCTTATCTTGCGCAGAGCTTGCCAGGACGCAAAGCCCGGCTGCTGCGACTGCCATCCATATCCGTCTATTCACCTTCCTGGACTCCTCCCTGGCGGTTCCCCGGGATCCGATGAAGGTGGAAGTATGGTCATCCATCGGAAGTCCCTTAATCGCTCTCTGTCTACCACCTTAGACGCATTTACACTGACGACGGGGGTCTGAAGAATGGCACGTTGGCACGACTATCCCGGACCTGTGCCATTATCACCTCACCAATTTGCCCCCGGTCGGTCCACCGAGAAGCTGGCAACGTATGATTTGCCGCGCAAGGTCAACCAAATGAGCTAATGTTATTAGTTTTAGAACACCTCAGACCGAAACCGCGCTGCAGAGTTTGATCGCGCTTTCCACCAGGAGATGGTTCAAGGAGAATTCCGGTTTCCATGCCCGATACCTACCACCTTCCCGCGCTCATTCTAACCGTCCTCCTGCTGCCGGCGTTTTTTCACCTTTACTGGCGCTCGCGGGATCTCCGCCCGCTGCTGTGGTTTCTTGGCTTTCTCTTTGCCGCTTTCCGCCTGCTGCAAAACTATACGTTAGGGTGGTGGGACGGCTCCGACGCACTGGCGCATCCATGGTTTGCCGCTGCCGGACAAGCTGCCGCCCAAATCAGCGCGGCCTTGTTGCTGGCCTCGTTTTCGCCGCGCAAGTTCCGCCTCGGCCGGATGCGTATTCTCTACGCCATCGCGTTTGCCATTCCCCTGGTCATTTACGCCATTCTGCTTTTTGGCGTCTACGGCGGCGGGTTGCCCGTGGGACTTCCGTTTCTAATCTTCCCGGTGCTGGGCGCGCTCTCTCTCTTTGTGGGCTGTTTCTGGGGTTACAGCAGGGCCAACATGCCCACCTGGCTGGGCTTGGGCCTGTGCATCGTGCTCGGCGGCGCCGGTCTTTGGATTTGTGTCACTCTGGGGCGCGATTGGCCCTTGGTGTTTGTCGAGTGTGCCCTGCACGCAACTACTGCCATGCTCGTCTTTTATGCTTTCCGGCGCTTCTCACTGGGGACCTTGTTGACCGGGCTGGGGTTTGTGGCGTGGTCGCTAGGCATTGCGCAGGCTTTGCCCGTCGTCGTGGCCAATCCAGGGTTGCACGTCAACCTGGTTCGCATCGACCTTATGGGAAGCGTGGTTGCCGCGCTGGGTCTGATTCTCCTTGCCCTGGAAGACGAATTGGAGATCAAGAGGGACGCGGAGGAGCGGGAACACCGCGCGCGCAAGGAACTGGAAGCCTACACGTTTCTTACCCTGTCCCGCCGCCGGGTGGAAGAGTTTGACCAGCAGGCGACCCAGATATGCGAGAGTGTCGTTACCAACAGCCGCTTCTCCGGGGTCACGCTCATCCTGTTGCATGGCTCGGGCTCCTTCCGCGTGGCCGGCTCTGCCGGACTGGACGAAGCCACAGCAAATGCGCTCGAGGCGTTGGTCGCCCGCATCCCGGTTGCCGGCTTTCTGGCTCCCGGATCGGGCACACCTGCCGTCCAACATAGCCAGACCCTGGTCCTCGATCTGGAGCCCTGGCTTCTTCCCGGCGACGATCTCATCCGCCTGGGGCTCACCACGGTTCTGGCCACCCCGCTCTATGGCCGGTCGGCCACCGAAGGCGTCCTGTTTCTGACCGGAGACCGCGAGCCGGATGTACCCATCCGCGCCGATGATTTGTTTCCCGTGGAGATGCTGGCGGCGCGCATTCAATCCGCCCGCAGCCAGACCATCATGTTGGAGAAGCTGATTGACGCGGAGAAATTTGCCGGGCTCGGCCAGATGGCCAATAACGTGACCCGGCAATTGAACAATCCGCTCACCGTGATCCTCGGCTATGCCTCGCTGCTTGAGGAAACCGAGGAGCTCCACCCCCAGGCGCAGCGCGCCGTTGAAGCCATTCTGACCGAAGCCCGGCACATGCGGTCTACGCTGGAAAGCCTCTCCCGCATGTCGCGCTCGCAAAGCGAACATCTCGCAGCCATCTCGATCACTGAGTTGCTCACCGACATGGAGCAGTTGCACCGCTCTGAATTCGTACACCGCTCCATCGACTTTCGCCTCCAGATTGCGCCCTCGCTCCCCCGCGTCCTGGGCAACCCGCAACAGGTGCGCCAGGCATTGCTCTATTGCCTCCATTACGCCATGGATGCAGTCGAGAAGCAGGATGCGGCCGGCGAAAAAACTGTCCGCATGGAAGCCATTGCCGAGGAAGGTCGCGTGAAGATTGTGATTTCCCACACGGGCCAGGGATTCCTTCACCCCGCGCGCGCATTCGACCCCTTCATTCCCACGCAGGCAGAAGGCGAGACCTCCGGCCTGGGTCTGAACCTCTGCGCTACCATCCTTCGCGACAACAACGGCCGCGCCTCGGCGGTCAACTGCGAGCCTCGCGGCGCCGCCATTATCCTGGAACTCCAGGCCGCATAGGCCGCTCATGCCCGGTGTACACTTTTCCTTCGCGCACTCTGGGTCTTTCCCTGTGCGCCGGTAGGAATCTCATGCGCAGAACTTCATTCATCCTCTTTCTTTTCGTCGTCGTCTCCACTTTCAATTCCGCCCAAAACGCCCAGCCCAAGCGCCCCATGACCTTTGAGGACATGATGCAGATGAAACGGCTGGGCGAAACCGCCGTCTCGCCTGATGGCAAATGGCTGGCCTACTCCGTCACCACCGTCAATCTCGACCAGAACACAAAAACAGCGGAGCTGTGGGTGCAGGCGATTGCCGGCGGTGAGCCGCAAAAGCTGGCGGTTGCGCAGCCCAACGACAGTGGCCCGCAGTTTGCTCCCGACGGGCACTCCGTGCTCTTCCTTTCTGGTCGAGAAAGCGGCCAACAAATATGGCTGGCGGACTTCGACCCCGCCACCGGCGCAACCAGCAACCCGAAGAAGCTGACAGCGATTTCGATTGGGGCGGATAATGCCCTGTGGTCGCCGGATGGCCACTCCGTGGTATTCACTTCCTCCGTCTATCCCGACTGTCCCGCGATCAGCCCCGCGGACGGGGGTACCGGGGATAGATGCAACGCCGATAGGGACAAGGCCCTCACCGACAGCAAGGTCAAGGCGCAGATTTTCACCCATCTGCTCTATCGCCACTGGAACCACTTCACCGGCGACAAGAGGTCCCACCTCTTTCTCGTTTCGGTTGAGACTGGTGGAATCCGCGACCTCACGCCCAATGATTCCCACGACGTTCCGCCCTTTTCGCTCGGCGGTGGTGGCGGCTTCGCCTTTGCGCCCGATTCGAAGGAACTCGCCTTCACTGAGAATCTCGATCCCGAGCCGGCCATCAGCACCAACGCCGACATCTTCACGCTCGACCTCACCAACCCCGCCGCCAAGCCGGTCAAGGTAAGCACATCTCCCGGCGGCGACTTCAACCCCGCCTATTCACCCGACGGAAAATATCTGGCGTGGCGCTCCCAGGCCCGCGCCGGCTACGAAGCCGACAAGTTTCGACTCGTCCTCTACGACCGCACCGCGAAAACGACCAAGGATGTGCTGCCAAACTTTGATCGATGGGTAGACGAGTTTACGTGGGGACCGGATTCGCGGCGTATATTTTTCGTTTCGAGTCAAACCGGGGAAGAGCCACTCTTCATCGCTGATCTCGATGGAGAATTCATGAACTCGCAGCTTCCAGGCGAATTTAGCGACATTCATCCGCTTGCAGACGGGCGGACTATCATTGCGTCGATTACGACAGCCCAAAAGCCCACAGAAGTAGCAGTTCTGGAGTATTCGTGGACATCGGATCGATGCCTTCTCGCGTGTCCGCTAGACATGGCTGGGATGAAACCCATAACTCACTTGAATGACAGATTGCTTTCTGGCCTTGAACTTCAATATATGCAGACGTTCTGGTTTGAGGCGGCCGACAAAACACTCCTGCAAGGCTTCATTATCCGCCCCCCGGCCTTCGACCCCGCCAAGAAGTATCCCGTCAAATTCCTAATCCACGGCGGCCCGCAGGGCGCGTGGGGCGACTCGTGGAGCTACCGCTGGAACGCGGAGCTTTTCGCCGCCAACGGCTACGTCGTTGTCATGATCAATCCACGCGGGTCCACCGGCTACGGCCAGGCCATCGTCGATGGCGTCAACGGCGACTGGGGCGGCAAGCCCTTTACCGACCTCATGACCGGCCTCGACTACGCCGAGCAGCATTACCCGTTCATCGACAAGAACCGCGAGTGCGCGCTCGGCGCCAGCTACGGCGGCTACATGGCCAACTGGATTCTCGGCCACACCGATCGCTTCAAGTGCATCGTCTCCCACGACGGCATGTTCAACGCCGAATCGGCTTATGGAACGACAGAAGAGATGTGGTTCAACGAGTGGGAGTTCAAAGGCCATCCGTGGGACTACTATGGGAAACCCGACAGCGAGAACCCCTTCCGCAAGTGGTCGCCCATGCTCTCGGCCAAAAATTTCAAGACCCCCACGCTCGTCGTTCACGGCCAGCTCGACTACCGCCTCGACGTGAGCGAGGGCTTCCAGCTTTTCGACACCCTGCAGCGGCTCAAGGTGCCCAGCAAGATGCTCTACTTTCCCGACGAAGGCCACTGGGTGCTGAAACCACAGAATGCGCGCCTGTGGTACAAGACAGTGAATGACTGGGTGGACCAGTGGACGGCAAAAGCAGCTACTAGCCACTAGCCGGGTGCCCCACGTCTCGATTCTGAGACGTGGGATACCGCCTTCAGCCTTAACAGAACGAGCTAGAAGCTAGGAGCTAGAAGCTGCCTTTCAAATCCAAATCGCCCCGCGCCTTCCTCAACGAAGCCGGCCTTTACGACTACGCCACCAGGGCACTCGGCCGCCAGATGCGCACCGAGGCCGATTTGCGGCGGCTGATGAAGACCCGCGTCGAGCCGGGTGAACGGGGCGAGGTTGTCATCGCCGCAGTTGTGGCCCAGCTCAAAGACAGGTGCTATCTTGACGATCAGTCTTTTGCCGAGACCTACGCCCGCTTGCGCCAGGAGAACGAAAAACTCGGTGTCCGCCGCGTCCGCCAGGACCTGCAGAAGAAGGGCGTGGCCGGCAATCTCATCGCCGAGACTCTCGACGCCCGCTACGGCCAGACCAACGAGGAGGCGCTGGCCCGCGCGCACCTCGAGCGCAAACGCATCCGCAAGCCGGAGAACGAAAAAGAGACCGCCCGCGTGATCCGCCGCCTGGTCACGGCCGGCTTTTCTACCGGCGTGATCTACAAGATCCTCCGCCAGTGGGACGTGCCCGAGGAAGCGCTCTCCGCGCTGGAATCGATCGACGTGGAAGACACTGAGAAATGATTCCTCCCACCTCCGGCATGTGCCAAAGCCTGATCTGCGCCGCATCCGCGCCCCCAGCCAATTACACTAATTAGGCTATGCAATTGCGCTCAGGGAACGAGATACGCGAGACATTTCTGCGCTTTTTTGAGTCGAAGGGGCACCGCCGTGTGCATTCTTCCTCGCTGGTGCCTGCCAACGACCCCACGCTCCTGTTTACCAACGCGGGCATGAACCAGTTCAAGGATCTGTTCCTGGGGGCAGAGCGGCGCGACTACTCCCGCGCCACCACTTCGCAAAAGTGCGTGCGCGCCGGTGGCAAGCACAACGACTTGGAAAACGTGGGCTTTACCCGCCGCCACCACACCTTCTTTGAGATGCTGGGCAACTTNNGGCGACTACTTCAAGCGCGATGCCATCGCCTTTGCCTGGGAACTGGTCACCAGCCCAGAGTGGTTCGGCATCCCCAAAGACCGCCTCTACGTGACCATTTTCGAGGGCGCCGACGGGGTTCCGCGCGACAACGAGGCCGAGGGCTACTGGATCGAGGCGGGTGTGCCCAAAGAGCGCATCGGCGAATACGGGCTCAAGGATAATTTCTGGCAGATGGNNACCGGCCCCTGCGGCCCCTGCTCTGAGATCTTCTATGACATGGGCATTGAGGCCTCGGAGACCGGCAAGGATTTGCCCTTCGGCCAGGACGACGCCCGCTATGTCGAAATCTGGAACCTCGTCTTCATGCAGTTCGACCGCTCCGCCATCGTCGACGCGGCCGGCAAAACCACCGGCTACAAGCTCGCTCCGTTGCCCAAGCCCTCCATCGACACCGGCATGGGCCTCGAGCGCGTGGCCGCCGTGCTGCAAGGCAAGCTCTCCAACTTCGAGACGGACCTGTTCACGCCTCTCATCAAGCGTGCCGCAGAATTGACGGGAGCTCCGAACGACCTCGCCAACGCCAGCCTTCGCATCATCGCCGACCACGCCCGCGCAGCTACGTTCCTTATCAATGACGGGGTGCTGCCCTCCAACGAAGGCCGCGGCTATGTGTTGCGCAAGATTCTCCGCCGCGGAATCCGCCACGGTCGCCTCCTGGGCCAGGAGCAACCTTTCCTTTACGAGATGGTCAATGCGGTCCGCGACGAGATGCAGGGTGCGTACCCCGACCTGATCGACTCCGCCGCACGTGTGGCCAAAGTAGTTGAAGCGGAGGAGAAGCAGTTCGACCGGGTGCTCAAGATCGGCCTGACCCGCCTGGATGAAGAGCTGAAAGGAGATTTCACGGGGGACAAGGCCTTTCATCTATATGAGACCTTCGGCCTGCCGCTCGACTTCATGGTCGATGCGGCTCGCGACGCAGGAGTCAAATTCGACGAGAAAGGCTTTGAGAAGGCCCGTGCGGAGGAGCAAGCCCGCGCCCGTGCCTCCTGGAAAGGCGGCAGCCAGAAGACCGCCAGCCCCGCCTTCCGCGATCTGCCCAAAACCACCTTCGAGGGCTACCGGCAACTCAACTCGAACAATTGCGAAGTCCTTGCCATCGTCAAGAACGGCGCAGGTGTTCCCGCAGCCGCAGCGGGCGAGCAGGTGGATGTCGTGCTAGATCACACCAGCTTTTACGGCGACTCCGGCGGCCAACTCGGCGACACCGGTTTTTTCCTCGCTTCAGATGGAAATTCCACTGTTGCAGAGATCCTTGGCTGCGTTCTGCCCGTGCAGGGCGTGCGTGCCCACAAGGCCCTGCTGAAGCAACCGCTCGCTGTGGGCGACCATGTGAGCACTGTTGTCGACGGCGTCCGCCGCGACGCAATCCGCCGCAATCACACCGGCACGCACCTGCTCCACGCCGCGCTGCGCCAGGTGCTTGGCACCCATGTCAAGCAGGCAGGCTCGCTGGTTGAGCCCACGCGGCTGCGCTTTGACTTCTCCCACTTTGCGCAGGTGGCCGACGAGGAGTTGGAAGAGATCGAGTCCATCGTCAACCGTGAAGTGCTCGGCAATGCGCGCGTGGAGACATTGGAAGACGTGCCCATTGACGTGGCTGTGAACGAGTACCACGCCATGGCGCTGTTCGGCGAAAAGTACGGCGACAAGGTGCGTGTGGTGAAGTTGTCAGACGGTTTCTCCACGGAATTATGTGGGGGCACGCACACTTCTGCCACCGGCGAAATCGGCTTGGTGAAGATTGTCAGCGAGGGCTCCGTCTCTTCCGGCGTGCGCCGCGTAGAAGCTGTCAGCGGCCTGGGCGCCCTCGATGCCTTCCGCCAGGATTTTGCCGTAGCCCAACTCGCTGCGCAAGTCGCTCCCGCTGCGGGGGGCAGCCTCTTGGAATCCTTCCGTGGCAAATTAAGCAGCCAGGAAGACGAACTCAAGCGCCTGCGCCGCGAACTTGAAGAAGCCCGCATGAAGTCCGCGGCTGTCGGGTTGGATGAGGCGGTGGGTCGTGCCACCGAGATCAAGGGTGTAAAGGTGCTGGTGCACCGCGCCGATAACCTGGAGCGCGGCCAGTTGCGGACTCTGGTCGATAACTTGAAGCAGAAGTTGGGCGAAGGCGTGGTGATACTGGCTTCGGCACAGCCGGAGGGCAAGGTCGCTCTCATCGCCGGGGTTACGCCGGGCCTGACCAAACGGATTCAGGCCGGCAAGCTGGTCGGTGCGGTGGCCAAACACGTCGGCGGCTCCGGCGGCGGCAAGCCCGAGATCGCCGAGGCCGGCGGCAAGGACCAGGCGCAGATTGACGCCGCGCTCCACGCCGCGCCCGTCATCGTGGCGGAGTTGCTGGGCTGAATCGGTTTCATGATTGCTCTACCCCAAAACAATAGTTCTTGAATGGCGCTTCTCTTGCCGGGGCTCCAGCGAAAGGTCTTCGCAGCTGCTGTGGACTTGGAGTCCGGGGGATTCAGTTACGTCAGCCGGCACGGGCCCTCGAGAATGACGTAATCTGTGCCAATGGCCATGGTGAACCGTGAACCGGAGGAGGTCGTCCAGCTGCGCGCCCGGCTGCTGGAGTGGTATGAGCGCAACCAGCGCGACCTGCCCTGGCGGCGCAGCCGTGATCCCTATGCCATCTGGGTTTCTGAGGTCATGCTGCAGCAAACGCGTGTGGCCGTGGTCATTGAGCGCTACAAGGAGTTTCTTGAGCGATTCCCCACCCTCGGCTCGCTGGCTCTGGCTCCGGAGCAGGTGGTGCTGGGCCTGTGGAGCGGGCTGGGCTACTATCGCCGCGCTCGCATGTTGCAGAAAGCCGCGAAGTTTGTGGCCAGCCACGCCCAGGGCAACCTGCCTGCTTCGGCTGCCGAACTGCGCGAGCTGCCCGGCATCGGTGCCTACACCGCGGCTGCCATCGCCAGCATCGCCCACGGCGAGCGCGTGGCCGTGGTGGATGGAAACGTGGAGCGCGTTGCGTGCCGCTTGCAGGGCTGGGATGCGGCCGGCCGCACCGGTGGCGCCGCAATTCGGCACAAAGTGGAGGGGCTTGCGAACGAGCTTCTGGATCCCGGACGGCCGGGCGACTTCAACCAGGCGCTCATGGAGTTGGGTGCCACCCTCTGCGCTCCGCGCAACCCGCAATGCCTGATGTGCCCGCTCGCAGCTTTGTGTCGCACCCGCGGCGAACACAAAACGCCCACACGCCCGCGCATGCTCAGCAAGGAAGTGGCCCGCGCACTTGCCGTGCGCACCGGCCGTTTGCCCGGCCTCAATAACCGGGAGGTTCTGCTGGAGCAGCGCCCGGAGACGCAAACCGTCATGCCGGGCATGTGGGAACTGCCCGGTCTGCGCGAGTCCCGGGTGCCGGAACAGGACCTGTGCATGACCCTGCGCCACGCCATCATGCAGGTCAATTACTACGTGCGCATCCGCACTGTGGCTGAAGAGGATGTGGAGGCTCTCACCGTGACCGCGGGCGAGCGCCGCTGGGTTTCACTCAACCTGGCCACCGGAATGGCGCTCACCGGACTCACCCGCAAAGTGCTCGACCGTGCTCACCTGTTGCCCAAGGCTCCGGTGGAGATCACTCCCCCGCTTCCCGATGAGAACGATGCTTAAGCATCTGCGCCAAAAAAATCCCGGCCGCTCTCTGGATCTGCACGCACCCAGCCGCCGGACGCGCCGCCCTCAGTAGTAGTCCGAACAGCTCAGGTAGTAGCCGCAGCAGGTGCAGACCAGCTTGCAATGATGTCCGGTGAGCCGATGGCCGCATGTGGGGCACACCTGGCAGTGGTGTTCCACGGGTGCCTCCTCCGCGTCTGGGCAGGCCGCACCACTTTGTGAGACATCGGGCACAAAATCGGGGTCAAAGGCCTGGGGCCGATGCGGCAGCATGCAGGAGAGATTAGCATGGAGAAGGGGTGGCCTGCCCCATGGCATCCCGGCAGGTGCCTCAAGCATCAACTCCCTAGCGCCGGCTTTATTTCCCCTGCGGCGGCGCACAAGATTTCAGAAAGTCCACCAGAAACTGGAACTCCCAAGGAGGGATCATGGCAAGCAAGGCAAGTGCGGTTTGGACAGGTTCATTAAAGGAAGGCAAGGGCACGATCTCGACGGTCACGGGCGTGCTGGAAAACGCGAAGTACTCCTTCGCGACGCGATTTGAGGGCGCCGACACCGGCACCACTCCCGAGGAATTGATTGCGGCGGCGCATGCCAGCTGTTTCTCCATGGCCTTGGGTGCCCAGTTGGGCGGAGCCGGACTGACCCCGACCAGGATCGAAACGCAAGCGGCCGTTACCTTGGCCAAGGTCGATGGTGGTTTCGCCATCACCCGCATCGCGCTCACCACCACGGCCAGCGTTCCCGGCGCCACAAAGGAAGTCTTTGACAAGGCCGCCGCCGACGCCAAGGGCGGTTGCCCCATCTCCAAGCTCTTCGCCAACAATACCGAAATCGTGCTCGACGCCAAGCTGGTCTAAGTCGAGTTTCTCAGCTAATTCTCGTTTCTGTACGTCATCCCATCCTCCCGGCTCCGCTCAACCTGCGGAAGCACCGGAAGGGTGGGATGTCTGTATATCCCTTCGCTGCCCGCACCGGCAGTTAGCCGCTTGCACTTTCTCGCGCGCATGTGGGAAATTAGTTCCACCCCAAAGCCCCGTGGGGCCCATTTACTGAGTCGGCGCAGACATGAGGAAATACAACTTCGATGCCAGAATTGAAGCTGTGTCCAATGGCGGAGCCTACGTGCTTTTCCCCTACGACGTCCGGGCGGAGTTCGGAACCAGGGGCCAGGAGCGCAGGCGGCCGTTTCTCGTCGCATCTCCCCCGGATCTTGAGCCCTTCGCCGCGCGGCATTGAACACCCGTCTGCCAAGGAGGTTCCATGCATCATCTGCACTTCAATCACCTCGCCGTGATCGTTTCAGCGCTGATCCTCTGGGTTCTGGGCGCGGCCTGGTACTCGCCGCCGCTCTTTTCCAAGCCATGGATGGCCCTGCTCGGCGTTCATCCGGACAAAGGCAAGAAGGGCATTGTCCCCGGCATGATCTCGTCGTTTATCGGTGACCTGCTGCTGTCGTTTGTGCTGGCGCATATGGTGCTCTGGTCGGGCGCAGAGTCGTTTGGCATGGGAGCCTTTATCGGCTGTATCGTCTGGCTGGGGTTCTTTGCCGCGCCCAACTTTCCCCAGGGCATCTACGAGAGGCGCCCCTTCAAGCTCTTCGCGATCAACAACGGCTACTGGCTGGTCGGGTTGCTCCTCTGCGGGGGCCTGTTGGCAGTCTGGCACTGATTTCCGGCGTTGGTCCGCAGGGCGTATCTCGCTACAATCAGGGCATGAGCAAAACCGTCATCGCCACTCCTTCGGCGCCCGCCGCCATCGGTCCCTATTCGCAGGCTATCCGGGTTGGCAACCTGGTTTTCACTGCCGGCCAGATCCCTCTGGACCCCGAGACCCAGCGCGTTGTGGCCAGCGGCATTGCGGAGCAGACCACCCGCGTGCTTGAGAACCTCAAGGCCATCGTTGAAGCCGCCGGCTCCAGCCTCGACAAGGCCGTGAAGACCACTGTTTTTCTAAAGGATTTTAATGATTTTTCCGCCATGAATGCGGTCTATGGCGCGTATCTTGCCTCGCCCGGCGTGACGCCGCCCGCCCGCACCACGGTTGAAGTCTCCCGCCTGCCCAAGGACGTGCTGGTAGAGATTGAATTGGTCGCCGAAGTGTGACGATATGCGCCGGCCGTATCTTCCCCTGGGCCGCGCGCATCCAATCTATGTTTCGCAGTTTCAGGAGGCCCCTATGAGCGATGCACCCATAAAAACCGATACGCCCGGGAAGGTAATCCGCAGCGACGCCGAGTGGCGCGCGGCGCTTACCCCGGAGCAGTATGACGTCCTGCGTCAAAAGGGGACCGAGCGCGCGTTCACCGGCATTTTGACTGAGAATCACGACACCGGAAACTACCACTGCGCCGGCTGCGGAGCATTGCTGTTCCTGAGCGGGGCCAAATTCGACTCCGGCTGCGGCTGGCCCAGCTTTACGCTGCCTGCCGGGTCCGCTGCCGTTGAGGAGCACGAGGACCAGAGCTGGGGCATGCGCCGCGTCGAAGTCACTTGCGCCCGCTGTGGCGGCCACCTGGGCCACGTTTTCCCTGACGGACCCCGCCCCACCGGCCTGCGCTACTGCATCAACTCCGCCTCGCTTACCTTCGAGCGCCAGAAACCGTAACACGTTCCACAGGGCTTCCCGAGCACAACAAAACCCCGTCCTCATGAGGACGGGGTTTTCGTCAATTCTGATCTTTCCGGATGCCCGATCCTCACCGCATTAAGCAGTCGGGATGGGAGGGTCGCCTCTTACGCCTTGGCGATCTTGCCGGCCTTGATGCAGCTGGTGCACACGCGAATCCGCTTTGCCGATCCGTTCACCAGCGCCTTTACCGCCTGCAGGTTCACGTTCCAGCGCCGCCGCGTGATGTTGTGCGCGTGTGAGATGTTATTGCCAAACTGCGGTCCCTTGCCGCAAATATCGCATACCTGTGCCATCGCTAAACTCCAGATCCTTTTGTGTTTCGTGTCGCCGAGGCCTACTTCAGGCGTCCATTCCGTGGCGCCTTTACCGGCTGCAATGCCGGAACGCCCATCGGGGCGCACAAAGACACACCACCCCTCGGCTTGCCGAATCTTCAGTATACCCCGAACCGCCCTCGCCGCCAAGCTGCCCGGCGCTCCGGTAATGGAGTCAGCTCGAAATCGAGTGAAAGTGGCAATGCTCCCGAGTGGTTTCCACGCCTGCAGCAACCAAGGCAAACGTGGCAGCATTCACAACCGGGACCAGGTAGAAACTAAGCGGGTGTTTGCCGGCAAACGCAATCGGACATGTCAAACAGACGAGAACCCACCCAACGCCGTCTGTGCCCGGCCGATTTCCAGGTGTCGCGGCGATGTGAATTGTCCAAAAAACGACAATTAAAGTGCCCTTGCAAGCCCACAGAAAATTCGGCTTTTCAGCCCGCTGCACCTGCGCCTGACCGTCCCAACTCACCATCGGTAGCGCACTATCATCGAAGCCGGTGCAAAGTGGGAAGCCGCGGGTTAGATTCTTGCCGCGTTTCCGGAATTGCATCCGAGGACGAGAATGGGAAAGCGCATTCCTGTTTGTTGACGCGGCATTCACCTGTCCATTCCGGACCGGAGTAAGGTGGTGGATACCGGCTCACCTGCCGAAATTTCTGCCCATAGCTAGAGGTGGATCATGACCATTTCTGCCGTCGCGCCCTTACCCTCCGAGCCCTCATTGAAAGGCTACAGAACAGCATCCGGCGTGGATGCCCTGGCACAATCCTTTCTGGATAACCTGTTCTTCGTGCAAGGTCGGTCGCGTGAGCGGGCCACAGTCAACGACCTCTATATGGCTCTGGCGCACACCGTGCGGGACCGCCTCGTGGAGCGATGGATACAGACCGTGCTCAACTACCAGGCACAGGATGTGCGCGTGGTCTGCTATCTCTCTGCGGAGTTTCTCACTGGACCACACCTGGCGAACAATCTCATCAACCTCGGCATCTACGACGAAGCCGAGCAGGCCATGCTCAAGCTGGGCCTGGACCTGGACACACTGATTGAACAGGAACAGGAACCGGGCCTGGGCAATGGCGGGCTGGGGCGGTTGGCCTCCTGCTTCATGGATTCGTTGGCCACACTGGACATCCCTGCAATCGGATACGGCATTCGTTACGAATACGGCATCTTCGATCAGGAAATCCGTGATGGATGGCAAGTGGAAACCACCGACAAGTGGCTCAGGTTTGGCAATCCTTGGGCCCTGGAGCGGCCGGAAGATGCATTTGAAGTGAAGATGGGGGGCCGCACCGAAAAGTACACCGATGCGAACGGGCAGGTGCGCGTGCGCTGGATTCCGCAGCAGTTGGTGCGTGGAATTCCCCACGACACGCCGATTCTGGGATATCGTACCAACACCGCGAACACGTTGCGGCTATGGTCCGCGCAGGCTGTAGAGTCATTCAACTTTGAGACCTTCAACGCTGGAGATTTCTTCGGCGCAGTCGCGGATAAGGTGTCGTCAGAGAACATTTCCAAGATCCTTTACCCAAACGACGAAGAGATTCGGGGCAAGCAGTTGCGGCTGGTCCAGCAGTTCTTCTTCGTCTCCTGCTCGCTGCAGCATATCCTTCGCATCCAGAAAACTCAGAACCGGCCCCTGGCCGATCTGCATCGCAATTTCGCCGTTCAATTGAACGACACCCACCCGGCTATCGCGGTTGCGGAGCTGATGCGCCTGCTGGTGGACGAGCACGGGTTGAACTGGGAGACGGCGTGGAATGTAACCACGCATACCATGTCCTATACCAACCACACCCTGATGCCGGAGGCTCTGGAGCAGTGGCCGCTGGGCCTCTTCGGCTCCTTGCTGCCTCGCCATCTTGAAATCATCGATGAGATCAACAGCCGCCACCTTGACAATGTGCGTGCCCGGTATCCCGGCGACGAAGATCGCGTACGCAGGCTTTCGCTCATCGACGAGAATGGGCAGCGATTTGTGCGCATGGCGCATCTGGCGGCTCTGGGCAGCCATTCCATTAATGGAGTCGCCGCTCTGCACACTGAGTTGCTTAAGACCCGTGTGCTGCGTGATTTTTACGAACTGACACCGGAGAAGTTCAGCAACAAGACCAACGGAGTGACCCCGCGCCGCTGGATGGTGCTGAGTAATCCCCGGCTGGCTCACCTGCTGACTGCGCGTCTCGGCCCCGGCTGGATTCACGACCTGGACAAGCTGCGCCGCCTGGAGCCGATAGTCGACGACGCCGGGCTCTGCCGTGAGTGGAGGGCCATTAAGCAACACAACAAGCAGTTGCTGGCCGCCTACATTGAGCAGCACCTCGGTGTCACCGTCGATCCTGCGTCGATGTTCGATGTGTTGGTCAAGCGCCTGCACGAATACAAACGCCAGCACTTGCAGGTTCTGCATATTCTTACGCTTCTGAAACGCCTCCAGCGCGATCCGGACGCGGATATCCAGTCCCGGACTTTCCTTTTCGGAGGCAAGGCCGCTCCCGGCTATCGCATGGCCAAACTCATCATCAAGCTCATCCACTCTGTCGCCGAGGTCATCGACGCCGATCCGCGTGTGCGGGGAAGGCTCAAGGTGGTCTTTCTGCCCAACTACAACGTGAAACTGGGCCACCGGGTCTATCCCGCCGCCGACCTGTCTGAGCAAATCTCGCTGGCCGGAAAGGAAGCCTCGGGAACTGGCAACATGAAGTTCGCCATGAACGGCGCGCTCACCATCGGCACCCTGGATGGCGCCAACATCGAGATTCGTGAGGAAGTGGGCGCCGACAACTTTTTCCTCTTCGGACTGACCGCCCAGCAAGTTGAGCAGAAGAAGGCCGAAGGCTACGACCCTCGCACGTACTACGACGCCAACCCCAACCTGCACGAGATTATCGATGCCCTGGGCGGCGGAGAGTTCTCCCATGGCGACCGCTCGCTCTTCGAACCCCTTGTTCAGTCGCTGCTGCATCGCGATGAATACATGCTGCTGGCCGACTACCAGTCTTATGTCGATTGCCAGGACCGGGTGAGTACCGCCTATCGCGACCAGGACCGTTGGACTCGCATGTCGATCCTCAATGTGGCACGCATAGGCAAGTTCTCGTCTGACCGAGCCATCCGCGATTACTGCGCCGACATTTGGAAAACCTGGCCGGTCAAGATCGAGTTATAAATTCGCTGCGTTCTGTCTTTGCCCATCGCGGCGGCTATATCCACTGGGTGCATCCTTCCCATTGCGAAAGGCTACTTAAGCCAGGCCGTTTACCTTCTTGACCGTTTCGATCTTGCGGTCATGAAAAGCCTTTCCGCATGCAACTCCGCAGTCCCCGCCGGCTTACGCCGGGAGTCGGATTCTTTACGGCGACTGAATGTATACTTGCCCGTTGCCGGGAATTCAAGATTGGGAGCCATGAGCGTGTGCGAATTTACATGTGGCGAGCAGGCCGGAGCAGATTTTCGCCAGACGGGAAGATTTCCCTTGGGCTCAACGGAGTTTGGCATGAGTAACTCGAATCATCTGAAGGTGATCGCGATCGAGGCAAACTGGAGTGTTGCCAGGCCGCACGACCAGACATGGAGCATGGCATGAACCGTCTGAGCAAATGGATGGCGGGCGGCCTGATGATCACCGATGGTGCCTGGGGAACGGAGTTGCAGGCGCGCGGTTTGCCTCCCGGCGAAACACCCGACAAATGGAATCTGACTCATCCCGAGCAGGTTGAATCGGTGGCGCTCGCCTATGTTCAAGCAGGCAGCCAGGTCATCTTGACCAACACCTTTCGTGCCAACCGGGTAGCCATGCACGACTGCAGTGAGGCGGAACTCGACGCCATCAATCGCGCCGGAGTCGCGCTCTCCCGGCAAGCGGCGGGGAAGGCACTGGTGTTTGCGTCCATCGGTCCGCTGGGCAAGATGCTATTGTCGGACGAGATCGACGCCGCGGAGGCGTCCGCGGCCTTTGCCTCCCAGGCTGCTTCGCTTGCGGATGCGGGTGCGGATGCGCTGCTGGTGGAAACGATGAGCGATATCGAAGAGGCACGCCTTGCGGTGGAAGCGGCTCGACGCACCGGGCTCCCAGTCATTGCTTCATTTGCATTCGATTCCGGCAAGGGCAAGGACCGCACCATGATGGGCGCTACGCCCGAGGCTGTGGCTGCGGCCATGGTGGAAGCAGGTGCTGACGCAGTGGGCGCAAACTGTGGTGTTGGCGTGGAGCATGTGGTAGCCATCTGCCGGCGTCTGCACGCGTCCTGCGATCTGCCCATCTGGATCAAGCCCAACGCCGGTTTGCCCACCATCGAGGGGGCGGCCATTCGTTATTCCACGTCGGCGGAGTTTTTCGCCTCTCACTACGCGGCCCTGCGTGAGGCGGGAGCCGCGTTTCTGGGCGCCTGCTGTGGCTCCACGCCCGACTTCATTCGCGCCCTGGTGAGCGCAAGGCGCGCCGCAAAATGATTGGCGTCGATGCCTGCGCTGTTCTGTGAACGCACCGTGATTCTTTGAACGGAGGATGGTGTGATCTCTCGACGCTCTTTTCTAGGACAGACATTGGTGACCGGCGCAGTGGCAGCTACCGGTGTCGCCTCTGGCTCCGCTTCCATAGCTGACGATCGCATCGGCCGCGGTTCAAGCTTTCTTGACCTGCTCCGTACGCCGGATGCAGTGACGGCGTTTTCCGGCCTCGATAATCGCTTGCCGCTCGATCGCACCGGCGATCGCTTTGCAGCCCGGGACGTGATCGTGACCGTCGCGGTACGCGCGACGGAGTCGAGTGTGCGTCTGGCCGCGTCCACTACCCCGCTTACCCACGTGCGGTTGCGTTGGCTTGCCTCGGTTGATCCCATGCTCATCTGTCTTGGCGATCACTGGGAACGCAGCTACGGCGATCTGGCTTGGCGCGGCATCACGCCCGAGCGGGTCATGCCGTGGTATTTCGCCACTCACGATGCAGAGCAGCTTCATGCCTATGGCGTGAAAGCCGGGGCTGCGGCACTGTGCTTCTGGCAGATCGATCCAGAGGGTATTTCTCTTTGGCTGGATGTCAGCAACGGCGGCGAGGGTGTCCTGCTTTCGGGCCGCCAGCTCGACGCGGCCACCATCCTCACACGCCGTGGCGCACCGGGCGAGCCGCCGCTCGCGGCCTTGCGCTCCTTTTGCCGCCAAATGTCTCCATCGCCACGCCTCCCCCAAGGGCCTGTCTATGGAGTCAACGACTGGTACTGTGCCTATGGCGACAACAACCAGAAGATGCTGCTGGACATGGCCGGCCTGGTCGTAGATCTCGCCCCCTCCGGCGCGGTCAAACCCTACGCGGTTGTGGATATGGGATGGAAGGAAGGCTCTGCCGCTTTTCCCAGCATGGCTGGCTTTGCCGCACAGGTGAAGCAGAGAGGCGTGCGCCCGGGTATATGGATTCGTCCCCTTGAGGCCCTGCCTGGAGCTGACTCGAAGCTTTTGCTGCCGGAGAGCCGGTTCTCCCAGCGGAAGGAGCGTTACCGGGAACTGGCCTTTGATCCCACCATCCCCGAGGCAATGGCGCAGGTAACGCAGAAGATGAAATACCTGGCTGACTGGGGCTTTGAGCTGGTCAAGCATGACTTCTCAACCTACGATCTGCTTGGCCAGTGGGGCTTTGAAATGGGCGCGCAGCCTACGCTTCCCGGCTGGCATCTCAATGATCGCACCCGCACCAACGCCGAGGTGATTCTCGATCTCTACAAATCACTGCGGGCTACGCTGGGTGAAAAGATTCAGATTCTGGGGTGCAACACCATCGGGCACCTTGGATCTGGAATCTTTGAACTGCAACGCACCGGCGACGACACCAGTGGAAAGTTATGGGAGCGGACAAGGCGCATGGGCGTGAACACTCTCGCTTACCGGCTTCCGCAGCACGGCACATTCTTTCATCTGGACGCGGATTGCGTCAGCATCACCAAAGCAGTGCCGTGGCAGATGAATCGGCAGTGGCTCGATCTGGTTGCCCGCAGCAAGACCACGCTGTTTGTCTCACCCGAAATGGACCAGGTGGGAGCCGAACAGCGGGCGGCCTTGCGCGAGGCGTTCGTTATGGCCACGTCGAATGCAGCAGCTGCCGAACCTGCTGATTTCTTCCATGACACCACTCCGGAAGATTGGAAGACAGAGAGCGGGATCAAGCACTATCAGTGGTGCGGCGCCGAAGGAGCATCCCCTTTCGCCATCTAATTTCTGTGCTGGGATTGACACTTGTCCTTGCGAGCGACCTGCGTTGATCTCCTGCTGGTATTTCGAAACGCTTTTCCTTCGCCTGAAGAAGCGCCACGAAGTCATTGCCAGCCGCCCTATTTAGCGCGGCGTGGCGGCTCCATTTGAAACTGCTGCGGGCATTGAAAGAAAATCCAGCAACTCCCGGTTTTCGAAGAACTCGGGAGATTCCTCGTGTCCTTTGCCATGGATGACGACCAATCGTACAGAATGGCATTTTGCAGCGGCAAGTCCGCTATTCGGCGCCAGCGGGACTAGTTGGTCCGAGTCTCCATGGACAATAAAGATCGGAATTCCAGCCCGTTCCAGCGGATCCAGCCGCAGGATGGGATTGTTATTCGGCAGATCTTGCAGCAGTTGCGCTGCGGATTCCTGGTATGCCGCCTGCAAATCCTTCTGGTTGAGCCCCGGCCACGTTTGCATGTCCATCACCGGGTAAATTCCACCGATGCATCTTACGGATTGAGCGTGTTCCGCGGCCCAGTTAAACAACATGAGTGCTCCCCGGCTCTGGGCGAGCAGGCAAGGACTCCCACTTAATCCCATCTGCACGGCTTTGGCATAAAACTTTGAGAACAGTTCGCGACCCTTGGGCGATCCGTAGCTCTCGCCGATGTCGAGCCCTGTCACGGCGATGCCCTGCGCCAAAAGAGCGCGGAACAGGAAAGCGTGATGCTCATTCGGCTCGCCATGGAGCACAGGCGCGAACCACACCCACGGATGATCGGCCCTGGGGTGCAAGGGCTGGAGCACGAACCCACGGTGTTGGTCCACGATGATACTGGCTCGGGGATAGCCGTAATCCGGAATGCCGGAACCGTGGCAACCGATGAACAAGAAACTTGAGAGGATCAATGCACGAGAGAGCATAGTGACTAGATCAGTAGGACTTTCCCCTTTTGAATGCGAATTTCCCCGAATTGTAGCGCCAAGCTGCCGCAGGACGAGACTCTCGCGTTCACCGAACGCTGCACATGGATCAAGCCGCACCGCCAAACTCCCGGTTAGCCAGAAAGCTACCCGGCAAGTTTACACCTCAGTTGCCAAACGACGATTAAGTCGCTGGCTCCAATGGCGTGCCAGTCATTGAAACGTTGGAGCCAAGCCATGCATCAATTGGCTTCCCAGGCACCATTCAACGAATAGGGGATATGCATTTGCGCCATTTCAGTGTTCACTTTATCCCGCTGGGTGAGCTGTGAGAGAGCGCGGATTAAGGGGATCCCCGGCAATTCCCTGTGCGTCTGTCACCTTCTACAACAGTGAGGTCGTATGGAAACAGGCAAGTCTCAGGAAACCCTCCTTGACGGAAGGGCCGGTGTTGTCGACTCCGCAACTCAGTCGCCGGGTCAACCGAAAGATCCTGAATCCCAATCCGGCATGAAGAATCGGCTGATGAACAGGTTCCTGCGCTGGCTTTACCCAAATCAACGCAAAGCAAGCCGGCACCCTGAGTCGCCGCTTGTCGGCTATGTGGGGACCATCCGCACTTCGCAGGCCTTTCCGGCCGGCGATATCAGCTCCGATGGGTTCTATATGCTCACTGCTGAGCATTGGTTGCCTGGAACAGTGATTCCTGTGACCCTGCAAATCAACGATACCCACGGAACTGGCCTCGCGGGCACTCTCATCGTGCAGGCGAAGGTGGTGCGCTCTGGTCCGGATGGCGTGGGCTTCGCGTTTGTCATGGCAGAGCGTGGGAATCTGGAAAGCGGCGACTCCCAGCTCGAAGGCTGGGGGGACAAGGATGCGCTGGAACGGTTCCTGCAGCGCCTGAAGATGGCGCAGTGTAAGGAACCTCAGCCACCAGAAACTACATAGACAGATTTGAGCGACGAGCCGCGCAAGCAACGGCGCGCCATGAATGTCCGAAAGCATCTAAAGTGCGAAGCCAGGCTTCGCCCCTGGAAGTGCGTTTGGTTGTGGAATTGATGCCGTGCCCAGCAAGGTTCGGATTCGCCAACCCTTCCTAAAACCGGCTCCAGTGCAGAACATCCGCCAGTGCCCGCTTTTCGATTTGCGGGTTCTCGGCCGGATAGCCAAAGGAGACGATGGATATAAGCTGCCGGTCTTCAGGTGCGCCGAATGCCTTGACCACTGCGGGACCGTAAGGCTGCCTTGAACCAGCCACCCAGCAGGAGCCAATGCCGTGCGCGGCGGCGGCGATCAACAGGTTCTCCGTTGCTGCCGAGCAGTCCTCAATGGCGCAGTCGGTTCCACGAGCCAACACCAGTACGGCAAAGGCTGCGTTGGAGATAAACTCCGCGTGGCCTAACATGGGCGGAATCTTCTGCAAATCTGCCTTGGCAGTGAGGACGATGAAATCCCACGGCTGATCGTTCATGGCCGTCGGAGCGAGGCGGGCGCAATCGACGATTTCCTCGATTGTCCCGCGCTCCACAAGCTCCGCAGTGTACGTGCGGATGCTGCGGCGAATGCGCAAAGTTTCAATAGCGTCTTTCATGGATTTCCTTTGGCTTAATTGACCGAAAGCGCGGCCAACACATTGCAATCGGTGTTCCTTAACACCTCAATTGAGAGGGCTCATGCCTACGCTTATTCTTCTATGCTACGCGAGGAGGTTGCGGGATGGGATGAAAGCGCACTCCACTCCGTCATCATGTGCTCCGGTCTTCACATCGATTGTGGCAATCAATCTACAAGTTCAAGTTCGATCTGCTCCAATGTCTTCCCTTTGGTTTCAGGAAGTCTGAAGAAGATGAAGAAGAACCCGCATAAGCAGATGGCCGCATAGACCCAGAAACAGCGCGCCAGACCAAGCCTTGCATACATCAGCGGAAATGTTTGCGAGAGTAGAAAATTGCCCAGCCAGAGTGCCCCGACTGATACGGACATCGCCGCTCCACGAATACGATTTGGAAAGATTTCAGAAAGAATGACCCACGTGACCGGCGCCAACGAATAGCAGTAGCAAGCGATCGCAGCAACGACAAGGACGACAGGAATCAATCCCGTTGCACGCGCGTAGTAGGCCCAACCGGTCGCGAGATAGATCAGTGTCAACCCTGCCGCGCCACTCAGCATCAGTGCACGCCGTCCCCATCGGTCTACAGTGCCGATAGCGACGAAGGTCATAATCACTCCCACCACACCGGTGACGCAAATGCTGAACAGGATACCCGACACGGCATAACCTGCGTCGGCGAAGATACGCGACCCATATTGAAAGATGACATTGATTCCACACCACTGCTGAAACACCGCGAGCACCACGCCCAAGAACAGAATCCTTAGCATCTTAGGTGTCCAGAGTTCACGGAAATCGACCTTATCCAGTTCATTAGTCAGCGTAGCCTCAATCTCCTTTAGAGAGGCTTCTGCGTAGGCAGCTCCGCCGATTCTAGTAAGGACTTTCAGAGAGTTGGCGGAGCGTCCCTTCTTTGCCATCCAACGCGGACTCTCGGGCACGAGGAGCATGGCGCCAAAGAAGATGATGGCGGGCAGGGCCGTAACTCCGAACATCCATCGCCACGCGACCTGGACATTCCACGAGTCAAGCGGGATTTGTGCGACTGTCGTGCCGGCCGCCATAGGCCGCGCGATGGTCCAGTTCACAATCTGGGCCATCATGATACCGAGGGCGATGGTGAGCTGATTAAGAGAAACGAGGCGGCCTCTCATACTCGCCGGCGCAACTTCAGCGATATAAAGCGGTGACAAGCTGGAAGCGATACCGATGGCGACGCCGCCGAGCAACCTGTTGATGACAAAAAAGACAAAGTTCGGCGCGAGACCTGTACCAATGGAGGTGAGAACAAAGAGCAGGCCAGAGGCAAGCAACAATGGCTTGCGGCCAAACTTGTCGCTTAATCCACCAGCGCATGTTGCTCCCGACAAAGCGCCGATTAAAGCACTGCTCATGGCCCAGCCGATTTGAAGCGCGCTGCTCAGGTGAAGGTACTTTTCGTAGAAGATCTCCGCGCCACCGATGACGACCCAGTCGTAGCCAAACATCAGTCCACCCAGCGCGGCGGCGAGCGCGATTGCCAAAACGTAGGCGCGGCTGAATTTAGTGTCGCGCTCAATCCGAATCGGCGCAGATGGTATGGGAGTTATCACTTCAGTCCTTCCTCGATCTGGTGCGGCCTAGTCCGTGGCTTGGAGGGCTCGAAAAACCTGCGGAATTGGGATTCAGGAATTGTTCCCGCGTCAGCGCCATGCACGCTGTGGTCCGGCAAGTGAGGCAATCAACATCGCCCGAGTCTTTGCTGCTGTCCATCGTTATCCTCTCGCGACACGATCAAGTATCGATCTGCCGATAAACCGCGCATTCGAGCCAAGATTGCGCTCAATACGCAGAACCTCATTCCACTTGGCCATTCGCTCGCCGCGCACAAAGGACCCCACCTTAAGCTGACCGGCGTTTGTTGCCACAGCCAGGTGTGAGATGAATCCATCTTCTGTTTCGCCTGAACGCGCGGACACGACCGGGTTCCAGGCCGCCTGTTGCGTCAGCTCGATTGCGGCCAACGTTTCAGTGACGGTGCCGATCTGGTTAAGCTTGATGAGCACGGCGTTGGCAACTTTCCGCTGAATGCCGGTGCGGATCCGCTGCAGATTTGTTGTGAACAAGTCGTCGCCGATCAATTGGATTCGATGACTCAGGGTAGCCGCAACTGTATACCAGCCTTCCCAGTCGCTATCCGCCATCGGGTCTTCAATCGAAACAATCGGATACCGACCGCACCAGGCAATCAATAGATCGGCGAACTGGGCTGAGGTAAAGCTCTGCTTTTCCAGCCGAAACGAATAGCGTTGTGTGGCAGGATCGTACAAGTCGCTCGCCGCAATGTCCAACGAGATCGCAGCGTCGTCGCCGGGTGTGTAGCCAGCAGTGACGATGGCGTCGGTCATAAACTGCAAGACCGCCTCATTGGTTGAAAACTCGGGCCAGTAGCCACCTTCGTCAGCGACCCCGTAAAGCGTGCCGCGCTTTTCCATCAGGTCTCCAGCGGCACGGTGGACGTTGAACGTAATCTCTATTGCCTCCTGAAACGACTTTGCGCCGGTTGCGATAAGCAAGAAATCCTGCACGTCAGTGCGCCAATGTGCGTGTGCTCCGCCTCCAACGATCTGAATTTCCGGCAGGGGCAGGAGCGTTCCACGGGATTGACCCAAAGTTTCATACAGTGGCTGCCGGAGCGCGGCGGCTGCGGCGGTAGCAGCCGCCATGGACACTGCGAGAATTGCATTTGCACCCAGTCGTGATTTTGTAGGGGTCCCGTCGAGTTCGATCAAATGCCGGTCCAGACCCGATTGGTCGCAAATGTCCCAGCCAATCAATGCTGGGGCAATCTCGCGCTGGATGTTGGCGATTGCCTGGAAGACCGATTTTCCGCGGAATCTGTTCGGGTCGCCGTCGCGCAACTCCAGGGCTTCGAATTGACCCGTTGATGCGCCTGAAGGCACCATCCCGCGCCCGCGTTCGCCACTCTCAAGCTCGATTTCCGCTTCGACGGTCGGGTTGCCGCGAGAGTCGTAGACCTGATATGCGCAGATAGATTTAATCTTCATTACTGTACTTTCCATTCATTGATGGCGCTGAACCATGGTTGCAGAACATCGCTCAATTTGTAGCATTCTGACAAAATCCCTGTCCGGGCAAACTGACGGACCCAGCCGGTCTGCTGCGGATTTGTGAGGTATTCAACCGGCGATTTGCCATCTATCCGTGCCAAAAGAAGCATCAGGATGAGCCTTGCTACGCGCGGCTCCAGCGCGTGCAGATCGACCGCCTCGCCGGCCACTTCGATGTAGCGTCGCCAGAAAGCGTGACACATTTCTTCGAGTCCGATTCGGTGCGGAGCGTGATAAAGCCCTTTAAGTAGCAGATGGGTCAGCAAGAACGCCAGGTCGAAAGCAGGATCGCCATACCATGCGACTTCGCAATCGAGCAACACCAGCCGCGCAGTCGAGATCATGATGTTTTTGGGGCTAAAATCCCCGTGAACTAGACATTGCCGCGTGGACGCAAGGCGTTGCGCTTCAGCTTCAAATAAATGGCGAAGGTCCGGATTCCGGCTGCCGGTAGTGAGCAGGTAGGGATCAATGCGCAGTTGAATGAAGTTGGCGGTGGAGTCAAACTGACGCGCTAACTCGGCATCTGCGGCAGAGTGGATGTGAATGTGGCCGAGCACGGAAGCGGCTTTAGTTGCATGTTCGATGCGGGCCTCGCCGCGCAGTAACATCTGTTTCCAATTGACGAACTCCGGTCCGAGGAGTTCCATTGCGAAGTAACCACGGTCGAACGCGCCGGGACGAAGAGACGGCACGGCCTGGGGCAAAAGCCGGCCAACATACTGAATGTACATTTGCTCAAAGCGATTGCGACCGATGTCAGCCGCCCAGTCGTCCTTAACTCTAAGCTTGGGAAGCGCGCGTTTGACAACGAAGGAGTCTTCGCCGTCGTCGACACGAAAAATCTCGCTGGATACGCCGTCCGTCAGCGGTGTAAGCATCGCGCCTGAATGCCGTAACACACCATCGCGTCGAAGCGTTTCAAGAAAGCCATCGGGGATCGTGTTTTGCCGGCTGTTATTGATGGCGGGCGGTCCTTCCAATCGCTAGGGATCCATGTCTAATGAGTCCATCGAAAGTGTACGCCAGCCCGAAGCAAATGCATCCGATTCTGACTCCGACGGCCTGCCCGGCGGATAAAACCACTACAGTTGAAGTGGGCGCAATCGAATAGCGAATGCAAAAGGATAGAATGGCGTGCATGGACAAACAATCCCAGCCGCGAACAGTCATGCTGAAGATCGTGGCAGGTGTGTATAGCGCAAGTAATGCGGAGGATTGAAGGGACGGCGCAGTCCAGGCAAGGGGACGACATGGGGGAAAAGTATAAGCAGGATAGGCGGGACTTCCTAAAGCAGGCCGCGGGCGCCATTGGCGTGGCAGCGCAAACAGGCCATTGGTCATCGCCTGCTGCGCTTCAGATTGGGCCCGAGCATAAGCAACCGGATCTACCTCGCAAAGAAACTGATTATCCGCGGCAATTTCAGGGACGCCAGCTGCGAATGATTTCCTTTCCTCTGGGGGGGATAGCTGCCGGCAGCATCGGTTTGGGAGGACGTGGACAGCTCCGGGACTGGGAGATCTTCAATCGGCCTAACATAGGATTTCGCCCGCCGTATGCCTTTCCATCGATATGGGCGCGAGCCGGGGCAGGGAAACCAGTGGCGCGCGTCCTCGAGTCACGCATTCTTCCCCCGTATGACGGATCGAGCGGACTCGGTTCAGACGATGCTCCTGGTTTGAGCAGGCTGGAATCTGCGACCTTTACCGGGCAATATCCACTGGCGCACATTAGATTCCAGGATCACTCCCTGCCTGTAAAAGTGGAACTCAATGCGTTTTCGCCATTTATCCCGCACGATGCGGATGATTCGGGCCTGCCAGTTGCAATTCTTGATTATCGCGTTACGAACCCAAGAGCGGTGCTCGCCAAGGTCGGGATCGCATTCTCCATTGAAAATACGGTGCAGGCTAGCGATCGGCGAGCAAATGGCTCGAACCATGCAAGCGATACACGGTTGAATGAGTATCGCAGCAACGAGGGATTGGCCGGTCTATATATGACCAATACCGGGTTGCCTGCAGAGGATCCTATGGCGGGCAGTTTCGTGCTCGCCGCGACTTCCGAACCCGGCGTTGCAATCTCTCACTGGCTCGGGTGGCCCCAGGGCCGGTGGTGGAACTCACCGCTTCTCTTCTGGGACCAATTCTCAATGGCTGGGACCATGGGCACGCAGCCGGAACCCCATAATGGCGTCGGAGTATTGTGCCTAAACAAGACAATCGCTCCGGGTCAGTCCGCCAGCTTCCGCTTCTTGCTCGGTTGGCACTTCCCCAACCGTACGCCGGAATGGTGCGGGTGGGATGCGCCCCCGGGCGAAGGGAAGACAGTAATCGGCAATTACTATGCGACTCGGTTTCGGAATGCCTGGGAGGCCGTTGCGTATACCGCAAAAAACCTTGAAAGCCTGGAAGCGCGCACCAAGGCGTTCGTAACTGCATTCGGCAACAGCACATTGCCCGCGACGGTAAAGGAGGCGGCCAGCGCCAATCTTTCGACCCTGGCGACGACGACCTGCTTCCGCACTGCGGATGGAGAGTTCCATGGATTTGAAGGCAGCAATGATACCGAAGGCTGCTGCTTTGGTAACTGCTTACATGTGTGGAACTACGAAACTGTAACACCCTTTTTGTTCCCCTCATTTGCGAAGTCGCTGCGCAAGAGCGCGTTTGGCTACTCGATGGATGAGGCCGGAGCTATGCACTTCCGCCAACTTCTGCCAGCGGGCAAAGCGCGCTCGGGATTCGCCGCCGCAGATGGCCAGATGGGTCAGATCATCCATGCCTGGCTCGACTGGAAGCTTTCTGGAGATGATAAGTGGCTACGGAATCTATGGCCGCGACTGAAGAAGGCGCTTGAATTTGCCTGGGTGCCGGGCGGATGGGACGGGAACCGCGATGGCGTATTTGAAGGCGTTCAGCACAACACATACGACGTCGAATTCTACGGTCCGAATCCGCTGTGTGGAATCTATTACCTGGGAGCACTACGCGCCGGCGAAGAGATGGCCGAGGCGGTCGGTGAGAATTCCTCTGCAGGCGAGTATCGGCGGCTCTTTGAGAATGGGCGAAAATGGATCGATGGGAATCTGTTCAATGGCGAGTATTATGTCCAGAAAATCCGCGGCTTTCGCAAAGACGAGATTGCGCCAAACCTGCGCGGCGATATGGGCTCTGAGAACACTGAGGCTCCGGAGTACCAGGTGGGTGGTGGATGCCTGGCAGATCAGCTGATCGGTCAATATCTGGCGGACGTTGGCAATTTGGGCCCTCTCGTCTC
Organism: Acidobacteriaceae bacterium; assembly: GCA_003165075.1. Classification (GTDB taxonomy): domain Bacteria; phylum Acidobacteriota; class Terriglobia; order Terriglobales; family Acidobacteriaceae; genus Telmatobacter. Next base: position 27,044 of record PLSM01000178.1, on the reverse strand, counting down.
TCCTGAGAACATTCGCAAAACGCTTCGTTCCATTTACAAGTACAACTACAAGCCCACGCTGGTGGACCACGAGAATGTTGAGCGTACCTATGTGCTCAACGATGAAGCGGCGGTAATGGTCTGCGACTATGGAAAGGCTGAGCGTCCGCATATTCCCTTTCCCTATTACGCAGAGGCCTGGACGGGTCAGGAATACCTGGTAGCTGCTCTGATGATGAACTGGGGCATGGTAGAGGAGGGTCTGGAGTGCGTAGGAAATATCCGCTCGCGATATGACGGAGAAAAGCGAAACCCCTGGGATGAACCAGAGTGTGGACACCACTATGCTCGCGCAATGTCGTCGTGGTCGCCTCTGGTTGCATTGAGCGGTTTCACATACGATGGCGCATCAGCTTCGGTGATCGCTGTACCACGAATTCCACACGAAAACTTCAAATGCTTTTGGGCGACAGGAACGGGTTGGGGGACATTTGCCTACCGGAAGGGTGTATCCAGCACGAGATTCACTCTCAACGTTCTTGCGGGGACCCTGCTATGTCGCTCTTGTGAAATCAGCGCGCCCGGTCAGAAGGCTTCAGTTCTATTCGGTTCGGCCACTCAACCCTGCCAGTTGGAGAAACGCGGAGAGCGATCCGTGGTGACTCTTAATGAGATGCTTACTCTTTCGGCCACGAGTGAACTGCGGATCGAGGTACATGCTTGAACGCCGGTGCCCGGCAGTGGAGACCGTGGGTAGTTGTAGTTGGTGGCTTATTGGGCGCAGGAAAAACCAGTCTCATTCTAGCCGCGGTGAACATCCTTGAAAAGACTGGTGTGCGCAGCGCCGTGGTGATCAATGATCAGGGCGAGGAACTGGTGGACACGCGCCATGTGCAACTGCGTGGGGTCGCCTCACGCGAGGTGACCGGGGGATGCTTCTGCTGCAGATTTTCCGCTCTTCTATCCGTGATGGAGGAGCTTCGAGCCTATGCTCCGGAGGTGATCTTTGCCGAGCCGATGGGAAGTTGCGCAGATATAGCGGCTACTGTGATACGCCCATTGCAGGATGAGTTTGAACTCTGCCGAGTGGCGCCACTCACTGTGCTCCTGGACCCTACCCGCAGAAACCTTCTGATTGCTGGGGAGGCCGATCCTAACCTGGTGTTTCTGATGCGGAAGCAACTAGAGGAAGCAGATCTAGTCTGCATAAGCAAGGCCGATCGTAATCCGGGAGCCGCGGGTATTCCGAGCATCGACGCACGACTCATCAGTGCGAAGACTGGTGCCGGCGTTCACGAGTGGCTAGACGAGGTACTGGCGGGATCCTTGGAGGCAGGAAGCAGGACGCTGGAGATCGACTACGAACGATACGCCTACGCGGAAGCTGCTTTGGCATGGCTCAATGTCAGCTTTACCGTCGTGTTGGTGTCTCCCGCGGCACCAGCATCGGTTGTCGGGCCGTTCCTGGATGACCTGGACAATGCATTGACCGAGGCAGGTGTATCGATTGTGCATTTGAAGCTCATCGATCGATCGCCTGCAGGGTGGTTGAAGTTAGCGATATGTGCTAACGGAGAGGAACCCACCATTGACGGGAGTCTTGACGCATCCCCTGCCCACAGGCACGAGCTACTATTGAATCTCAGGGCTATAGGGAGCCCGTCTCTGGTACAGGGTATCGCAGAGGGAGAGATAGGGTGCATAGATGGCAAAGTGCTCGACCTGCGAATCAATTGTTTCAGTCCTGCTCCGCCAATTCCTGAACGGAGACGAGTGAAAATGCGCAGGCCCTCTGGCTCGCATGATGCCGTCTAACGACGACATTACCCAGCCAGCCGTACTGGGTACAGCGCAGCTCCGCGTCAGGTACTGCTTGACTCTTCAGTATGCTTGCTCGCTTCGCAGAGTCAAAGGATCCTCAAGTGTAATTGATTTGTAGACATGTACCTTGATAGTCACAATCTGCGTGCATCGATTCTGCATGACTGATAAGATAGCCACATCATTTTTTCAATGTACTCCTATGAATTTGTCCCGCTGTTGATCTTGCGCAACCTTCTTGGCGTTACAAAATAGCGCCAACGATAATCGGCGGAGAGGCCGGCAGGGGACAGCTCCCATGACGATTGGGCATCTTCGAACTCAATTCGTACTTTAACTTGGTCGGCGATGGCATTTAGAAACTCAAGTATGAAATTGGCTTGGAAGCCCGCCGTGAGCGGTTCACCGGAGTACTGCGCAGGAATGATCTCTTCATCCCCATTGGCCGCGATATTATCCCAGCTGACCCCAACCTCACCGTTCCTCAGCTTGAGTAATAATGGCATTTCGCGCCAGCCACACTGTTGGTGCAGGCGGCGGACTGCCGCGCTCAGGTCATTGGCTTCAACATAAAGATACTTGGTGCGACGTCGCTCAGTCACTTCTTTGTAGTTAGAGAACCTGTCCACAGGTTTTGCCCAATTCAACGCGATATCTCCCAGGCGAAAACTGCAGGCTTCAGCACTTTCAGAAAGTTCCAATTTCATAATATTTGTGGTCTTTAGAATCCGACCGAGTTCGAGCAAGATATCCCGCGGGATGACGATGCTCTGGTGCCCAAAAATGCCAACAATGCGCTCATTCGCTTTCTCCATGGATGAAAGCCGATACCCATCTGTGGCTGTCAGAGAGACTAAGTTCGGCTGGAGCAGAAGAAGAGCAAATTGGACATCCCAATGCTCCCCGATGGCAAAAGCGGTGCCTTCAATAAGCTTGTTGACCACGTTGGCTGATAACGAGATCGAATCATCGGTTGGGGGCAATACAACTAACCTGTCTGGAGACGACACCGTATACTTGAGCCATCCTAAATAGCGAAGGCCAATCCGGAATCTAAATCCATCCTTGCTCTGAGCAAGCTCTACTGTTGCCCCGTCAAAACCAGAAAGAAGCAGTTGCAGCGTACGCATGACATCGCGCGGGACCATCATACGTATCTCTTTGTCTATGCCCGTCAATTGATTGGTAGTGACTTCTGCGACGAGGAGTCGATAGCCGTCACGGGATACGACAGCGAGTGCATCGGGCCTAAACAGCAGTATCCACGACTTGTTCGGGCCAAATAAATCGTCAAGGTCCAGGTCTTCTATCAAGTTTCTGAGAGTAATGGCTGGAATAGTAATGGAGAATTCCGTAGGGAGTTCCCCGTAGTCGAGATTGACTCTCGCTGGCATCACTACATAACGCCAGCGGTAACCATTGTCATTGCCTTCGGCGCGTATTTGGCCGGCAGAGCTAGTGTCTCTAAGTTCAAGACGCACTTCGTTCTCGTTGCCGAGAGCGCTGAGGAAGTCAAGAAGATAGCTAGAGTCAAACCCCACAGCGACTTCCTTGCCTGAATAATCGACTTCTAATGTCTCTTCGCCCTCTCCGAAACATGTATCGGTCGAGCAGATCTTCAGCTCATCCTGCTTCAGTTGAATTCGAATCCCGCGTCCATTGTTGTAGGCGGATTGGACGGCACGTTGGATAGCTCCTGACAGCTCGCCCGCACGTATTACCACAAAGCACTCGTAGTCCGATGGAATTGCCGCCTCATAGTCAGGGGTCTGCTGGGCCGGTCTATCCCAGGCAAAGATCCGATTCCCAATGCGGAGGCCCAACGATTCCTCATCCTCCACCAGTGCGACCTTCTCGACCTCAGTGACCGGCAACTGCTGTAGCTGGCGAAGGATAGTGCATGGAATCAGGAACTTCTTCTCTCCCCCGTTGTATTCAATGACCTCGCCCGTCTTTTCTGCGATGGAATATCGGAAGCCGTCTGTGGCAACCATGACTACGGAATCCTGCTTTAGGTGAAGCAGGGCATAGCCGCCTGAATAATTGCTCTCGCCACCATCAATGACAAAAATAGTTCGGTCGATAAGCGCGCGAAGCGATCGTGAAGTTAGAATCGCCTCCCGCGGAGAAGCTTGAAATGTAAGTCCGACTGCATCTTTCCTCCCTCGTATGATTAAGCTAGACTTATCAGGTCTGACCTTCTGTGCGAGATCCTCAAAGTCCTTCTTAGCTCTTTCAATTTGATTCCGGACGGTTGCTCCCATTTCTTCCAGAAGGTCTCGGGTCTCACCCTGCGCGCACTCTGCATCTTGCCTTAGTCGGGCAATCTCGCTGCCTCTTAGAGATTCTAACTCCTGTTTAATCGCGGTAGTCCGGCTTCGGATCTGACTTAGCTGAAGCTGTACGCGAATCAAGTCCGCGCCGATTCCATAGCGCGGTGCAGCTTCCGGATTGTTCTCGCAGAGGGCAAGAATACTCTTAAGCGCGGTCTCGTCGCACGCTAAAAACGCGCTATCGACTTCCGCCAACAGGCGCTCGCGTCGTATTCGGTCCGGCGCATCCGTAGCGATATCAGGGTGAACACGGAGGACAACCTCCCGATAGAGCCATTTCAATTCTTCGGATGGGGTGAAGGGCTGAGCCCAGTTCGTCTCGCAATGCGCCTCCGAATAAGATGCTTCGGCCAGGACGCGCGCTTCTGCCGCTAAGGCGTGTGCCTCAGGAGTTCCAGCCTGGTCTGCTCTGCGTTCGGCGATACGCGCATTCCACTCATCCAGTTCGGCGTAAAGAACTCCGACGCAGCGAAGGTAGCGGCCATTGAAGGCAGCTAACTCTGCTTTGAGGCTGGCAAGAGCGAGCTCCTGCTCGACAAGCTGAACTTCCTGGCGCGCCAACTCTTCTCGCTTGGCGGCAAGCTCATCCTCACTTGGCGATAGTCTGCGAATAACTTCCAGGCTCATGGTAGAAGAAAACAAAGTTGAAGTGAGTGTAACGCCGGCTCGTCCAGTGCGCAATCATTTCCAACTGTCACCCCGTGAATGGCGCGGCCCATCCTCTGATTAGCTCCCTTCAGGCTTAAGCGGCTGACGACTAGCTTAGTAACACTCTGAGGTAACGTGCCTCAATTATAAGAGCAAGAATTTGTCTTGTTTGTGGGTTCATTGTGAGCTCGGATTGGCTATCCCAGGTTTCCTGTCACTCAATGAGAGCGAGTGTCGCGACGTCGTATCAATCCGATTCTGCGTCGAAGGCTGATAACTTACCTTATCTCTTGATCGGACGGAAATATCCCGCATACTCATATTCAGGCGATATCACGATCTCGCCAACTGTGTTCATATAGCCCCACTTTCCGCTTACAACCTTTACGGCAGCAAGGCCACTAGAAAAATACCCGACAGCGTCGAATTGTGGCTCAACAGTAATCTCTCCAGCCTTATCTACATAACCCCACTTGCCACGATCATCCTTAACAGCTGCCAACTCATCGGTGAAATCTCTGACTTCATCAAATCTCGGCACAGTAATAACATCTCCATCTGTGTTTACATATCCCCACTTGCCACTTGTATCCTTCACCGCCGCAACGCCACCACTAAAATCCCTCACCTCATCGAATCTTGGCTCAACCACGACTCGGCACCCGGTGTCCACAAAGCCGTATCTTCCGTCCAATTCGACTCGGCAGAATCCCTCCCGAAACTCTCGAGACGTACTCCAGCCCTGTTCAGGCCTCTGGAATGGCCACGCCTCAAGACCTAGGCCACACTTCCCATTTTCCTTGAACAGAGGCGCCGCAACTGCATCTCCACTGCTGTTGATCCAAATCCATTCGCCGCCCAAAGTGAGTACTTGTGCATATTGATCCAAGAATCCATGCGCATATTTGAAACGCGCTGGAGTCAGGAGATTTCCCTTGCTATCGATGTAGCCGTAAAGACCCTCTCGCCGTACGATTCCTTTGCCAAAGCGAAAATCACCGACCGCCTGAAGGGAGGCTTCAGTTATTCTTTCTCCGCGCTTGTTGATATAGTAGCTATCTTCTCTCTCAAAAACAGGACAGGCCCCGTCACGAAAGATACCTATCTTCCGGCAGTCACCTTCACATGCGATGTGATTTCCATCTTCATTTAGGATAAGACGGCCCGGTGATTCGTCAGAGGTCGAATAGCATTGTTCAATCTCGATCAACTTCTCCTCTGGATCGTAACAGATAACATCTCCCCAGTATTGATCACGAATTAGGTGCGATGCAATGTTTCCGCGGTTATCAAGGAGGTCTATATTTTCTCCCGAAAATGCAGACCAAATGTTGCCGCACTCTGTTGCTTCTATTCGGTCGTAGACCGGCTCAATTATAAAATCACCTCGATAATTGATGAATCCCCACTTTTTCTCCAGTTGTGCCGGTACTACTTCCTCTTTTGAGCGAAACGTTTGCCAATGATCAATATAATCGCAAGCGTTCCCGATACGCTTACCCGATTTGTCAATAAAGCAAAATTTACCATTGAGCTTGACGGGGGCTGCACCCTTGAAGAACGGGCGGGCATCTTCATATACAGGCTTAACAGCGAAGGCTCCATCCATAGCAATATAGCCAAACCGGCCTTCGAACAGGACGAGGGCAAGTCCATCAACAAAGTCCCAGTTAACTAGACCCTTGGGAATGGTCGAGGCTGGTCCAAACTGTCGGGCTATAACTTCCTCTCCATCCAGATTCAGATAACCCCATGTACCCTCGCCATAGTCTGAAGAATATGAGAACGATGCTCGCCCGCAACTAAACTCGCCTAAACAGCCGAAGCTGGGGTGCACAATAAACCTTCCATCCGTACCCAGGTATCCCCATTTGCCATTGAGCTTTACTTTAGCAATGCAAAGCGGCTCCGTATCCGGGGCCAATGGATTGGGACGTTCCTTGATACACTGCGATTTCAGGTTCGGCGAAGCCTTTTGAGATTGATCATCAAATTCCTTTTTCGTCTCTGCAATCTGTTCGCGGACTACGGCCGCAATTTCTGATAATAAGTCTCGCGCCTCTTGTTGTGGGCCTTGCACATCCTGCCGAAGCAAAGCGATCTCGCTCGCCTTTAGAGAAGCCAACTCGTGCTCGATTGCTGCGCGACTGACCTGATATTGGTTCAACTTAACCTGAGGAAGAATCAGATCCGCGCTGTTTCCATTTCGCCGTACGGCCATCGGGTCAGTTTTGAGACCGGCAAGAATGCGCTGCAGCCAATCTTCGTCGCATGCCGTATAAGCTGCGTTGGCTTCGCCTATCAGGCGCTCACTCCGTATCCGGTCGAGTTCGTCTGCGCCGGGACCTTGGTGAACTTGGGCCGCGGCCTCCCTATAGAGCCTCTTCAATTTTTCTGATGGAGCGAACGCTTGAACTTCCGCGGCCTCACTATATGCCTCAGAATGCGACTCTTCAGCCTGCGCCCGCGCTTCGGCTGCCTTGGACTTTAGCTCGGGAGTTGCAGCCTGTTCGGCCCTGATCTCAGCTAGCCGCGCCTTCCACTCGTCCAGTTCCGCGTAGAGAACTCCCACGCGGCGAAGGTAGAGACCCCTAAATGCGGCCAATTCGGCTTTGAGACTCGCAAGAGATAGCTCCGCCTCAACAAGCTGCGCTTCCTGCGCGGCCAATTCATCCTGCTTGGCGGCGAGCTCTTCTTCTTCCCGTGTCAGTAAAGGAGCGACTTCTCTGGCCATAAGATTCTCAGCGTAGGCTTTAACCAGAGTGTAACGCAGTTCGGGCGCACATCTGAACCCGAGAAAACCCGCTCATCGGCCCCAAACGTCTTGTGCCCTCAGAAATGGGGCAGCGACATTGTCAGGGGCAATAGACTCATCTCTGCCGCTTTTCTTCCTTCCCACTCAGTCTCTCTGACGCGCCTTGGCCTGCAGCTTTGCGGCCCGCGTGCAGTTAGTGTTCCACTTAAGACACATTCCCCTCAACGATGCCGAATCCAGTTCGTTAATCCCTTGGAGCGACTTCCATCAGCAAGGCAGGGAGAGGGCGGCGGTTCACCCTTCGAGGTTAATGATGGATAGGCTGAGAAGTGGGACCGGTAAGTATGAGTTGATTGAGGCAGTGGCTTCGCGCATATGTGATTCACTTGCTCGGTCAAGCCTCGTCTGGAGGAATCTCGAAGCTGATCAGCTCGGCGCGGAATCCGTGCGTGCGATATGCCCCGTAACTGATGCCGGTAACCATCCATATGGCGCCTAACAGTAGCGCTGGGCGGCTGAGATGAACCCAGATAAAGGCACAAATCAGGAAACCAAGAGCAGGCACGATCAGGCCGCTCAGATTCCGGCTTCGTTTATGCCGCCAATGGTGAACGAATGACGAGGCATTGACGCCCATGAAGGCTATGAAGGCACCGAAATTGAGCGCCTCAGCACCTATTTCGTATGCGCCACCGCCCAGCCTGTCTGCGAAGAACTCAAGAATGCCCGCTCCAGCAAGCGCAAAGAATCCAACGATCATGATATTGTTGCGCGGAACGTGTTGTTTCGGTTCGATCACACCGAAGATTGCCCTGGGAAGGGCATTACCGCGCCCCATGCCGTACAAAAGCCGACCAGCAGCAAGTTGCGAGCCCATGCCCGAGCCCAGGTTTGCCACCAAGAGTGTGAAGTTGACAATCTGAAAAAGGATTGCGCCTCCAGCCTGACGCGAGAGAAGGGCAAAGGCCGATTCGACCTGATCGGTCGGGAACGGCTTAGACCCCCAAATAAGCTGTGCGGCATAGACTTCAAGTCCGGACAATAGGCCGGTAATCAAACAGACCAGGACAGTCGCGAGAAGGATGTTGCGCCGCGGATTCTCAACCTCCTCCGACAGAGTGGAGACGGCGTCGAAACCAATATATGTAAGTACGGCGACGGATGTGCCGGCAAAGATGCTTGACGGATAAAACGCGCCTGGCTGATAGAACGGATGAGTGAAGAAACCAGGATCGTGGTGAACGTGCCACACTGCGCGAACTACACTGCCGAGAAACAACATGACGACGATTACCATTCCGCCGCACAGGGCTTCATTCAATTGCGCTGAGGTCTTAATGCCGCGCAGATTCACCCAGGTAAAGAAGCCAGCAAAGATCAAGATCCAAACATAGTAGGACAGGCCAGGAAGAATATTCATCGCGGCCTTTGCACAAAAAGCCGTACAGATTAGGGGATTCAGAAGATAATCCATCACCATGCCCCAGCCCACAACATAGCCGAGAGCGGAGTGCATTTCCTGGCCCACATAAGTGTAAGCAGAGCCGGCACTGGGGTAGATGCGCGCCATTCTCCCATAGCTGATTGCCGTGAAAAGCATAGCGATCATGGCAATGAGAATTGTGGTGACAACGTGGCCATGGGCCTTATTACTAATCACGCCGTAGATTCCCATTGGCGCTGTCGGCTGGATGATCACCATGCCGATGATGATGAGGTTCCACAAACCCAGCGTGCGACTAAGTCGAACTGCACCAGTTGCAGAATCGGCCGATGAAGTATCTGTTTGGCTTTGTTGTGTCATGGTGGAGATCCTCTGAGCGATTGCCTTTCGATTCCTGCTCGTGTGATCTATAGCGAGACTGGAGGCATGGCAGCCGCGAAGTTGAGAATACAAGTTCTATCCATGCACGGATTCACCTCTCCCGCCTTGATGAAGCTGCTTCACCCGCAGAGGAAAGATAATTCCAAATGTCCTATGCCACTCGAGTGATCGTGCCTCCGTAGTGGTCCTATTGAGGACGGAAGATCAAATGATATCCAATCCCCTTCAGACTCATCATCTGACGTGGCATTTACAAAGCACCAACTGCAGGTGAGGCAATGGGTAATCAATTCGTCGATCAGGTCTGTCCGAAACAAATGGCTCATCAGATCATCCTATAACTAGCGAAGAACAAGAAGTGCCGGGTTTGACGGCAGGCAAGGGAATACGTCGAGGCCAAAGCAATAGTTCGGCGGCCACGGGGTCTGGTTAGAACAAGACAAGATCAAGACAATGACTCTCGGTCAGTCGGGCCGCTCCATCTGCGTGAGCCAATCTTCATTCATTTCGACATGCTTGATGGAATATCTGCGGAACGTGTAAATGAGGTGAATCTTGCCATCCGGCGCCTGGAAGATGGAAGGGTAGGAGTATTCGCCCGGGTTAGTCTCGACTATCAGCGGCTCGCTCCAAGTGCGACCTTCATCTGTGGAGCGCGCAATGTGCAGCGGCGAGCGGGAATCGTCTTGATCATTGAAGACGAGAAGCAGATGGCCATTCTTGAGACGACACATCGAGATTCCTGCATTCGGGTTATTCAACTTTGTGGCTGCCGGCGTGCTCCAGGTTGCTCCACTGTCGCGTGATTCCGCTGCAACGATATTTGGACGAACGCGGAGATAAGCGAGAAGTGAGCCGTCTGCGCGCTGAACAATTGTGGGCTGCTCTCCTCCGCGCATAATCCCGCTGCGGAACCAGGTGGCACCGTTATCTTTGGTTGCCAAAAAGAATGAGAGGTCAACTCCATTTCCATTGCGTTCGTCGCTCAAAGGTAGGAGCAGCGTTCCGTCAGTCAACGTGATCGTCAAATTACGAGGCAGCCAGCCAAGCGTGTCGTGGAAAAAGGGCTTGTCTTCCGTCCAAGTAATTCCGCTATCTTTGGAGGTTCGGAAAAATAGGCTGCATGCATCCCAACCAGTACCGCGAAGCATGGGCTGCGTGCCTTCCATACGGCCCCACACCAGCCATACACGCTTGTCTGCTGTGGTGAAGAGCACTGCGTTCCCCGGTGGCCTTCCCGGGCTGCGCACGAGAATCTCAGGCTTTGACCAAACGCGAGTTCCCTTAGTCAATCGAGATAGAAAGAGCACCTGATCTTCGGATGACTCGTAGCTGCCTCCATACCAGGAAACAAGCAGGTCGCCATTTGGAGCCAGTGTAATCGAAGAGCAATGATGCACTGGATAGCCGTCTATCTTGCTGAAGATGAGCTCAGAAGAGAATTCGATTCCGCCGTACGGATCTGTGATGGCTCGCTTAGGAAGAAGTGTTCCTATGGGGGTCTCGGTCACTGCGGCCTCGGAGTGAGGGAGATCCGCACCTCTATCCAATGCAGCCACCGGCGCGGACAAACCATCGATTGAGCCGGAGAACACAAGCTTCCCCGTATGATCGATCAGGAAAGCCGACGGAGTGACCTGGGCGCCCAGCCTCCCGGCAACCTTTCCTCCGGGATCCAGATAGACGGGAAAGTTGAAGCCGTGGGATTGACAGTAGCGACGAACTTCATCACCGGTGAGTTCGTCTCCTGAGAAGACCGCGATGAGCAACATCCCGCGGTCCGTAATCTTGTCATTTAATGCCACGATTTCTTCGGCCGCAGTCTCCGTACCCTTGTCGCGAGACGACAAAACGAGGACCGCAGTGGCGCGGTGTTCCATGTAGTTGTTCATTGAGACACGCAAACCCTCTGGTGAGGTCAGCTCAATGGTGCCCATTGGTTTACCGACTATCGAGCCGTCTTGCGCAAGCAGATCAAGATTCCCGAGCAGCGCCATAAACAGGATAGCCAAAAGAAATCGAATCATCTCTCCCCCATGAGTCAGATCCGTACCCGTATGTCGTCAGACTTGATCATCAACTGCATGCGCTCAGTGTCACGCCGACTAAATACGAACGCCGCCACCAAAAGCAGGATACTTGCGCCCACATAGGCAGACGAGGTGACAGCAATAGCTTCGCCGAGACCAATGTGATTGGCCAGAAAGCCAACAATGAGTGGCGCCGATCCGCCTCCCACAAGCCAACCCATCAGATTCATTACACCAGTTGTAGCACCGCGCGCTTCTGGCCGGACGACGTCGAAAACAGAAGCGAAAATGTTAGCTTCGTAGCAGCCCTTGAATATGCCCCAGAGCAGAAGACCAAGTATGAGTAAACTCATCGAGTGTGTAAGGGCGCACATTATCACGAATGGAGCCTCGATAAAGATACCGATCGCCTGAACCAGGATGCGTCCGCCGGGCATTCTCATGCGAAGCACGTCTGCCATCCAGCCGCCGATGGGCGAACCCAACATGCTGGTGGACTGCACGTACAGGGTAGCGGTCAAGCCGGCCATGGCCAGACTCAGATGAAACTTGTTGTAAAGGAGCATTGGCATCCAGGTGAAGAGAACCATCGTAGTGAAGTTCTCACACATAAAAGCCGCCATGCACAGGAGGAGTGTTGGCGTGCCGGCGATGATCTTCAGGGACTCCGGGATTGAAGCGTGATGCGGAACAACGGCTGCAGGGGCTGCTGCGCCTAGATCAGCACGGTCCGCGGCGCCACGAGGGGGTTCGATCAAGAGTCTGCTCAGGATGAAACTGAGGAGAACTCCACAACCGCCAAATACCACAAACGACGAACGCCAGCCATAATGCTGGCCAATAAGGCCGGCGAAGAAACCTCCCGCAATGGTGCCGACATAGACGCTGGTCTGGTGTGTGCCCATGGCTCGTGAGCGTGTCTTCTTGCCGTGGTAGTCGCTGATCAATGACATTGACGCGGGAAAGTACACAGTCTCGCCTAGACCCTCGGCGGCGCGGAATATCAAGAGGTGGCCGAATGTACGCGACACCGCCGTCGCCATGCAGATGAGACTCCAGATGCGAAGGCCACTTAGAATTGCGGCTTTTCGTCTCACACGATCAACGATGTGCCCTGCCACTGGAGCCGAGATTCCGTATACCCATGCGAACGATGATCCCAGCAGGCCTAACTGCACATTGCCCAGATGAAATTCCGCCGCCAGTAAAGGGAACAGGGAGAAGATTGCCTGGCGGTCGGCGTAATTAAAGAACGCGATCCACCACAGCATCCCGACCACGTACCATTTGTAATGCTTCTTAAACAGGCTCATGGGGACCGCATGTATCGATCAGGTCGCTTGGGGATTGTCAGGTAGTACAGGAACGGGTGTCAACATTCTCTGCGCCGCGGCATACATTGCAGCACGATCAAGGTAGGAGATTTCATCGGCAATCCAATCGCGCATCCGTCTCCCCTCCTCTGACTCCTGCGAAGCGGAAACAAAGTTCAGGCGGACTCCGAGGCGTTCTTCCAGAGCGCACACTAGAATCGGCCACGCAACACCTATATCTGCTGTAATTGGGATACTGCCTTCCAGCCGGGAGAATCCCGACATCTCCATGCGGAAGGGAATGCCGGTGCATTTTGTCTTTGGCAAGCCATGATTGATGGTCTCCTGCACTTCGGCGTCCCGTCGTTCCTTTTCCCAGGCGAGCTCAAGGTTGGGATCGAGATCGATCCGGATGAGCACCTTGCCGGCCAGACTATAGGTCTTCATCTGATCCCAGGTGGCCCATATGCCGTGTCCTGTATAGGTCTCAAAGGGATCGTCATGGATCTCCTGCGTGAGCGCAACAGCGGACTCGTCGATCACGTCCGCATCAGCAAGCATATCAGCGATCAATCGGGAGCGGCTAGCGATTGAAATGGAATCTCCAATCGCGATGCCAACCGCGCCGCCGCCAACGAACTGCGGGATGGAGACGAGGACGGGAACCCTTTTTAGAGCACTGGCACCGATCATGGTCATGGGACTGGCGCCTAAGCCGGCGAAGAGTTCAAAAGGTACTCCATACTCGCTGGCTACTTTTCGAATTTCAGGGGCCATCCTCTATGTGCGGAGCCCCATCGGCCATGCCATATTTCCCGCGGCCTTGATAACTTGGCTGCCGGGCAGCGCTGCCAGGCGATCATACAAGTCCCAGCCTTCCGGGAACTCTTTCTCCATTTCGGTGCGCCGCGCCGTAGATAAGCAAGTAATCTCGAAGACATCGTCTCGCGGCAGTGCAGCAGCCGAGAGTGCGGAATCCGCTCCATGACTCACATTGACGCGCTTGACACGATCGAGCGTTCCTGCCATCTCGTGAGCAATTACCGCAGAGCTAGTGATGACGCCGTCGACTAGACCGTGATGAATTAGTTCTGCGATCTGCGTGGTCACACCCTCATGAAGATTCGGACCGCTGCCGGTGACGACCACTACGCGCCCACCGCGCTGCTTGGCCTCCACGATGCTCGAAGTGGCTTTCTCCAAGTGGTACTGCGCGGATGCACACATCGATTCCCGGAATCGAGCCACGGTTGCAGAAGTTGGCCTCATCACTTGGCTCCGCCCGCCAGGATACGACGAACTCGCTCCAGGTCCTCTTGAGTATCCACTGAGACCAGCTCACCTTCGCACTGAGTTACCACGGTCTGGATGGATATGCCGTTTTCAAGGGCGCGTAACTGCTCCAAACACTCGATCTTCTCCAGGCGGGACGGCGGTAACTTGGAAAGCTTGGTAAGGCACTCTCTCGTATAGGCATACAGACCTATGTGCTCGAATACTTCAAAGTCATCCGTGCGCCGACGCGGATAGGGAATAAGGGACCGGGAAAAATAGAGCGCCCGGCCACGGGCATCGGACACTACCTTGACCACGCTCGGATCATGGTAGGCATCCTCGCCGACTTTCTTTATAACTGTGGACAGACCTACGTCGTCTCCGTTTCGCAATGCACTTTTCAAGGCCAGAACACATTCGTCGATCATTCTCGGATCGAGTAGCGGCTCATCTCCCTGAATGTTCACCACAATTCCGGCGTCGGACCCGGCAGCAACTTCGGCGACACGATCCGTACCGGATGCATGATTCGGACTGGTCATCACCACCGTGCCTCCAAAGGCTCTCACCGCGTCGGCAATGCGTTGGTCGTCGGTCGCCACCACGACGCTGTCCAGACATTTGGTCTTCTGCGCGATCTCATAAACATGTTGAATTAAAGGTCTCCCGTGAATATCCGCGAGCGGTTTGGCCGGCAGACGAGTAGATTGGTAACGTGCAGGTATAATGCCAATAACCTTCATCCCTATTCTCCAAGCGAACCTATGAAACTTGATCCAAAGGTATACTCTTCTAAATCTGATCCAATTTCAGGTCTCGAGCTGTTGCCCAGTTTCGCAGCCACGTGCGAAGATGCTCAATCTGGCGTTGGCGTGTCTTCGACAAAGGCAGATGCATCGGACCGCTGGTGATGCCGCGCTCTCCTATTCCTACGCGAATCCACCGGGGGATGGGAAGGCGAATCACTTCGTGGATCAATCTATCCAGCATCGCCTGGTAAGAATACGCCTGCGCAGTGTTGCCGGCGCGACAGCTTCGATACTCGGCAATGATCAACTCAGGGACAAAGCAGGCTATACCGGATACGACCTCGTTCCACCCGGATCGCAGAGCATCAAGAGGCAAGATGTCGTCCCCCACCAAAGCCTCATAGCCATATTCCTTGCGCCATCGACCGAACTGTTCGAGATTGTTCCTTCTTCCGCTACTGTCTTTGATGCCAATCAAATTCGTAATTGTCTTTAGCAGCCGGACTGCTGTGGGCACTCTGATTTCACTGGTAAAGGAGGGAAGATTGTACAACAAGAAAGGTGTGGGAACCGAGGCGCAAACTGTCTTTGCATAGGCGACAAGATCGTCCTGGTTGTAGCGATAGAAATATGGCATTGGAAGAAGCAAGGCATCGTTGCCTGCGTATACCGCACACTTCGTCAGACTAAGCGTGGAATAGATTGAAGAGGTTCCGACGCATGTGATTACGAGCCCTCGTCCGGCAATACGTTTTACTGCTTGACGCGCGAGCGCGGCGCGTGTACCAACATCAAGGTGCGGATATTCGGCCGTGGCTCCCCCAATCACCACCCCGTTGACTCCACAACCAATCACGAAGTCAATTAAACAGTCAAAGGCGTCTATATCGGGTCGGCCAAGATCATCAATAGGTGTAATCAAGGCCGCGAATACACCGGACATAGAGATTTTCATTTGGAATATCCCTACGCCACATCGCAAAGGGATACAGCTTGTGCAAGCCCTTCCAAAGGCTCGCGAGTGGGCATGAACTCGTGTCCGACATAGCCTTTGTAGCCGAGCTCCAGCAACGTACGCATAATGGCCGGGTAATTGATTTCCTGGTGATCGTCGAGCTCTCCTCTGCCTGGATTGCCTGCTGCATGTATATGGCCAATTAAGTCGTGGTATTGACGCAGACGTCGAATCACGTCGCCGTTCATAATGTCCACGTGATAGATATCGAAGAGAAGCTTTACATTGGGCGAGTTGACCTGCCTAACAATGTCAGCGCAATAGTCCAGGTTGTCGCCTTGATAGCCAGGGTGACCTTTCATGGGATCGGAATGATCTCGTGTATTAAGCTGCTCCAGGCAAATGGTGACATTCTTTCCTGCAGCATATCGGCCTAGTTCTGAGAGCCCGCATACGGAGCTGGCTGCACCCTCTTCGAGCGAGATTTCACCACTCATCGGGTCCTCTGGATCACGCCACTTATACCCCGTGAACGCAATCACGCTGGGAATGCCGAAATCAGCGGCTTGATCGATAGCATGTTTCGTCCGAGTAATTACTTCTTCGTGATTACTCGCGTTGTTCAAACCCTTATGGAACATCGGGTCAGGCATTCCGTTTGAGGCGAGGGCGGAAGTAATGTGATGTTTGCGCAGCACTGGCCATAACTCAGTAGGAACAAGTTCTACGCTCTGGCAGCCCAAGCCACTCGCCGTTGCGCAGATGCGCTCAATATCCCAATTCCACGGCGCCGAGTTCAAGCACCAGAATGTCAGCGACTGCCTGATACGGCCATGCTTCACGACTCGCGGGATGGTGCCAGCGCTCCCGGGCGCCAGATTAGGAGTTCCTGAAAGCTCTGGGATTGCGGCCGTTCTCTCGCTTGACACTTCATTCCTATAGATATAGTTCATTGGTTGCTCCTTCAACTTCCGAGGTCAAAAGTAAAAGGCCAGGCGCCTAAAGAGCAAGGCGAAACGCACGAAGAACGCGTCTGTCACCCTCGAACTACGACGACAAGGAACCGAGAGAAGTCAGAAACAAACCTATGCCCAAACTCAGATATTCGAATCCGCTTGTCTTAGCGGGGCCTCGTTTGCCTTGGCGAGGCCCCGCTGACCCGCAGGTATTGGAGAGTTTGGTCTACTGCACCGGGCTCAGGCGCAACGTCTTGATCTCCCAAGGCTTCATGTGGAATTGAATGGTCTTTCCCTCGCCGGCGTCACCCACTTTGACATCTTCCAGAAGGGTTGTTTCCGTGGCCCGCACAGGGCGCGGGAATTCAAGGGACACATCACCATCGCGACCTTCAGTTTCAACAAAGCGCGCGATGGCATCCGTGTCGTAAAAGCCCTCCATCTGTTTGAAAGCATACAGAACCACGTGGTCGCTGTTAGTTTTGATGAAGGAGTAGGATGCCGGCAGGCCGCCGTCTTTGCCTGCCCACTGCTCTTGAGGGCTGGCGTGTTGGGGTTCCTGCATGGCCAGTAGTGGGGAGTTGAACGCCAGGGCCTGATACACCACTTTTCCTTCGCGCCATCCTCCGCGATGCGGGTAGATTGAATATCCAAACGTATGGTCGCCCTCGTCTGCGCGGGGGTCAGGCGCCCATGGGCCGCGTATCACGGAAAGGTGGATGGCATTGTCCCGGGCGTCATAGCCATTACGGCCATTGTTGAGGATAGCCACGCCGTCCTCTCCGTTCGAGATGTCGACCCATTTCCCCATGACCGCTTCTTCGCCGTCCTGGCTGCGCTCGATCACGCCATAGGGAATCTCCGCACTGACCTTCCCGGATTGAAGCGCCAAGGGAAATCCGGCCTTGAGCAGGGTTGCGCGCTCATACCAGGCAACTGTCATGGAGACATCGACGCGTGGAACGCCCGCAACCAAACTAATATCCTGCGTAAACCGGGAGTCGCGGAATCGTCTCACCACACGAATTGTGGCGCGCACTGGCCCTTGTTCAATTAATTTCACGCTTTCGGCCTTATCGATCTCCCACTTCTTTCCGGTCAATCCGATATCCCAGGCCGGTCCCGCATACTCCTTTGAAGTTATCTTGGCCCGCTCCGCTGTATCTTCCCAGGCAGTCAGGGAATTGCCTTCTCCATGAAAAGTCTCGCGCTTGTTCACCTTGTCGTAAAGGTTCGCAATGTTTCCGGTCTTCGGATCAATTTCGACCCGGAAGAACTCATTTTCCAGAAACGGCCGGGGCGTGGAGCCAGTCTTCAGCAGAACCGGTTTGCTTTCGGAGCTCCTCGGTGTGTCAGTTTGGGGAGTGCCGTGATCGGCGACAAGCCGGTATAGCTTTAATCCCATCTGAGGAACGTCTTTCGCGACAAACGCCACGGTCGCTGTCTCGCGGGAGCCCATCGCCGCGGGCACTCTCAGGATTTGCACCGGCGTCGTCTCTCCATCATGAATCGCAACCATTCGCGTCGGAAGGGAGGAAGCAGAAACTTCCGCGATGACGAGGTCTGTGCGATTCCACGATTGCGGATTGTAGACCACCAGAGGCACGCCGTCTCCGCGGGTTTCGAGCTGAAGGCCGAGAGTTTCCAGCGAGAAGTCAAGAGCTCGCTTGCCCCGCTCAAAGACTTCCTGGTATTGGCGCGCAGCGTCGGCGTAGATCGGACCAATGCCGGAACCGGCAGCCAGATCGTGGGCCTGGTTGAGCAGGACCAGTTTCCAGGCCTCGCTGAAATCGCGGGTCGGTGAGTAGTCGCGATAGTGGAAGAAAGTGGAGATCTCCGACATCTTCTCGGCGTTCAGCAGCAGTTGTTCTGCCTGCCGGTTGTGGCGCTTCATTTCCACCTGCGTCGTGTAGCAGCCAGGAAAGACCGGGTTCAGCTCCTTTTCGTAGATGGGGAAGTCCTTCTTTTCGGCCAGCAACGTGTCGATGTAATCCGAGACGTTGGTGGGCTTCACTCGCATTTCATTGGGTGAGGCATTCATGGTCGCAATGGCGGCGACGTCTTGAGGGTTCGGTCCACCGCCGTGATCACCCGCGCCGTAGAGGATCAGCATATCCTTCACGCCGGACAGATCTGCGCTCTGCATGGCCGGCACGGTGACGCGCTCATGATTCAACGTTCCCGCATACTCGCTGGGAGTCGAATAGCCCAGCACTCGGCTTCCGTCCAGGCCCTGCCACCAGATGATCCGGGGGCGGGACGGATCATGAGGGCGGTCAAACAGGTAAAGCTCGATACCGGCTTTGCTCGCAATTTGCGGCATCGTCACCGGATGGCCGAAGACGTCCGGCTGCCAGGCGAAGCGGACGTAGTGGCCGAATTTCTCCTTGCTGAATTTCTGTCCGTAGAGGAATTGCCGCACCATGGATTCGCCGTCGCTGACGTTTTCGTCCATCTGCACCCAGCTTGAGGTGGCGGGAACGAATCCGCCTATCTTCGCCTGCTGGACTAGACCCTTGAAAACGTCCGGATAGTAGTGCTCCATGGAGTCAAGAACTACCGCCTGATCCTGCGCGAACGTGAAATTCGGATTCTCATCCATCAACTTGAGTTGATTGGTGAATGTGTTGTACATGATGTCGTGAATGGACTCTTCCCACCGCCACAGCCAGGCCATGTCCATGTGCGCATAACCCACCACATGCGCCGTGTAGTCTTTGGGATTCGGCGCCGTCTGCGCCGAGGATGCACATACAAAACTTGCAAAGATGACAATCGCGAGTAGATGCCTGCGCACAGCCTTGCCTCCTGAATGAAATTCCCACATCTGACGCAGTATAGGCGCATGAGGGTGCAGTGGTCCGGCTGCGGTGTATGGCGACCCTTTAACCGGGAACATTGAGAGACAACCCGGAGATGGCTTGCGGTGGCACAAGGGGAGGGCAGGCGCCGGACCAGATTGTGATCCTGTTACGGTAGATTGAATTGGCGGGGACCCACAGTCCGGCAGAAGCCTTAGTCCCCATCGATGGTTCTAAATCCAGGCGAGGCCATGCGAATCTGACCTCGCTTCCATCCAAGACGTAGAATTGACATTCTGGATTTGGAAGGAGACGGCTGTGGATTCATTGCAGCGGGTGCGTAACACAGTGCTTGGTAAGCCAATCGACCATCTTGCCTGTCAACCAATGCTGATGCAATTCGCGGCCAGGCACTCGCAGATGCCGTATATCGATTACACGCGGGATGGCAGGAAAATGGCCGAGGCGCAACTCCGGGTTTGGCGGGACTTCGATATCGACGTCTTGCTGACATGCTCGGACCCGGCGCGTGAAGTGATCGACATTGCAGGAGATGGAAGCATCGAGTGGTTTGAAAACCAGGGTCCGGCAATCCAGGAGTCTCGGGCGGCATTGGCCGACAAGACGCGATTGAAGGAGTTTCGCCTTCCAAGCCTGGATCCTGCCGGACGAATGTACGATCGCATTCGAGCCATCGAAATGATGCGTCGCGAGGCCGGACAGGAGGTTTCAATCGTCGGTTGGGTAGAAGGCCCGCTGGCGTTGGCGGCGGAACTCCGGGGAATCAATCACATTATGACCGATTTTTTCGATGACCCAGAGTTCGCCCATGACTTGCTGCACTTTTGCGCCGACGTCGCCATTTTGTACGCCGACGCCCAGATCGCCGCGGGGGTAGACACCATCGGAATGAGCGACGCTGCGGCCAGTATGCAGGGTCCGATCTTATATAAACGGTTCGTTCACGGCGAGCAGATGAGGGTTTACCGGCACATCAAAGAGAATCACCCGGAAGTGTTGACTCGATCACATATGTGTGGAAAAACGACCCTGCTAGGGGCAGCGATGAGTGAGCTGCCCGTCGACATCTACGAAATCGACTTTCCGTCCGACCTGGCAAAGATGAAATCGCAACTTGGTGACCGCGTCATCAGTGGCAACATCTCTACAATTACCGACATGTTGGAGGGCACGCCCACGCAGGTCTACGAGGCGGTCGCGCGCTGTCATGCGGTGTGCGGCAAGTATTTCATTGTGAATTGCGGATGTGAGGTTCCGCCCGCCAGCCCCTATGAGAATCTGAGGGCAATGGTCCGCTACTCGCGGGAGCACTGAATCGCATAGAATTCATGCGATGACTGAGGGTAGGTTTCACTGTCAACGGAGAAGTAAATCCAATCGCTTTTCCACTTCTGAATCGACGGTCGTACTCCGGAATGGGTTGCAATTTGAAAGCGAGGAAACCGTGAGCGGCAACATCAGCAGACGAGACGTCTTGAAATCGGCGGCCATTGGCGTAGCCGCCATGGGCATGCCGCCAAAGCTACTCAGCCTGGAGGCAAACGATCAGGATCGAGCCATCCTGGAGTTCATTCAGCCCCCTGATGATGCACGCCCATGGGTCTACTGGTATTTCATGGACGGTCATCTAACCCGGGAGGGAATGGCGGCTGATCTCGAAGCGATGGAAAAAGCGGGCTTGGGCGGCGGGATCTTTCTGGAAGCGGGAATCGGAATCGAGCCGGGCCCCGTCGAATTCATGAGCGAACCCTGGCAGGAACTTGTGGGTCTTGCTTTCTCGCATGCCGACCGTCTCGGCCTGCAGTTGGCCCTTGCGGCGGGGCCCGGCTGGTGCGGTACGGGTGGCCCATGGGTGAGTCCGGATCAATCGATGCAGCACCTCGTGGCCAGCAAGACCGTTGTGCAGGGGCCGGCCGAGTTCAGTGCCCGCCTGCCGCAACCGCCGCCTCACACGCCGTTTTTCGGCGAAGATACCCTCTCTCCCGATCTGCTCAAGACTTTCAAGGAGTTTTATCGCGACGAGTACGTGCTCGCATTTCCTACGCCGGCCGGAGGCGCTTCCATTCGCGATATCGATGAGAAGGCGCTCTATACCCGCGGCTCCTATTCCTCCCAGATTCCCGGCCCGTACACCAAGCGCGCCTGGGTACGGCCATTCCTGCCCAGCGAAGACAGATATGAATCCATTCCTGTAGACATGTGTGTGCCTTCGCAGAGAGTTGTGAACCTGACCGGCAAGCTCTTGCCGGATGGCACATTGAACTGGAGTGTGCCCCAGGGAAGTTGGACGATCCTGCGATTTGGCCGCACGTTGACTGGCCAAACCACGCGCCCTTCTCCTAAACCCGGACTCGGGCTCGAGTCCGACAAGTTCGACGCGGGCGCAATGGATGCGCACTTCGACGCCTATATCGTCTCGCTGCTAAAAAAGACCGGCGCGCCTCAGCATCCCGGCCGTGGGCTTGTCGGCCTGCATTTCGACAGTTGGGAGATGAGTTCGCAAAACTGGTCTCCGCATTTTCAGCAGGAGTTCAAGAACCGCCGCGGCTATGACCCGGTGACAATGCTTCCCACCTTCGCGGGCTTAGTGGTTGACACCCCTGAAACCTCCGAGCGCTTTCTCTGGGACATTCGCAAGACCGCACAGGAACTGGTCTGCGAAAAACAGGCACTGCGTTTGCGCGAGCGCGGCCGACAATATGGGCTTGTACTCTCACTCGAGCCGTATGACCTGAATCCCGCCGCCGACTTGGAACTAGGGGCCACTGCCGATATTCCCATGGCGGAATTCTGGACCAGAACAGAGTATTATCCGCCCACGGACTTCAGCCTTCCTGAAGCTACTTCGGTTGGCCACACGCAAGGGCGTAAGGTCATCGGCGCCGAGGCGTTTACGGCGGAGATGGAAGAGAGAGGCCGCCAGCATCCCGCGTCGATGAAGGCGCAGGGGGACTGGGCATTCTGCCAGGGCATCAACAAGTTTGTGATTCACCGCTTTCAGGCGCAACCCTGGCTTGATCGTTTCCCCGGAATGACGATGGGGCCGGATGGAGGCTTCGGCGTGCACTGGGATCGGACCCAGACTTGGTGGGATTTCGCGCCCGCCTATCATACCTATGTCACCCGTTGCTCGAACATGCTGCGCCGCGGGCTTTTTGTCGCCGACATCCTCTATCTCTCTCCAGAAGGCTCGCCTTGCGTATTCTTTCCCCCGCGCTCCGCGTTTCGTGCCGGCGAGTTCCCCGATCGTCGTGACTACAACTTCGACGGATGCGCTCCAGAAACATTGATTATGCGAGCTTCAGTTAAGGACGGGCGCATTGTTTTTCCCGATGGCATGTCTTACCGGCTATTGGTGCTCCCGCAATTTCAGACCATCACGCCGCGTACCCTTGAGAAGGTGGTGAAGTTGGTCGAGGAGGGCGCAACTGTTCTGGGTGCGCCGCCCGATAAATCGCCCAGCTTGTCCAACTATCCCGACTGCGACGGTCAGGTACGTGAACTTGCCGCCAGGCTCTGGCCCAATGGCGAGATGCTGCCGGAACGCCGCGTCGGCCTTGGCCGCGTGATCTACGACTCTGAAGCAGCGCACGACAAGGCTGCAAATCCTCTCGCGAAAGCGAAGTGGATCGGCTCCGCGCCAGTCGAAACAGGATCGGCCCCAACCAGTGGAAACCTCTATTTCAAGCGCGAATTCTCCATCGCCGAACCGGGCGACGTGCGCACCGCGGTCGTGGCCGTCACCGCGGACAAGAACTGCAAATTGTTTCTCAACGGACGCTTCGTCCTCACCGGAGACGTTGTGCAACGCGCCCATCGTGTCGATGTCGCCGCCTTGCTGCGCCTAGGCGCGAATGTGCTGACAGCTCTTGTCGAAAACAGCGCGCAGGCGTTAAGCCAAACCGCTCTGAGCTCCTCACGTGTCGTCGATAAGTCGGCCCAGCCCAAGTTGATTGCCTCCCTGGTTGTTCGCCTTCGCGATGGAAGCGAAACCGCGATCAGCACCGATCGACATTGGACTTGTTCCGCGGCGGAATCCGGTCCCCAGTTAGCCGTCGAGGAGTTGGGACCGTTCGGCATGGAGCCCTGGAAGCTGGACGATTCGGCAATCGAGCAGGCTGACATCTATCCCAGCTACGCTTCCACAGCGGAAATTCTGTCGCGGATGGGCGTCAAGCCCGACTTCGAAACCGACGCGGTTCTCCGCTACATCCATCGTCGCGACGGAGACGACGATTTCTACTTTGTGGCCAACGGTGAATCCCGTATCCAGAGCGCAACCTGCACATTCCGCGTAACAGGCCGTCAGCCGGAGTGGTGGGACGCGATCACCGGAGAACGCCGCGACCTTCCCGAGTTCACTGAACGCGGCGGACGAACCGAAATTCCCATGCGTCTCGAGGCGCTCGAGAGCGGCTTTGTTGTATTTCGCAAATCCGCCGTTCGCACGGCCTCCGCGCGCGGCGTAAACTTCCCCAAAATCGAGACAACTGTTACGCTTGATGCGCCCTGGGAGGTCTCTTTCGATTCCAAGTGGGGCGGACCGGAGCGGGTTGTATTCTCGCGGCTCGAAGACTGGAGCAAGCGCCCTGAGCCAGGAATACGGTACTACTCCGGCAAAGCCACCTACAGGACTACCTTCGACTGCGAACGGCTGGGTCCTCAGATGAGCTACTTTGTCGCGCTGGGAAAAGTCGCCAACATCGCTTCAATCAAGATCAATCAACGCGACCTGGGTGTGGCCTGGTGCGAGCCATGGCGTCTTCAAATTCCCAAGGGCGCGCTCCAACAGCGGGGTAACTCGTTGGAAGTCGTGGTGGCCAACCTCTGGACCAATCGCCTGATCGGCGACAGCAATTTGCCTCCGGAGAAGCGGCTGACATGGATCACTGGGAACCCGTTCCATCCTGAGGACACCCTGCTCGAATCAGGATTGCTTGGTCCGGTGACAATCCAAGCTAGCGTGTCCTGATTCGTGTCCGTCGCCCCAGCGATTTTGCGCAGCAGATTGATAAGCCATGCAAAATGAGGGGCTTGCATGGCGAACTGCTAAGGAGTAACGCTTGGCGACTAAAGCCTAGCCCCTTCGAAATCAAGATCTCTGCAACTAGCTCCGGCGCTAATCGAGGACTCAATGGTCAGCCCTCGTTGCGCGTCCTCACAACCTTGGCTGCAGTATCGGAGATGCGCCCGGCCCAATCTGTGAGGTATGTAACCGGTCCGTACCTGTTTCAGGGGTACCCCCATCCCCCTATTCTGTAGATAAATTCTCTCTTTTCATGCGTTTAAGGTAGGGGTTGAGCCGCAAAATATTGATTCCGCAAGAGTTATCTGCAGAATATAGACATTAAAGGAGTTAAGCCCCCCCCTGGGGCACGCGGAGGATGGTTTGCTTGCCAAATTCACGAAGGCAAGTCCCCTTCCGCCCCAGCCGGTGCACAGCTACCGAACCCGTTGTTCGACTGGCGATGCTCCCCGTCCTTGCATTCAACTCAAATTCCATTATGCGCCGCGCGCACTTAATTCCCTGCAAAAGGGCAGCCGCTCTCAGGATTCAAAGGGAAGAGCATCGCCGGACGGAGAGCCGTATCCGGCCTTGTTGGTTTTTGGACAGGCTCTAGGGCCTGTACGTCGCCCCGGATCGATTCAGCGTAGAAAAGTATGCCTATGCCCGCCGAGGCAGGCTGCGAGCAGGGCTATCGAGGTCAGATTCATGTCACCGTGCGACTGCTCGTTTCCTTTTCGCCTTCGTCTCACCCGCCAGGAAACGTTGTCCTGATAGCTTCAAGGCCGAATGGGGATCTCCGTCTTGTCGAAATCCAGCAGACCCAGGCTAATAGTATGTTGTGCACCCGCCACTGGAAATCCTTGTGCATCTGCAAGATAGAGGCGCGCGGAAAAGGTGATGCGCATCACTGCGTAGCCCTCTAGCAAAGCGCAACATAACGCGGGCTTTTGGGGGAATATATCCATACGCCAAGGTCCTGGTTCGGCATTGGAGAGGACAAGGGTAGGGCGAAGACGTTGGCCGATACCGGTGAAGAATACGAGGGAACTGAACTGCGCTGGACCTACGGGCACGTGTTGAGAGGCAATCGAATTTGAGTTGGGGCGAAGAATATCGAGCCAAATGTATGAGCACCGCAGACGCTCTGGAGGCGGTGTGCTCTGGTTCGCGCGTGTGGATCCAGTCGGGGTGCGGCACGCCTTCGAAGCTGGTAGATGCACTGGTAGCACGAGCTCCCAAGGTTCGCGATGTGGAGATTGTTCACATGATGACGCTGGGAAGCGCGGACTATACCAAGCCCGAGTACGAAGGATGCTTTCGTCATCGCGGATTGTTCCTGGGCTCGAATGTGCGCGAAGCGGTGGCTGCAGGTCGCGCCGACTACACGCCGATATTTCTGAGCGAGATTGAGGGCCTGTTTTTGAGTGGTGCGATGCCCTTGGACGTAGTGTTGATGCAGGTTTCTCCGCCGGACGCGCACGGATTCGTGAGCCTGGGGACCACGGTTGACTGCACACTGACGGCGGTGCGCTGCGCAAGAGTTGTGATTGCTGAGGTAAACGACCAGGTGCCGCGCACACACGGAGACACGTTTATCCATGTGAGCAGAATCTCTTCGGTGGTCGAATCGTCGCATCCACTGTTGGAAGTCTGCACGGAGCCTCCCTCTGAACTGCATTTGCAAGTAGCGCGAAATGTGGCCTCCATGATTCCGGATGGCGCAACCTTGCAAACCGGCATTGGCGGAATTTCGCAAGCCGTGCTGATGTGCCTTGGAGACAAGCGCGACCTCGGGATTCACACAGAGATGTGCCCGGATGGAGTCATTGACCTCATCGAATCCGGTGTGATCAATGGACAGAGGAAATCCTTGCACCGGGGCAAGGCAGTGGCGTCCTTCGTGCTGGGGTCACGGCGGCTGTTTGATTTCATTCATGAGAATGCAAGCTTCGAGTTTCGATCAATTTCCTATACGAACGATCCGTTTGTGGTGGCGCAAAACGACAGAATGGTGGCCATCAACTCGGCCCTGCAAGTCGACCTTACGGGACAGGTTTGCGCGGATTCGTTGGGAACGAAGCCCTATAGCGGATTTGGCGGGCAGCTGGACTTCATTCGTGGAGCATCACGCTCGCATGGCGGGATCCCGATCATTGCACTGCCGTCGACAGCGATGGGCGGTGCAGTGTCGCGGATAGTGCCGGTGCTGGAGCCGGGCGCAGGAGTAGTGACCTCACGGGCCGACGTGCATTATGTGGTGACCGAGCACGGGATTGCGTATCTGCACGGCAAGACGCTGCGCGAACGGGCCGAGGCATTGATTGCGATCGCCGATCCCAAGTTTAGAGATGAGTTGGAAGATTTTGCGGTGCGTTCGCACTACCTGGAGCGCAAGATAGCTCCGGCAGTCTACGCCTGAGAGGGCGTGGCCGGCCGGGGAGGAGCGTGGAATGATCGAAGTAAAAAAGCAGGACCGCGGTTTACTGCGGGTGGATACAGAGGAATGCAAAGGGTGTGGGCTGTGCGTCGAAGCCTGTCCGCCCAAAGTGATCGCCTTGAGCGAGCGGCTGAATCA
>PLSM01000112.1:2580-3334 GCA_003165075.1 Acidobacteriaceae bacterium | reverse complement strand
CTCCTATCCAACTGTTAGTTGACATCGGTTCGACCTTGGCCTGACAATGAACCCGGAGGGGCAATGCCACGCACTCTGGGAAAGCACACGAACCACTTCGGTCTGTTCATCCGGCGGCGCCGGCGCGAGCTGAGCTTGACTCAGCGTGAAGTTGCCGCGGCACTCAAGGTCTCTGCACCCGAGTTCGTTGGCATGATCGAGGCGGGTATTCGCAAACCGAACTTCGAGCGGCTTCCTGCTCTGGCAGAGGTCTTGAAAGTATCGACCCTTGAGATGATCCAATTGGCTTTCGCCGATGTCTATCCGAGCCTGGTCGGCTATCTCACCAGTGAGCAGACCGCCCAGACCGCCAAGGCCAATAGGATGGGTCAGAAGCTCTACGCCTTAACCCCTTCAATACGCCAGCCGATCATCAAGATGATCGACAAGTTCTATGCCGAACGATCCGTCGAGACGAAGGAGAGAGTGGCGTAGTCAACCTGTGCTGCAGTCAAGCTTTCCTTCTCCACCACCTCGCCGCGCCGGCGATCTCGCTCCTTGAGCAAAGCCTTCTCCTGAGCCTTTAAGTGCTTCGGAAGATCTCGCACTCTCGCACGCGATTGCTGGCGAGTTGCTTCTCGAATCTTCTGCGCGAAGTCAAGGCACTGCTGGACCTTCTCATCGGACATCTCCGGGATCCCCGCGAGGAACGGATCAACCCTCGTCATTGATGCGCGGCTCCTGGCCATACTTGGCCAGCAGTTCATTCAGCTTC
>PLSM01000112.1:0-2535 GCA_003165075.1 Acidobacteriaceae bacterium | reverse complement strand
TAGTTCCAGAAGGCCCAGAGCTTCAACGAATCAGTCACTGGCCTTGTCCTTCTTTGGCTTCTCAGCAATGACAATCGAGACTTTCATCTGATTGATGCTGTGTCCCTTCACGCCCTTCCGCTTCTTGACTTCCTTCCAGGCGCGATTGAACGCTGTGCCAAAGTCGCTTGCCTTTGCCGTTGCAGACTGGCCCATGCAGACACTGGTCAGCTCGGGCATCTGGAAGTAGAAGGTGTAGGTTCGCAGGTTGTCTTCTGCATTGATGATTTCCGTCATGCTGCCTCTCTTTCCAGTGGGAACCAAGCCTCTATCAGCGCCGGCGTCACACATTCACATTCGAAGAACTTGCGATCGACAGGAAACGGATTGGCTTCCGAGAAGGCCAGCATCTTCGCTCTGGTCTCTGCGTCCGGATCCATATCATGCCAGCTGTTGCGGCCGTACGCTCCGAACGCCGCGGTCATCTTGGCCTCGAGTTCGTCGAGTTCAGGCACCGGGCCTTCAAGCAGTCGCCGTGTGACTCTGTATCCGTGGCATCTAAAAGGACGGACGGATCTGCACTTCACGAAGAGAGGCTTGCACCCTCCCTTCAGTTTGATCCAGCCTTCCGGTTTGAATCCCCGACGCTTGGCTGCCTGCTCTTTGATCGTGGCACGCCAGAGGGCGGCGTGGTCGTTTGGAGGCTCAGGCACATCACTGAAGAAGGTCACGGGGCAGGTATAGTGAAGAGGCCCGCAGCTCTCATCGAGCGACTTGACTCCCCACCCTTCTCCCTTGAACCGCTGCATGATGTCGTAGCCAATGTAGCGATGAGGCGCCACACCTGGCGTGGTGATTTCCCAGACCGTCCATAAGATGTTGCCCTTGGTCACCTTCTTGAGACAGCGCCGGGTTGTTCCACCGTGATCGCTGTCCGCAGTCAGTTGACGGATGAGTGACTTGCGTGAGTAGTATCCTGAGATCCAGCCCATGCTTATGCTGCTTCCTCAAGTGGCGGGCACTTGCAGTTGATGAGACGAGCTTTGCAGGAGCCACAGAGGGCATAGCCCTCGGGGTCTACACGAAGAGGTTTGGCTTCGGTAAGACGGCCCGCGCGAAACAGCTGGCCAGCGGAGATACCTTTGACCTTGGTCTTGACAGGCAACGGCCCGAACATGTTGTCGATGATGGTGCCGTCGAGGGCAAGGTTGCAGAGGTAATCGGCGTCCCCGTTCTCCTCGCGTGGAACCCAGGCGAAACCTGGAAACAAGTCCAAGTTCTTGCTGAGTGTCCGTGCTTCTTTGAAGAGTCCGATCAGGGTCCGATCATGAACCCTCCAAGTGCCGAGCATCTGGTTAATGATCAGCTGTGAATCCGCTCTGAATTCCACCCTGTCTACTGATGAGGGAATGAAGTTGCGGATTACCTGCAAAGACTTCAATGCCAAGATCAGACCACTGTATTCAGCCACATTGTTTGTGCCGATCAAGGTTTCATTCATGCAGGCAACATAGTTATGCTGCTCGTCGAAGACGACAAATGCGCAGGCCGCAGGACCTGGCTCGCTAGCGGAATTGAACCGACAACCTCCATCGGTGTAGATGATCAGCTTCATGCCGCGCGTTTCAATTCTCGGTTGAGATAAGACATCTCAGCGCGATCCAGTTTCTTGCGAAGCTTCATCCACTTGTCGAGGGTCATCTTCCGGTTCAGCCGGCCTTGATGATCGACGATCAGGACGCCGTTCAGATGATCGATCTCGTGTTGGATGCACCGGGCCTCAAGGCCCTCGGAGACCAATGTGACAGGCTCGAGGTTCTCAGTCAGCCCCGTGACGGTGATCTCTGTCGGACGGGTGACCTTAACCTGGAGACCGGGCAGGCTCAGGCAGCCTTCCATTGCGGTCGATGTTTCGGAACCTAACTCAAGGATCTCAGGATTGACCAACGACTGCATCTGCCCCTGGTTATCCTGGAAGATGATGACCCGCTTCAGCACGCCGATCTGATTGGCAGCCAGGCCCTGACCTTTGTGCAGAGCACAGACCGCTTTCATGTCGGCGATCAAACCCTGGAGACCGTAGGGATCGATTACACTCGGTTCCCAAGGCTCACAGGTCTTGAGGATCACGCCATTCGGATACTCGCAAATCGCTGCCATCACTTCTCCAGGACTTCCAGCAGGGCTTCGAAGACTTTCTCCGCCGCACACACGCCGGCGTAGAACGCTTCGTTCTGCAGATCAGCTGCTTCGGGAATGTCGCGCCGGTGATCCTGAAGACTATCCGGTGGAGTCAGGTGAAGGGTTTCCATCAAAGCCCAGCGAATCTTGGTTGCAGCATAGTAGTTCACTGCCTTGTACAAACGCGCTCTAACAGCTGAGATGTCTTTGACATCAGACAGCGGAGAGCGAAGCATTTCCTTGAAATGCGCTGGTCGATCTTCGATCAGCGCAATTGTTGCATTCAATCCTGCATTCAGGCTCATCACATCACCCATTCTTGCTTTGGTGTTTTGTCCTGCTCGACAACGGCTTCATAGTCGACCAGGATGCCCA
>PLSM01000133.1 GCA_003165075.1 Acidobacteriaceae bacterium | reverse complement strand
GCATCACGAAGATCCATACCAGCAGCGTCGCTTGCGTCTTGTGATCCGGAACTGCCAGCAAGATAAAGGTGATCAGGGCTACGCCTGTGACACCGTAGGTTTCAAAGCCATCGGCGCTGGGTCCAACGGAGTCGCCCGCGTTGTCGCCCGTGCAGTCGGCGATCACGCCAGGGTTGCGGGCATCGTCTTCCTTGATCTTGAAGACGATCTTCATCAGATCGGAGCCGATGTCGGCGATCTTGGTGAAGATGCCGCCGGCAATACGCAACGCCGCGGCGCCCAGGCTTTCGCCAATCGCAAAGCCAATGAAGCAGGGGCCCGCAAAATCAGCCGGGATAAACAAAAGAATGAAGAGCATGATGAGCAGCTCGACCGAGATCAGCATCATACCCACGCTCATGCCAGCCTTGAGCGGAATCGCAAAGCACGGATATGGCTTGCCGCGCAATCCTGCGAATGCCGTCCGCGAGTTCGCAAAGGTGTTGACGCGAATTCCAAACCACGCCACGCCGTAGCTGCCCGCGATGCCAATGAGCGAGAACAACAGAATGACCGGCAATGTAACGGAAATCGGCTTTCCCTGCACCGGCGCCAGCCAGCCGAAGTACAGCGAGATAATGACCGCAATGAACGCCCAGAGCAGCATGATGAACTTGCCCTGCGTCACCAGATAGGTTTTGCACGTCTCATAGATCAGTTCGGAAATTTCGCGCATCGAGCGATGAACCGGCAGGTTCTTCAACTGTTCATAGATCACCAGCCCGAACAACAGGCCGCCGACGCAGAATAGCAATCCGATTGACAGAAGGGCATGTCCGTTCAAGCCGAAGAAATTTGCGAAATTCACGCTCGACAAATCCGGCAGCACCAGGTTGGCTTCCCCTCCGCCCCCCTGCTCCGTCTGCCCGTAAGCCAATGTGGGGAGCAGCAGGCCCAGAAGGGCCGCCACGGTTCTGTACCGGCACTTCAGAAATGCCTCGGAACCCCCCTTGATCGCCGCTGCAATCTTCTGCATGTCCGGCGTTCCGATATCAGAGCCGATTTCCCGGCGCGTGAAGAGAAAGGCCACAAAGAGCGAAAGTACGCTCACGGCCAGAAAAAAATACACCCAATACGTTGCAGTCACGAGTCCTCCCGACGAATGGTTTGAAGCCGTTTCACCCACGACCCCATGAAAAAGGCGACCTCTCAGAACACTGGGGCGAAGCCATCGGAAGGCTATCAAACGGGTCCCCCACTGTCGAGTGATTGCAGTCACAGGGTTCAGGGTCCGCGCCTTCCGCGCCTGAAATCAAAGATTTCCAGCCAGCCTCGTGCGAGGCCGTTTACAGTACGGTGGATGGAGGCAATCGACATCCCATGAATTCATCCACGCTGCTCACTCCGCGCCAGGCGGCGGAAAAGCTCGGTATCAGCTACCCAGCCGTCAAACACTGGATCCTGGCCGGCCGCATTCGAACGGTCAAGACGCCTGGCGGACATCACCGGATTCCCCTCAACGCCCTGGACGAATTCCTGCCTGCAGGGGCCATTCCTGCCAATACGCCCCGCATCAGCGGGCGCAACCAACTATTGGGCACGGTTGTGGAGGTCGTCGTGGATGGCCTGCTTGCAAAAGTGGTGCTCGATGTCGGCGGCCAGCGGGTGACGGCCATCATCACCGCGGATGCCGTGCGCGATCTGGCAATCCAGAAGGGCGAAACAGCCATAGCGCTCATCAAGGCCACCGAGGTCATGATCGCAAGGCCATGAAACTGCAGAGGACAGGCATCGGCGATTGGTCGACAGGCAAGACGGCCGGGGGTTAAGTGCGATTTCGGTATTAATCAAGTCGAATTTTGTCGAATTATCGACTAATTATTGAATATAATGGACCTGAAATTATTCCAATTTCAGGAAAAACCATTGAAATTCCCCGCAGTGTTTCTTCCCCTCTCTGTCTGTTTGATGGCAACCGGGGTGACGGCTGGCGCGCAAAGTCCATCCACAACTGTTTCTCAGAGCTGGGTCGGCCGGTGGCTGGACCACGTCTCCGCAACCCAGGCCGCCCAGCCCCATTGGGTCACTCCGGTTGCCACGGTGACGCCCCGGCTGGAGCAGGAGTTCCGCTTCGATGTCGTGCACCAGGTGACACCCGC
The DNA here is from genome assembly GCA_003165075.1 of Acidobacteriaceae bacterium. Taxonomy (GTDB): domain Bacteria; phylum Acidobacteriota; class Terriglobia; order Terriglobales; family Acidobacteriaceae; genus Telmatobacter. The sequence goes on along the minus strand of PLSM01000133.1, from coordinate 56,156 downwards.
CGGCGACGTCACGAACCTCGACGGCGGTAAGGGCCTCGAGCTTATCCCCACGCACAATACCGAGCTGCTCCTCAACCTGCCCCCACGCCTGCATCACGAGAACCCCAGCGCCGTGGATGGCTGGGGCGATGTCTCTTTCACGCTGAAGTATCGCTTTCTGTCGTGCAATGAGGAGCACGGCAAAGCCATCTTGACCGGTTTCCTGGGCGGCAGCATTCCCACCGGGACTTACAAGAACGGCTCCATCAGCGCCGTAGTGACGCCAACCCTGGCCGGCGGCAAAGGATGGGGGAAGTTCGATGTGCAAGCCACCCTGGGCGGGACGCTTCCCACCAGCAGCGTGAACAAGTTAGGCCGCACCGTGGTCTCGAATACCACTTTCCAATATCACGCCCTGAAGCAGTTGTGGCCCGAGGCTGAAATCAATTCTATTTATTGGCTTGGGGGGTCGAACGGCGGCAAAAAGCAGACCTTTGTGACGCCGGGCGTCGTATTCGGCCGTTTCCCGATTCACAAACGCGTTGCCTTCGTCGCGGGAGGCGGTCTCCAGATTGCCACGACGCACTATAACCAGTACAACCACGCCTTTATCGGCACACTGAGAGTGCCGTTCTGAGGTGCACCGCAGACACGCCGCTGGCTGGGCATTCTCTCGGCTACTGGATTGGAATGTCGATTTTGTCCTCCGGGAGCGGAACCTGCAGGTTCTGTTCCTCCCGGGTCCGCACCCGCCCCCCCGGCAACGGATGCAATTTGAATAGCACCAGAACGTTGCGCTGCGGGTCATCGAATGCGCGGAAGCTGGCCACCTGCTCCAGCGTAAATCGTGTGTGGATGTCTTCCAGGGTGCCGGGGTCGAAGTCGTTCCATGTGGCGTACCAGCCGGGCTGGTAACGGCCGAGCTTCGACGCCAGGTCCTGCGTGCCGAAGTCGTCGCAAAGGGTGGGCAGGTGGGTCGCTAGAGTGATTTCGTCGCTGCTGATTGAGACCAGCAGCCGCTTGCCATTGGGATGCTGGTCGATATAGCTGGTGAGGCGCTGAGCCGCATCCACAAATGTGTATTCAGGATGTGCAACGTAGCTCAGAATCCACGCCCCGTTCACCGTTGCGGCAATTGCTGCCAGTACGATCACGGCCCAGCCGAGCTTGCGCGGCCACTCCGCCGTATCCAACAACGCAGCCGCTCCTTGCGCCACCATGAAGAAGCTGAAAAACGCCACCACGGCAAAGTAGCGAGGCTGGGGGTGGTCCTGGTAGGTCATGAAAAGTATGTAGCCGGCAACGGCCAGCGCCGATGCGCCGAAAACTGGATCCCGCAGCAGTCCACGGCCCCACGGGCTGCGCCATGCCATGACAATGCCCACCGCGATCAGCCCTGCCAGCGGAATCAGAATGTGGTCAATCCAGAGGCCTCCGTGGATTGACCACCACAGGCTCTGCAGCGGCCAGTCGGGCTGCGGGGGCTTTTTGTAAGTGTTGACCACAAACAGATATCGATAGTCGGCAAGCAGGCCGCTCCTGACCAGCAACGCCATCCACAGGCCAAACGTCACAGCCGTGACGCCGGCGGCGACCAGTCCGCAGTGCAGTGCCTTCCTGCGGTCATCCCACAGCGGCAGCAGCATGGCCCATGCCAGCGCCGGCAGCAGAAACACGGCCGTGGTCTTGGTAAGCAGCATGAGCGTGAACAACAGCCCAATCGTCGCGGACGCTGCCAGAGGCCGCCGCATTCGAGGCAACCGGATCGCCAGGTTCAGGACTGCCAGCGTCAACGTCGTCAGCATCGGCTCCAGAATCGCGAGGCGGCTGAAACAGTAAAGAAACGGGCTGGTTACCAGCAGAGTGAGAGCCAGCAACGCCATCCAGCGCGGTCCGCGAGCCCGCAGCAGCAAATAGCTCAGCAGCAGGTTGGCAAAGAAGAATCCAACCGCGAGCCCTCGCGCTGCCTGAACAGTGACCCCGGTGAAGAAGAACAGCAGCCACTCCAGAAACGGCCACATCGGAACGGCCGGTGCGGGATTGAAGTCGCCGGGCAGGTACCAGTTACCGAACAGGTGGGCGCGGATGGCCGCATTCCCGTACCAGCCCTCATCGGTGTATTTGGCCCAGTCGCTGAACCAGGGCGTGTGGTTTGGAAAATCGGCGCGCAAGTGCAGCGCGTGCAGAGCGGCAAATCCTAGAATCGCTGCCAGCCAGACAGCAAACACCCATCGTTTGGATCCAATCGGCAATTACCAGTGCTCCAAAGAACCAGAAGTTGCTCAGAGGAATAAGAAAGTGAGTAGGTCGCAATTATACCGTTGGGCCGCTGCCAGGCCGGTGGCCGGCGATAGCGCAAGGGCTGGCCCAGAGCGCCTCGGGAGACGGCGTCACTCTCCCCGGATGCCTATTCGTATGCCAGGGCATCGATGGGGTCTTTACGTGCCGCCATCCAGGCGGGATAGAGCGCACCGCACAGTGCCCCGGCAAAAGCTATGAGAGCGCCCTGGACGACCCAATGCGCAGTGATCTCAAAGTGCTGTGTGGGGAACTTGAGAGTGAGAAGGGTACGAACGCCGTAGGTACCCACGACGCCCAGCAATACGCCTGCGATGGCCAGCAAGGCAGTCTCGCGCAACACCATGCTGACAATGGTCAGCTTGGACGATCCCAGCGATTTGAGAATGCCGATCTCGCGGGTCCGCTCGAGAACCGCCGTATACATCGACTGGAAGATCACCAGGAAGCCAACGATGACTGCAATGCCTGTCACCACGTTGAGGGCGACGTTAAAGCCGGGAAGTTTCTCAGGAGTCATCTGGGCTAACCAGTCGTCAATAGTCTCCACCTCGTTGTTCTCCAGACCGGGGGTGGCGTGTATCTCCTGGATTACGGTCTGCTGATTGGCTGGGTTGTCGCATTTAATCAGGAAGAGCGAGGCTTTACCTTCGTCACCCGTCAGTTCGCCCATGGTCTCGATGGAAAGCAACTTGCGGCCGCCCTTGCCGTGCTCCACGATGCCCGAGATGCGAAACGGGTGGTTCATCACCTGGATTGTGTCGCCCACTTTGTGTCCACCGTCGGCGCGGGCAAACACATCGTCGACAATCACCTCGGCAGGTCCCTGGAATGGGCCCCCTGCGACGAACACAAAGGGCTTCAGGGCATTAAAGCTGGGGTAGTCGATTCCCCACAGCACTTCAATGGAGCCCGCAGTGTTTAGGTGCTGAATTACCGGCGAGGCCACTGCCACATGAGGCAGTTTGCGGATGGCCTCGATATTCTTTGCGGGCATAGGGGCTCCGCCTACCCCATTCATAAAGCTGGCATTGGTCGGGCGCAACAGAAGATCGGCTCCAATGCCATTGGTGCGCTCTTTCTGGTCGTTCAGCATGCCCATGAAGATGCCGACGATGGACAGGATCATGATCACTTCAATAGCCACCGCGAGCACGCTGATGATGGAGCGAAGCGGACGGTGAAGCAGATTCGCGATTACCAGCTTATTCATGCCTGGGCATTGCTCCCGGGAACGGCGAAATCACCCACGTCCCTGCCCTCAAGGGTAACAGCCGGAACTGCTGGATTCGCTGCCGCAAAGCACTGCCAACCCCCGGACTCCGCCGAGTCGCTTCCGGCCTGGCCGGAATAAACGCAGCCAATGCGGCGTTTATGAACCCTGGAGGCCTGTTATTCTCTAGTAAACAAGTAACCTCAAGTGCAGTTCCAAATCCAAACTTTTGTGTCAAAAATAGGTGAATTGCCCAAGTTTTTCTTTTGACCAAAACGCCTTTGCAATTTATTGTGATTGTGGAAATCTCCCGGGGGTCAATCCCCCTTTTGAGCTACAGATGGGAAGTTTTGGAGAAGATCTTCGGACTGAACGGTTATCTCGCGGCGTCGCGTTGGAGGAGATTACCGCCGTTACAAAGATCAGCCAGCGTCATCTGGTTGCCCTCGAGCAAGACAGATTTCGGCTTCTTCCTGGCGGTATCCTCAGCAAAGGTATTGTGCGGGGCTATGTGGGAGCGCTGGGACTGGATGCGCGGGACTGGACCGAGCGGTTTCTGAGCGCGTACGTCGCCTCGGGCCTGATGAACGACGACGATCGGGGCTGGACGACCTTTGCCTCCAACGTGGGGAAAGCGCGCATAGAGCAACGCGAAGCTGCCGAGATTCGTCTGCGCTGGGCAGGAGTAGTTCTGCTGGCGCTGCTCATGACGGCGGCTGGCTTCTTCTCCGTGCGCTATTTCGGAGTCCGCGCCGGATGGTGGAGCACTTTGCTGCCCATGCATGCCGTCACCGCCAACGCCCACGCCATGATCGCGCACGTCATTTCCCGGTTCTACCACTAGAGCTTGGCCTTCGCCTCTTCTACCTGAGACCAATTCCCAACCAGCATAAGCAGTTGCAGTCAGCCTGCAACTCACATGGCCCAATTCGCCCCTGAACACCGAATGCTCGCCGTTCGCTGCGATCCTTTGCCCCCAGCCCCTCCTCGCAATTACCATAAAGGGATGCACCCCCGGGGTGAGACCTGGTGATGCGGGCTTGTCTCCCCGATGCGGGAGTGGGCGATTCAGCTCTCTCCGCGCCGGTTCATTCAACGCAATCCCGCCATCGCGGCAGGCCACCAACTTAAATCCCTTCAATGGGCAGGAGTCTGAAGTTGAGCGACCGTTTCTTGTTTACCTCTGAGTCAGTCACCGAAGGCCATCCGGATAAAATTGCCGACCAGGTTTCCGACGCCATCCTGGATGCCTGCCTGGAGCAGGACCCTTACAGCCGCGTAGCCGCCGAAACCCTGACCGCCACTGGCCTGGTCGTCATTGCCGGAGAAATTACCACCAAGGCCTACGTCGATTTCCAGAGCCTGGTGCGCGGCGTAGTGGCCTCCATCGGCTACGACAATGCGCTATACGGCTTCGACTCCAACACCTGTGCCGTGATCTCGACCATCAACAAGCAGTCGGGCGATATTGCCCAGGGTGTGGACACCGGCGGCGCCGGCGACCAGGGGATGATGTTCGGCTACGCATCCAATGAGACCCCCGAACTGATGCCGGCCCCAATTTCCTTGGCCCACAAGCTTTGCCGTCAATTGACGGCAGTGCGCAAAAGCGGCAAACTGCCTTATCTGCGTCCCGACGGCAAGAGCCAGGTGACGGTGGAGTACGACGAGAACGGAAAGCCCGCCCGCATCGATGCCGTGGTCATCTCCAGCCAGCACTCTGAAACCGTAACCAATGAGGACCTGCACGCCGACATCCTCAAGTATGTGATTCAGGCTGTGTTGCCCCCCGAATGGCTCGATGAGCATACCAAGTACCACATCAACCCCACCGGACGCTTTGTCATCGGCGGACCCATGGGTGACACCGGACTGACCGGCCGCAAAATTATCGTCGACACCTACGGCGGCGCAGGACGGCACGGCGGCGGCGCCTTTAGCGGCAAGGATCCGACCAAGGTGGATCGTTCGGCAGCCTACATGGCGCGTCACATCGCCAAGAACATTGTGGCCGCGGGATTGGCGGAAAAGGCTGAGGTGCAATTGGCCTACGCCATCGGAGTGGCCGAACCGGTAAGCGTTCTGGTCGATACCTTCGGCACCGGCAAGCTGAGCAGCGCCCAGCTAACCGAGTTGGTGCGGAAGAACTTCTCGCTTACCCCCAAGGGAATCATTGAAAGCCTGAACCTGCGCCGGCCGATCTACCAGAAGACCGCCGCCTACGGTCACTTCGGCCGTACCGAGCCGGAGTTTACCTGGGAGTCGACCGCCAAAGCAGCTTCCCTGGCCGAACAGGCGAAGTTGTTGGCCGCCGCCAGGTAGGCAGCGATTTGAAAACACAGTCAATCGAATGGGATCCGTCACACGGCGGGTCCCATTCCTTTTTCTGTGCCCTGCGTCAATGCAATAGAATTCTTCGGGACACACCCACGTTTTGATAGCGAGGAGATACTGATGCGTATTTTTGCACTTGCGGGCCTTGTTCTTGGCTTGAGCGCCATGGCCGCCGCACAAACTACCGCACCCTGGGATTACGCAGGCAAGCGCGGCCCGCTGGAGTGGGGCAAACTGGACCCGGCCTACAAGGTGTGTTCGCAAGGCCACGAGCAATCACCCATTGACATTCGCGGCGCACACTTGAACAAGGCCCTGCAGCCGATTGAGTTCCACTATATTTCCGCGCCGGTCACGCTGGAGAACAACGGCCACACCGTGTTGGTTCACGTGCATCCCGGTAGCTACATCGTAGCGGACGGGGTACGTTACGAATTGCAGCAATTTCACTTTCACCACCCCGCCGAGGAAGCTGTCAAAGGCAAGCTCTCCGATATGGTGGTCCACCTGGTGCATAAGAGCGCCGACGGAAAGATGGCTGTGGTCGCGGTGCGGCTGACCGAGGATCGGGGCTCCCCCAATGCTGTGCTGGCCACCCTTTGGGAGCACCTGCCCACAACCACGGGCGCGACCGACAAGACCACTGACATGGTGAACCCCGGCGGCCTGCTGCCCCCCGACCGTGGCTACTGGACCTACATGGGCTCACTCACCACTCCGCCCTGTACCGAGGGAGTCCGCTGGTTTGTCTTTGAACAGGAGATGACCATTAGCCGGGATCAATTGCGCGCCTTTGCGGCGCTCTTCAAGGTCAACTCGCGGCCCCTGCAGGACGCGCATGGCCGGCGCATCGAGGCCAACGAGTAGAAGCTATTCCGCGAGCGGCGTGAGCTTCAATAACAGCCCTTCATCGCCCGCAAGCGTCTCTACGCTCACCCCGGTGACGTCTTCGATCAGATAGTGAGCGGCGTCCAGCGTCTCGATGGGATGCGAAAACGTGGTGGCCACCACCGTGCAGCCCGCATCCCTCGCAGCCCTGGCGCCCGACGACGAGTCCTCGAATACCACACACTCCTCCGGCGCAAAGCCCAGCATCGCTGCTCCGGCCACAAAAGGCTCCGGGTGGGGTTTGCCATGGGTCACGCATTCGGCGGTAACCAGATGCTCCGGTGCGGGAACACCCCCTGAAGCCAATCGCGCCCGTGCCAGCCGTTCTGTCGCGCTGGTCACCACGGTCCATCGATCCGCGGGCAGCGCCGTCAGCAGTTCCAGCACTCCGGGCAAAACTCTGAGTTCAGAGTTGTCCACAATCTCAATATCTTCAATGATTTTCAGTTCCGCCTCGGCGTCCAGATCCGGGCGAAGTGCGGCCAGGGTATCTACAGCCCGCCGCCCGTGAACGATGCTGATGGCATAGTCCGGATCGACGCCGCGCGTCCCCGCCCATTTCCTCCAGGTGCGCTCGACCGAGCCGATGGAGGAAATGAGGATACCGTCCATGTCAAAGAGAATGCCCTTGCAGCGGATCTGAACCGGGGAAGAAGAGATGGATAATGCCATCTCTCAATTGTAGCGGGCATCCAATTACAGGATTACCGCTTTGAGAGTGCGGCCTTCCGTGGCATTGCCAGGGTAACCTTAGGCGGATCGCTCAAGGTGATGGAAGCCGTCACGGTAGACCTGCGTGCGCCCTGCTCGATCTGATTCTCACTCAACGCGACGGCGCCGTTGACGACCGCAGCATCGCCGGTCCAGCGCTCGAACCGGGCCAGGGACGGTGGAAGGGCCACAGGGGCCGGAATCGTGCGCCCGCGGACGGCGCCATGCCGCCACTCGAAATGGAGATTTCCCTTCGCCGAGGCTGCCAGGTCCTGCCCTGTGAAGCCGGAGAGATTGATCTTGCCGTTGGCGTCGAAGGAGCCGCCTGCACAACTGAGCCCAAGCAACTTGCAGACTGCCGGGGAACTGAGCTTGGTGAACTCCCCCTCCAGCGCATAAGCGGGCTTGTCAGCGCTGGTTACCTCGCCGGAAGCGTGTAGGAAGCCGCCCAGCACCCCAGCGTCAAGGCTGGTAATTTCGGCCCCCGTAGGCAGAATGTGCAGTGTCGCGTCAGCATTCTCAAGGGTGACCGGCCCCAGCGCCAGAGAGTCGGCCTTCAACCTGCAATCGATCCGTGGCCAGGGTTGCGGTGTGGAAGGCCGCAGCCGTGCAATCAGTGCGGAAAGCATGGTGCCCGGCTCGTGCGCTCCAAGCAGGGCTGCCTGCAGCGCGGCGGCGTCGAGTGCGGCGAATTGCACCTCCACCCGCGGCGGGCATGGCTCGGCAGTCGTACAGACTGAGGGCCATTCGAGCGTGGCCGTTCCCTTGAGGGGACCGTAGGAAAAGACAACCGGATCCCAGCGCAGCGCCTCCCCGCCTAAGTGAAGCGTGGCCTGAGAAATTTCTATGTGGTTGGCCAGGTAGTCGGATTTCCAGTTGGCGCTATGCAAGGTCACCGTTCCGGTCAGCCGGTCTTGCGTATCATCTTCGATAGCCGGCTGAGTTCCTGGGCCTGGCTCCGCCGCAACGATCGCGTATCTGCTGAAAGGTACTTGCGGGGCTGGCATCCAGGGTCCTGCCGCGTTCAGATCCAGCACGACCGGTTCTCCGGCCAGCGCATCCAGTGTGGTGATCTCTGTAACGCCTACGGTGTGAGCCAGTTCCCGTAGACGCACCAGGGAGGCTTGGCCGCGCACCGTGACCTGGTAGCCGCTCGCCGCCAGTCGTGCTGTGACCGCAAGAGGCGAGGTTCCGCCGGCAGGAATCGCCACCACCGTCGCAAGTGCCTGGGGCTCGCCCTGGACAGTGGGAGCCGGTTCCAGGACAATCTTCGCAATCTGAATCGGTTGTCTGAGACTCTCCCCGCTCAGCCGGAATCCCTCCACGGTCAAGCTTCCAGTCAGCGGTCCCGGCTCCGCGGGATGGGGCTTTGCAGATCGGAGCGCGGCGGAGTGCCTGTGGGGATTCGCGGCCGGTGCATCGTTGGCTACGGGTCCGGCACTGTAGCTGAGCTTGCCGCTCACAGTTCCCTGGGCAGCCAGACCTTCGCCGATGCCGCTGCGCACGGTACGGAGGACATCCAGGCCTGCCTGCGCCGCAATCCGCTGCAGTTCGATTGAGAAACGCGGCTGGCCGTCGCCCCCCAATTCTCCCGCCAGCCGGATATGGCCATCACCGAGGGGCGAGTCGCAGGCCACGTTCTGTAGGTCGCGGCCCGAATAGTGAACCACGAAGGTGCAGTTGGCATCGAAGTCCAGCGGCACCGCGGGTGCAAACTCAGCGCGGTGAACGCCCGATGCGCGCAATCGAGTGGTGACCTGGGCTGAATCGGCGGTTCCGTCCAAGTGCAACTCGCCGGCGAGATCGCCGCGCCAGCCGGGGTCGGAGCCGATCAACAGCCGGCTCAGTTGGCCAAGCTGCGCTTCGCGCCACACCAGGTCGAAATGCAGCGGCATCTCGTGCAGTTGGGGAGCGCGGCGCAAGCTCCCCTCCAACCGCACCACGCCGGTATCGGCCAAGTCGAGACTCACATCGGTTCGCGCTGGTTGGCCACGCAGACGCACGCGCCAGTCGCCCGGCTCCTCCTGCCACATGGAAATATCGGCGTTGACCAGCGAAAACGGCAGCTTCTCAAGGCCGTTCTTGATGTTGATGCGCGAGTTTGTCGCTTCCAGGTAGGGCAATTGCACGGCTCTGCCCGACGCCTTGGATTGCCCTGCCGCGGTGCGAAAAAGCGAGTCCAGGTTCCAGCGCCCCGCGCCGGCGCGCACCAGGTTCACGCTGGCCTCGTCCGCACTCATCCGGCTGATCTCCAACCGTCCCCGCCACAGCGAGAGCAGGCGGATGTCGGCGGTGACAACACCGGCATGAAACACCGGCTCTGCACCGTAGGCGGGATCCTCTTTGACGCTTAGGTCGGTGAGCACAAAAGCCGGCCGCGGCAGCAGCCGGAGTTCCACTGAAGAGAGACGCACCGGCCGGCCCAGTGAGGCGGACATGAGGGATGTGATCCGGCTCTTGTAGCCGCCGATGCTGACCAATGGAGGCACAAGGAGCACGATCAGAATGACTGCCGGTACCGCCAAAGCCAGCCAAAACTGCTTTCTCCTACGCCGCCGGCGCTGCGCCTCGTCCGTCATAGATCGTTTATCGCAGTTCTCTTCAATGTACCGGGCTCACCGTATCATGTGCAGCGTTCGATTCCAGCGTGTCTCGGTCAGGAAGTGAACCGCCACGTGGGTCATCCAGCCCAGACTGTTGCCCAGGCCCGTCTGCTCGTACTGGTCTTCCGGCGTCTTGAACGACCAGTAGTTGAACAGCGGGCGGCCCACAATGTTCTCCCGGGGAACAAAGCCCCAATAGCGCGAGTCGAGGCTGTTGTGCCTGTTGTCGCCCATCATGAAGTATTTGCCCGGCGGAATCACCAGGTCCCCGTCCTTGATGTAGTTTGGAGCATCCACCGCCCATGTCTCGGTGGCGTTCATGTCCACCGAAGGCGGAACCGCTGGGAATTCATCGAGGAAGTCTGAGTGATTTTCGAAGGTAGTGGGTTGCGCGTGGGGTGCGCTCTGGGCCACGCCATTCACAATCACGATGCCGTTCCGCAGGTGGATACGGTCGCCTGGAATACCGACCAGCCGCTTGACCAGGAACATATCCGGCTCGCCCGGCTTGAGAAAGACCACAATATCGCCGCGCATGGGCTCGCGATAGCGAACCAGGGGCATCCAGCTTGTGGGCGGAGCGAGAGTGATCCTGTCCACTACCAGGTGGTCGCCCACCAGCAGGGTCTTCTCCATCGAGCCGGAAGGGATTACAAAGTTCTGGCAGAGGAAGGTGAGGATGAACAGGCCGACGACCAGCACGGTGCAAATACTGGCCACTGCCTCAAACGGTGTCTCCTCCACTGGCTTTGATTCAGGAGCAGGCTGAACCTCGGTCGAGGTCTTGGGTGGCAGCGTATTTTTCTTGGTCATCCTATCGCTCTTTGTCCAGGTTGCTACGGGGCTAGTCGTCTGAATTCCTGCTAATGAACCACGTGAAAAATGCGCTTCCAGCGGGCAAACCCCGCAAGCTTCGCCGTGAGCTCCCTGTCGTGTCCGAGTCTATCATCCGCGGCCGGTTCCACCTCGGTGGTGGAGGGGCGCGCAAGCGAGAAGTAAATGACCAGCGGCTTGGCCACAATGGCCTGCCGCGGCACAAAGCCCCAAAACCGGGAGTCATTACTATGGTTGCGGTTATCGCCGAGCACAAAATACTCGCCCTGTGGAACCTGGAGTTCACCGTCGCGAGTGAGGTTTTGCATCTGCCTCCACCACGTAGGATCGACCGCCGGATCCGTGTACATCTTGGCCGGAAAGTTGTCGCGGAAATCATTGGGCATCGCAGGCTCAAAAGCCGCGTAGGGCTCGGGCAGTGTCGTGCCGTTGATCGAAACCCGCCCGCCGTCAATCCGTATCCTGTCCCCGGGAATGCCAACCACTCTCTTGACCAGAAGAGGTGGCTCGGGATGGTGGAAGATGACGATATCTCCCCGGGCAACCTCGCGATAAGGAAGCAGCCAACTGCTTAGTTTGCTGGTCGGCGCATAGATCTGCTTGTTGAACAGCAGAAAGTCTCCCACAAGCAGTGTGCGCTCCATGCTTTCTGAAGGGATAAGAAAGGGTTGCACGACAAAAGTGAGAAGAAACAGGGCCACGACCACCGTACTCAGCAGCGAGGCGAGCGCCTCTGGCAAAGTAGGCAGATGCAGCCACAGCTGCGCTAGCCGTGGGGACGGGCCGGTCACCTGGGAAGGGGTGCTCATTCCGTCTCTGGATCCTCCTGTTCGCAGCCTGCCGGGGCCGCATCGTTGATTGAGCCCCCGGTCAGGCAAACCAGCGCGCGTCGCGCCGCGTCCTGCTCCGCGTGTTTCTTGGTGCTTCCCTTGCCGCGCGCCAGCGGCTTGCCTGGCTCACCTTCGCCCGGTTTCAGCCGGACCTCCACCAGGAAGCGTTTACGGTGGTCGGGACCGCTCTCGTTCTTTACTTTGTACATCGGCGTCCCCATTCGTGCCGCCTGCAGGTACTCCTGAAGCGCCGATTTATAGTTGCCCAAGGCGGCGCCGGAACGCAATTCCTTGGCCAACTGTTCCATGGCGTCGCCCATCACGTAACGATGGGCAAACGATCTGACCGGCTCCAGGCCGCCGTCTAGAAACAGGGCGCCGATCACCGCCTCCATGGTGTTGGAGAGCACTGTGCTTTTCCGCCGCAGGCCGCTTCGGTCTTCGCCGCGGCTCAGAAGCAAGTGATTGCCGAGGCTGATGGCTTCAGCCACCTGCGCCATGTGTTCACGGCTCACCAGTTGGGCGCGTACGCGGGTCAATTCGCCCTCCTGCCACTCCGGGTGCAGCAAAAACAAGGCTTCACCCACCACCAGGCCCAGCACCGCGTCGCCCAGAAACTCCAGTCGTTCATTGTTGCCGTCGGCGGTCCCGGCGCCGCCTTCCATGGCCCGCTGGTTGGCCATCGACCGGTGCGTCAACGCGCGCACCAGCAGCTCAGGTCTGGCAAAGCCATGTCCCAGCGCTGCTTCGAGTTCGGTTAAAACCGCTTCCACACCAGCCCTTATCTTTCTAAATTCCAGTCAATGCTCCGGCGCGCCCAGCCAGTCCGGCAAGAACGCTCCATCTCCATGCCCTAACTACATTTGACGTGATGCGCGGACCCCTGACGAAACCGGTGGAACTATTGCGGCTTCGGCACCTCATTTTGCCCCGGCGACGGTGTGCCCGGCTTGACCGGAGCAGAGCCCGGAGAGTTATCTTCGGCGTCCTCCTCGCACCCATGCCCAGGGATCGCGTAGGCGGATTTGACGCCCCGCTCGGCGGCCAGGCGGGTATCCTGTTGCCCGTCACGCACCGACATCGCCTCCTTGTACTCCGCCAAAGCTTCGTCGCGCTTGCAATCCAGGTCCAGCATCCTGCCCAGATAAATGTGCGACCAGGCGAGAAGACGCGGCTCCTTGCTGGTGGCCAGAGTTTTCTGAAAGTCGTTGATGGCCTCGCTGGGGTGGCCGGTAAGGATGGCGGCACGGGCCAGGATAAAGTTCGCACGGGCGCTGTCCGCAGCGGACTGAACAGTGTCGGAATGCACTATAAGCGACTGGCGGGCCATGGCGCTGGCCGTATTGACGTCACCGGCGGCTAGCCTCGATTCGGCCAGATCCAGGCCCGTGAGTACGCGCGGTTTGCTGCGCTGCAAGACGTCGCCATCAGCCTGTTGGTCGAAGTCAATATTGCGGGCGCGATGTACCTGGGCATCTATGTCCATTCCGTACACCATCTCACCGATGGCGTCACGGAGGCCGGCGGGGTCCTTCTCGAATGCAATTAGCTGCTGAAAGAAATATTCCGTCAGCACAAAGCCCTGGGTCATGTCGTGACGCACCGTCGCCACGCGGACCGCTTCAACCTTTTGCTGATAAGCCTGGCGCTCGCGTTCATAGCGCGGCAGGTCCGACCGTTCCACGCCCGCCGGAATCTTGTAGACCGGGACGCCGGTATCCATCGTCCGCGCTTCAATGGCCTTGATGAGACACTCCACGGTCAAGGCCACAGAGTCGGAGCGGTAACGGAAATCGAGAGGAGCGTCGCGAACTTCTTTCAAGATAGGCTGTGTCCGGTCCACCGCGTTGGCCCGCGCATAGAGCAGCGGTTCGATGACGTAATGCAGATAGGTGTGGCGCACGTCGTTCATGCGAATCTGGCCGTTCACCGGCGACACCACCACCACGTAGTCGGTGCCGTAGATGCGGGCGTTGACTAGGTGCGGAGACAGCAAAGGCTCAATGACCACTACAAACCGGCGCCCGTCGTAAGTTGACGCGGGCATCTTGAGATAGAGATTGGTTGACACGATCATCTGCGAAAGTGGATCGTGCAGGCGGTCGGTCTCCTCGTCGTAGAGATGGTGTACCGCCAGCCAGATCCCGTGCAGATCGACCGCTGCGGCAAAGTCGCGCAACATCGGCACCACTTCCACCACTTGTGTGGAGTCGGGCGGCATCTCGGGCAGCTCGACCGTCGTCTCCAGTTCAGGGGGCTGACTCAGATACAGCGCCAGCGAGATGTACTGCGAGATGTCGTGTTCCGAGCCCGTCATGCGGTGCTGGGCAATGTAGAGACAAATCTGGTCACGCTTGGCACGGGCGTCTTCGCTTTTAGCCAGAGCCTGGCTGATCTCATCGCGGACCCGTTGGCGCACGGGCGCGCTTTCGTCCAGGCCTTCGTCATAGCCGCAGGCATTCAGCGCCGCAGCCATCATGAAGACCGGCTCTGAGCTGACCAGGGAGATGGTTGGACCCGCCGGATCGACCAGTGAGGGCGCCCGTTCCTGCTGTACGCCCATTGAGGAAGATCCCTGCTGGCTGCGGGAAGAGCTGCTGTCAGAGGATTGGGCACAGGCCGCCGTGGAGCAAATGCCGATGACCAGGCACCAGATAGCTACGGTCCCTGGGGCACCCGCGGCAGCGAAAGGTCGAAACGATCTGAAAGACATTAAGAAACCCTGCCTGCAAGTCTAGTTAGACGCGCGGGCAGGGTCAAACGGGCCAAAATATGCCGAAAAAACTAGCCCCGGACAGAGACACCTGCAAAGGAGAGCACCGCCAGGCCGCGAACCGGCTGCCCGAAAAAGCGCGCCGGCTCAAACACGCTGTAAAGCAACAGGTTCTCGACTTCAGAGCGCGTGGCCGCATCGGTAGGACCGGAGACAATGCGATAGTCATACACCTTGCCCTCGCCGTTGATGTAGGCCTCCACGACCACTGATCCGGGAACTTCGCTGATTTGATCGCTGTTCCCCGCAAGACTGGAGAGATAGAGCAACCGTGGCGCAGTGGCCATGCCCAGGGGTTCGTCACCCTTGGCCTGGGCGACTTCTGGCCGTGTGAACATCCCAACCAGCACCGTAACCGTGCCCAATAGCAGCACCGCGCTGGCAAATCCCGCACCGGCCTGCAACAGGAAAGGTCCAACCGTGTTTCTCCAGGTCAGATTCAAAACCTTGAAGGCGCTTCTGTGGCGACGCGCCCGCTCCTGGCTCACAGCCACGCGAATGCGCAACGGCAGATCTGCCGGCTCCGGCACCGGACCCAGCGCGGCCAGCGACGATTGCGTCTGCCGAAGCGCATCCCATTGGCCGGCGCACTCCCGGCAACCCTCCAGATGGGCGGCAATGCGCTGCATCTCCCGACCGGTCAGCCGGCTGTCAAGATATTCCGAAAATTTCGCTTGCATCGCACCGCAGCCGTTCATCGCGCCTCCTCTCGAAGGGACATTTCGAATTCCGGGTTCGCTGGGGAGTGTTCGGTCCTCTGGTGCGGTGTAAGTTGCGCTTTCAAACAGGCACGTCCGCGCACCAACCGCGACTTGACCGTCCCCAGATTCACACCCTGCATCTCCGCCACTTCCTCATAGACGAATCCCTCGATGTCACGCAGGATGAGCGTCGTGCGGAATGGCTCGGGTACCTGACGCAACGCCGCCTCAACCCGTTCCCGGTTTTCCGTGTGCACCACCATTTCAAATGGCGATTCCGCCGGGTCCACCAGTAGCTCTCCCAGCCGCACCGGAACTCCTGACTCACTTTCCCCCATGGTCTGCTCGAGGGGAATCTCCTGCTGCTTGTGTCGAGCCCACCAGCGCCGCTGGTTGGAAGCCTCACGCAGGGCAATCCGGTAAATCCAGGTTCGCAAAGACGATTCGCCGTGAAAGCTGCCTATTCCCCTGAAAATCTTCACAAAAACTTCCTGAGTCAGGTCGGCGGCATCGGCGGAGTCATGCACAGTGCGCGCCAGCAGCGAGTAGATTGGATGGTGGTAGCGCGCGATCAGCCACGCAAAAGCCTCTTCGGAACCGGCGCGAAGCTCCTCAACGAGAGCCGCTTCCTCCGACTGCAGCGATAACGCACTAGCGAGATTGCCCATGGTGAGGTCCGCCTGCAAATCAGTGTCCTCCCACCTTACCGCAGCATGCACTAACTTGGCATCTGCCAAATTGAGCCCGGCTCAATGCCAGCTTTCTGCTGTGGCCACCCCTTTGGCTTCGATCCGCCGCCGGAAATCCGCTACTTGCTCAAGTGCGCGGGAGACGGAACACCGGCTTCGAAAAGACCGGAAGTCCCGCGCCCTCTATTTTCTTAGACACCGGAACCTACCTAAAGTGTTCCCGGTCACGAAGGTTTGAGCACGTTTTTTTCAGGGCGTGCTGGTCGCCGGGACGGTAAAGACAATCCTGCGGCCTTTGTCCGCGCGGCTCCATGCCTGCTCAACATCCGCCAGCGGAACCGGGTCCACGGCAACCGTAAGTCTGCCCGCCGCAGCCTGCCAGAAAAGGGTAGAGATGGCGTTCAGTACCCGCTCCATTGGGACCGAGCCAAATCCGCTGCCCATTAGCTTCAGATCGATGCTGCGCAACGTGGCTCCAGGCAAGCTGATCGTCCTGCCTGCGCTTTCGCCCACTTCTACCAGTCGGATCGACCGGTTGGTACTGGGCCGGAAGCCCTTGGCCAGCGCCTCCAGCAGCAGCTCCGTGGGCCGGCCCCACAGATAGTCGATGACCACGTCAATTCCCTCCGACGCCACCTCTGCAAAGGCTTCGCGGACTATTTCCTCGGGCTGGCCCAGGGCGACGATTGCATCCACCTCTTCCACGGCAATGGCCTCCAGGTTCCGCCCGGCCGCAATAATCCGCTTGGCGCCCAGTTGACGCGCCACCTGCGTGGCAAGTTGGCCGGCCACGCCCGTCGCCCCCAGGATCAACACCGTCTCCCCGGGAGCCACCGCCGCTCGCTCCTTAAGCGAGAGCCACGCCGACATGCCAGGATTGGCGATAGCCGCAGCCTGTGTGTAGTCCAGTCCATCGGGTAAGGGAAGGCATTTGGAGCGCGGTGCTACTGTCCGCTCGCACATCGAGCCCCAGGGTTTGCGGGCAAAGGTGAAGTAGACCCTGCTCCCGTTCTCCAGCATACCCACACCGTCCACACCCGGAACGACATTGACCTCCCCTTTTCCGGCGTAATGCGTGCCACTGGCCAGAGCCTTCACAATGGGGTGCAGCCCCGCAGCGCGCACTTGGATCAGGACCTCGTCCACGCCTGGCACGGGATTGGGAAACGGCTGGTATTTAGGCGGTTCGCCCAGAACAGCAACCACGGCAGCCTGCATGATTTTGACCTCCGTCGGGGAGAATGGGACACTCCCAATGTACCGCCGATGGTGCGTTTTCCGCCCGTATTGATTGGAACTCCGCGTTCTGTTTCGCGGCCGACCCTGGCCTGTCCCTGCTTGATTGACGAATCCCGCCCCAACAGAGACAATAGGAGAGTCATATCCCTCCGCACGTGGGCCTGTGGCGCAGCTGGGAGCGCGCTTCCATGGCATGGAAGAGGTCATCGGTTCGATCCCGATCAGGTCCACCAAAAAATTCCAGTAAATTAGGCATGGTGAACGCTCACGGTCTGAGCGTTTCTGTCCTGCCTTGCTTGATCACCTGCACGCCTCACGCTGATGAGGAAGCTCCCAATCACGGATCTCAGTTGAATCCTTTCCGGCTCAGCTCAATCTGCAAGCAATGTTCTGGTACCCTCGCCTCAAAGCGAGAAAGCTCGCGGAATACGCAGTGATTACGGCCAAGCACGGTGGGAATACACTGTGAACCGCACTGCCAGGACAAAGGGGCGAGGCTACGTCACTTCGTCTCTTCTGGCAGCCTCAAACCGATCGTCGTTCTCCCGCATCAACTTCACCCACTCACTGGTGGAGAGTGTCTGGCGAGATCGCGACTGCTTGAAGTAAAACAGGCCAACACAGATCAGGACACCGGCACCGATTACTTTAAATAGCATGAAGCCCACCTCCCGGCGGTTGAGAGCTCGATCTACTGAATACAGTTCCTGTGACGCAGGTGAGATATCGGCACAGGGTTTGGCTCTGCTTCTCGCGATCACGCTGGCAGGACGTGCTGACCGAATATCAGAACCAAAGCACGTTGAGTACCCAATTTAGGACGCTTTTCCGCGCAGTTCCTGCTCGGCACGGAGCCAGTCCTCCTCAGCCTGTCCGTGCAGGTGGCCACGCTCAGTCCAGTACCGATGCGCCAGATGCGCGACTTCTTCGTGAGAAACCATCACTCGAATGCGGCTTGCTGGTACGGCTTTATTCTTGGTCGTGGTTTTGCGTGGCTTGGTGGGGGCGTCCGCTTTCTTCGCAGTAGTTGCCATCGTAGTCTCCTCCACTGAACTGGGGGCCGACGTGCGGGCCATCTTCAGGCAGAATACAAAGCACTCGCTGCCCTTCAAAGCCTAATGGCATTTGGAGAACCTTTGTCGTAAACTCCAGATTCTTTCCAAGTGCGTTCCTTCAATAAGAAAAGCCTCCCAGGTCAATCTCGCATTAGTCCTCGCAGAGAACAGAAAACGCAGGAGATCGCTCTCAGAAGAATCCCCGGCATGACCCACATCACAGCCAAATCAAAAGCGCCGGGTTATGATAATCAGTTTCCTGGGAGAGGTGTATCCATGACGTCTCGACGTGAATTCTTGTCTGCCGGTCTCGCGCTTCCCGTAGTAGGCGCAAGTTCCGGCATGGGTTTTTTCAAGCCGTCAGAGAACCCTGTCGCAAGCCAGACCGGCTCCCCTGTCAAATTCGAGTACAGAACTTTGGGTCGCACGGGGCTGAAGGTAACTTCCATGGGATTCGGATGCATGATCACTTCCGACCCCAGTGTGGTTGAGCGCGCAGCCGACAGTGGGATCACCTACTTCGATACTTCACGCGGATATCAGCACGGCAACAACGAGCGGATGGTTGGCGCGGCTTTGGCAGCGAAGCGCAAGCAACTCGTGCTTTCCACCAAGACCGACTCCAATACCAGGGATGGGATGTCCCGGGAACTCGATATAAGCTTGCGTGAACTCAAGACCGATTACATCGATATTTGGTACCTCCATGGCAAGGACGATGTCGCCTCCATTACCGACGAGATGATCGAAACGCAGCAGCTTGCCAAAAAACAGGGCAAAATCCGATTCGCCGGAGTCAGCACGCACAAGCCGCTGCAGTTACTGCCCTGGATGGCACAGAAGGGCGTCTTCGACGTTGCTCTGACTGTCTACAACTTCACTATGGACTCGGGCGTCGATCGGGCGATTGAAACCGCGGCGAAATCCGGCATGGGCGTAGTGGCGATGAAGGTCATGGCCGGAGGATCTCGCAGCTTGAAACACACCGATCCAGCCTACGATAAGCTGACCCGTCCCGGAGCCATGCCGGCAGCGCTGAAGTGGGTCCTCAGCAAACCCAACATCTCCACCACCATTCCCAGCATGACAGACATGGATCAGTTGGACGAAAACCTGAGGGCCATGGCGCAGCCATACTCCGCCGGGGACCAGAAGCTGCTGGCCGCGCATCTTGAGATGATCCGGCCGCTCTATTGCCGCATGTGCGGAAAGTGCGAAGGCGCCTGCCAAAAGGGCCTGCCGATAGCCAACGTGATGCGCTGCCTGACCTATGCCGATGGCTATGGCCAGTTTGCGCTGGGGCGGGAGAGATTTCAGGAGCTGACCTCCGAAAAGGTTGCGGTGCGCTGCAGTGACTGCGCCGAATGCACGGTAAAGTGCCCGCACGGCGTCCAGGTGTCGAGCCGGGTAGCGCGTGCCCAGGAATTGTTTGCATGAAGGCTGCAGGTTTGCTGTTGACTATCCTGTTGACGCCGGGGATGGCATGCGCCCAAAGCTACCTCAACTGCCATCTTGCGCCCGGCTGGGAACAGTCGGGCACAGCGCATCAGTACGCCGCCGACAACCTCTACGAGTACAAGGATGGCGCCGCCGAAGGCTACCTGATGTACGGCTTCGTGCGCATGCAGGGAATCGACTGCAAGTCGGGCGGCGACACCCTGACGATCGACGTTTCTGAGATGACCGAGGCCGATTCGGCGTACGGTATCTTCGCCGCCAACCTCGATCCCAGCTTGCCCATTGCCGCGATAGGCATGGGCGGGCAGGTGCAGCGTCAAAGCGCCAGCTTCGCCAAGGGCAAATATTACGTCGAGATGGTCGTGGTTGCCGCCAACCCGGACAGCGACCTGAGCCCGACGCTGAAGGCTTTCGCCGGCAAGATGGTGGAGAACCTTGAAGGCCGCGATACCGCACCAGAGGTGCTTGGATGGTTCGCCAAAGAGAACCAGATCTCTCTGCGCCTCATACCCGAAAGCGTTTTGGGGCTAAGCCAGCTCAAGCGCGGCTACGTGGCAAAGTACAAGTCAGGCCAGGCGTTCATCGTGCAGGAGGCCACACCGGAGTCCGCGGCAGAGGTGCTCAAGAGTCTGCGGACGCGATTTGACGGGGCGCTGCCCGCACAGGTTGGCGACGAAGCATTCCAGGCCAAAGTAAAGTATCTTGACGGAATTTGTATCTTTCGCAAGGGACGCTATCTCGCCGGCTACGCAAACCTGCCCGAACCCGACGATGCCGTAGCCAAGTCCGCGCAGCTTGCGGCTCGCATTCCCTAAGAGACCATGGGATGATTCAGTCCCTTATGTGTGCGCAACATTGCCATGAATTCCAAGCTCTCAACTGCATCCTTGGCAAGCTCAATCGACGATCAAGGTCCCGCATTCGCGCAGGAATCCACTTGCACTGCTGTTCGTACGCGCGGCAGGACCAGGTCTTGCGCAACCACTGTTCAACTGCTTAGATTAAGCAGGCGGTGCTGAGTGAGTTGAATTTCATCCATCAGTTCCGTCACGAAAGGAATTTTCATGGACCGGCGAACGTTTCTCGGTGCTGCATCCGCCGCTTTTCTTGCGGAAGGGCTTCACACCAGCACCTCTCTGGCTGCCGCTGCACCAAGCCCATTGAAGCCCATGGCTCTGGGCCTGCTCATTAACCCTTTCGGCGAACCTGAGAAGGTCTTCCGGCGTGTTCATGATCTCGGCTTTTCCAGCTGCTTTCTATCTCTGGACGGATACATCAACGGCTTCAAGCCGGAATTGGCGACCCAGTTCCAAGCCCTGCTCACACAATATGAGTTAACGGCTACCACCGTGGAGGTGGTTGGCCCCGGGCCCCTCGAATGGAACTTTCTGCGTGGGCCTTCCACCATCGGCCTCGTTCCTCCGCAAACTCGTGCTGCCCGCATCGATGCCCTTCGCCAGGCATCTGATTTTGCCAAACTGATGGGCATTCCGCAGGTGCAAACACATTGCGGCTTTATTCCGGAAGATCCCGCGGACCCCCTTTACCCCGGAGCGGTTGAAGCCATACGCACGGTGGCCCAGCACTGCCAGGCTAATGGGCAATACTTTCTGATGGAGACCGGCCAGGAGACTCCGACCACGATGTCGCGCATGATCCGTGATGTGCGCATGCCGAACCTTGCCGTGGGATTGGACACGGCCAACCTCATCCTCTACGGCAAAGCCAATCCCGTCGATGCGGTCGACATCCTCGGCCCGTTCGTGCGCAGCGTTCATGCCAAGGACGGACGCTGGCCCGTCAACCCCAGCAACCTCGGCGAGGAAGTGCTCATTGGTACAGGGCTGGTCGACTTTCTGAAGGTTTTCACCAAGCTGCATCGTATCGGCTATACCGGCGCCATCACCATCGAGCGTGAGACCTCAGGCCCGCAGCAGATCGAGGATGTCCGCCAGGAGAAGCGCTATCTCGAGCGGGTACTCCACGAAGTCCTGGCCTGATCCAAGCCGGTAGCCGCTGATTGCTCCAATGACCGTACCACCACTCACAAGAACGCGAGGATCTATGAATCGTCGGGAGTTTCTGCACACCGGAACGGGAGCTGTTTCCGCCATGCTCCTTCTCAAGCCACGCACAGTATTCGGGTACCAGGCCAACTCCGCCGTACGGCATGGCCTGCTCGGCTGCGGAAACCGGGGCACATCCGTGGCTACTTCATTCTCCCAAAATACTTCTGCCCAGGTTGTGGCGCTCGCCGATCTTTTTCCCGATCAGCTCGCCGCCGGCCGGGACCACTTTGACAAGGTCAACGCCGGCCTTGGCCGCCAGGCCATTGACAGCAAGCTTCTCTTTCACGGCCCCCACGCGTTTGAGCAGTTGGCCGCATCGCCCGACGTCGATCTGATTCAGATTTCCACGCCTCCCTTCTTCCACGTGCAGCATCTTGAAACCGCGGTCGCATCCGGCAAGCATGTCTACTGTGAGAAGCCGGTGGGAATTGACATCCGCCAGGCGCACCAGGCGCTCGAAATCGCAAAGCGCGTGAAACCCACGCAGAGCGTCGATGTCGGGTTCCAGTGCCGCAATGCCCCGCCCCTCGCCGCCATCGCAGAGAAGATCAAGGCCGGGGCGCTGGGCAAGATCGCTTCCGTTTCGGGCAACTACTGGGCGCCCGCATCGACTGAGAAGACGCACCCCGGCGCCGGTGCCGACGAGTATCGCCTGCGCAACTGGCTCTGGGATCGTGCCCTCTCCGGCGACATTCTGGTCGAGCAGAACATCCACATCATCGACCTTTGCAACTGGCTTTTAGGCGCTCATCCGCAGAAGGCTCACGCCACCGGAGGACGCAATATCCTCACCCACTTCGGCGACTGCTGGGACAACTACCAGGTCGACTTCACCTATCCCGGCGACGTTCACTTCTCGTTTGCATCCACTCAGTTCGGCGACTTTGGCGTCTTCGATGCCGGTTTGGTGTTGTTCGGAGCTGACGGCATGGCAACGGTTCCCTACTCTGGTCCGGTCCACATCAAGGGTACGCAGGCATGGGCATGGCAGGATTCGACAGCCACTGCTCCCGGCTCTGGAACGTTCGCGGCCAATGGCGCCTTCTCTGACAATCTGGCCTTCGCCGACCGCGACAAGGAGCGCACGTTTGTCGACAGCATCACTTCCGGCCCCGCCCACAACCAGATTGCCGCCGGCGTCGAAACCGCGCTGAGTTGCATGCTCGGCCGCATGGCTGGCTATCAGAAGCGCGAGGTGACCTGGGAAGATCTCCTTGCCCACGGTGAAACCTATCAGCTCGGATTCAAGCTGGATCAGTTCGCCTGAGAAAAACGCCCCAAGATGGAATGCCCGGCGAATTCTCATTCGCCGGGCATTCCATTCTGGCTGCAGCTCAGCTGATCTGCAGCGTGACCGCTTCGCCCCTGGGCAGGCGATAAGAGCGGCATCCGGGCGGCGCCGGTTCGCGGCCTGCAGGCAGAGGCACCTTCTCCCGCGCTTCCAGAATCAACTCGGCTTCGATTTCCGCCGGTACTTCCAATTTCAGCTCGCGGCCGGCTCCCGTCTTGCTCACCGTAAAATGAATCGTGCCGCGCACTGTGTGGGCCTGGCAGGCAATCTGTTTCAAATCGCCCGGCTGCGGCGCAATTACGCAGGTCGCATACCCGGGGCTCGTCGGGCGAAGTCCCATAATCCCGTGATAAAGCAGAATAAGTGGCGCCACCGCGCAGTGACTCCATT
This sequence comes from Acidobacteriaceae bacterium, assembly GCA_003165075.1. Classification (GTDB taxonomy): domain Bacteria; phylum Acidobacteriota; class Terriglobia; order Terriglobales; family Acidobacteriaceae; genus Telmatobacter. The sequence goes on along the minus strand of PLSM01000133.1, from coordinate 32,801 downwards.
GCGACCCCGAGTCATAGCGTGGAGCCCAGTCCTCCGCCAGGGTGTTGTTTTCTTCCACAGACGGCATCGTCCACCGGGAACGGAGATCGTCGATCACCACCTGCATGGCCCGCGCCTTGGTCAGCGCCCAATACCGCCAGACAGCATTCGCGGGATAAGAGAGGCCCATCTCGGGAGGACAGGTTGTCAGCATGTTAACGGCTGCCGCCGTCGAGCCTCCCGGGCATTGATCAAACAGAATCGCGGTGGCCAACGAACGATCGCAGGTACGGATGCGTCCTTCTTCCCTGCTCCATGGAAGATTGGCGACAAAAATCCGCCGGCCGGAATCCCAAAAGCGCTTCACCGCCGCCACCTCGAGTTCGTGGCCGAAAGATCCCAGCTTCCGCGACGCCTCTTCGTCGCCGAAAGCGTGGGCCAACGGTGCCAGCGCATGTTGGAAGGCAGCCGCGGCATAGAGATTGAAAGCACACTGTTTATGACGTTGTTCGGCATATGCGTTATGGTCCATCCAGACGGCAGGGATGCCGAGATTCTCAACCTTGAGCAAGCCGTCCTCGTCGCGAATGGTCTCGAAATAACCGGCCATGGCCGCAAAGCGCGGATAGGCCTCCTTCAACATCTCAAGCCTGCCGGTGTAGAGATAGTAGGAATAACAGTCGAATGTGAAACCCAGGTTGTGGTCGAGAAGCGGACCCCATCTTGTCATGGACAGGTTGCGTTGGGCCACGCGCCACACCCGATCGAATGCGGGCCAGCAATCCAGGAAGTAACCATCTACTGTTGCGCCCTGGCTGAAGGTGTTCACAAATCGTCCCGGCAGCCGGTTCTCGTTGAACGCGTGGTAGAGGGCATGAAGCTGGTGGCCACCGTCTCCGCTGTATTGCTGGCGCTCGCGGGCCATGCCGTCCACCACCGTGTCTTGCGCTGAGTTATTCAGCGTATTCACACTTGCTGCCAGCAGCTTGTTAAGATGCGTGTCGGAGCAGCTGATAGATGGCTGCGCGGGCCATGGAAAAATCCGGCGGCGCACTGAGATATCGCGCAGAGTTACTGGCCGGTTGTGCTTGCGGATGACGAACTGAATCCAGCGGTAACTCTCAAAGTCGAATGTCTCAAACCGGTTCTCACCCTCCTTGCAAATGAATCGGCTCCAGGAATTGAAGTGCGTGTTGAGCAGAAAGCAGCTTCGCGGCTGATGCGCTTCGTGCACCAGAATTTCCACTACTGTTCCCGCCGGTGCATCGATCGTGAAGCAGGGCCAGCCAACGACCTGCTCGTCACGCGCAAAGGTGAGCACGGGAGTCTTATCGGAGTGCGCTTCCACCTGCCAAACCCCCTCGGACGCTTCGCGCGCCACCGTAGCCCACTCGCCGGTGAAAGCGTCCGTAGGCACGCACTCGAAGTACTCCTCCGGAGAGCAATGCCAGTCAAGCAACGAACTTTCTTTGAGTCGGAAGCCACCGAGCATCGTCTCCTTCAGCATCGGTACGCTGCGCGCCCTTAACGAACTCAGTTTTGGATCGCCCTCGCTGTCCATCATCGTCGCTGAACTGCTGCAGATCGCAGGCTTGTCGCCACGTTCGCTATAGACTGCCGCGGCGTGCCAGCTTTCCCCGGATCTGAAATTGGGCTCATCCCAGCCATAGGGATAAAGCCGCGCGTCGAACTCTTCCTGAAAAGCGCGCAGGTACCAGCGCTTATAGTGGCCCGCGGGCCAGCTTCGCGCCTGATGTGCCTGCCAATGCTCATCTGAGACCACCTGTTCCCGGCGTCCGTCAGGCCATGCGAGATTGAGCTGAAATAGAAATCCGGGATTGCCCATCACCCACGTACCATCGCCTTCGCCGTAGAAAAGCACGCTGGCCCCGATAACATTCTTGCCTTTGCGCAGATATGAAGTCAGGTCCAGCGGATCGGCCTCGGGCCAGCGCGGATCGGAGGGCGCCGGGCCCCATTGCACCCGTACTCCATTCACCGTGAGCTTGTAGCGGCTGTCGGCAAGGACGCGCCCGGTCGCCGCGCTTGGAAGCGTATCGAGAACGATCTCGCGGCGCAGCAGGACCACAGTACTCGGCAGGCAGCGGCCCATCGGATACCAGATCCACCTTGCAGGCGTCAGGTCGATCGGCGTCAGCGGTGAGTCTGCAGCCGGGGGCAGGTGCGACAACGGCAAAGGCGCGACCTGCGCACTGGATGAGGCTGGGATGGATGCATCCAGCAATGAAGGAACAGCCCACAACGCTGCGGTGTTTTGAATAAAATGGCGCCGATTCATGGGCCAAGTTTACGCCCTCGCAGCGGAGTGGCTCCAACACCGGGTCCAGCCGTCGCCGGGCGGCTCCTCTCACCCCTCAAAACCCCGCCGAAATTTGAAGCTGTGATTCTGCCCGTCACAAGGCACACCGGTCACCCCCCGGTGGTCTATCATTGGGGCCGGAAACAATTCACCATTGAAAATTGAAAGTGAGCGGCAATGAGAATTGCGGGTTGGGGAACGAAGGGATTTCAGGGAGTATGCAACGGCATAATCATGAGTTGGGCGCTCTGGCTGGCTTTCGGGTTGGTCGTAGCTATCCCGGCGTTGGCACAATCCGGCGATCCTGCGCTCAAGCAGGAAACATCTTCGATAAGGGTCACATTCGACGCCCGTCAGCCGGGCCTGAGTGCACTTAGTATCGACGCTCTTAAGCAGGACAGCTTCCGCCCCAGTCCCATTGTGGACCCCGGCGCCGAGCCGATTCAGTACACAGTGAATGTGCGCAACGGCTGGGTGCAGTACGCCCTCAGTTCCGATCCCAAGCACGCGGTTTGGGAGATGCGTGCCGAGGGCGACACACTTCGCCTGCGCAGCCTGTTCAACGCCCATGCGGCCTCTCACGATCTGACCTGGAAATTCAATCCGGACGTGACGCACGCGACGCTTTTAGGACATGTCACGAAGGATGGCGATATCGCCTTGCCGGCTGTTTTGCACCTGCCGGGCATGGGATCCCTGCGCATTTACGCCAAGGGAACTGACGCTCCAGTGCTTCATTACGATGCGCGCCGCGCTCCCACAGCCTTTGTCAAGGTTGTCTTCCCCGCGGCTACGGCGGAGCACAAAACGGTTGAATACACCCTTGAGACCGCCGCAATCTACCCTGCCATTCCCGGCATGGCAGCCGACGACCACAGGTTCGATGGCTTCCGCCGCGACTTTCTCGATATTTTTCAGCAGCAGGCAGAGCTGCATGTGTTGGCCAACCACGCCGCCAGCGATGCATGCGCCTTCACGGTGTACGAATATGCTGACATGGCGCGGCACACGCCCGAACTGGTCCAGGGCCTGACCGCGCTCGATCTCATCCGCGAAACCCTCGATCGCTATCTTGGGGGATTCCTGGCCTATGGCATTCCCGGTTACAAGGGCTTCGACGATCCAAACGATTCCGGCGCTGGCCACCCTTATGTCTTCAGTGATACCTATCCGTCGTTGCTGATCTCTGCCTACGACTATGCGGATGGCAGCAATGACGACCGCTGGCTTCGTCAGAACTACAAGGGCCTGCGCAAATGGGCCGATGCCATGTCGGCTCCCAATGCGGATGGAAGCCCGCTGCTGGAGATCCCCATCACCGGCAACTCCGGTAGCTGGTCGCCGAACGCCGTTTTGGCGATGGCCTCGCAGTGGTGGGACGATGTGGGTTTCGGCCATCAGGATGCTTATGCAAACGCGCTGGGCTACCGGGCGCTGCGCGGAATGGCGGCGATGGCGGACCGCGTTGGAGAGACCGCCGACGCCGCAAGGTATCGCATGCGCGCCCAGCAGATTCGCGACGCATACGCGGCCGCGTTCCTCGATCCAGATGCGGGAGTGCTCGCCGGCTGGAGAAGCAGCGACGGCCAACTCCACAACTATTACTTCCCCTACATTAATGGAATTGCGGTGCGCTACGGCCTCATCGAGGGCGACCAGGCGCGGCAGGTGATGGACCGCATCATGGCAAAGATGGCGAGCGTTGGCTTCCACAATTTCGCGCTTGGCCTGCCCGGCAATCTGGTTCCTATCCGGCGCGTCGACTATATCGAGCCTAGTCCGCGTTTTGGCGGCCCCAAGCTCGAGGATGGCAGTGATGGCTTCCAGGTGTATGAAAACGGTGGCGCCACCGCTTGTTTTTCCTACTTCACCACGGCAGCTCTCTACCAGTTGGGCGAAAAGGAACAGGCCGACAAGATCCTGATGCCCATGCTCGATGCCTTTGCCAAACAAGGGTTCTCGGGCCGCGCGGCCAACGGCCTCACCTACGACTGGAAGGATTGGAACGGTGCTCCCCACGGGTATGAAGGATTCCTGGTGGACAATTACTATGCGCTGCTGGCGGTGCTCGACCGGGAGAACGTGATGGAGAAGATGCCCTAAAGGACAACCTGAATCCAGCGCTGTTGACAGATTGAACAGGAAAGCTACTGCGACAGAATCTGCCGTATGCAAGAAAGGTGAGTCATGGACCGCCCTGGTGAGTTCTCGCCCGCAAGCAGGATGCGCCGCACTCTTTTAAAGCTGCCGCTGTATGGATGGCTGACAAACCTGTGCTCCGCAGGCACGCTCGCCGAAGCGTTCACCGCAGGTCCCGTCAGTCCAGACGGTGCGCTCGCGTCCAATGATCGCAGTCGAACCCAAAGCCTGAACGGGACCTGGAGCCTCACCTACGGGCCCTGTCCGGACTGCTGCCACGAGGCGCTCAGCACATCGCCTCCCGCAGACTGGCCCACCATTCCCGCCGCGGTGCCGGGCAATGTCGAGTTGGACATGGTCGCCGCTGGCCGTCTGGAGCCGCTGGAGAAAGGTAGCCGGGTCTATCAGGCGCTACAACTGGAGTCGTATCAGTGGTGGTATCGGCGCACATTTCAGGCCGGCCATGGCGAATCCGGTGAGAGAGCAGAGCTGGTCTTTGACGGCCTCGACTGCATCGCTACCGTTTGCTTAAACGGTAAAGAGGTGGGGCGCGCAGCGAATATGCTCATTCCCCACCGCTTCGATGTGACCGCGCAGTTGTTGCCGGACCAGTCCAATCAAATTGTGGTCCGCATCGATCCCGCCGTGCCCGCCGGACTCGCTGCTCCTCGCACTGGTTGGGAACACGCCGGCCCCGGTCATTGGGAGTCTCTCAGTATCCGCAAGGCCCCGCATATGTACGGGTGGGACATCATGCCTCGCATTGTGAGCGCCGGCCTGTGGCGTGATGTTTACGTGGAATGGATGCGTCCGGTCCGTCTCTCCAGCGTCTACTGGTTTACTCGCACTACAGATGCGAAGCAAGGCAAGGCCACCGTTTCTGTAGCCTGGGAAATCGAGGGCGGCCCGAGCCTGGGTGATTACAAACTTGAAGTCGCGTTGCGTCGCAATGGAGAGACCGCATTTCATTGGGAAACTCCAGTAGGAACGTCAAAAGCGCAACGGGATATTGTGCTCGATCATGTCGCGCTTTGGTGGCCTCGCGGATATGGCGAACAGCCTCTGTATGAAGCCACCGTAACCCTGCTGAATCACGAGGGGGCCGTTGTCGACCGGAACGTAGGCCGGCTCGGTGTCCGGACCATTGAGCTCGATCGAACCGACATCCTCACAGAGGATGGAAAAGGTAAGTTCGGCTTCGTGGTCAACGGAGTCCCCATCTTCGTCAAAGGCACTGACTACAGTTGTCTCGATGCCCTGCACAGCCGCGATGCTGGGCACCTCGACCGCGTCTTCCCGCTGCTGGTGGAACTGAACTGCAACATGGCTCGCTGCTGGGGCGGGAACGTGTACCCGGAGGATCGCTTCTTCGACTTATGTGACGAAGCGGGCATCTTGGTATGGCAGGACTTTGCCATGGCCTGCGCCGTTTATCCGCGCGACAAGGCATTCCTCGACGCGATTCATGAGGAAGCAAAATCCGTCGTCCCCCGCCTGCGCAATCACCCCTCCCTCGCCCTTTGGTCCGGCAACAACGAGTGCGACGATGCCTTCGAATGGAACAAGGAAGAGGGGAAGCCGTCGGTCGATCCCAACCTCGACCTCAGCACCCGCGAAGTGATTCCCGGCGTCTTGAAGGATCTGGATCCACATCGGGCATACCTGCCCAGTTCTCCGTATCACAGCCCTGCCGTCTTTGCAGCGGGTAACAAAACGGATTCCATGCCCGAGGTTCACCTTTGGGGCCCTCGCGGATACTTCAAAGCCCCGTTCTACACCGCATCGCCGGCCCGCTTCGCCAGCGAGATCGGATATCACGGCTGCCCTTCTCGCGCGTCCCTGGAGCGGATGATGGATCCGGAGTTTGTCGAACCCTGGGTGAAGGGCCACGAGTGGAACGATCAGTGGCTTACCAAATCCGTGCGCTTCAGCCCCGAAGATAAAAGCACCGTGGGAAGAAACGACCTGATGATCAACCAGGTCAAGGCGTTCTTCGGTGCCGTCCCTGACAATTTGGACGAGTTCATTCTGGCCTCGCAGATCACCCAAGCCGAGGCTCTCAAGTTTTTCGTGGAACTCTTCCGCCAGCAGAAGGGTCTCAAGCAAGGCATCCTGTGGTGGAACATACGCGACGGGTGGCCCATCGTTTCCGATGCCGTGGTGGATTACTACAACACCCCTAAGCTGGCCTTCTATTACCTTCAGCGTGTGCAGCGGGACGTGCAGGCGATCTGCTGCGAGGCAGCGCAGGGCCAGCATGCGATCGTGATGGTGAACGACACACTGCGCCCGGCTCGCGGCCACCTTGAAGTTTCCCGGGTATCAGACGCAGCCAAACTCCTTGAGACGTCGTTTGCGGTCGACCCCAATGGCAAGGCAAGCGTGGGCGCTCTGGCTCATCCAGCGCAGACTGAAATGTGGCGGTTGCAATGGACGATCGAAGGAGCCGGCGTCTTCACCAATCACTACCTGGCAACCTCAACAACCGTCGACTTCGCGCACTACAAGACCTGGATGGATTTGGCGAATCTACGGTCGGCCTAACGCCCCCGTAACTCTGGCGGAGATCCTATATGGTGCCTAAAGTTCTTGGCGGCTACGTGTTTTGGCTGATGGTATTTACAGGCACGGCCTATTTCGGGGTCGTGATGCTCTTGTTTGCATGGGGCAAAGCACTGAAGAGTTCATCAGCAGGGCGCCGCCAAAGAATATCGCCTGCGCTCCTCGCTTTCACTGCGTCAGTGTTTGTGAATCTCGCATTCTTTGCCATCATTCCGCTAATTGTAGATCAGGTGGAAGGACGCGAAATTTGGAAAATCCCTTTAGGCGTATTCATTTTGTGCTGTATCCAGACTGGAAGTATTTTGCTTCTGGTCACTAGCCTTGTGGTCGTACGTCGGGATTCTGCGCCGGCTCGACGCATCGTAAAGATTGGCTCGATTGTAATAATCGGGGCCAATATACTCGCTTTCACTCTAAGTCCTCTGCCTTAGTAACAGCGTGGCTAAATGACTACCAGGTGAAAGCCGGTAGTCGTTCAGCTTCTGCCGCTAAGTCGAACAACCTGTGGTGTAAATCCTGTCGTTGAATTCAGAAGCTACGCCAGGTCTCCGCCCTTGCCGATGTCCATTGAAGGCGAAATCGGGTTGCTTTCGTCGATGTACTCCGCGATCACCTGGTCGAGCAGCCCCTTGGCTTCAAGAATGAACTCGACCGCGTCGCGCCCCGCGCCGTAGCCGCCGGCGTTCGGCGTAACGTAATGCGCTTCCGCTTTCACCTGTGCGCGCGCATTGGCCACGGCCACCGCAAAGCCGCACTCGCGCATCACCGGCAAATCGATCACGTCGTCGCCTACATACGCGATCTCCTCCAACGTCACGCCTTCCCTGGCGATGATCTCACGCACCGCCTTCATCTTGAAGGCCTGGCCCATATAAACAAATTCGAGCTTCAGGTCCCGGGCGCGCTGGGCTACAGTCTCGCTGATGCGCTTCGTAATCACTCCGCACTTCATGCCGCCCAGCCGCGCCAGCGAGATCGCCGTACCATCGTGCGCGCTGTACCCCTTGGCCTCCGTCATAGTGGAAGATTGCACGCCGAATCCGATGTGCCCATCCCGCTGCAACTCCGTCAGACGGGCCTCCTTCTCACTATCACCGTTCGCATGTCCCTGTGCGGGGACCAGCCAGATGGTGCCGTCCGTCAGGACTCCATCGACGTCGAAAAGAATGATCTTGATGCGGCGGGCGCGATCCTGTGCAGTCAGTGTCATGTCTCGATTTTACCTGCGGCGCGGGGCAGATAAATCCGCGAGAATAAAGAGATGGATGAGAACCCGCAAAGCGCTGGACCCAAAATCCCGCCCTCTCTCGAATCCGAAGACTACTACTTCGAGGGGCCGAATCTGGTCTTCACCGCAGCGTATCTCCTGAAGCGTGGAACCTGCTGCGGCTCGGGATGCCGCCACTGTCCCTATCGCGATTCAGAATCAAACAGGAATCCTCGCGCCTGAGCTGGCTCGTCCTGAATATCGTGGCTCTTGGGCAGACTCGTCAGCTGTGGGATGCGCATATTCGCCGGCTGCTCCAGAATGAACAGGACCATGCGCCCAATCTCCTCCGGCTCCAGCGACTCAGTAATCCCCACCAGCTTCTCCGATGGCGCCTCCCAACGCACGTGGAGGCCGGTTCTCACCAGGCCGGGCTGAATGCACGACACCTTGACATCCGTGTCGCTCAATTCCATGCTCAAGCCCTCTGAGAACACTTCGATGGCCCGCTGCGTCGCGGCGTAGACAGTCGGGCGCGCGCTTTTGCCCACCCCGCTGGAGATATTGATCAAGTGACCTTGTTCTTCCTGCACAAAGTGTTGCAGAAAGACGTAGGCGATGCGAAACGTACCTTCGACATTTACGCGCACCATGTTGCAAACGCGCTCAATATCGATCGTCTCGATGAGTCCCGCCTCCAGCAGTGCGCCGTTGTTCAGGCACACATCGCAACGGCCAAACCTGTCAAGGGCTGCCATTAACAAGGTCTCGGGTATCGACTCATTTTGCAGTTCCCCGGCCACCACAGTGCATGGTCCTTCGAGCTGCGATGCAAGGACGTTGAGCTTCTCTATCGAAGGTGCGCTCAGAACCAGGAAATATCCGGCTGTCGAAAGCGCCCTCGCCACTCCCGTGCCGATTCCCCCCGTAGCCCCCGTGATCACAGCCACCTTGCCGTCGCCATCCATACTCATACAATCCCTCGCTGCCTCAGAATACCTGCAACCGTTGAAGACTGCCGGGAAAGGCAACTCCAGGGTCATTTCCACAATGTTCAAACCCAACTGCTTCGATATAGGATGCCGTATAGGCCCAGGGTAGCGCGCAGAATCTCATTCCCGCCCAGGCGATAATAACCGGCCTCATTTCAATCATCCGCTTGATCATGGGACGCCGAGCGTGAACTAAGCCAACGGTCCACAGGCATCGTTTAAGCCTTGAACGATGCCTCTGAGACCAGTCCATCCTGTCGAAGGGCTACTGCGAGCCCCCGGAGCCGGGAACCGGTACGGCCGCGGGCGCAGGCTCACGCACCAGCACCGCAAAGCGCGGAAACGCAAAGCTGCCAGCCGCATCGTCGATCACGTTCAACTGGCACACATACGATCCGGGTTTCAAATCGCTGAGCGGCACGTCGAGTTCCACGGCCACGGCGTCGCGGCCTTCCACATTGATAGTCTTTGCCTGCACCAGCGGCGATTCATACACCTTTACCGATCCCTGGATCAGTTCAAGGCTGCTGAGCAGGTCAATACCCGGCTTGGCTCCTTTGGGCTGGTTCGCGGCAGCTTTCTCGCGAGCCGGATTGTAAACCTCGTAGAGCAGATAGAGATGCTGATCCTGGCGAAAGACATGGCTGATGTTGGGCACGTACTCCTCGCCCCCGCGTACCAGCGGACTCTGCTGCTTGCTTGGCCGGCGCAGCGAAGACAACACGATGGAACTCATCCGCAACGGCAGCTTCTTCATCTCCGGCAGCGTGATATCGGCCTCGAACGAGCCCATGCGTCCCGTCTGGTTTTCGCGCACCACAAACTTCAGGTGATACTTGCCCGACGGCAGGTTGAAGCTGGTAGTGTATTCGATATTCTTTTGCCGCGCCTGCAACGACGGATCGAGATTCAGCTTTACCGTCTCGCGCGCGTTACCGATGTGCCGCTTCGCCTCGTCAATCACCTCGCCAATCACATCCAACGTCGCCTTGTCCTTGTCACCGCCCTTCACAAAAGGAATCTGCGAGCCGGGCACGATAAGTGAGACCGGAACATAGAAGAGGTTCTCATCCAGGCGGAAGTACATAGCGTCAAGGTAGACAGCCATGTCGGTGGCGGGAAGATCGCTGGCGAGTTGCTCGTCCAATTCGCGCTCGCGGTCTTCGCGGCCCGAGTGCTTGAAGTCGGCGGGTGCATAGTAGCCCGGACGATATTCGACCTTCACGCCGGGCCTGTTCACTTTGATCGTCAGCTTGCGATACTTGCCGTCGCGCACCGGATTCGTGGAGTGGAAGCCAATGGCGTAATAGGCTGAAGTGTCGCGTTCAACCTGCGCAAAGGCCGGTGCAAAGTCGTTGGAGTCGAAGAATGCCTTGCCACCGGTATCGGAACTGAGTGTGGCCATTACTTCCTGCGTGGCGAAGTTGGCATTCATGTTATTCGTCAGCGCGCCGCCGTTATAAGCGCCCGTTCCGCGCAAGCTCCCCGTGGAGGCGTCGCCCATGGGCGTGACGGCCTGCAGCCCGCGGGTATCCACGCTGTAAATGGCAAGATTGGCGCGTACCGCCGCGTTGATGGCGGCTCGCAGCGATGCCTGGTTCTCGATGCCGTCGCGCGAAATGCCTCCAGAGAAATAGAGCAGCGACTTCTTCTCTGTGATTTTTTCCAGTGATTTGGAGATGGCACGCAGCGCAAACAACTCCCGGTCCGTATTGATGTCGTTGTACTCACTCTCGTCCGGCGTGTAGCCGGTAGTGTCTTCCACCTGGTTCGAGTTGGCATTTGCGCCCTGGGCAAACCCCTGGCCCTCAGTGTCGTTGTAGATGCCTACCTCGTTGACCAGCGCATTCTTGTCGGCGGTAAAGTCCTGGTCCACGCTCAACGTGTCGCCAAGGGACACCAGAGCGACCAGATCTGCCGGCTGCATCTTGCTGCGCAGAAAATCGCGAGCCGCATCCACGCTGCGGTCCAGATCCTCGGGCTGCATCGAGGTCAGGTCAAAGAACATCACGATCAACCGGTGGTTGCGCAGATCCTCGGGCCTGCCCACCACCACCGCTTTGTTCGCGCTGCTTGCGCCCGCGGCCAGCCCGCTTACCGTGGCCTCATTCAGTGGCCTCGCCATGTCCACACTTTGAAAGTCGAATGCGGCAATCTGCTGCGGTTTGCCGTTTTCGTAGACGCTGAAATCGCTCTGCTTGAGGCCGCGCACCAGCTCGCCGGTCTTGGCGTCGCGCACCACCACGTTGGTCAGGACCAGCTCGGCATTTACCTTCATCACAAAGCCGCCCTGCTGCACTGGCTGGGGCTGAGCATTCGCCGCCTGACCGGGGCTTTGCGCCGGCGCTGGTTGAGCGCTCGGCAACGCCAGCGCCACCGCCGCTCCAACCGCCACCAGTCTTTGCGTGAACCTCATCCCCATCCTCACCAACCCCTCTGACTTAGTAACTAGGTCCCTGACCGCTTGATGTTGTACCGCTCTGGGTGCCCCATCCTTGCGGCGTTTTGGTCTTTGCCGCAAGGGTGGGAAAGCAAGATATCCCACGGTCGGAAACCTAGAACCTGAACCTCGCCGTAAATTGAAATGTCCGCATGGCAGCGGCCGAAATCACTTGGCCTGCCGTGGGCGAAGTTAGGTTCGTGTCCACGCTGGAGTACTGAACGGTATTAAAGACATTGTTGGCCGTGGCGCGGATTTCCATGCTCCGCGTCTCGCCAAGTTGCATGGTCTTTGAGAGCGCCATGTTGTTCTGGATGGTCCCCGGTCCTGTAATCAAGTTGCGTGAAACGTTGCCAAACGCATTGCCAAAGCTATCAGGCGCAGGCTGCTGAAAGGCTGCTGGATTGAACCACTGCTTCAGCGAACCGGCTCCGTCCGTGGGCGAAATACCCGCCACATGATTGGGACGCAGTGTGCCTGCCGTGCCGTGGGCCACGTCCGACACAGCGTTCAGATAGACAGGTGTAAGCGGCATGCCAGTGGCGAAGGTGAAGCTGCCGGAGACTGAAAATCCCTCAAGGAAATGCGAAGCCGTCCCCGCGGTGAACCATCTCTTGTCCTGGCCAAAGGGAAGTTCGTAAAGATATGTGCCGCTGACCTTGTGCCGCTGGTCGAAGCTCGAATTCCCTTCCTCGGCCAGGATGTTCTGCCAGTTTTGTGCCACCACTGTCGAAGTTCCACCCACCGAACCGGCATCGTCGATGGAATGCGAGTATTGGTAGTCGGCGCCTAGCGCAATGCCGTTGCTGAGCCGCTTGTTCACCCGCAGCGTTCCCGCGTTGAAACGCGAAAATGCTCCCGATTGTTCGTAATTAAAGGGCAAGTTGGCGGGGTTAGTATTGGGACTGCTCTCCGCACGGCGCGGTGCAAGGGTGACGTCGAGGTTTTGCCCCTTCGAACCGTTATAGCCCGCGTTCAACACGATGCCCCAGGGCAGCGTCTTCTGTACATCCGCGTTCCACACCTGCACATAAGGCAGACGGTAGTGCGGGTCGAGGGCATAATTACCCAGGACGGCCGGCGAGGGAAACCCATTGGCCAGCGAAAGACAATCGGCCGCCGGAGAAGGACATGCATTCGTCACTTCGTTGGTCTGTTCGTTGGCGAAGGGTGGCTGATGCGCCATGGTAGTGGCAAAGGTTGAGTACTGGCTGTTGGTGAAGTTCATGCCGTAGCCGGCGCGGATCACGGTCTGCCGGGGCAAACGCCAGGCCAATCCTAACCGCGGCGCAAAGCCAACGCGGAACGGATAGACCAGCGAGTCAGGAAGCCGCCCGCTGGAAGCACCAACGCCGCCGGCCTCCACCTCCGCCAGATCGGTAAAGCCCGCTTCGGGGTTGGTGTCCAGCGTCGCCAGGTGCCCGTACTTCTCCGTGTAAGGTGCGAAGAACTCGTAGCGGATGCCATAAAGCAGCGTCAGTTGCGGTAACATGCGCCAGTCGTCCTGGGCGTAGAGATCGAACACGTTCTCGCGCAGATAGCTCTTGTCCACAGCCGAATCGATCGAGGTCTCCTGCGGCTCGCCCAGCAGAAAATCTCCGAACGAAGAGCCGGTGTAGTTGCCGGTGAAATAGAAGGTCCCCGTCGCGTTCGAGCCGCCCAGCAAATCGCGGTGCACGCGTCGATAATCACCACCGAAGCGCAGGTTGTGCTTGCCGTGAATCCAGCTCAGCGTCTCTGAAAGCGAGATGGTTTGCGCCAGCGAAAAGCTCGGTTGCTGTTGGCTCAAGCCTGCGAAATTACTCATTGTCACGTTGGGCAGGCCGTAGTTGATTGCGCTGGGATTGAGCGCGTTGCCGTCCGGACCCAGGATGCCGAGTTGCGTGGCAATGTCGGTCCCGTTGGTGAAAAAGTTGGTCGTTTGGCTATCGGCGCGATTCCACGAGGCGTTGAAGATGTTCGTTACTTTGTGATAACCCACCGTGTAGCCGGCCTGCACGGAGTTCGAATCGGAGGAACTCTTGCCTCCCAACTCCGGGAACAGGTTCACGAGGTCTGAGGCGGAGTGGCCCCAGTTGTAATTGAAGTTGATGCTCTGCCGCAGCCCCTGTGCCTGCTGTGCTCTGCGTCCGCCCCCACCGCCCCCTCGTCCGCCCATCCCGAACGGCGTTGCGTTCGCGCCCAGGCCGCGCATGTAGCGAACCCCGGCTTGCGTCGCGTTCGATTGCGCGGTCGAAAGCAGATGGTAGTTCTCGGCAATGCCCGGCAGATTGGGCTCAGGATAATACTTGAGCAACGCTGTGGCCTCGGGCACGGGGGTAATCGGCGCGGCAAGTCCCGGAACGTTGCCTGCCCGCTCCGCGTCGGTGGGCACGGTTGCGTACTCGTCCAGCGGATTCGAGCCGCGCGTGCCGGAGAGTGTCAGGAACATGGTGTCTTTTCCGCTCGGTTTGGTCAGCCCCGGCAAATAAGGCGCGCTCATAAATGTCAGACCGAATCGATTTGAGCCCGAAGCAGGCTGCTCCTGCGATTGACCGCGCAGGCCGAACGGCTCCGCGTTAAGAGCAGAGTTGCTGCCGATCCAGAAGATGGCTCCATGCGGCTGCCCGGGGTTGAAACCGCGGAAGTTGCCCCGGCCACCGCCCCCCCGTCCGCCTCCAAATCCACCGGGGCCGCCAAAACCGCCTCCACCTCCGCCAAAGCCATCACCGCCAAAGCCGCCTCCACCAAACAGACCGGCCAGACCGTTCTGTCCGCCAATCTGTGCGCGCGCCGTCTCGATCGCATCCCGCAGGCGGTCCATGTCCACTCCGGCCAACGGGCTCACCGCCCCAGCCTGTCCGCTGATCGCTACCGAATCCCCGCTGAAGTCGGCATTGCCGGCGGCCGACGGCAACGACGCTCCGCTGGCGCCCGCCGCGCCGTTCTGGGCATCGGTATCGGCGCCCAATGCGTTCATCAGGCTCAGGCTTTGTGCGCCGCTCCCCGTCAGTTGCCGGATTGCCTGTGTAACCTGCTCTGCCTGCGCGTTCTGTTGTTGCTCTTGCTGCGCCGCCCGCGAGGCCAGCATCAACTCAAAATTTACCGCCTGGTCGTGGCTCGCGGCGTTCAGCAATGCCTCCTGCGCACCGGCAGCAAAAGCAGCAAACTGGGTGCGGACCACATACCGGGCGTTCTGGGGAATGCTCATCGACCAGGCGCCGGTAATATCGGTGGTGGTGGAGTAGCGCTTGCCGGTCAGTGTGTTCTGCGCCGTCACCGTCACTCCCGGCAAAGGAATGTTGCCGCTCTTCACCACGCCGTGGAGCCGTCCACCAGTTTGTGCTTTCGCCGCCTGGTCCTGCGAAGCATCAGGTACGGCAGTGGATCCCCCCACCGGCCGTGGTGCCTGCGCAGGCGCGGTCTGGGCCGGCGCTGCAAGGCTGGCAGCCACAAGAATCCCCACCGCAACTGCCCAGCCAACGCCTGTCCGCCCCATGCACGCTCCCTCGCATCGCGAGTCCTTACTCACTCAGACGCTCCCCAACCGGCGAAGGTTTACGGACCCGCGTGGGCACAATCCCGTCGTAAACTCAGGCATGGGCGCACGCAAGGCCGCTCCTCGGCCATTCCAATTAGAAGAAATCGGGCCAACTGCTTCTGAATCCACCCTTACGCAGGCCCGGGAGTTGCTGCTCGAATATGGACGATTTGTTATTGCGCAACCCGGCGCGGCGCGGTTCTGCTTCGGCTCTCTCGAACAAGAAGCTGCCCGGTTGCCGCACAGCTTCCTCGATCAGGGAGGCGGCTGGCTGATGGCCACTGCAAACCACGAACCCGCAGGATTTATTGCCTGGCGCGCCCTGCCCGCCACGGTCTCCCCTGATGCATGGGAACTCAAACGTCTCTGGGTACGTCCCGCCGGTCGAGGTCTGGGGCTGGGGCGTGCCCTGACCGAGGCCGTACTCCACCGTGCGATAGCCGCCCAACGCAAGGCTGTCTTCCTTGATACTGCCCCCGCTTCAATGGCCGCTGCGAATCGCATTTATTTGCAGTTGGGCTTTGTGCCTTGTGCCCCTTACAACGACAATCCTG
Source organism: Acidobacteriaceae bacterium (assembly GCA_003165075.1). Taxonomy (GTDB): domain Bacteria; phylum Acidobacteriota; class Terriglobia; order Terriglobales; family Acidobacteriaceae; genus Telmatobacter. The sequence goes on along the minus strand of PLSM01000133.1, from coordinate 17,088 downwards.
TGGAAGGGCTCGCATATCTCATGAAGACGCTGTAACATTGGCCGTTCCCGGGCCGCCCTGTTGCTCCATCGCGTGCACCCGTGACAATTCCCCTTGCAATCCCGCGTGGTGCATGTTAACTCTTGAGCCAATAACTCTCTTGTAGCTACCGTGGAAGTAAACCCGGTAGGCGGCAGACAGGACCTCTCCCATGATAAAAATCGGCACTACCATCCGCGCGTACCGGCTGCAAAAGGGGCTTTCTCAAGGAGATATCGAAAAGAAAACCGGCCTGCTCCGCTGCTACCTCTCGCGCGTTGAGAACGGTCACACTATCCCTTCGCTGGACACGCTGTCGAAGATTGCCCTCGCGCTCGACCTGCCCATCGCCCAGTTCTTTGCTGGCGACGCTTTAGGACGCCAGTTGAACACGCAAAAGCTCTCCGACGATGAATTGCGCTTTCTCACCCAGATTCGCCGCTACTCCACCAATCTGAACGACAGCGACCGCAAACTGCTGCTGGCCATGGTGAAGAAATTTGCCGCCACGGCCAAGCGATAATCGCGCACCAGCAGATGGTTGGAAGCGCGACTTAAACGTCGTTGCCCAGGTGGAAGATCGGCTCCAATCCGTGCCCGCCGGCCAGCAGTGCCTGCTCTTCATGCGTCTCAAGCGGTTTGTAGTTCTGCGCCACATCCATGGCCAGGCGGAAATACCGTTCGTCGCCCGGCGGCATGGCTGCCGTGATCGGATGGCCCAGGGTCCAGCGCAGGCCCAGTGATGCCTCGTCGGGAAAAGACGCCGGCTGATACCAGCACTTGGGCTGCGGATGATTATCTTTTTGATCTGCGGCCCAAACCGTCTTGGCCATGCCCTTCAGTGCCAGGATGCCCATCTTCTTTTCCTGCGCGCGCTGCAGGATTTGCGGCCCAAACCCGGCCTGCGTGAAGAGCACCCAGTTGAGCGGGAAGAGAATAGTGTCGAAGTTGTAGCGGTCCATGGCCGCCAGCGCAGTCTCAGCGGAGTGGACTGAGAAGCCGATAAAGCGGATCTTGCCTTCCTTCTTTGCGGCTTCCATGGTCTCCATCGCGCCACCCGGCCCCAGCACAGTGTCCAGTTCGGTCATCTTGGTCAGCGCGTGGAACTGGTACAGGTCCACATGATCGGTCTTCAGCAGCCGCAGCGACTCCTCCAGTTGCGCGCGCGAGTCTTCCTTCTTGCGGCCCTCCGTCTTGCAGGCCAGGAAACTCTTGTTGCGATAGGGCGCCAGGGCCGGACCAAGCCGTTCCTGCGCGTTCCCATAGCTGGGCGCAACGTCAAAGTAGTTGATGCCGCGGTCCACGGCCTCGGCCACGATGTTCGATGCCTCGCCGGTGGTTTCATCCATCACCACAATTCCGCCAAAGCCAATGATGGATAGATGTTCGCCCGTCCTGCCCAGTGCGCGGCGGGCAATCGGATTGGCGGGCGTCTTCGGCGAAGCACTAAGCTGGCTGGTCGATGCAACAGCGGCTGCGGTGATGGCGGCTTGCTTTAGAAATGCGCGACGTTCCATGATTTACCTCCAGGGGTGGAATGAGAGACGGGCTAGCGTTCTTTTAGAAATTCTCGCACAATTGTCCCGCCGCCAGCGATCCGTGCTACAACCTGCTATGAAACTCGCGTTCTGGTCCGTCGGAGGGAGCGTGGGCTTCAGCCCCGGGCCTTAGCTTCCTGGGGATGGTTTAGCCTTTTTCCATGAGGAGTTTATCCGGGCAACTGCGCCAGGAAAAATCCAAATAGCACCAGCAAGCCCACCACCATCGTCACCGAAATCCGCAGCCGCCCCACAAAGAGCCTCCGCGGCGAACCCAGCCGCGGAACCATCGGCGTCGCAAAGAGCAATCCGCAACTGAAGCCCCCAATGTGCGCCATGTTGTCGATGCTTATTCCGGAACCGAAAAGATGGGTGCCGCCGCTGATCGAGATGCCCAGGAACAAGTTGATGGCCGCAAAATAGATGACTGATTTGCGCAGCCTTTTCAATTCATATGGGGGCACCGGCAATCGCCGCGACTTGAGCAATATGATCAGCGCCCCGGCAATTCCGAAGACCGCGCCCGAGGCTCCCGCACCGACCGCGCCCGAAACCGTGCCCCCCGGTCCGATTGTCGCCGGGTAAAAAATCTGGTTGACGAGGGTTGAGAGCAGGTTGCCTGCGGCGCCGGTAAGCAGGTAGACCGCCAGTACCCCCGCCGAACCCATCAGAGGCTCGGCCAGCAGTCCCAGATTCCACAGACACCACATGTTCGTCGCCAGGTGAAGCAGACCCACGTGCACGAACATGGCGGAAACAATGCGCCACCACTGCCCATAGAGCAGCACCGCGCCGGCGTTATCGGCGCCCCAGTGAAGAAGTTGATCGCCCGTGGGACTCATCGGGCTGACCCCCTGCACCGTCATGGCCAGAAAAACCGCGCAATTGATCCCCACCAGCAGATACGTGGCTGAAGACGAGGCCCACTGAGGCCGCCGGCGCACCGGCTGCGGTGGCGCTGCATAGCCGTATCCTGGGGGCAGAATCTCCGGCTCGACACCGGGGCTGCCACGGACGGGTTCCTCTTCGTGGGCTGGAAAAGCTGGGGGATCACTTCCCATAGCCTTCATCGTAATGCATTTCCAGACTGCGGGCCGCAGGTTCTCACCGCGCCGCATCAATCACTCTCCTGGAACCGCCATGCGGCTAAGTATTTGGTTGTAGTCTGTTGTTTGGTCTTCGTCGCCGGGCACTCGGCTGATCGCTGTCCCGGCTGCGCGAGACCCCAAGGAGCGAACAAGTGAGCACGGAAAAGCGAATTCGGCGGGCGCTGCTGAGTGTTACGGATAAGACCGGCTTGGTGGAGCTTGCCCAGGCGCTGGCGGAGTTTGGAGTCGAGCTGGTTTCCACTGGCGGCACAGCGCGCACCCTGCGCGAGGCCGGCCTCGGCGTCCAGGACATCAGCGACCTCACCGGCTTCCCTGAGATGCTCGACGGACGCGTAAAGACCCTGCACCCGCGCGTGCACGCCGGGCTGCTTTACATTCGCGGCAATCAGGAGCATGAGGTTGCCGTTGCCGCCCACGGCATCCAGCCCATCGACATGGTGGTGGTGAACCTTTACGCCTTTGAGAAAACCGCCGCTCAATTTCTCCAGCCGCATGGACCTGCCATTGGAGGGCCCGGCCAGCCCGGCGTTACGTTCGCCCAACTCATTGAAAACATCGACATCGGCGGCCCTTCCATGGTTCGGTCCGCTGCAAAGAACTTTGAAGACGTGGCCATCGTAACCCGCATCGCCGACTACGCTGCCCTCATTCAAGAGCTTCACTCCACACGCGGCTGCCTCAGCCGTGAAACCCGCTGGCGGCTGGCCCGGCAGGCCTTCGCCCTCACTGCCGCGTACGATTCGGCCATCGCCAACACGCTGGATATGATTCCCGAGCCGTCCGCCGCGCCCGACGCAGCGGCTCTCCCTGCCACCCTGCGCATTAACTTTCCCTTGGCCCAGGCGCTGCGCTATGGCGAAAATCCCCACCAGCGCGCCGCGCTTTATTCCGATGGTTCGGGCCTGGGCGTCGCCGGCGCAGCCCAACTCCAGGGCAAGGAGCTGAGCTTCAACAATCTTGTCGATCTGGACGCGTGCTGGGAGTTGAGCGCCGAGTTCGAACAGCCGGCAGTGGTCATCGTCAAGCACACCAACCCCTGCGGCGCAGCCACCGGCGAAACCATCCTGGAGGCCTACCGCAAGGCTCTGGCCTGCGACCCGGTATCCGCCTACGGAGGAGTCATCGGCATCAATCGCCCCGTAGATGCTGCCGCTGCAGAAGAGATAGCCAAGCTTTTCGTTGAAGCTATTGCCGCCCCGTCCTTCACTCCCGAAGCCCGCGAGCGCTTCGCCGCCAAGAAAAACCTCCGCCTGGTCGAAGTCCACGCCGCTCCGCCCCGTCCTGTGGTCAAACACATCTCCGGCGGACTGCTGCTGCAGGATGCTGACACCGGCCGAGTCACAGAGTCGGAGTTGAAAGTGGCCACATGGCGGCCGCCCACTGCCGAGGAACTGCGTAGCCTGCTCTTCGCCTGGCGCGTGGCCAAGCACGTCAAATCCAACGCCATTGTGTATGCTCGCGATGGCCAGACCGTGGGCGTCGGTGCGGGCCAGATGAGCCGCGTGGACGCCGCCCGCTTCGGCGCGCAGAAAGCCGTTCTGCCCCTCCAGGGCACGGCGGCCGCCTCGGACGCATTCTTTCCCTTCCCCGACGGCCTTGAAGCTGTAGCCGCCGCCGGTGCCACTGCCGTCATCCAGCCCGGAGGCTCGGTGCGCGACGACGAGGTCGTCGCCGCCGCCGACCGCCTCGGAGTCGCCATGGTCTTCACCGGCATTCGCCATTTCCGGCACTGAGATCGGCACCGGACGGTCGCCTTATGACGCCCATCGCCCAAGTCTGGCTTCGCACGCGCACCCAAGCCATCTGCGCTTGCCCGTCAGATGGACTGGTTCCGCAGCCTGCGCTTCGCGATCCGGCCACTCGTGTCGAGAGCCTTCAATCTTCCGAATCGAGATGGGCGTCTATACCGGTTCCTTAGGTTCCGTAGTGATCGGTGGGGCAGGCGGGTTCACGTTCTCGGTGAGCGCGATTTCACGGGGATGGGAAAACTTGGTATGCGTCTTGAAGCTAGCCAGCATTTCCCCGGGATTCTTGGGATTGGGGCGAAATTTCGATCCGCAGAGAGAACACTCGTAATAGCCTGAGAATCTGCCCTTACGATCCGCGCTTGGCTTTAGGCATACCCGTTCTGCCATGGCCCGAGTGTAAGCCCTTTTGGCATCCGGCCGCACATCGAAATGTGAAATGAGCCCCTACAGAATCACCTTTATGGCCTGGACCGCTATAGATCCCGCGGACCTTAACTCAAGGGAATCCGCACGGAGCTTGATGCAAACGGCGTCATCTGCTTGGTTGCTCCGCCTTCACCTTGAAATGGAACATCGATCCTGCATTCACTGGCTGGCCCCGTTGATTCTGCAGGTGCACATAGGCAGTGACAAACAGATCGTATCCCCCCTGTCCATCGGGAATGAGCGCCAGCGGGGTGCGCGCCTGGATCGCCGGGTCAGAGAAGATCTGCAGCCGCTTGCCGTTCGCCCAATGAACCCCATCCAATGAGTCTGCATAGCCGATCGCGTTGATGGCATCAACATCCACATCGTAGATAGCCACATAAGCGGACCCTATGCGGGAGACAACTGGGTTTTCCATGAAGTGGGTTTCAATCGGCGAGGGATTGAGCGAGGAACATCGGCGCCATGGACCCTGGAGCTTAGTGGCAGAGGCAAGACCCACGCGCCATGAGCTGATCGGTTTAGCTTCGGTGTGCGCAGTGCCATAGAAGCCCATCCATCTGTCTTCGGCACGGTAGGGGAAGAAGGAATCAACTCCCTGCAATCCCTCCCACGCGTCGGAGTTGCGCCCGGGACTCAGGATGACGGCGGCGTCCACGTAGGGACCGCCAATTCCGCGCTCGCCTTTGGTCTGGGAGATGGCGCGGACAATCTCGCCGTCGTAATTCGAATACCAGGCCGTGGGCGTATCGGGTTTGGACCGGTAGCCAACGTAGAAGAGATTCCATTCGTCGCGCTTCGCATCGTAGACAGGCATGGGTGCCCATAACGCGGCGCGGCGGTCCTCGCCGGTGAAGTCTCCCGATGAGGGAAAGAGCGTCCCCGCGCGAGTCCAGTGATCACCGTCAGAGCTGGTCCAATGGGCCAGGCGGGTCGCAAAGCCGGATCGCATCTCGGTGAGGAAGGCGTGGAACGTTCCATCGAGCTTAACCACCGTTCCACCCTCAAAGCCGCCCACCAAATCTTCGGCGCCCTTTGAGTTGATCGTCAGTACCGGTAAAGCGGCAGTGGAAGCGAGGGTAAGGACGAGATGCGGTGTGCGATCCGGCGCTGCCGGCAGGGTGCCGCAATCCTCGGCAGCCGCGGAGACTACAGCCAGAGATAGAACAACCAGAAATGCCGGAGTTTTCATGGCCTCTATCTTCTTTGCTTCCCTTAACTCACCGCAAGCCACATTGCAAAAATCGAGCACGGAGTGACCTCTCCACACGCGGAACGAGACGACCGGCGATAGTGAAATGCTGCCATTCGCCATCGAGGATGACAGCGAAAGGCCACCCCACGGTACTGCGGGATTTTGAGAAAATGAGGCAATCGAGCGCGCAACCGCGACTAATGACGGGTAAAATCGTCTGTACAAGTAGGCAGGTGGGGCCGGCCATCTGCGCGTGAGGTTTTTGTGTATTCCGGAATGAGTTGGCTCACATTACGCCGGCTCGAAAGGCATGGACTTCCCAGGGATGATGAGATCAAAAAATAGTTTGCTGCCCCGTTGGCTTCCGATTGCTGCCATAGCGCTGTTTGTGTTGCCGGCATCGAGCGCCCATGCCCAAAATTCCCCGGCAAACCCCGGACAAGCCGCCCCGGACAAGCCGCCTGCGGTCGCGCAGAGCCCAGCGAGCCAGTCGCCCGCCGCGGCAGCCTCTTTGCCGCCCGATCGCTCCAAGTCCTATTTCCACGCAGCCTTGGCAGGTATTTACGAGGAGGAGGCCGTGAATTCGGGCCGCCCCGAGTTTGTGGCTCACGCCATTGAGGAGTACAAAGCTGCGTTGAATGCCGATCCCAGCTCGGCGCAGTTGAACGATGGTCTGGCGGATTTGTACTTGCGTTCAGGCCGTGCGCGTGAGGCTGAAGCTACGGCACGCGGATTGCTCAAGACCACCCCCGACGACATTGATGCGCACAAGCTGCTTGGCCGCATCTATCTGCGCCAGCTCAGTGAGGCGGAGAACTCCCCGTCGTCGGCTTCGCCCAGCGGCAATACGCTCGACCAGGCCATTGCCGAGTACGAGAGGATTGTCGCGCTGGACCCCAAAAGCGTGGATGACCGCATGGTGCTTGGCCAGCTTTACACCGTGAAGCACCAGCAGCCGAAGGCGGAAGAGCAGTTCAAGATTGCACAGGCCTTGGAACCGGATTCTGAAGAGGTGGTGCTGAATCTGGCGCGGCTTTACGCCGAAAGTGGGGACGTGGAGCATGCGGTCAGGTCAATCGAAGCGGTCCCCGAGTCGGATCGCACGCCCAAGATGGAGTTCGCCTTGGGTGCGGCCTATGACCAGTTAAAGCGGAACAAGGACGCCATTGCCGCCTATGGACGAGCCGCGGACATGGAACCGGGCGACCCGCGCACCCTGGGCGCGCTGGCCCAGGCGCTGATGAACGACAACCAACTGGACGCAGCGCTGAAGGTGTATCAGAACCTTTCCGACGCTGATCCTGACGATGACGCCACCACGCTGGTTCGGATCAGCGAAATTCAGCGCCGCCAGGGCAAGTATGAGGATGCTCTGGCCACCATCCGCAAGGCGGTCAAAAAGGATCCCAACTCACTGGAAGCCGGTTTCAACGAGGGAATGTTGCTCGACGTGCTGGGCCGCTACGATGAATCCGCGCACGTCTACGAGCACATGGTCGATCTGACCTCGCATGCCAACGGCGCCTACACCGCCGAGGAAAAGAACAATCGCAGCATCTTCCTGGAACGGCTCGGCTCGGTCTATCACGAGCAGAACAAGGTCGATGAGGCGATTGCGGCATATCAGAAGATGATCGACTTGGGCGGCGAAACGGCGCAGCGCGGCTACCAGGGCGAAGTGGACACCTATCGCGACGCCAAGATGTTCGACAAGGCGATTGAAGTCTCGCGCAAAGCCGTGGCGGCCAACCCCAAGAGCCGCGAGCTGAAACTGATGCTGGCGGGCGAACTGGCGGACCAGGGGCAGGCCGACGAAGGCTTGAAAATGGCCAAGGACCTCCTGAATAACAGCGACACTGACCGCGAGGTGTGGTTGACGCTGGGCCAGATGGACACGCGCCTGCGCCGTTGGAAGGATGCCGACGAAGCGCTGAACAAGGCCACAGCGCTTACCACCAAGAAGGAAGACCGCGTGTACCTGTTCTTTGTCAAGGGTGCGCTGGCCGAGCGGCAAAAGCACTTCGAGCCTGCCGAGCAGCTCTTCCGCCAGGCGTTGGAGCTGGATCCCACCAATGCTATGACGCTGAATTATCTCGGCTACATGATGGCCGACAAAGGTTCCAAACTACCTGAAGCGCTGAAGATGATTCGCAAAGCAGTGGAACTGGAGCCCATGAATGGCGCCTACCTGGATTCGCTCGGCTGGGCCTACTTCAAAATGGGCCAGTATGAGTTGGCCGAGGATAACCTGCGCCGGGCTGTGGAGCGGGACCAGACCGACCCCACCGTCCACGACCATCTGGGCGATCTCTACGAGAAAACGGGACGTATTCGCCTGGCCGCCGCCCAGTGGGAGCTTTCGCTCACCGAGTACTCCAAGTCGGCCGCCGCGGACGTTGAGCCCACGGATGTAGCCAAGGTTCAGCACAAGCTCGAAGGCGCCCGCGTCAAGCTGGCCAAGGAAGAGAGCGTTACCGGCATATCCAAGCAGAATTAGGGTTCATTCCCCAGCCCCGTGGAATGACCCGAAGCTGGGCAGGTAGATTCTTCTCTATTTCGCCCGGCATCTCCAGAGACTGAATTCTCGGCACCGAGGACGCCCCTGCTACTCCGTCCTCGACAGCGTGGCGAGCAGAGTGTCCTTGTGCTGGTTGGCCAAGGCGTCGGATTTGCGCAGCACCTGAACCCATGCAAAGACCGCTGCCACGGCCATCGCCAGCAGGATGGGGATGGTAAGCCAAAGCTTGCCGATCAGAATGCACAGCCCGAAAACCGCCCCTCCCACGCCTAGAGCAATCATCTGCACCACCATGCTAAGCAGGGCACTGCCCGCCGAGCCACCTTGGCGCGTCATCCGTCCTGGATTCACGCGGTAGGGCATGGTGAGGGAAAAAATGTTGCCGGCGGCCAGATTGACGGGCAGCGCGAACAGGAGCCAGGCCACCGTCACCCCGACTACCGTGGCGCTCGGCGGCCAACCCAGGCGCAGGCTGGCCAGCACACCCGCAATCAAGGCCGACAAGCCGTACAGCAGCGCGTGAAACAGGTTCTTGGCCAGCAGCACGGTGCGCATCGGCGTGGGAGAAAGAAAAAGCATCTGAATCCCCGCCCCTTCCGCGCCCAGGTTGTTGTAGATCAAGCGCGAGAATCCCAGTAACCCGTAGGCCACGCACACCGGCAGCGCCAGTTGAAATGGATGCGATGCCGCACCGTTGCGAAACAGGCTCCCCACAATGAACACCATCAGAACTGGCGCGCCCAGCGCATAGAGCAGGGGCATTGAACGAAGCAGGGTGCGCAGTTCCTTTTCCATCACCGCGGCCACGGGTCCGGCGCCGTCCAGCAGCCATCCGTCGTCGCGTTTCTCAGTTTTCTTTCGCGACGGGGCTTCACCCAGGTTCTCACCGCGATATTCAGCCTTGAGCCGTGCCGCCAATGCTGCCCCGGCGGCCAGAACATACAACCCGAGTACGCCCAGCATCCCCAGCGCCGGCCCTCGTCGCTGTTCCGCAGCCTGCCGTACCGCGGACCCCGCCAGCCCCGGCGGCAGCCACCTCTGCACTGCCGTGGCAGTTTTCAGCAGCGGCCCCGCCTCGCTCTCCACTTGGTGGTAGCGTTCCAGTTGGTCATCGTGGCTGCCCGGTCCGCTGTGCCGCGTCTGATGCACTGCTGGATTCAGCAGTTGCAGGCTCAGCACCACCAGAAGGAAGAGCGCACTTACAATTTCCCGCGTCCTCCTTTGCGCCAGCCAACGGTCAACCCACGCAAAGATGGCCCGCACCAGCAGTATGTTGAAGAAGGCAAAAACCGCCAGCGCCAGCGCCGTCCAGCCGGCCATGCCGGGCCGAGCCAGTGCAATCCCCGACCAAATGCCCAGGCAGCACATCCCGCCCAGAATGGTCGAGATATCCAGTAGTCCAAAAATGACATAGAGCAGGAAATAGGCGCTGAAGTTCACCGGGAAGCGGAGCAGGCCGCTCATGTCGAACTGCCGTTCAAACGAGGCCAGCGCCAGCGGAACCGTTTGCCAGACAATGCACACAATCCAGAACTCAATCAACAACAAGCGCCACGTCTCGTGGGAAGCAATGAAAAAAGCCCCCACCCCCAAGCCGATGCCGAGACCCAGTCCCATGAAGGAGTAAATCATGAGAGAAATCCCGGTGGCTCCCAGGTCAAGTACGCCATGGATGGAACGCAACCCGCTTCTAACCATCCACCAGCGCATCGCCCCCAGGGCTGCATACTGGGCCCGTGCCAGGCGGCTGAACGGCCCCGCGCCGGCTTCCATTTGTCCGTCTTTTCCCATGGCGCCTAGGTCAGCCACGACAGCTCCTGCGCCGGCTCCTGGCCGTTCGCACCCACAATCGAAAGAAATATCTCTTCCAACGTGAGCCGCTGGTTCCCCTCTGTGCCTGGCAGACTACTGGCCACGCCCGCGCGCAGGTCTTCGATTGACCCGTTGGCGACCAGGCGCCCCTGGTGAATGATGGCCACGTGGCTGCACAGCCGCTCCACGATCTCCAGAACGTGGGTGGTCAGAAAGATGGTGGCGCCGCGCTGGATCATCCCCTGCAGCATGGTCTTCAACATCCCCGAGGCAACGGCATCCACGCCTTCAAACGGCTCATCCAGAAACAGCACTTTGGGTCCGTGAATGACCGCCGCGGCCAGGGCCAGCTTCTTCTGCATGCCATGGGAAAAATCGGTCACCAGCTTGCGCCGTTCATTGTCCAGTTGCATGAACTGCAGCAGGTCTTCTGTACGCCGGTTGACGGTGTCGCGGTCCAACCCGTACATGCGGCCCACAAAACGCAAATATTCTGGCGCGGTCAGCCGCCCAATCAGCGCCATGCCTTCCGGCACCACGCCGATCTGCCGCTTCAGGTCCAGCGCTCCAGCCACAAACGGCTGGCCCAGAATCGACATCGTCCCGGCGCTCGGCTCAAGCAGACCGGTAAGCATTTTGATCGTTGTAGACTTGCCTGCGCCGTTCGGCCCCAGAAAGCCGAAAAACTGTCCCGGAGCTACGCTCAGCGTGACATCCTCCACGGCAGTCAGCGCGCCAAATCGCCGGGTGAGGCCGTGGGTTTGAATCGCCGCGATTTCCATCTGCGGCAAGGATAGCAAGGTTGGGTTGCTCCAACCAAAGACAGCGCGTAGTAACATCGAGTGTCGAAAGAAGGTGGCATGCTTCAGAAGCTGGCGGGCCGGCTCAGATGGGATCGAACCGAGGGCGGTATATGTGTGGAGATTCCTGCACGGCGTGACTGGTGGTCCATTCCGCTTGCCATCCTCTTATGCGCGTGGAGCGCAGGTGGATGGTTCTATGAAGCAAATACCGCACTCGACGATACGCAGTCTGTCTTCATGCTGATCACGATCCTTGGCGCCACCGTTGGAGCGATCTTCTTTGTGCTTCGTTCAATTTGGGCCATGACCGGTCAGACCGTACTGATCCTGGATACAGCAGAGTTGAAAATTCAGCGTCGCGCGATTGGCCTCGATTGGTACGAGCGCCACTTTGCAGCTCAGGATGCATACAACCTGAGATACATCCAGCCCAGGGAAATCTGGGCATTCAGAACCGATACCGATCCAAGTACCAGCAAGGTCACGATTCAATCATTGCGAAAGACCTACACCATCGCGCACGGGATTTCAGAGAGGGAAGCATGCGCCCTCATCGACCGCATGATGGAAGTCTACGTATTTCCCAAAAACACGCCGCTCGAGCAAGTTGGCATCGCGCGCTGAGCCGGCGTCACGCCTCGGCCGATTCCCTCGCCTCGCCCGCCCTGCCCAGCATAAAGCCGACAGAACAAGCGCGGGCTTCAGCCCCGGAGGAATGCTTTTCGCCCACTTCGCCCCAAATCTCGCGTTTTCCGCAGCCTGTGAAGCCGCTCTAAGTACCTGCCCAGAAACCGACAAGGCCGTATACGGCACTTGGTCCCGGAATGTTCTCCCCTGCACATCCGGAGAACGGCTGTCCTTTTGCATTGAATTATGTGCGCACGGCGCATAATTGGATTTGAGTTGAGAATTGAAAGGTCGCTCGCTAGGACGGAGAGCATCACCTATCCAACCACGCTCCCGAAAGCTGCGCAAAGGCGGCCGCGGAAGGGTGCTTGTCTTTGTGAATTTGGGAGGAAAACTGCCCACCGCGCCCCGAAAATGCGGCCTAACCCCTTTGATGTCTATATTCTGCTAATAACCCTCGCGGAATCAATATTTTACAGCTCAGCCCCTGCCTTAAACGCATGAAAAGAGAGAATTTACTTACAGAAACGGGGGAGGGGGGCGGGGTTACTCATCGGTTAACCGGCGACTGTCACAGCACTACTCGCTGCTCCCCCGATGCCGGCCCTTTGGTCCTGCCCAGGCGCTGCTTCGAGTTCTTTGACAAGCTTTAAGCAACCACGTCCTCCTTCGCCTTGCCCAGTGGATCGTTGTCCCGGTCGGTGCCCTCCACAATCTGTGCCAGGCGTGCCGCCATCTCCGGCGTCCAGCTTCCTTCCGGCGCCCGCCAGCTCCAGTTGCCTCCGGCCACGGCCGGGGTGTTCATGCGCGTCGCCGAATCCAGTTCCAGCAGGTCCTGTGCCGGGACCATCGCCACCTGTGCGACGCTGGCGGCTGCGGCGCGGATCAGCGGCCACGCGGGACGGCCATTTACCTGCCCCACGTAAGCCTCCACGGCTCTGTGCTCGGCTTCGCTCGCCGTCTTCCACCAGCCCTGGGTCGTGTCGTTGTCGTGGGTCCCCGTGTAGGCCACGGTGCCGGCCGCAAACTGGTGGGGCAAGTGGTTGTGCGCTTCCTTGCTGGAAAAGCCGAACTGCAACACCTTCATGCCCGGCATTCCCAGCTCTTTCCGCAGCGCGTCCACCTCCGGTGTAATCACTCCCAGGTCCTCGGCCACCAGCGGCAGCGGCCCCAGTGCCGTCTCCAGCGCCCTGAATAGCTGCAGCCCCGGCGCCGGAACCCACTCGCCATTCTCCGCCGTCTTCTCATCCGCCGGGATGGACCAATAAGCATCGAAACCGCGGAAGTGGTCAAGCCGCACAATGTCGAAGATGCTGTGGGCGCGGCGAATCCGGTCTACCCACCAGTCGTAATCCCTCAGATCAAGCACGTCCCAGCGATACAGCGGATTGCCCCACCGCTGCCCGGTGGGCGAAAAGTAGTCCGGTGGCACCCCTGCCACGTGGATCGGCTGCAACTCCTCATCCAACTCGAAGATGCCCGGACGCACCCACACATCGGCGGAGTCCATGTTCACAAAAATGGCTACATCGCCCAGGATCCTGATCGAATTGCGCGCCGCGTTCTTGCGAAGATCGTCCCATTGCCGCGAAAAGGCAAACTGCAACACCTGCTCCTGGGCCAGCGCGCGGCCGCTGCTCGCGGCTACCTGGGCCAGCGCCTGCGGGTTGCGGCGGCGCACGGGCTCCGGCCATTCTGTCCACGCGCCGGTTTTGTATTGGCGGCGCAACTCGGCATAGAGGGCATAGTCTGAAAGCCAGCTTGCCTCGGCAAGGCAGAATATCTGGTACTGCTGCCATTGCCTGGCCAGCCGTGGATCGCTCGGCCCGCGATCGAGAAAATTCCCCGCAGCTTTGTAGAGCAGGGGTAGCTTGCGCGCTTCCACCTCCTCGAAATCCACGTTGCCGCTGCGTCCCGGCAAGCCGGCGATGCGTTCGCCTTCAATCCAGCCCCAGTCGGAAAGATATTCAAGGCTGATAAGGCTCGGATTGCAGGCAAACGCTGAAGACCCGGCGTAGGGCGAGTTGCCATATCCCGTCGGACACAATGGCAACACTTGCCAGATATGCTGCTTTGCCGCAGCCAAAAAAGCTACAAAATCGTGAGCCGCGGGGCCCAGATCTCCAATCCCCCCATACGACGGCAACGAACTGACGTGCAACAGAACTCCCGACGAACGCTGAAATTCCATGTCCGCATTATCTCCGGTGAAGGCCGGAAACTGCACAAAATCGAGTGAATTCGCGTGCAAATACAGAAAGGCCCGCCTCCTCGTAGGATGCGGGCCTTTTCCACGCCTCTCGCTCGCCGCAAGAGATACGGTCCTCTGAACAGTCTCTATTCACCCGGCAATTGCGGGGTCTGCGCCTTGGCGTTGATGCGTACGCGGTTGCTCTTCTTGTAGTCGTCAAGGACGCGGTTGGCAAACACCTCAAAGGCTTCGGCGCGTCGCTGATCCAGAATCTGGTCGCGAGTCTGGTCCAGGTTCTTTGCAATCTCGTCCGCGCTGGGCTCCTGCTTGTCCAGCAACTTCGCCACCACGCCGGTGCGCCCGGCATTGATTGCTCCGCTCAGGCTGCCCGGAGTTAGCTGGAAGAGTTGCGGAGCTACCTGGCCCACTTGGCCCATGTCGGGCACCTGCCCGGCTTGGGTCACCAGGTCGCTGGTCTTCACCGTCGCGCCGGTCTCCTTGGCAGCCTTGGCCAGATCGTTCGTCGCCTTGGCCTTGTCGGCCAATTCCCTGGTCTTTGCGCTCAGCAACCCCGGCAATTGCTCCTCCCGGTAATCGTCCAGCACGTGACTCTTCCAGTCGCCAAAACTGGGCGCATGGGCCGGCGTAACGCCGCTGACCTGGAAGATCGCATAACCCTCGCCGGTGGCCGCGTACTGTGCCGGATCGCCTTGCTTCGACTGGAAAGCCTTGGTCAGCAACTGCGAGCCGTCAGGCAGCGCTGCAATCACCCCTTGCGCTCCCACCGGTTGCGTCGTAGTCAGGCTCAGGTGATGGGCCGCTGCGGTCTTTTCCAGGCCGTTCTTGATCGCTTCCGACGTCAACGCTCGCGCATAGGTCTCCTGTGCCGCGGCCGACTTCTGGCGAATCAGCGTTGCCTGGATGGTGGGCTGCACCTCATTCAGAGGCTGCGTGTGCGCCGGTTGCCGCTCCTCCACCTGCACAATGTGGTAGCCATACTGCGACTTGATAATCTTGTTCTCGCCGATCTTCTGCGAGAAGATCGCGGTAAGAAACTCCGGCACCATCGGAGCGTTGCGGCTCACAAACCCCAGTTCGCCGCCTGCATCCTTGCTGCCCGGATCGTCGGAGTTCTTCTTGGCCAAATCGGCAAAGTTCGCGCCGCCCTGGATCTGCTTCAGAATGCCCTCTGCCTTGGCCTTGGCCGCCGCATCGGTCTTGGCGTCCGCGCCCGGTGCCACCTTGATCAGAATGTGGCGCGCGCGCGATTGTTCCGGCGTTGAATACTCGCTCTGGTGTGCGGCGAAGTATTGCTGAATTTCCTGCTGGCTGGGCTGCGCTACGCCTCCCGGAACATCGTTCGGACCAAACGCAAAGTAGGTGATTGCGCGCTCTTCCGGCACCGCCGAAGCGTACCGAGCGGCGTTCTTCTTGAAGAACCCTTCCAGGTCTGCGTCCGAGGGATTGATCTGCTTGCGCAGGTCGTCGGCCGAGATTACCGCATAGTCGAACTTGATCTTGGTAGCGTTCTTGCGGTAGACATCGCTGACTTCCTTGTCGCTGACCGTGACCCCGGCCGTGATGAGCGACTGCAGTCGGCGAAGCGTAATGTCCTGCCTCACGTTCTCTTCAAATTCCGCCACCGAAATGTCAAACCGGCTCTCAATCAGCGAGGCATAGCGATCGGTCCCGATGAACTGCCCGTTGGGAAAGAGAACCTGCCCAGCCGAGCCGGTGTGCAGATAGCGCAGAACGTCGTCGTTGGTGGCGTGGATGCCCAGTTTGTCGGCTTCTGCCAGCAGAATCTCCTGCTGCACCTGTCGCTGCCCCACCTGCGACTCGATCAGGTTCAGAATCATCGGATTCCCGGCGTACTGCGGATACTGCTGCCGTACCTGCTGGCTGGCGATCTGGGCGATCTTCTGCTGGCTGATCACGTCGCCCGCGGCCAAAAACCGGCTGTACCAGTGCGGATAAATCACGGCATAGGTGTCGGCCGACGAAGCGCCCTGCCCGGTGAGTCCCGGAATCAGGTAGACCACCATCGACACCGAAGCAGCGGCGATGATGACGACGAAAAGTGCCTTGGTCAGGCGATTGTCTTTTTGCAGGAATCGGATCATGGATGGACTTGAGCCTTCAACTCTCTACGCGCGGTCCGGGGAAGCTGGTCTCCCTTGCAGCACACCAAGGCGGCATGAGGGGCAGGCATTCACACGGATACGCAATTCTCGCTAGACGCGATCTCTGCCATTATAGACGACCATGCGTCCGCTGAGGGCAGGCCGTGGTCGGGCAGTTTCAATCCACGGTTTCCGAACGGCCGGCCACACATTCCCCAGCGCATTTCCACTCGTTCAATCGCGCCTCGCAATCAGGCACCTGAAGCGCCAGAATGAAGAACACTTTCCGGCATGGCCCATCTGCTGAATCTCATGGCAATATGTTTGAAATGGCCCCTGCTACACTCTCTGTCACGCGGTTCAACGCCTTGGAACCGCTCGAAATCGGAGACCAGCAGGGTGCACGGTATTCGGGAGGGCATACATGAATCGAGAACTGGCTTTGAAAATCGTGTTGGCGCTGGTGGGTTTGCTCTTTATGGCGTTGGTTTATCCCTTGGTGTTGTTTATGCGACAAGACCCTGCGATGTCGATGATGTTCAGCCTATACGTCACGCTCGGGGTTTTCCTGCTTCTGGCCGTCCGCAATCCGTCGGCGAACCGCAGCCTGATCGCCTTCACCGCATGGTCCAGCTTCGCTCACGCCCTTGTGATGGGCACTCAGGCCTTGCGTGACATGGTTGCACGTGGAGAACTCATCGGTGTTGCCGTTCTCGTGGTCATTGGCGCAGCTTTAATCGCGCTCGCGCCGGCCAAGCAACCTGCATAGCCCGCCTCACGCCATAACAGCGATTCACCACAGTGACGGGCAATTGCCATATCGCAGGATTCGCTTTCTTACCTGTCCGTCGACCGATCTTCCCCGATCACCGGCCACTCGGAACTAGGGGCGACCCAGATCGCAGTAGTCATTATGGTGTCGCCGGCTCGATGCGCTAGGCGTGGGTTAGGCTGAGTTTGTTTTAGGAACTTTAGTCCAG
>PLSM01000070.1:3868-4018 GCA_003165075.1 Acidobacteriaceae bacterium | reverse complement strand
TCAAGCGAATCCTGGTGAGCAATCTTGTCTGCCACAACGCGCCCATGCGCGTCACGTCCATCTTGAGCGGCATTCCCGGCTACGCGATTGAAGACGTCAAGCTCTCGAACATCTACATTGAAAACCTCGGCGGAGCCACGGCCGACGCAG
>PLSM01000070.1:3592-3753 GCA_003165075.1 Acidobacteriaceae bacterium | reverse complement strand
TGTGAGTGTGAAGTGCGAGTGTGAAGTGCGAGTGTGAGTGTAAGTGTGAGTGTGAGTGTGAAGTGCGAGTGTGAGTGTAAGTGTGAGTGTAAGTGTGAGTGTGAAGTGCGAGTGTGAGTGTGAAGTGAGCGGCGGCCGGATGGATTCTGGTTTTCGGATGC
>PLSM01000070.1:0-3487 GCA_003165075.1 Acidobacteriaceae bacterium | reverse complement strand
CACACGATTGCGCGCGAGCTTCTAGTTGCGAGCTGCCAGCCCGTGCGTCCCGCCTCAGGATCTGGGCAGGACCGCCGATGAGGCTTTGTAAAATGCAAGGGAGCGTATCTATATCCGGTCGTTCCTGACGCACCATCAGTAGGACAACCGGGCGAACTGGGACAAAGGGGTAAAACCGTGAGCACAACGTTAGCGAATCCCACGGAGATGATGCGACAGGGCGCGCCTCGCCTGATCCACAGCGATGAAGAGCTCGAGGAATACACGCAGGCTCTCTTTACTCTCACCGCCAAGCCCGACCCCACACCGGAAGAAGAAGCGGCCATCGAACTGATGACCCCGCTGGTCGAGCGCTACGAGCAGGAGCGCTTCCCTATCCCGGCCGCCGACCCCGCCGACGTGCTGCGTTTTCTTCTGGAGCACAACGGGCTCTCGCAACGCGACATCGCCCCGGAGCTCGGCAGCGAAAGCACCGTCTCGCTGGTCCTCTCCGGCAAGCGCAAGTTGAACCGCGACCACATCGCTCGCCTCAGCCGCCGCTTCAACGTCTCGCCGGCGGTGTTCTTCGGAGCGGGGTCGGTGTAAATTCTCGTCAGAGCCAGACGCCCACCGTTCCGCCCCGCGGAGGGAGCGTGGGGCTTCAGCCCCACGAAACTCGGCCGCCAATTTTTCAAAAATTCAAGTCCGCGGCGAAGCCGCGGTCGAGCGTTGTGGCCGCACGCGCCGGCGCTTTCGCGAATGCGCAAATAACACCTTGAGGAATCACGGCGTCAGCGCTATCGTTTAGCTGACCAACTATAGGAGCGACGCCAATGCAGATTACAAAGATCGTGATCGACCAATTCTGCTCAATCAAACACGCGGAGTTCTCTCCATCCAGCTTCAATGTCATGGTCGGGCAAAACAATCACGGAAAGACCAACGTCTTCGAAGCGCTGAATTGGTTCTACACCAACAAGGGCGACATCGATCACCTGCGGTTCGGACAAAAGGGAACCGCAGAGATCTCCGTCGAGGTCGAGTTTTCAGGCCTACAGGCAGCCCTTGCATCCATGAAAAACGAACGAAACAGGGCATCAATCGTGAATGTGGTCGGCAGTCAAGACGTCATACAAGCGAAGCGTACTAGCCTCGACCCGAGGGTAAGGAAAATCTTCAGTCACGAGCACCACGCGTGGAGCGAAAAAAATCCGACTGGCTTCGACACGGCATTTAATGACCTGCTGCCCCTGCTTGAGTACGTGGACACGAAGACCCCACTGAGCGACGTCGCAAAATTCAGCAAGACCTCGCCAATTGGAAGCATGCTTTCAGGGGTATTAAATGCATTGCTTGAAAACAGCCAGCCGTATAAGGATTTCCGCCAGAAGTTCGAAGACCTTTTCGCTGCGCCGGAATCAGACGTTCGGGTCGAGCTCGATAGGATTGGAAAGCAAGTCACCTTATATATAGCGAAACAGTTCCCAGACTGCGTTGAAGTCTCGTTCCAGATCGCCGAGCCCGCTTTCGAAGAGCTGTTAAAGGGGTGCAAGACGGAAATCGATGATGGCATAAAGACAGACGCAAGCGAGAAAGGCGACGGAATGCAGCGGGCGCTAATGCTCGCGATCCTCCAGACCTATTCAGATTTCCGCAAGCGAGGCGACGCGAAGGGGAAGCAACTGCTCTTCCTGATTGACGAGGCAGAACTACATCTGCATCCTACCGGGCAACGAAACTTGAAACTGGCGCTACGGGATATCGCCCTCGGCGGAGATCAGGTCTTTCTCAATACGCATTCTTCGGTCCTCGTCGCTGACGACTTTCCTCAGCAGGCCGTATTTTCCGTGGAAAAAACGGATGGAGAGACGACTGTCACCCAGGTCAGCACAACCGGGAAGTCAGCGGTGATCTACGAACTGCTCGGGGGAAGCCCCAGCGACCTTCTGCTTCCTCGGAATTTCCTGATCGTCGAAGGCAAGAGCGACCAAATCTTCATCAAGAAAATCATCGACCGCTTCTACCCAGTTAGACCGCCGCTGCAGATCATCTATGCTGAAGGCGATTTTGAGAAGCAGCGCGAGTCGATGAACGCAATTAATGCGGTGTTTGCGTCACTTGCGCAGAACCCGATCTACCGCGACAAGTTGGTCATCCTCTGCGACCATCCGCACCCGTCGAAACAAGCGGATTTCGATGAGTTCGTTCGCAATTACCCTCGGCTAGTGCAACAGAGCCAGTTATTCGTCCTGACCGCACAGAGCCTCGAAGAGTATTACGCCATGGCTTATCGGCAGACCTCCGACCAGGTGAGGGACCTCGGACAACATCTCGGCTTGAAGAGGGATATGGCTAGGCACGTGGGGAACAGCCTTACCCAGCAAGAATTCGAGAATGAAATGCCAATCATATGGCATGCGCTAGAAACGTGTTGGGCCAACGCTTACGCTTAAACACCGGCGCGGCTATACCGCGCATTTCATTCTTCGAATGATGATTGATTCTTTTCCAGGATGCGGCGTGGCTGAGGGTCCGTGGGATAAGTCAGCCGCCGTGGGGTTCGAAATTCAAAATGCCCGCGGCTAAAGCCGCTCGGGTCGATCGTTGGCGATTCAGCGACCTGAAGGTCGCTGCTCCCTCCGTGCGCGGCTTCGCCGCGTACTTGATTCTTCGAATAATGGGCGGGCGGGATTCGTGGGGCTGAAGCCCCACGCTCCCTCCGGCCTCCGGTCTCCTCGCGACGGAGGGAGCGTGGGCCTTCAGGCCAGCGAAGGGAGCGCGGGCCTTCAGGCCTGCGGAGGGAGCGGGGGCCTTGAGGCCAAGCGGAGGAAGCAAGGACCTTCAGGCCGACGGAGGGAGCAGGGGCCTTCAGGCCCCTGAATGGTCGCCTGCAATCAAGGTGGCTTTAGCCACGGGCCTTTCGTTTATGCTTCCCATGTGCGACTCGCGCCGCAAGAAACTCGAACGTATCTTGTCACCGCTGTGACCGCGCAACGGCGCAGCCTCTTTCAGGTCACGGCTACCGCCGAACTGCTCGCGCAAACCTTCCTCGACTATCGCAGCCAGGGACGGTTCCTTTTGCACGCATTCGTGATTATGCCTGACCATTTCCACGCTCTGATTACGCCCGCTCCCGATGTGTCGCTTGAGAAGGCCGTGCAGTTCATCAAAGGAGGTTTTTCTTTTCGCTTGAAGAGCAAGATGGACGTGTGGATGCGCAGCTTCAACGAGAGCCAGATCATGAGCCGAGAGAAGTTTGTGAATTGCGTGCGGTATATCGAGGAGAATCCCGTTCGGCGTGGGCTGGCTGCGACGGCGCGGGAGTATGCCTTCAGCTCCGCTTCGCGCGGCGGGTTGGACCCGATGCCTGCGCATCTTGTTGCGGGGCGGTAAGGCCCGGGCCTGAAGGCCGGCTATTGAGCTGATCGATTCAGGGGCCTGAAGGCCCCTGCTCCCTCCGATGGCTCCCGCTGCTTCCGATGGCCGCTGCTTCCGATGGCCGCTGCTC
>PLSM01000029.1 GCA_003165075.1 Acidobacteriaceae bacterium | reverse complement strand
TTTTATAAAGTGCCTTTCACCTGTTCCTACTTGCCGGGGAAATCGAATGTGCAATTCGCGTTTTGGGGATCCGTCATCGTCCTGATGGTCCTCGCGGTTTCATTTGCGCCGTTCGAAATGCAAGCGCTCGGCGATCCCTTCCGCTATGCCTGTCTCTGCATTTTCCTTATCGCTGCAACTTTCGGGCTTTGGGTGTTGAACCGTCATCGCGCAAAATCCGCTGTCCTTTATTTTGAGGAACTTCCTGACCAGCTGATTACGACATT
The DNA here is from genome assembly GCA_003165075.1 of Acidobacteriaceae bacterium. Taxonomy (GTDB): domain Bacteria; phylum Acidobacteriota; class Terriglobia; order Terriglobales; family Acidobacteriaceae; genus Telmatobacter. Next base: position 23,405 of record PLSM01000029.1, on the reverse strand, counting down.
GGGCCTTTCCTCGCCTCCTGCTATAGCTGCACCTGGGCGAGGCCCCATCGCTTTCTGATGTGGGCAACTCTGCTCTCGCTTCCGCTTCTCAGTCTCAACTGTGCAACAAAGCACTGAATCCACCACCTTGGTCCGGCCTGTGGTTCACGTAGCGCTCACAGAATAGGTGACCGTTTAGGGATCGATCGCAATAATTGCCTCATTCTGACAGTCCTTGTGCTGGGCATCATGAAGCGTGCCGATGCCCAGCACACGTTGCTGCTGTCCTGGGCGTTGCCTTCCTTTTTACGGTGCTCCCGGCGATCCTTGCAACCAACTGATCGGAGCTATCCATTTGGCAACGGCTTTGTACATAACGGAGGTTCTGAGGCTGTGAACGCAGTCGGTCTTGCGCTCCGGCATTGCGGAGTTAACGAAGCCACTTCGGTCACAGTTCTTACCGACGGCGATGCTGGTTTGCGGCTATCCATCAGCAGGTTGCGCCACAAGCTGACCACATCTTGGATTGGTTCCACATCTCGATGAAATTCACAAATCTCCACCAACTCGCGAAGGGCATAAACGGCTTTGCCGATGGTGGACTTAGGCGCCATGCGCTGGCTGAGATCGAGCACGCGAAGTGGCGTCTTTGGAACGGTCTCACCGAGCGCGGAATCGTGGGTTTGATACATCTTGAGCATTGGGCAGAGGCACGGTGTTTCCAGCACATCCCCTCTTTAAAAAAGCTTGCTCTCACACCGCCGGAGACGATTCGCTATCGGGAATTGAATGCAGACTCCATGCCCGATTACGGTAAGCGGTATCGCGCCGGTCAACGAATCTCGGCTGGGTTTGCCGAGTCGGCGGTCAACGAAATTATCGCGAAACGAATGGTCAAGAAGCAGCAGATGAGATGGAACCGGCATACCGTCCAGAGGTTCTTAGATGTTCGCATTCATGTGCTCAATGGGTCTTTGGAAGACGCATTCCGTCATTGGCTCAAGGGCTTCCGGCCTGTCGCTGACCAAACCCAGCTGGCTCTCTCAGCATGACCAGCCCACAGCTTTGCACACTCTCTTTTGTCTCTTAGAAACCAAAAACACAGGCGAGCGTGCGGAGTTCTGCGGTGGTGCCGGGCAGTTCATGATGACGAGCAACTGAAGAGGAGGTAAAATGAACAACAAGGAGAAAACGCTTACTCCGCTGCGTTTCTCCAATTGCCGCACTGCGAAAGACCGCAAGGTACCTGCAAGCACATGTAAATCGGATGTCCGTTCCAGGGGCTGTGATCTCATTCCGCTTTTCTGGTTAAGGATGGAAGACTGAAACCGCGATAACTCACGTTCGAGTTGTGGAAAGTCCCGTGTGACCGGGTACATCTCTCCTGTTTCGACTGCAATGCTGAAGTTGCGAAACGGATCCTTAACGATGGAGGTAGACAGGAATTGTCAGGTTTCCGCACAAAATTTCAGCTTGCGCTCAGTATTCCTCTGCTTGGCGCAGCGTGCCTGTTTTTGCCTCCTTTGTTTTATGGGCCGTCATCCAATGCTGATTGCTCAGGCTTGACCTGCGCACAAGCAGCTTCTCAGTCAAGCGTGCCGGCGCCTAAGAGTAGTTCGCCTCTGGCGAAATCTCACAGCGCATCTATTTCGATCGACTATCCCGAAGATGGATCCATCTTTCCGCCGGAGATCACACCGCCCACCTTCATTTGGCGCGATCAAGATAGTTCCGCCAAAAGCTGGAGGATCGAGATTGCCTTTGCCGACGGCTCAAGCTCCATCCGTTTTCACTCTCTGGGCGAGCCGATGAAGATTGGGGAGATCGACAAGCGCTGCATTTCCAGCACCAACCAACTTCCATCCCTCACGCCGGAGCAAGCAGCCGCACATACCTGGAAGCCGGAGGCGCAAACTTGGGACTTCGTCAAGAGGCACTCGGTGGGGCGCTCTGCCACAGTGACAATCACCGGTCTGGACGCTTCAGAGCGCCCGGTCAGTCGGAGCCCCGTCACCCTGTCAACTTCCAAAGATCCAGTGAACGGCGAAGTCTTTTATCGCGATGTTCCGTTGATGCCTGCCGAGGGCAAGAAGGGCATCATTCAACCGTTGTCCCCATCGATGCTCTATCTCATCAACTGGAGAATTCGCGATCTTGGCCAGCCGGAGAGCCGCGTGGTGATGCACGACCTGCATACATGCGCCAATTGCCATTCCTTCTCAGCCGACGGCAAGACGATGGGCATGGACATGGACGGACCCAACAACGACAAGGGCCTTTACGCCATTGTTCCCGTGCAGGAGCAGATGTCTATACGCAACGAAGATATTCTGGCCTGGAATACCGATTTGCGTGTGGGGCAGACGCGAGTCGGCTTCATGTCGCAAATCTCTCCAGACGGTCAATACGTCTTGTCCACCTTCGCGGGAAAGGACCAGACGATTCCCAGCTCTTATTTCGTGACCAATTTCAAGGATTATCGCTTCCTCCAGGTCTTTTATCCCACCCGGGGCATCCTCGCCTTTTACAGCCGTGCAACGGGGCGTAGAGAGCCGTTGCCGGGCGCCGACGATCCGCGCTACGTGCAAACGGATGGGGTCTGGAGTCCAGATGGAAAGTACATCGTGTTTGCTCGCGCGGAGGCGCAGGACGCTTACAAGGAAGGACAGCAGCCGCCGCTCGAGGCCAACGATCCCAACGAGGTGCAGATCAAGTACAGCTTGTATCGCGTGCCGTTCAATGGCGGACGCGGCGGCAAGGCGGAGCCGATCGAGGGCGCATCCAACAATGGCATGAGCAACAGCTTTCCCAAGATTTCTCCCGACGGCAAGTGGATTGTGTTCGTCAAATGCCGGAATGCACAACTAATGCGCCCGGACAGTTTGTTGTATATTGTCTCGTCCACGGGAGGAGTGGCGCGCCGCATGCGCTGCAATACGTCGCGGATGAACTCCTGGCACAGCTTTTCGCCCAATGGGCGCTGGATGGTTTTCTCATCCAAGAGCCGGTCCCCTTATACGCAGATGTTCCTGACGCATATCGATGAGAAGGGGAATGACAGCCCGCCAATCTACGTCGACAACTCGACAGCGGCAAACCGCGCAGTCAACCTGCCGGAGTTTGTCAATATTCCTCCCGGCGGGCTCAAGAACATCGATGTGCCGGTGACGGACTTCTATCGTCTCGTTGACGAAGCATTGGACCTGGAGAAGCAGGGTGACACTTCCAACGCGCTGGCCAAGTGGCGACAAGCCCTAGCGTTGAACCCCGATGATGCCTGGGCAAACAATGGAATGGGGATCGCACTTGGCCTGGCAGGAAAGCCGGATGCCTCTATTCCATATTTTCAAAAGGCAGTTCGCATCGATGGAAATTTCTTTGAGGCTTACTACAATTTGGGCGTTGTGCTTGCGAGAGAAGAGCGTGTCAGCGAGGCGATCGATGCGTGGCAAAATACCGTTCGCATTCATCCAAAGTTCTCCCAGGGACATGAGAATCTGGGCCGTGCACTTTATTTGCAAGGGAAGTTCGCCGACTCGCTCGCCGAGCTGCGTCTTGCGCTGGCGGATGAACCGGACCGCATCTTTGCGCTCAATCTAGTCGCGACTCTGCTTGCAACTTGTCCGGATGCATCGATCCGCAATGGCGCCCAGGCGCTTCTTCTCGCCGATCGAGCGAAGCAACTGACCGGTGGAGAAAGTCCTGCTGTTCTCGACACGGTCTCCGCAGCTTACGCTGAAAACGGAAACTTCGCGCAAGCCATCGAAACCGAACAGACCGCGCTCAACCTCGCCACGCAACAAGGCAAATCTTCCCTGGCAACCAAGTTACAAGCCCATCTGGCAAAATATTCGTCGAATGAGCCCCTACGAATACCGCCGGATTCGCTATCCTTCTGACCGGCAAAAGCAAAGGCGGAGAATTCCGCAAGAAATGGAAGCGGGCAGCAGACACGGCAGGATGGAGATCATGAAGCTGTTCCTATTCCGCGATTATTGCAAGGCAATCATCGGCATTCTCGTCTGCATGGCGATTTGCACCGCAAGCGCACAGCTTCCATCCAAGGAAGAGCCTGCGCCGAGGGCCGGCGCCATTTCCGATGAGTCGTCGCCGGTGGCCACGCTTGGCGCTATGGAGGCCGCCTTGCGGAGCGAACTCACGGCACATCCCGAATCTGCTCCCGTGCTTTACAAGCTCGGTCAGATTCTGCGCCTGGAGAACAGGCCGAAGGAATCGCTGGAGGTCTATACCCGGGCAGCCGCGTTGCAAAAGCCGGACGCTGGACAATTACGATCGGTCGCACTGGATTATGTTGTCTTGAACGACTTCAAGGACGCTATCCATTGGCTTGAGATTGCCAGGTCGTTCGAACCCCGCAATGTAGAGGTGCTGTACAGCCTGGGACGGTGCTACTATTCGCAAGCCAGATACCACGAGGCCGAAGGGCTATTTGTAACAATTCTTCAAATCAAGCCGGATCATTTGAAGGCGGAAGAGAATCTGGGCCTCACTTACGATGTGGAGAATCAGCCCGAGAAAGCCGAGCCGGCGTTGCGCAAAGCTGTCGAATGGACTGGACGGGAAACGACCGATGAGTGGCCGTTTCTCGACCTGGGAACTTTCCTGCTGGCGCACGACCGGCCAGGTGATGCAGTGGCGTATCTTCAACGCGCTGCGTCCATTGCCCCAAAATGCGCAGCTTGTCGCGAAAAGCTGGGCCGTGCATTCGTAGCCACCGGAAGAGCAAGCGATGGAGTGAAAGAACTGGAAGCGGCCGTCCAACTCGATCCCAAAGATCCCAAGATTCATTTCGAGTTGGGGCGCGCGTACCGTGCAGCAGGGGCACTGGCGAAGTCGCGCGCTGAATTTGCGGTTAGCCAGACCCTCTATGGGGAGCACAGCCGGAATTAGCGCGATTTGGCATCGCCGGTGGGGCCGGGAGCGATGGCAACGACTGGCTCATCCACCTGAATCTGTCGATCTCCCTTCACATCGGTCAGAGTTTGCACGATCCCGCTTGGCCAGTGAATCTCAATGCTGCCGGCCACCGAGCTATCGCCCATGCCGAAGTGCACGCGAGGATCGCTCGAAGAAAGATAGCCGCTGGCAGTGCTCGCGGTAACCCACTGCGAACCATGTACCGTGGTCAGCTTCACCACCGCGCCGATGCCATCGCGATTGCTCTTGTGTCCTGTCAGATGCAAGGTGATCCAGTGATTTGCGGTGGCAGTCTCGTTGAGCAGGATGTGCGCCGGGCCGCCATTGGTGCTCACTACCGCATCGATGCGGCCGTCGTTGTCGATGTCGCCGATGGCCATGCCGCGGCTCACCCATGGGTCGTGAAAGATGTCGCCCGAAATCTGGGAAACATCCTCAAACCTCTTTCCGGTATTGCGCACCAGCATCATTGGTTCGCGGTAGCGGAGTTGTGGAGAAGTTTTCTCGATCGTATCCAGATCGTGACCTTGCGCAATGAGAAGATCCTTCCAGCCATTGTTGTCATAATCCATGAATCGCACACTCCAACCCGAGTGGAGCTGCGACATGGCGCCGATGCCGGAGGGGCCGGAAACATCGTCGAAGGTGCCATCGCGATTGTTGCGATAGATAGCGTATCTCTGGTTGGCCAAATCGGTCACTACGATGTCGGGCCAACCGTCATTGTCATAATCGGCGAAATCCACACCCATGCCCGCAAATGTTTGCCCGGCGGCATTGACTGCGACTTCAGATTCAAGACCGACTTCTTCGAAGGTTCCATCCGCCTTCTGATGGAAGAGGAACTCGGGCATGGAGTCATTCGCGACATAGAGATCGATGCGTCCATCGCGGTCGTAGTCGGCAGCGGCAATGCCAAGAGCCTTGGCCGGCTTGTCGAGTCCCAGCTTGTGCGAGACCTCGGTGAAATGGCCGTTGCCATCATTGTGGTAGACCAGCATGGTGATCGGCTGGAAGACATCGGGGTGACAATAGCCGCGATAACCGTCGCGATGTTCCGGACCGCACCAGAGGTCATCCCAATTCCAGGTAACATAGCGCGCCACCACCAGGTCAAGCAATCCGTCGTTGTCCAGGTCGACCCATGCCGCGGAAGTGGACCATCCGCTGCCAGCCACGCCTGCTTTTTCAGTGACGTCGGTGAAGGTGCAATCGCCATTGTTGTGGTATAACCGATTGCCTCCATAGCCTGTGACGAAAACATCCTCGTAGCCGTCGTTGTCATAATCGGCGACGGCGACACCCATGCCATAACCAACCCCTTGGAGTCCGGATTTCTCGGTGATGTCTTCGAATGTGCCATCGAGCTTTTGGTGGTACATGCGATTCCAGTACTTGGATCCGGTTTTCTGCGGAATGAAGCCCTTGGGGGTTGGATCGGAGTAGGGTGCGCCGTTCACCAGGTAAAGATCGAGCCGGCCGTCGTTGTCGCAATCGAACAGCGCCACACCGGAGCCCATGGTCTCTATCAGGTACTTGCGAGAGGTGTGCGGCGCCTGGTGCAGAAAATGCACGCCTGCTTTTTCCGTGTTGTCGACGAATCGGCCGGGGACAACCGCTTCCACGGCAGGTTGTGAGCCACTCCCATCCGTTTGTGCGGGCGCCGCTGTCGGCACAAGGCAAAGACAGAGCGCTCCGAACAGTAGATGCGCGGCGCAATCGCGTACTGGCCCGACCAGGCAGGAATCGACTTGTCTCATGCGCGCGCGCACTCCTAGGCTGGATTCCCGTGCACCGTTCCGATCCGGGCACCGCGGTTCAGGGTAAGCCTTCGTTATCTCGTAACGCTGAGGTCGCCGCAAAAGTGTTGAATGCGAATCATGACGACGGGCCCAGGTAGCTTGCGAACTACCTTCAACACATCATATTCGGCGTCCATCAGCCTGTCGATGCGGTCAAGAATCACTGACCGCTAACAGGAATCGAGGCCGGTGCTGGAAGCGGAGATCCACAGCGCAGGGTTATCGATTGGACTCACTTCGGGTGCGCTGAGCATCGCCCGGGCTTTGCTGCGCACGGTTCGGCATGGAAAAATCAAACTCTGCGATAGCATGCGCCTGCCGAGGGTCATCGGCGGCTCTCAAGTTCATAGAGAGCCACGCTGTGCGCGGCCAAGCTTGTATCAATCGCAGGTGACGGGTCCCAGGTTTTGTGGGTCCACAACTCATCAACTCTGGCCGGAGGGTCCGGAAATCCGATCTGACTCCATTTCATGTGTACCGTGGCAGGTGAGTCGGAAAAGTTGAATACAGCCACATAACCCACACCGGCCTGTTGTCCCTTTGAAGTCCAGATGTGCAGGTCGTCCTTTGAGTAGGCTATCTTTGTGTTCGTCGCATGCTGATCGATGGCCAGCACGTCGGAATTGGTGATAAGGGCGAGCGTGAACGGATCGAGGCTGGCGAGATCGCCGCCGAAGATCAACGGAGAATGCAGCATCGACCATAGCGAAATCATGGTTCTCTGTTCGTCAGGCGATAGTCTGGAGGCGCGATCGTCGCCGCGTTCCGCGCGTATGCCGATGCGGCCCAAAGGCAGCATATCCGCATCCGGCCAATGTCCGGCGGACACAAGCGGCACCCAGGATACCGCGTCTTTGTACATCGCTTTAACCGAATCCCAGTTGTCCCACAGGTCGTCTTCGATGCGCCACATTTCGGCATTTGATCGCAGGTCTTCAATCTCGCTGAGCGGAGCCGGGCCGGGTGAAAGGCTGAGGACCATGGGACGCCCGCTATTGAGGATCGCCCGATGCAAAGCCGTGATTTCATCCTTGTGATAAGGTCTTGCCATGTCGTCGGCTTTAATGAAATCCACACCCCAGGCGGCGTAGAGCTTGACGATGGAGTTGTAGTAAGCCTGGGCGCCGGGTTTGGACATATCCACACCGAACATATCCGTATTCCATACACACACACTCGTGGGATCGGCAATCTCAGCTGCGTGAATATTCGTTCCGAGAATGGCCAGATTGTCCTTAACGGCCTGACGCGGAATGCCGCGCAAGATATGAATGCCAAACTTCAACCCTTTGCTGTGCACGTAGTCGGCAAGATGCTTGAAGCCCTTTCCATTCGCAGATGAAGGAAAGCGATTAACAGCTGGGATGAGCCTTCCGTTTCCATCCATGGCAAGAGCGGCTCCGTCCCGATAGCCATGTGCTTTCGCATCGGGCTCGTACCACTGAATGTCAACGACAACATACTGCCATCCATACCGCTTTAGCGCCGACGCCATCACATCTGCATTGGCCTTGACCTCCTCTTCGCGGACGGTGGTTCCATAGGCGTCCCAACTATTCCATCCCATGGGCGGCACAGGGGCCAGCAGCGAGGACTGCGCATAAAGGCTTGAATGGCGAGGGACAACTGTAACAGCAAGACAGAAAAGGAATAGGAAGGCATAAAATCGTTCGCGAAGTTTGCCATCATTGGCGAGTTTCATTTTTGTCTGTTCTCCAGGGATCATTCCGGCGGTTGGCTGCACAAGGGTCAAACCGCAGGATCCTGGCCGGTTGAAGCGCGCATGTTGGTTGCCGAGTTGTTAATTAGAGCTAATTGCATATTGCGAGAGGTCTATGGGCAAGAAGCGAATCCAGCGACTATTCCCCGTAACGATGGGTGCTCAGCCCATTCTGTGTGGGGCGTTCATCCTTCTTGTTCATCTGTCCTCCAAAGGCCGGTTTCGGGCTATTGGAATACGCCTATTTGGGTGACTGAAGCCTTCCTTCCCAGAGAAGTTCCGCTTCCGGTCTGTATTCACTGGACTCACATTCCAACTTGTGCCAGCCGATCGTCCTGCATCAACGAGTGGTCATTTTTGTCTCAGATTTCACACCCCGCGGGTTCGCCTGAGCTGTACTACTATTGGGAAACGCCAGAAGATGTGCTGTCGCCCCAACCACTAAGCAGTCCCGAGCAGAGAAGTTGCAAGGTATAAACGGTTTTTCACATGTCAAATACGTGATCTTAAGAGTGTTCAACCGGATCTGAGCGTCAATCCGGTGGTTCCCTCCGATTTAGTTGAGCCTTCATGGGGCACCCAGAGAATGCGGCCAGGACATTGCGCCTAACTGGAACCTCTGCGCTCTTGCGCGAGACATCGATTTAGATCGGAGACCGTGCCTGGGCATTTTGGGCCTACTTGCAGACATCGCGGTTGCAAAGCACAGCGGTAATGCCCTTACCCTCGGTGATGGTGTAAATACGGTCTGCCGTGGGTAACTTTATTGTCTCCTTGGCGCCGGAAGGCCAATGAACCTCTAGAGTCCCGGGGTCCGTGGCGTCGCCCAGGCCGAAATGTGGACGTTGATCGTTCGACGAGATAAAGCTGCCGCTGGAGAGCACATCTTGACGCATGCGCATGCCGTTTGCATTCAGAAACACAGTGGCGCACATGGCATCGCGCGGACTCTTCGGTCCGCCCACCAGCTTCAGTTCCACCCAGTGATGGTGGTTGGGATTCACGTTTCTGAGCAGTGTTGGCGGGCCATCGACCGGGTTGATGATTACATCGATCTTTCCGTCATTGAACAGATCGCCAAAGGCCGCTCCGCGCGCGGGGACGACCGCCGCCAATCCTGTATCCTTGACCGGCGGTACATACTCGAACCGGCGATCCTTCCCGGCCGGAACATTATGGAAGAGCAGTGGGCGCTCAGCAAATGTCGTGCCCCAGTCATATTTAGCAACTTCGGGATACGTGTGCCCGTTGACCATAAAGAGATCGAGCCAGCCGTCGTTGTCGTAGTCGAGAAAGCCATCGCCCCAGCCTACGAACGGAATGGATGTCTGTGCGATTCCTGCCTGATAACTGACATCGGTAAAGCTCGCATCTCCATCGTTGCGGTAAAGCACTTTGTAATCGTCGGAGAAGTCGGTGATGGCGAAGTCCACTTGGCCGTTATTCTGGTAGTCGCCAACCGCAATGCCCATCGAGGCAAACTCGCGCCCATCCTTATTCAGGGCAAACCCCGAGGCATAACTCTGGTCGTCGAAGGTTCCGTCGCCTTTGTTGATGTAGAGATAATTGGGCTCTGAGTCGTTGCCCACCACCAGGTCAGGCCTGCCGTTGCCCTGGATGCTCAGGAAAATCGATTCAAATCCGTAGTACGCGTTCTTGTCGTCTACACCGGCCTTGACGCTGACATCGGTAAAGGTTCCGTCGCCGTTGTTATGGAATAGGTGGTCAGGCAAGCCCTTAAGGCCGCGCGGGCCGCACATCACGGGCACGCCGCGAAACTGGCAAAATGTGTAGCCCACGGCCTTGGTGCCGGCAAGGGGTAGATTGTTGCGGTCAAAATCCACATAACCCGCGACAAAAAGATCCAGCCGCCCGTCGCCGTCAAAGTCACCCCAGGTGGCTCCGCTGGACCAGTTACCAAGCGCCACGCCGGCTTTTGCGGCGACATCGGTAAAGGTCCCGTCGTGATTGTTGTGGTAGAGCCGGTTCTTGCCATAGTTAGCAACAAAAATATCGGGCCATCCGTCGTTGTCAAAATCGCCAATGGTTACGCCAAAGCCCCAGCGGTCGTTGGTTACGCCTGCCTTGGCAGCCACGTCGGTGAAGGTTCCGTCGTGGTTGTTGTGAAACAGCGCTGCGTGCGGCGGCTCTTCCTTACCGTCGAGGGCGTTAAAGGTCGATCCGTTTACCAGGTAAATATCGAGCCAACCGTCGTTGTCGTAGTCGAGCAGCGCCACGCCTGAACCATCGGTATCGATGATGAATTTCTTTTCCGGCGTGCCCATCTTGTGGCTCCAGTTGGAAAGTCCTGCCGCCTTGGTGATGTCCTGAAAGACCACCGGCCCGGAATCCACGAACCCGCCCGCGGTAATGGGCCGCTTCTGCGCGTCGTACTCGGTCGCAAATGTGCCGCCGGTCGCGTTTCCTCCCATGCCGCCCTGTTGCGGCCGCTGGGGCGGAGCCTGCTCTGAGGCCGATTGCGCCCAAAGCGCGCCGGGCATTGCAAGCATAGCGATCAAAACACCGGAAAGCAGACCGCGAAGATGCAGCAACGAGAGTCCTCCACGCCTTGAAGTGTATCGCAGCCCAAACCGTTTCTCGTGCTCTGGCGGTCAAGGTACTCTTGGGGAGTAAGTATCCAGCGCGGTCCGTTATTCCGGCGCGGCGATCTGAATACTTGCAATGTTTGGCGCCCAACCTGATTCGATGTTCGGCGTTGGCGAGGTTGTGCTGTTCAAGAATCGTATCGTGTTGTTTCCCGGTTTGAGCTGAACGTCTATTTCCATGGGCAAGTAGATCTCTCCCGAGAAGGTATTTGCGAAATACACATGACTGGCCGTCTCCCCATTGATGGCGATCTGCGCAAAGCGGTAGACTTCCCCTTGGCTGTTCGATAGCGTTGTATTGGCCCCAGGCCTGTTATACAGCTCGCCATTTGAGTAGGTAACGATCATCCTGTACAGTCCCGCGGTGGGAACGCTCACGTTATTGAACTGGAGATAATTCTCAACGCCCTGCCCAATGGAGGTCACATAGTCTCCTCCCGGAGCATTGCTATCCTGCCTCACTGAAGCCGCTCCCCCCAATGTATTGACATTGGAAGAGGCCCGATAGGTGACGATATCTCCCTCTGCGGGAGTCACATCGATATAGTCCAGTGCGAGTCCATTGTTTGTCTTGCCGGGAATGGCGCGATAGGCGATCCGGTTGATTCCCGCAGTTAAAAAAAGCCTTGCAGATGCGTCGGTCCACGTGCTTGAGCTTCCCGTACCGGCAAGCGCGATAGTCCGTAAGGAAGCCCCGTTCAGTTTGAGCTCGAGATCGCCAGGGTCATTTGGCGAAGCATAACGGAGAGTCACTTTGTAGTAGCCGCCGGTTGGTGCGTTAACGTCGAATTCAGACGTGGCATTGCCGTCGTTCCCATAGCCCCCCACAAAAGACGTGCCGGAGTAACCTTTGGCATCGCCATAGGCGACTGTGGCATTTCCCGATAACTCGGCATATTCAGCTTCGTAGCGATTTGCCTTATCCACCTTCGATAGACTTGTGGCCGGCGTAACAACGAGGTAGTACGCAGAGTTGGTTTGCGCATCCTGTACGGTGATTCTGACCTTGCCGTTCGACTCGGTATAATCTGCCTCTTGAATGTAATAAGGCCCCGGCGAGGGGCTGGTCGACGTATTGTCCACGCCCCAAACGGAAACATGTACCCTGGAGCCAAAAAACGGCTTCGAGGACAAGCCTCGCAAATCGACGTTTACATTTCCGGAGACGCCGCCAACGATGGCCCTGACCTGCTTTGTGTTGTCGTCAAGAACCGCCATGCCCTGAAGGCCTTGTGCACGATCGCTAGGCGGGGTAACTGCGAGGGTGTCGCCCTCCATTTGACTGTACCAGCGATAGAGCCACCAGCCGCCCGTCGCATGATTGGGCATGCTGTTCGCGCCCAGAGAAGACAAGTTGCCGCTCGTTCCCCAGTAGGCCAGGCAGGCAAAAACTTTGCTTCGCTCAAAACGTGCCATGTATTGAATCAGCTGCCCCGGCACCGCAAGATCGGGAGGGCGACCATACTCGTTGATGACGACCTTGATGGGGGAAATGGCCAGGCTCGCCTCCAGCGACCGATAGTCACTGTATTCCGAATACCAGTTCGCGTACACGCTGTCGGTGAGCTCGTGCCAGGTTACCTCGTCGGGGAGCACGTTGTTGCTCTTCGCAAAGGCCATGAAGCTCGCGAATTTGTTGTGGTCGTATAAGTAGAAATTCGGGCCGGCTATCCTGGCGGAGGGATTAATGGCGCGAATCATATGGTAGATTGTTCTCCAGTCACTCTCAAAGCCAGACAGGTTCGTCATCCCGGTTCCATATTTTCCATAGACCACTCCGTCCGGCTCGTTGAATGGGACGTATACAAAAGATTGGAAATCAGGACTGGATTTCAGCGCCTGAACGATCTGTTGGACGATCTGCGTATAACTTGCAATTCCCGGATTTGGATAGAAGGTGGCGAAGTAGTCCTGCATGTAAATCTGCATCTCTGTTCCGCCGGAGCGTAGAAATGAAGGCATAACCTGGAGAGCGTCTCCACCTGGATGCTGAATGCCTTGCGGCGGCTTCTGTGCGGAGATTTGAGGTTTCAGAGGCGCCATCAGATTCTCGGAAGGAATATCAACCTCCGCCTGCCCGTACAGCCATCCGGAGGCACCATGCAGGATAGGTCCAGTGCTGGAATTGACATCGATTGTCAATGTATTCTGGGCATCCGCTGGACGCGCTGACAACAGCGAGAGAACAAGCACAAGAAGAGAACCGCAACCGAAACGGCGCACCAGGCGAAACGGCGCGGTGATGAGGCTGATGTGATTGAACCCTTGATCAAGCAGCGGATGTGACTTGAACATATTCAACTCCGCCAAACAAAATAGAGGCGCGCCCTCCGGAACCTGGCTCGACTTTTTCAGTTCGAGCCAAGCTCACTGCAACCGGATGCACGCCTCTACGTAATCAGACTTGCTGGTTAGAATTCAACGCGGAATGTCAACTGTCCAGCCCTGGGGCTGTTGTTGGTTCCGCCTACTGTGCCAAAGCCCGCGTCGTATGGATTACCATCCGGTCCACCGAAGACATGGCGGTTGAATACGTTGAAGAACTCGGCACGGAACTGAAAGTCGATCTTTTCCGTGATGGGTGTCCGCTTGATCAGACCGAAGTCCTCTTCCTTATAAGCGAACCCTCTGTCGTCATCCTCATAAGCCGGCTTGTTCCCAAAGTGGTAGCCGGTACTGGCGACCAGGTTGGCTGTGTTGGGATCGGTAAAGGCGGCGGGGTTATACCACTTGTCGGTGCGTGGGTTGAAGTGTCCGCCCTTGCGCGCTGCAGATTCAACGGACTGTCCTGGAACGAGATTCCAGCGAATCGAGTTGCTGAATCCGGGAACGCCCGTGGCGCCTGCAAAACCATTGGGCTGGCCGCTCTGGTAGCGCTGGATGCCGGAGATGGACCAGCCGCCAACCACATAGTTCGCGGCCGCGCTCTTGTTCAGGAAGGCCTTGCCCTTGCCGAACGGCAGGTTGTACAGGTAGCTAACGACAAAGATCTGAGGCGTGTTTTGCGGTGAAACGGCTTTCTCCGCCCTCAGGTTGGTGGGGTTCTGGATGTTGGCCGTGTATGCGCCTCCAAGACTGCCACCGATAATGTTGCCAGTGTCGGTGAGAATCTTCGACCAGGTATACGAAGCCAGGAGGTTGAGGCCGTTGTGGAAGCGCCGCTCGAGCTTGCCGAGCAATGCCTCATAGGTCAACTGGCCATGGTTTTCTCCGAATGCAGCCGTATTGATGTTCTGGTATTGAGGAAAGGGCCGCAGTGACTGAGCGACCGTACCCGAAAAAGTTGGGTACGGTCCACCTGTGATGGTGTTTTCGAGAGCCAGGCCCTGGCCGAAATCGGAGATGGGAAGATTGTTGACTGAGAGCAGATTCGATCCCAGGTGGGTTCCGTGCGAGCCGAGGTAGCCGAGCGTGAAGATGAGATCGGTCGCCAACTGTTGCTGCACATTGACGCCCCAGGTCTGATACATACCTGGACGGCCAAAGCCGCGCTGATTCCACGGAATATTCTGCCCGTTCAGTTGGCTCCGGTCATAGTTGACGGCTGTGCCCGCCGTTGGAACGCCATAATCGCCTGGATTGGAGGTGACACTGGGCGCGGAGGTAGAATCCAGCAGGTTCGAGGCGCCAAAGGGGTTGGTGTTGTTGTTGAATTGTCCGGTCAGAGAGTACCCGGCAGGAATGCCGGCGTAGATCTGCTGCCATTCGAAGATGCCGGCGTTCAGGATGTTGTAGCTTCCCGAAATGACGGTCTTGTGGTTGAGGAACTCCGGCGTCCAGGAAAAGCCCAGGCGAGGTTCGATGTTCTTGTAGTAGACATCGACCCAGCGAGAGCTCAGACCGTCCTTACTGGCAAAGTCCAGAGCGCCTTTGGTTCCTGTTCCGAGGGAACCGGTATTGAGCATATTTGGATCGAATTGCGAGCCGATGTTATGGGTTTCCTTGAAGGGCAGATCAACGTCGTAGCGAAGGCCCAGGGACAAGTTCAAATCGCGGTTGACCTTGTACTCGTCCTGAACGTAGATGGCTACGTACTGTTCGACATTCTTGACGGAACGCAGACTGTTGGTTGAAAAGACGTTCTGCACCTGGCCGGTGAGGAAGCTGGCAACTGCGTTGCCGCTACCAGTGGTTTGGGCGGAGTTGCCTGCTGTCTGGGCCCTGTCAAAGCTGAAATCGCCATTGGTCATGCTCGTGAAGCCGGAGAACGAGGGTGCATTGCGGTATTCTCCGCCGATGGCGATATTGTGGCGGCCCTTCTGCCAGACAACGCTGTCAGCAACATAGTAAGCATTGTCTGAAATCTTGGAGTTGTAGCCTTGATTGCTGAGCGGCTCAGAATCGCCGACACTCTGCGAATCCTCATTCAGGCCAATTCCAGGGAAAAGAAATCCGCTGCCGCCCGGGAGCCCGACCTTCTGGGACCAGTTCTGACCCAGGCTTGCCGTGGTATAGGCTTCAGAGTTGAGAACCCGCGAGAAGGCAATGAGCGCGTGGTTGAGCAGGTTACTGGAGAAGATGTGATCGTAACCGATGCGGATCAGATGCGTCGGCAAATCCTGGCTGGTGAGGAATGGCGTGGTTGGCAGTGGGAAATCAGAGTTGTTGTTATTGCGCACGTTGTCTCGGACGCTGTAGGAGACAAACACATTGTTGTTGGACCCGAATGCCTGGTCAAAGCGCATCGTCTCCGCGGTGCTGATGATCGGGAAACTCCCCGTCCAGTTGTAGTTGTTGTGAATGCCGGCGCTGGCGGGAATCTGCGGAAAATACGAAGCGATGGCCAGTGCCACCTTGCTCTGTTCCCCAAGGGGAATGATGTTGGTGGGGTTGGAGTTGGATCCGTATGCGTTACGGCATTGCGTAGCCACTGTTTGCAGAGTTGTTGGATCGGTCAAAAATCCGTTATACGTGGTCGTTGGGTCAAAGATCTCCCCTTGGTAGATTGGAATTCCGGAAGGGGTTCCTTTGACAACGTCGCAGGTATTGCCCAGTATCGTGGAGGTCAGGTTGGCCGAGAAATCTCCGGTCAGGTTGGCCGATGTTGGTAGAGTGATCAGGTTCGCGTAACCCTGATTCTGGCGGAATTGCTCCCAGGTAAAGAAGAAGAACGTTTTGTTGCGCCCGTCGTAGACGTGCGGAATCCGCACCGGACCGCCGAGCAGAACGCCATAGTTGTTCTTGTCGTCGGGAGGAGTCGGATTGCCGCTGTTGAACCAGCTATTGGCATCCAGAGCGGTACGGCGAAGGAGGTCAAACCCGCCGCCATGCCAGGCGTTGGTACCGGATTTGGATGAGTAGCTCTGCACACCACCGGTGGTTCTGCCGTACTGGGCGGGAATGCCGCCGATGAGTACCTTGAATTCGCCGGTCGCTTCGACCGAGGGAAGAATTTCGTTGGCGAAACCGTCGCCGAAGCTCTCCACTTGCAGGCTGGCGCCGTCGAATAGGATTTCACTGCCAAACGCCTGGCCGCCGGAGACGCCACCTTCAAAGGTGCCGCCGCTGGTGCCAGTGCCATAGGTTGCGGGAGTCAGGAAGACAAAGTCCTGAGAGTTGCGGATGGCCGCGCCATTGGTGGACAACGGCAGATCCAGTACCTGATCCGGGGTAACCACGGTGCCCACATCAGAGCTCTCCGTCTGCAATTGCGGCGCCTCGGAGTTTACTTCAACCGATTCAGTTTGTTCGCCGATCGTGAGTTGGATGTCCAGCGAGGATGTGGATTGAATTTGAACTGCGACGCCGCTCCGTGTTGTGGTCTTGAATCCTTTCGCGACGACAGTAACTCGGTAATCGCCGATGGTCAAAACGGGAAACCGGTATTGGCCGTCTGATTCTGTCACCGATTTGAAGGACTGGCCATTAGCGGCATTTGCCGCTGTCACAACCGCACCAGCAACTGTATTTCCGGTGGGGTCTGTGACTATGCCTGCAAGTGAGCCCTCATTGGACTGTGCCAATGAATTCATGGATGCAAACAATCCAATGGCGAGAACGCAAATGAAAACCTTCAGTGTGGATTTCATGTATTTTTTCCGCCTCCTGAATGCTGATCTTTAGTTCGTGAAAGTTGGGTACATCTGTTGAACTCGATTGAGCTGGTTTTGCCGGTCGTACTCTTCTTGCCCGTGTTCCAGCGCTACGCCGTATACGCTTAAGATCCACTGCCATCCGGCTTTCGGTAACCGTTTACCTGTCGGTGCCAAGTAGTGGTCCTCTGTGAGCTGTTTCCAGTTCGTGTCGATTAATCACGCTGCTCCATTGACTGACTGGTCATTTCACGTCTCGGATACCCAGTTCTACAAATGCGCAGAATCAGACTTGTGTGCGCTTTCATCTGCGAACCACGAAAAAGGGTTGTCGCCTGACTGCCAACCACTAGGCTATTTCAAACAGATAAGTTACAAGATATAAACGGTTTTTCACATGTGAAACATATTGATATAAATATAGTTAACGGTTTCCTCTTTCCCTAATTTGGACTGTGCATTACAATGAACGCCGCGCACCATTTGCAACCCAAGGTCTGAGTTCAACGCTCCCTGTGCTGGCGGGATGAAGGAAAGGCGACAAAGTGACTCGTTCGGATATTCTAGGACGAGGCAATGAAAAATCAGACCCGGCCCCCGCGGAGAGGAACGCTGAAGGCGACCTGTCCCATCGTTTCGACGACGATGAGATGCAGCTTCCGCCGCCTGCTTTGGTAGCAGAGGCGCTTAGACGCATCTTGGAGAGTGAGCAGTTCCACGCCAGCACGCGCGGAAAGCAGTTTCTTCGTTTTGTAGTCCAGTACCGGCTGGAGAATCACCCAGAGCCGCTGAAGGAGCGCATGATCGGCGCCGCCCTTTTCAACCGGCCATTGGATTACGCAACCGGGGACGATTCGGTGGTTCGTGCGCAAGCTCGGGAGGTGCGGCGAAGACTGGAAAAATACAATACGGAGCATGCGCACGGGGAGCAACTTCGAATCGAGCTGCCGATTGGGTCGTATACTCCCGAGTTCAAGCTGAATGAGTACCAGAGTGGCGAGGGGAATGCAAAGACGCAGCTACGCTTGCCGGCAAACGAAAACCCAGGAAGTGTTGACACGCTTGACCGGGTATCGATTCCACAGAAAGACAGACACAGGAGGCTCGCCGTTGGCGTTTTGGCTGTTCTGAGCTGTGTCGCAATCGTCGGTCTTTTCTTCTACCGGAGCCCCGCAAAGTTACCCGGATCATCAATTGCACAGTTTTGGGCACCAGCCCTTGCTTCTTCCAAACCGCTTCTGATTTGTTTACCAAAACCGGTCTTCTACCGGCCCTCGGTAGAATTGTACAAACGCAGTGCAAAGACTCCTGGCGAGTTCGACCAGGAAGTCTATCGCATGAACCACGAACCCCATCTTCAGCCTAGGGATAAACTGACCTGGGACGAAATGGTGCAATACAAGGAATACGGTGTGGCCAAGGGCGATGTGCAGGCAACTGTGATCTTCTCGAACTTCCTCGGCCATCTGGGCAAGGACAGCGAGGTGAGAATCGGCGACGGCTATTCATACGAAGACCTGCGCAATTCTCCGGCGGTGGTGATTGGCGCATTCAGCAACCCCTGGACGATCGAGATGACCTCCGGCTTGCATTTCTCCTTCGTTGACGACGAAAAAGGACTTCGGATTCAGGAACAAGGTCCATCGGGCCGATCCTGGCTGACAACGCATGAACCCCCATACACGGATTATGGCCTGGTGACTCGTCTCCTGGATTCCAGCACTGGACAATTTGTCGTCGTGGTAGCCGGCAATGATGCAAGTGGAGCCGATGCTGCTGCCGAAATGATAGTCAATCAGGATAATTTGGAAAAAGCTCTTCGCGATGCGCCCAGGGATTGGCCCCAAAAGAATGTCCAGATCGTCGTTAGTACGACAGTCAAGGATGCGGCTGCCGGGCCAGCGACAGTAATTGCCGTCTACGTCTGGTAAGCGCCCAAACTCCGCGCAAATGTACCCCGCTGCAAGGTCATACAATCACAGGCCGTGACAACCGAGAGTGTGCCAGTAAGAGCGCGGCTAGCCGTGTCGCCATAACAATATCGCGCTGCGGCGCGCCGGTGGTAAGCGTGCGGTGCTCCCCTCTTGACGGACGCGTGGGGTGCCACACATCTGCGAAGTATCCACATATTGCTTAAGTGGGTACTTGCGGGGAGTGTGGATCAGGCGGCCTGGGAAGTGTGAGCTTGAAGGGTGGGTGCCAGGGTCCAGGGCAGCAGTTCATCGATGCGGCTGATGGGATGTTCGGCGATCTGGGCGAGCACGGTGCGGAGGTAGAGTTCCGGGTCGAGCCCGTTGAGCTTGGCCGAGCCGATGGGCGAGTAGATGTTGGCGGCGCGCTCGCCACCGCAGTCGGAGCCGGCAAACAAGAAGTTCTTCCGCTTATGCCAAGATTTGCATAAACGACAGAACGTAAGCGTCAGACCAAACGCATGGATGACGTCTTTGCGGCCCAGGCGGCAGGAGTAAGGTCTGCGATGCGCTGAAGCGGCGCGTTGGCAAGCCCGGGCAGGATGTCGGCGAGGTAATCGCGCACCGGGATTTTAAGGCGGCGGCAGCTTTCGATCACGGAGATGATAGCGGCCACGCGCGGTCCGGCGGTTTCGCTTCCGATGTGGATCCAGTTGCCTCTGCCGAGGGCGATAGGCCTCATGGAGTTCTCCGCAAGGTTGTTGCTAAGCTCCAGTTCGGAATAATCGAGGAAACAGACCAGCTTTTTCCAAATGGCAAGAGTGTATCTGCAGGCCTGGCCGGCAGCGCTACTGGGCAGCACCGTCTTGCTCATCTCGAGGATGTGAGTGCGGATTTCATCGAGAAGCGGCGGAGCCTTCTCGTGGCGCAGAGCATGGCGTGCGGCGTGGTCCATCTTTTCGTTCCGTGCTTGAGCATCAATCGCGAACAACTCGTTTATCAGTTCAACTGCGCGGATGGATGCGGCATCCTGCTTATTGAGTTTGACCGCATCCACGAAGTATCTTCTGGCGTGGCTCCAACAGGCTGCATGCACTATCTTCGGACCGCCCACGCGATCGTATGCAGCGTAGCCATCTGTTTGAAGAAGTCCTTCGAAGTTGCCGAGGAAGTTCAGTGGGCCTTCGCGTTTGCGGCTCATGCGGAAATCAAAAACTGTCATGCCCTCCGGCGTTCCGTACTGCCAGAGATAAGACTGATGGTTTGTGCCGCTTCCATCATGTGTCTGTACATCGACCGGAGTTTCATCCGCCTGGATGTAGGTGCCGGCAAGCAACTGGTTCCGCATCGCTCCAGCTACCGGCATCAACATCTCTCCGANNAACAAGGCTACGCTTTGCCGAAACAGTGGGCTGTGGTCGCAATATTTGTTCACCACCGTGTCGATGATTACGCCGTCGGAAACCAGGCTCTTGTCGATGATCCTGATGGGAAGAGTCGCCGCCGTTACGCCTTGCTCGGGACATGATTTGCATGCCCGCTTCTCGCGCTTGGTCACCTGAACGAAATACCGCGCCGGCTCAACATCCAGCACTTCGCTGACTTCGTAGCCAATCACGGTGGTCTCAGCGCCGCAGTTGCCGCATACGCACTGCTCCGGCGTGCAGGCAACCACCCGTTCCACACGGGGAAGATTCGCGGGCAGAGCCTGACGTCCGGGATGCTTGCGTTTCTTTTGCTCCCCAACAGGCGGAGCTTTGCGTTCGCTTTCGGCGACTACTTCCTGCTGGCTCACACCGGGCTCTTGCTCCAGTAGTTCCAGTTGCAAATTGCTTAGCTTCTCGCTGCTGGGTCCATATTTCTGAATGAGTACCAAACGAAGACGTTCTTCGAGGACCTGAATCTTCAACCGTGCATACTCGAGCTCTCTGTTCTGCGACGCAACCTGCTCCTTCAGCTGCGCGACAACCTCAGCCATGAAGGGCTCCGAATGCGGAGGAAGAGTAGGCTCAGAAGGCGTGCTCACGATGTCTATTTAATAACATACTTTCTTGTGGATAAATGAGCGAAAAGCCCAGTGTCTATGCGGTCTTCAGTGACTCTTTTGATTCTTCTACCGGAGGCTTGCGATACCACTTCGTCCGCTCGGTCTGCGCCAGATCGATGCCTCCCAAAAGCAGCGCCAGTTCCTCGTAACTCAGTACGATTTTCTTCACGCCGCGGTCTCTCTGCGGCCAACGAAATCTTCCTCCGTCCAATTTCTTTGCACACACCCAAAGCCCGCTTCCGTCATATACCAGAAGCTTCAGGCGATTGCGTCGCGCATTCGTGAAAACAAACACGTGACCGCTTTCCGGATCGCAGCCCAGATGGTCGCGCACCAGCCCGTAGAGACCATTGAAATTCTTGCGCATGTCCGTCGCCCCGACTGCAACATAGATCCGCGTTGCCGGTCCAAACCCGAACACCGTATTACACCCTGTCCAATATGCTCAGCAGACGTTCCAACGTTCCCGCATCAAATCCGCGGCATACTTCGATCCGACGTCTGCTTCGCAGTTCAACGACTAGACCACCATCATGCCTGGCGGCGCCGTTGACATCACGCGCAGTGGAAGGAACCACTTCGACAGGAACAAAAGCACTACCTCCCGCCTGCCGCACACCATGCACGCGCTTACGATATTTATCCAGAGTTCCTACCGCCAAGCCACGCTGCTGGCAGAATGCTGCCCGCATCAATCCGCTCACTTCATACTCCGTAACCAGAGCCTGCACCTCGGCCCAGCTACGCCGCCTTTGTATCGTTCCAGATTCGCTCATGGCTCCAGTGCAACATTAAACGCGGAGCATGAACAGGATGCGTTGCTCAGACGGATACCAAATAGGTGTCCACCTAAATTAAGTGGACACCTATTAAGAACCACCTCCTCAGGTCAAGAGGGGATCTTCGAACGCTTACCAAAATCCAACGCTTATCGCACTTGGAATCTGTGCCATGCTCCTAGGCGCCTCTCCTTTCCAGCTCGAACTCTGTAAGACAGCCAATCCCACGATTTGAAGGTCAAATAGAGTGGCTCTGTTGCGATTGTTCACTCTTCAAGCATTATTGAGCCAATTCATCGTATCTTCCGGTAGCGTCGCACCAAGGCAAAACCGCAATGCGCCCAAGAACTTTCTTGTCCCGTCTGGAGCTCCGTTGAGCAATTCAAACTTGCGAGTGGTAAAGGAGATCCCCGTCCGGAATGCTGTTGAGTTAGCTAGAACATGTTCCCAATATGCGCGAAACATCGGAGTCACTACTTCACGGTAGATGGACTTCGCGGACCGAAGCGCTCGAGAAACCTTCTCTTTGACTGCGAACGAATGCAGCTGCCGAAAGGCAAACCGGCGAGTTCGTTGTAGGATCGCGCAGAAGTTCCCACAGCAGGCCACTATTTTCACCGCTTTCGACAATCTCGATCCTGGTATGGCCGAGTCTCGGCGCAATGCGACGCCAGATGGCCCTGGCTTCAGCGTTTGCCTGGAAGAGGCCTTGAAACAGGACCTTTCCGGAGACTTTGATGAAATCCCGAATGTGTTTTGCACGCACCAGCGCCGCGTCATCTCGTTCGTCGAGAAATCTCTCCAAGTACCACTGGAGGTCTGCCGATACGTTCTTTGTGAGCTGCGGGATCAAAGTTCCGGCGGCATGTAGTGCTGGATGGCCTGACTCGGCCAGTTCCATTGTGAAACCGAGCCCCGAACTTTCGGTGGCGCTCACAATCCTCAGAGTCATTTCGGCGGGTGTAGGCAATGCGCTCCTGTTCATTCGAGAAAACGGTCTATAGCCTCAAGAGGCGGGTACCGTAACCCAATCTCCAAAACACACTGCTAGTGGATCCCCCAAATACGGCGTCAAAAAGTGCACTTACGGGCTTCCACTTCTGCCAACGAATTCGGCAACATATGCGAGCCCCCGACCGCTCATAGCCCAAGGAGCTAAATCATTTGTCATTCGGAAGTGACTCCAACGGAAAATCTCGATGAGCACATCTTCGACGAGAATCATATCGAGAACTGTAGTGCCACGCTTGAGAGGATGGCGCGATCCGATGGATTTCTGATTCTGGAACGAGGTTGGTATTGGTTACAGCCTGCAAGGAGGCGGGTTTTAGTCCGTCTAGATTGTGCAGTGCAACGCGAAACTCTTGCGCTCCCGAGCGGTGTGCAATCCTCCGAAACGAACGAGACAGTAACCTGTTAGATTTGATGGTACCTGTGCTGGTATTCTTGAGTTTTGTTCTGTAAATTATTGATTCTAAAAATATATTGGCTCCTCAGGTAGGACTCGAACCTACAACCCTTCGGTTAACAGCCGAATGCTCTGCCATTGAGCTACTGAGGAGTGTCTTCGAAAAAAACTCCTCTATCCAAGG
>PLSM01000123.1:30626-30761 GCA_003165075.1 Acidobacteriaceae bacterium | reverse complement strand
AGAAGCCGGAGTCGTTCACGTGCGAGAGCAACAATGAGCCTGAGCCGGTAGCCAGCACCAGCATTTCGGGACGCACGCCCATATGGCCCGCCACCGGCGCCAGCACACCCGAGGCGACCGCCATCGCCACCGTGG
>PLSM01000123.1:0-30597 GCA_003165075.1 Acidobacteriaceae bacterium | reverse complement strand
ATGGGCACAAACGAGTCCGCGGTCAAGCGGCGCAGCATGTCCGGGCCGTGCGGCCGGTCGCTTCCGGCCGGTCCCGCCTGAATGTGACCTCCCAGCGAGACCAGCGCGGCCAGCGCGGCGATCAGCATGGCCACGTCGGGGTAGCCGGCAAGGTGCAGCAGCTGATTCGCGAGGCTGCCCGGCGCAGTGACCGCGTCGGTCCAGCTACCCACAAAGATAAGCGCAATGGGCAGCAGAATGGCCACCAGGGCCCTCACGGCTCCGGCTGGAACAGGGGATCGTCCGGCCTCCGGATTCGACTCCGCAGGAGCAACTGCACCATCGCTCGCGCGGTTGTCTTCAGCGCTTTGCGGAGCCGGGTTTGCAACAGCCGGTATCGGCGCGAGCTTTAGTTGTTGCCGTTTCCAGCGGCGGATCAGCACCCATCCCAGAACCGGACCGGCCAGCGCAGCGGCAGGCACTCCAACCACCAGCCCCCAAAGAATGGTGCGGCCCACGTCGGCGTGGTATTGGGTAGTCGCTAACAGCGCTGACGGATGGGGCGGAAGCAGCCCGTGTGTGACGGAGAGCCCCGCCAGCACCGGCAGCCNNATCCCAGGCCCAGCAGCGCCCAGGGAAGGCCCTTCGGCCCGCATTCCTCCACCAGCGCTTTGCTCAGTGAGGCAGCGCCGCCAGAGGAGGCCAGAAGCTGGCCCAGAACGGCGCCCATGCCCAGAATGATGGCGATGTGCCCCATCATGGTGCCAACCCCACCCGTGAAGGAAACGGGAACCTGCTTGAGCGGCATCCCCGCCGCCACACCCAGTCCAAACGCGGCAATGGAGAGCGCCAGTGCCGGATGCAGCCGCACCTTGACCACCAGCAGCAGAAGCAACACCACCGTGCCGGCAACACAAGCCAGCAGGTACCAGTCGTGGGCAGTGGCGGCGGAGTTCACTGGCAGATTATTCCACACGTCGGTGTTTAAAGGGGTTCCGAACGTGTGCACATGGATACACTTTTCGCTTCCAGGTTTCTGCTACGATAAGAACGATCGCAGTTCCCGCCGCCCGGCAGGCTGTTTTCCGCCCCGTGAGGGCCCAAGCGCGCAGGCGGCCGGACCAACCAAGAAGGAGAATTCCTATGCCTCTAGNNTGGAACAGATTCAGGCCATCATGGCCGCGGCCAAGGATACCAACTCCCCGGTCGTCATCCAGGCCAGCCGTGGCGCCCGCCAATTTGCCCAGGACCGCTACCTCTTTCATCTGATTCTGGCTGCTGCCGAGCTCAATCCCGAGATTCCCATTGCCATGCACCAGGATCACGGCAACAGCTTTGAGACCTGCAAAAGCGCCATCGAGCTGGGCTATACCAGCGTCATGATGGACGGCTCGCTCAAGGAAGATGGAAAGACCCCGTCCACGTTTGAAGAGAACGTTGAAGTCACCCGCAAAGTGGTCGATTTCGCGCATGCGCGCGGCGTCACCGTCGAGGGCGAGATCGGCGTGCTTGGTGGCGTTGAAGACGGCCACGGAGCAGGTGGTACGGGCCTCGAGCACATCACCGACCCCGACCAGGCGGTTGAGTTTGCCGAGCGCACCGGCGTAGACGCGCTGGCCATCGCCATCGGCACCAGCCACGGCGCCTACAAGTTCACCAAGAAGCCTGACGGCTCGGTGCTGAAAATGGATGTGCTGATCGCCATTCACAAGCGCCNNAGTACGGCGGCAAGCTCAAGGAGACCTGGGGTGTGCCGGTCGAAGAGATTCAGCTCGGAATCCGCAACGGTGTGCGCAAGGTCAACGTCGATACTGACAACCGCCTGGCCATGACCGGCGCCATCCGCAAGGTGCTATGGACCCAGCCGGAGAAGTTCGATCCCCGCGACTACATGAAGCCGGCCCGCGAGGCCATGCAGAAGGTTGTCGCCCTGCGCATGACTCAGTTCGGTCAGGCCGGGCACGCCGGCGACTACAAGCCCGTTACGATCGCCGAGATCGCCAAGGGCTATGCCGACGGCAGCCTCAGCACCCGTCCGCTGGTCGCCGCCAAGTAACACCGGCTTCCGTCGTCAACCCCCCAAAGGGCCACTCCGTATCCGCGGAGTGGCCCTTTTCGTTCTTATGAGGGTAGACTTCTTCTCGACACTTGCAGATGAATCCCAACAGGCTCTATGCACATTGAGCCGCGATGTGCGGTGCGGTGAAGGTCTGGCGTCCGGAATTTGATAAAGAGCCTCGGGCAAAAGCAGTGATCCTTGTCGGTACCAGGGGAAGGGAATCCATGAACTCACGAAGCGTTCTTCTCAAGACGGGCTGCATCGTGCTGCTGACCTGCGCCCAGTTGGCGATAGCTCAAAACGGTTGCGAAGCCCTGAAAGGCCTGAAGCTGGATCATGCTGCGATCGTCTCCGCCAAGTGGGCAGAAGCCGGCCCGGTTCAGGTGCCGGCTGGATTCCCGCCCAAGATCGAGAGCATCCCTGCGAACAAGCACTGCGAGATCACCGCGGTCTCGCGCCCGACTTCGGATTCGGAAATCACCTTCACGTTATGGTTACCGGCACAGGAGGCCTGGAACGGCAAGTATCTGCAACTGGGAAACGGCGGCTGGGCAGGCTCGATCCAAGTCCGAGGGCTCATTGAACCTATGGGGCGCGGGTACGCCGTTTCTGAAACCGACGACGGCCATCAAGTGCAGAACCCCCTCCAGTCGTTGAATCCGAGCTGGGCTGCGGGCCATCCTGAGAAGCAGATTGACTTCGGCTATCGCGCTCTGCATGAGACCGCCATTCTGTCCAAGACGATCGTGCAGGCGTACTACACAAAAACCGCGTCGCGCGCCTACTTCCAGGGATGCTCGGATGGCGGACGCGAAGCCCTGATGGAAGCGGAACGCTATCCGGAGGACTTCGATGGCGTCATTGCCGGAGCCCCAGCCAATAACTGGACGCACCACTTCACCGGCTTGATCTGGAATGAAATCGCGCTCAACGCAAAGCCTGAGAGCAAGATCACGCCCGAACAGCTTCCGGCAATTGAAAAAGCAGCCTTGGCCGCCTGCGATACGTTGGATGGAGTGAAGGACGGCCTCATCGAAGATCCGCGCAAATGTCACTTTGATCCGTCCGTTCTGCTGTGCCACGGTGCCTCCAGCGCAGACTGCCTTACCCAGCCGCAGATTGAAGCCTTGAAACAGATCTATGCGGGTCCCACGAATCCCAGGACAGGCGAGCAGATTTATCCCGGCTTTGAACCTGGAACCGAAGCTGAACCCGGCGCATGGCTGGGTTGGATCCTGCCCTCACCTCTGCTTCCCATAGGCTCGATTCAGGCCGGTTTTGGAAACGGCTTCTACTCGCAGGTTGTCTTTGAAGACCCACACTGGGATTGGCACACGATGGACTTCGACCGCGACGTCCGCACCGCGGATGAGAAAACTGCGTGGTTCATCAACGCTTACAACCCGGATTTGCGCTCGTTCCGCGATCATGGCGGGAAGCTGATCCAATATCACGGCTGGGGCGATGCGGCCATTGCGCCTCGGGATTCGATTAACTTCTACGAGAAGGTCACTGCCTTTCTCGCTCGCTACCCAGATCCACGGTCAACCAATCCCGCAGACGTTCAGGGATTCTACCGGCTCTTCATGGTGCCGGGAATGGGACACTGCGGCGGTGGTCCCGGCCCCACCGATTTCGGCAATGGTGCGGCAGAGCCGGGAACTCCCGTCGATGCGGACCATGACGTGCTTATGGCGCTGGACCGGTGGGTCACGCAGGGTGTGGCTCCAGACAAGCTCATCGGGACCGGCAAGATCGGTGCCGATGCAAAGACCGGCTCCGCAGGTGTCCGGCTCACGCGTCCCTTGTGCGCTTATCCCAAGGTGGCTCATTACAAGGGCCAGGGCGACACCAACGTCGCAGACAACTTCGAGTGCGTTCAGGAACGGCGCAACTAAGCTTCGGATCGCTTGATGTTGAACCAATCTGGGTGCCCCATCCTTGCGGCGTATTTGTTTTTTGCCGCGAGGGTGGGAAAGCACGAAATCCTGCGCTTGGAGACTGATACTACAGTTACAGATCGAAGACTCCGGAGGGAGCAGGGGATTTTTACCCCCCTGAAAGATGGCGAATTTGCGTAGCCTTGAGGCCGGGGCCTTCGCCCGTCTTCAACGAATTGAGTGAAATAAACTGTAAGCCTTAAAACCTATCCAGAATCCAACGAGGCCCATACGGCACTTCGCTCAGCGACGCTCTCCCAGCGGATGTTGAGAACCCGGAACCGGTCGCAGTTTGAGCGCGCCGGCCTCCGCACAAAAAGAAAAGGCCCGCCTGCCGAAGCAGACGGGCCTTTCTGGTTGAAGCCGCTAAACTTACCGGTGTCCGCCGCCGCCACCACCATGGCCGCCGCCGCTGAATCCGCCACCAGCGTGACCGCCGCCGCTGAATCCGCCGCGAGCTCCGCCACCGCCGTATCCGCCACCAGCGCGAGCGCCGCCGCTATATCCACCGCGGGCTCCGCCGCCACCGTAGGCGCGTGCTCCACCAGCGTAGCCGCCACGACCACCACCATAACCAGGAGCGTTGCCGCGGGCTACGCCGCCATAGGGTGCACGTCCGGCATATCCGCCACGGCCGCCGTACCCGTATCCGCCGCGGTATCCATAGCCGCCACGGTATCCGTAGCCGCCGCGATAGCCGTATCCACCCCAGCCACGTCCGCCCCAGCCGTACCACGGTCCAACGCCGATAAAGGCGCCGCCATAAAACCACTGCGGCCCGTAATAGCCGTACGGGGCACAATCATAGGGGTAAGACGAGTAATAGCCCCACTGGCAGACCGGGGGACCATAGGCTTCGGGAGCGGGAGCAACCTCCGGGCCAACTCCTATCCCAACTCCTATCTGCGCTTTTGCCGCTACCGTGAAGGGCAGGGCCAGGAGCAATGCAATCAGAACCAGGCGAGAACTTTTCATGACTTCCTCCTTGTGCTGCCCCGTCCTGAAGTTCTGGACCTGGGACCCGGAGGCGACCCCGGTTCTCAGCACCCGCCGGTTCGGGATTCAACCCCTCAACCAGCTTCTGATTCTTCAAACAGTATTCTTGCCGTTAAGTTGCGGTCCTTGGCAAAGAATCCTTGAGCCGCCGGCAAACAACCAAGATCATTATGCATGAATGTCCGCCTCATGACTCGGCGCGGCATCCACCCTCGCAATTCGCCATCGAACAAGCCCGTGCTCTTCAAGAACAGAACGGCCCCTCCCGAAGGAGAGGCCGCCGTGGGGTAAATCCCTTGCAGAGAGCTACCTGCGGAAGTGATCGCGGTCAGAGTGCCGGTCATAATCAGGGTGGCGATCCCAGCCGCGATCGAAGCGTTCAAAGAGGCCCCGGTCATAGACTCCGCGGAACTCCCACCGACCCGGCATCCAGTAGCCATTGGCGTAATAGCCGGCCACCCAGAAGTAGCCCGGTCCCGGGCACGGAGGAACATAGGCCACCGGCCCGCGCGCATAAATCCCAAACTCGGCTGCCTGGGCCGTGGTTGCACCCAGACCCAATCCGCCAGCCACCATCGCTGCACCTAGCATCCAGTTCTTCATGCTGCCCATAACTCCTCCGTTCCATCCAGCGGACTCCGTTTCCTCGAATCGCCGGTCCGGCTTCTTTCTGGTGGAGGCTTGGTTCCAACTGCCTCTCCAGCCTGCCGGTTATGTCACGATTGAACAGCGGATGCGGGCGAATGTTGCGTCTTCCGCCCGTAAATAAAGTTCCGCAACTTTGTCGCAAATCGGGGTTTATGGCGAGCTTTTTCGCAACCGGCCAGCCCCGTGGCGCGCCAATGGTACAGTGGAGTTTTGCCTCCAATGTTTGCCACCTCCCAGCACGCGCACTTCATCGGAATCGGCGGAATCGGCATGAGCGGCGTCGCCGAGATTCTGCTTAGTCTGGGCATGAAAGTCTCGGGCTCCGATCTGCGCCGCAGCCCGGCGACCGACCGCCTCGCCCAATTGGGCGCCACCGTCTACGAGGGCCACGATGCCGACCACATCCTTGGCGCCACGGTGGTCGTCACCAGTTCTGCGGTGAGCCCGGTCAACCCAGAGGTATTGGCAGCGCGAGCGGGTAAGATTCCCGTCATTCAGCGCGCCGAGATGCTGGCGGAGTTGATGCGTCTCAAGTACGGCATCGCCATCGCCGGCATGCATGGCAAGACGACCACAACGTCGATGGTGGCCGCTGTGCTCGCTGCCGGAGGCCTGGACCCAACCGTAGTGGTGGGCGGCCGTGTCGATGCCCTTGGTTCCAATGCCCGGTTGGGCACCACGCAGTTCCTGGTGGCCGAGGCCGACGAAAGTGACCGCTCCTTTCTGAAGCTCTCGCCCATCCGCGCCATTGTCACCAATCTCGACCGTGAACACATGGACTGCTATCACGACATGGCCGATGTGGAAGACGCCTTTTTAGCCTTCATGGACAAGGTTCCGTTCTACGGTGCGGTTACGGCCTGCATTGACAATCCCCTGCTTGCCCGCATCCTGCCCCGGGCACACCGCCGCATCTTCACCTACGGCGAGGCGGCAGAGGCCGACTACCGGCTTCAGTTTCTTGCCAACGAGCGGGGATCGCTCTCCCGTTTTCTAGTCACCACCGCCGCGGGGCCGCTCGGTCCGTTTGAGCTGCACGTTCCCGGACGTCACAACGTCCTCAACGCCACGGCGGCTGTGGCCATCGCCCACCAGCTTGAAGTTGCTCCGGAGAAGATCGCCGAGGGGTTGGTTCATTTTCGCGGTGTGGACCGCCGCTTCCAGCAGCGCGGTCAGGCGCACGGTGTCACCGTGGTAGACGACTACGGCCACCATCCCACTGAGATTCGCGCTACCCTGGCCGCGGCCCGCGAGTGCGGCCACCGGCGCATCCACGTTGTCTTCCAGCCCCACCGGTTCTCCCGAACTCTTGATCTTCTTGAGCAATTCAGCGGTGCGTTCAAAGACGCCGACACCGTGATTGTGTTGCCCATCTACGCCGCCAGCGAGGAACCCATTCCGGGAGTGACGGCAGAGCGGCTGGTGGAGAAGATCCAGGGGCCGCAGGTGCAGTTTGCCGCGGATTTTGCCGCTGCGGTGGACGCCGTTGTGCGTCAAGCCGGCCGGGGAGATCTGATCCTGACCCTCGGCGCCGGCAGCGTGAGCCAGCTGGCTCCGCAGATTCTGGCAGCGCTTGAAGCAATGCCGAACTGAACCGATCGAGAATGACATCCCTGCCGGACCTTGCCCAGGCAAAGCCGCTACAGGAGAGCGACCATGATCTTCGAGGATCGAGAGGATGCCGGCCGGCAACTGGCCAAGCGCCTCGGTGCCTATGCCGGCCGTGCGGGTGTGGTGGTGCTCGGAATTCCGCGCGGCGGCGTAGTGGTGGCGCTGGAGGTGGCGCGGGCGCTCGATGCGCCGCTTGACGTTTTCCTCGCGGCCAAACTCTCCGTGCCCGGCCAGGAGGAACTGGCTTTTGGTGCCATCGCCGAAGACGGAAGCTGCTTTCTCGATGAGAAGACCATTCGCGCCGCCCAAATCTCCTTCGAGGAGGTCGCGAAGATCAGGGATGCGGCCGCACAGCGTTTACGTGAACGCGCCGGGACATATCGGGCCCATCGCTCGCCTCTGGCCGTCGAAGGCAAAACCGTAATCCTGGTCGACGACGGCATTGCCACCGGCGCCAGCATCCAGGTATCGATTCTCGCCCTGCGTGCCAGGCTCCCGGCCCAGCTCGTTGTCGCCGTGCCGGTGGCGCCGGCTTCCACCTGTGCCCGCCTCAGAACCCTCGTCGATGAACTGGTATGTGTTAGCGAGCCGTGGCATTTTGGTGCGGTAAGCCAGTTCTATGTTCACTTTCCCCAGGCCGGCGATGCTGCGCTTCCTCCGCTGCTCTGGCGCGGCGGCCCAGACGTCCCGTAACGGTGCGGGTTCCCCTTACTGCCCTTCAGGGAAAAAGCCGTGCGGCCGCGGGCTATAGTTGAGGCTGGCGATTCTCACGACCCTGCTCAGGCGTGGCGATTCAAGGAAATAACAAAACCCGTTCCCTGGTTTGGGAAGACGAGGCGCACGCGGATTCCCGCTTCCGGCGCGTGCAACAGGGTGCGCCTGTCTCCGGGCGCGGGTTGCCCGGTATGCCGCTGGAGATGCAGGATCCCGACGGCGACGATTCGCGGCGCGTGTCAGCTCCGCGCACTCCCTGGTGGCGTCCTGCCGGCCCGTGGGGCCGCTTTTTCCTCGCCCTCTGTGCTCTTGCGGTGGTGTCGAGTTTTGCGGTCTCTGTCTACCTCCTCAAGTCCTATCTCGAACGGGATGCGCGCTTTCGCATCGCCGGAACTGCCAACATCCAGGCCACCGGTCTGGCCGAGGTGAGCCGCGCCGACATGCTGCCGGTCTTCGGCGAAGACATCGGGCGCAACATCTTCTTCATCCCCCTTGGCGACCGGCGCAGACAGCTTGAAAAGATTCCCTGGGTTGAAAGGGCCACGGTAATGCGCCTGTTGCCCGACCAGATTCGCGTTGCCGTGGTGGAACGGCAGCCGGTGGCGTTCGTGCGCCAGGGGCAGCAAATTGGTTTGGTTGACGCCAACGGAATCCTGCTTTCCATGCCGGCGGCCATGATGGCGCAGCGCCACTATTCGTTCCCGGTGATTACCGGCATTGACGGCGGCGACCCGCAGCCTTCGCGCAAGGCGCGCATGGCCGTGTACCAGCGCCTGGTGGGCGAGTTGGATGCGAATGGCCAGCATCTCTCCGACCAGATTTCAGAGATTGACCTCACCGATCCCGAGGATGCGCGGGTGCTGATGCCCGAGCAGGGCGCCGACATTCTGGCGCACTTCGGCGAAGACCATTTCATCGAGCGTTATCAACGCTACAAGGCCCACATCGCTGAGTGGCGGCAGCAATATCCCAAGTTGGCATCCGTTGACCTGCGCTATGACCAGCAGGTGGTTCTGCAGATGGTTCCGGGCGCCGGCACTTACCAGGCAGCGGTGAACACCGGCGATGGCCAGCCCGCTCCATCCGACGCGGACAAGGCGCCGGCCATTGCGGATCCGCCCAAGCCGGTAGCGTCGAAGCCTGCGGAAAAGAAGAAGCCCGCCGTGGCCCGCGCGCCGGCATCCGCAAAGGCGGCCGCCAAAAAGAACGCAGTCGCTAAACAGAAGAAGCGCGCAGAAGTCAAACGCATCGCACTGAAACGCAGCCAGCATAAACCAGCCCCAAAATCCCACCCGCCCTCGGTTGCAGGGCAGGGCAAGTGAGTACCCGAAGATGAACGAGAAGCAGGACAACCTGATCGTGGTGCTCGACATCGGCAGTGCGTGGACTCGGGTGCTGGCAGCCGACCTGAACGAAGGCGCGCTGCGCTATCGCGGCCATGGCGTGGTGGAGTCGGCGGGCATGCGCAAGGGCCTCATCTCCGATCTGGGACCTGCGGCCAAGGCGGTCAAGGCGGCCAACGAGCGCGCCGAGTGGGTGGCGCGCGTCAATATCGACGAATGCGTGGTGGGCGTGGGCGGCCCGCATATTCGCGGCATCAACACCAACGGCGGTTTCGATCTGGGCAACCGGATGCGTGAAATCGTCCGTGAAGATGTGCGCGTCGCGGTGGAGCGTGCCCGCGCCGTCGAGCGGCCGCCGGATCGCGAAATCCTGCACCTTCTGCCCCGGCAGTTCATTCTCGACGATCAGCCCGGCATCTTCGACCCCGTGGGCATGGTCGGCGCTCGCCTTGAGGTGGACTTGCACATTGTCACCTGCTCCGGCAGCGCGCTGCAAAGCACCGTCACCTGCGCCAACCGGGCTGGACTTGAGGTGAGCGAGGCGGTGCTGGAGTCGATTGCAGCCGCCGAGGCCACGCTTTCGGCCGACGAGCGCGAATTGGGCGTCTGCCTCCTGAATATCGGCGCCCACTCCAGTGACCTGGCGGTCTTCTTTGAGGGGGCGGTGGCCCACACGGCCTCTGTTCCGGTGGGCGGCTCGCACTTTACTAACGACCTCGCCGTGGTTCTGCAAATGCCGGTTGCGCAGGCCGAGGATCTGAAACGCCAGTACGGCCATTGCGTTGTGACCGCCGTGCCGCAGGAAGCCGAAATTGAAATCGCCAACCCTCAGCCGCAGCGGATCGCTTTGCGAACGATTGCCGAGATCCTGGAGCCGAGGGCGCGCGAACTGATGTATTTCGTCAAGGAAAGCCTGCGACAGGGCGGTGTGGTGGATGCTCTCGGCGCCGGATGCGTCTTGACCGGCGGCGGAGCCATGCTGCCCGGTATGCTGGATGTGACCGAGAGCCAGTTGCGGGTGCCCGCGCGGACAGGAATGCCCGTGCGCCTCTCCAATATGCCCGGCGAACTGGCAAATCCCAGCTTTTCCACGCCGATCGGAATGCTATTGTATGCCCATCGCACACGCGTGACCCGTGCCGCTGAGAGCAACGGTCTGCGCTCCAAGCTACGCGCCATTTTTGCCGCAAGTTTCTAAGGAGTTTCAGGGATGAACCAGGAGTCGGGAGCCGCTATGGATCAGTTAAAGAACGAAGCCGGGGAAATGCGCATCCAGTACCACGATGAGAGTGTGCGCGGAGCCCGCATCAAGGTCATCGGTGTGGGCGGCGGCGGCGGCAACGCCGTTAACCGCATGATCCAGGCGGGCCTTGAAGGTGTGGAGTTCATCGCTGCCAACACCGACGTGCAGGCGCTCAAGCTGTCCCAGGCTCCGGTGAAACTGCAGCTAGGTGTCCGCCTGACCTCCGGTCTTGGCGCTGGTGCAAATCCCGATGTAGGTCGCCGCGCCGCTTTGGAAGATTCTGAGAAGATCATTGAAGCCCTCGAAGGCGCGGATATGGTCTTCGTTACGGCCGGTCTGGGTGGCGGCACAGGCACTGGCGCCGCCCCGGTCATTGCGTCTTTGGCCAGCGAGATGGGCATCCTCACCGTGGCCGTCATCACGCGCCCCTTTGCGTTCGAGGGCAAGCGCCGCCTGCAACAGGCTGAGCGCGGGCTCAAGGAGCTGCTCGAGAGCGTCGACACCATGATCGTCATCCCCAACGAAAAACTGCTGGCGGTGGCCAAAGACGCGGGCTTCTTTGAGAGTTTCCGCATCGCCGACGACGTGCTGCGCCAGGGCGTACAGGGCATCTCTGACATCATTACCATCCCTGGCATCATCAACCGCGACTTTGCCGACGTAAAGACCACCATGGCCGGCATGGGCCACGCCGTGATGGGCACAGCCGTCCGCTCCGGCGCCAATCGCGCCATTGAGGCGGCACAGGCGGCCATGGCGTCGCCCCTGCTTGAAGCCGGGGCCATCGACGGCGCGCGCGGCATCCTCATCAACATCACCGGTTCCAGCTCGCTCAAGCTCTCTGAGGTCAACGAGGCTTCCTCGCTGATCCAGTCCTCCGCTCATGAAGACGCCAACATTATCTTTGGCGCGGTGCAGGACGAGCGTATGGGCGATGAGGTCAAGATCACCGTCATCGCCACGGGCTTCCGTGACCAGATGCCGGAGCGGCGCGCGCGCATGTTGAGCGTGGAAGAGACGCCGGTCGTTTCCGTGCCCGTGATGGCGCCGGACAACTGGATGCGGGAGTCCGCGCCGGCTGCTGCCGCGCTTGTCCCCGCTCCTCCGCGCTTCCTCAGCGAGGATGAAGAACCCCCTCAGGATGAGAAGGATGCGGAGGAGCCGGCTTTCTTTTCAGCGGCTGCCGCGAAGGGCGCTAAGGAGGCCGATACGGAGAGCGAGGCGGAGACTGAGTTGGTCGCATCGCCGGCTCGCCCTCAGTTCGCCGAAATGGCCGAAGAGCCAACCTTCACTCCGTTGCCCAGGGACTACGTTTCGGATTTCAGCGGAGGAGAACATATGTCGGCGCCTGAGGAACAACCTGTCCAGCCTGTACCTTCGGTTTTCCCGGAGCCTGCCGCGGAGTCGGAACGGGATTTGGATGTTCCGGCATTTATGCGCCGGCTCCAGTTCTAGGGCGTCTGACTGCTTGCTGTTGTACTAATGTGGGTGGAAAAGCACCAAATTAGGCGTTGTCTTTTGCTTTTGTCCGCAGCTAAACCTGGCAGGTCGGGTTACCTAAGGTAGGTGGCCGCGCTGAATCGGGGGTTAAGAGTGTTGTTTCAATCCGGAACTTGGCTCTATACTGAACCAAGTCCCCCCAAAACGCACGTAACCTGTCACATTGTGGCGGGTCATCACCGACAGGTCGGTTATCGTAAGAGTAAGCGATGGACTGTTCGGCCATGAATGGTGTTCCGGCAGGGTGGTGACAGTTTCCCTGGAGCGCCGGAGCGGTAGTAGGGAATCGTAGTATCCGCGGTGGGGCCGCATGCATGCCACGGAGGCACCAATAAGCAAGAAGTGCGTTTGTCCGTGGGAAGACGCATGGCACGTAATCCATGGTTGAGAGGATGCTGGCTGGATGAGACGCTCTTGCGTATTGGCACTTGGGCTGGTTCTGGCAGGGTTTGGAATAAGCGCGGATCGCGCAGCAGCACTGGACGCACCGCACACCTTGCACCACACAAGGCCGGCAAGCCAACACCTGGCCGTGACCCGGCACAGCAAAAGCCATAGCGCCGCGAGCCATTCCGGTGCCACCCATTCGACCGCCAGGAGTGCGTCCGTCCGGCATCGCGCCCGCACCGCCGGCGGGGCTGCGGTGACAATGCGCCGCGCTTCACTCTCGACTCGCCATCATCATTACTTTGAGCGCTTTACCGCCAGCTCCTTCGCCAACGGAAATATCTTTGAAGGCGACATTACGGCGGGCGAAGACCCGGTGGTTCGCCAGGCGGCAATTGACGCGATGGGCGACATGAACGGCACCGCGGTGGTGATCAACCCCGCCAACGGGCGCATTCTGGCCATGGTCAATCAGAGGCTTGCACTTTCCCCGGGCGCCGAGCCCTGCTCCACCATCAAGCTTTCTGTGGCCCTGGCTGCTCTTTCTGAGGGGCTGGTCACCCGCGACACGCCGGTGCAGTTGGCCGGCTTCCGCATGAACATGACCGAAGCGCTGGCCCACAGCAACAACCTCTACTTTGAGGAACTCGGCCGCGAATTGGGCTTTCAGCGCGTACGCAACTATGCCAACCAATTTGGCCTGGGCGAGTTGGCCGGCTACCACATTGAAGGCGAGCAGTTGGGCGCCTATCCTGACCACGAACTGCCCGCTTCCGAGGGCGGCGTGGCCCGCATGTGCAGTTTCGGCCAGGGCGTCTCCATGACCCCGCTTCAGTTGGGTGCCTTTGTGGCCGCTATCGCCAACGGTGGAACCCTCTACTATCTGCAGCACCCCACTAGCGGGCAAGAAGTCGCCGCCTTCGAGCCCAAGGTCAAGAGAACCCTGGACATCGCCCGGTTTGTTCCTGATCTGCAGGACGGCATGGCGGGAGCGGTCGAGTACGGCACCGCCCGGCGCCTGCGAGCCAACTTCCACGAACTCCCCGTCTTCGGCAAGACAGGAACCTGCTCGGACAAGGGAACCCGTTTCGGCTGGTTCGCTTCCTACTCCGACACCCCGCAAGGCAGCCTGGTCACGGTCTTCTTTCTTGAGGGTGGCCGCCCCACCTTCGGGCCTCGCGCTGCGGAACTGACCGGCGAGTTCTACANNTTCTACAAGAATCTCTGGGACCGCAATTACTTCGCGGGCAAAGGTTCTCAGCAGGCCGAGGTCGTGCCGCCCACGGATCTAACAGCCACGGAGCAATAAGCCTTCAGCCATTTGCCGGGTTTCCTCAAGGGCCGCCTTCGGGCGGCCTTTTTGCGCCAATCTCCGGCTTGCGCCTCATTTCAATGAAACGAATTTTGCTCTGCCTCATCCCATAGTGTGAGGTCCCCCGTCTTTCTCGTCTGTGTTTGGCCGTCAGACGTCCGGGTGGCCTGACTCAACGCCTGCGCAATCGGGACTCCCCTTATGGCTCTGCCCACCCACATTTTGCTCGTCTACGGCTACCTGCTGCTCTTCGTCTGGGTTCTGGTTGAGCAGTTGGGTTTCCCCCTGCCTGCCACGCCGGTGCTGCTGGCTGCCGGAGCACTCTCCTCCCAGAACCAGTTCAGCTTTCCTCTGGCCCTGCTGGTCGGGATAACAGCATCGCTTATGGCCGATACAGCCTGGTTCCTTGTTGGCCGCAGGTACGGACATCATGTACTGCGTTTGCTCTGCAAACTGTCAATGGAGCCCGACATCTGCGTTCGCAGCACCCAGGACTCCTTTGGCCGCCGCCGCGCCGTCACGCTCATGATCGCCAAGTTCGTGCCCGGTCTGGCCACGCTTGCCCCGCCCGTGGCGGGTGAGAATGGAATGGCCTTCGGGCCTTTTCTGCTCTATGACGGCATCGGTGCCGGGCTCTGGGTCAGTGCCCTGCTCGGCGTCGGAAGGCTGTTTGGCGATGCGCTCAAGCGCGACCCCAGCCTGCTCAATTGGGTGGGCCGGTTCTCCGGTGCGCTGCTGATTCTGGGTGTCCTTGGCTTCTTCCTTGGCCGTGTCATCCGCCGCCGCCGCTTCCTCAGGAAAATGGTCAGCGTGCGCTTGGAACCGGAGGAGCTGAAGCGGCAGCTTGACGCCGGTGAACCGGTTTACATCGTAGACCTGCGTCATCCGCTGGAGTTGTTGGCTGACCCCTTCACCCTGCCCAACGCGTATCATTTTTCGCCCGAAGCTCTCGCGGCCCGGCACAGCGAAATCCCCCGCGACCGCGATATCGTGCTCTATTGCACCTGCCCCAGCGAAGCCACGGCTGCCAAGACAGCCATGACCCTGCACAAGCTGGGTATCCAGCGCGTCCGGCCTCTGCGCGGCGGATACGATGAGTGGAAGCGCCTCGGTTTCCCCCTCGATGCCGTTCAGCCGGTGATCCCTTTGGTGCAGGTCGCCCAGAACGCCGACTGAGAAATCACGACGGAGTCTACAGCGGAACCAAAGTAGACGCATCCCAGAGCCGCAGCGTTGAAGTCGACGCGACCAACAGCGAGCGGCGACCCTGCACAAGCCAAAACAGGACTCAGTAACGATGGTTCCGCTCTAAAAGAGAGCCGCTATTTTCGTCCCAATCGGCGACCCGATGCCGCTGCAAGGGTCGGGACCGGGCGCGGCGTTATAGAACCCGTTGCCTCCCACCGTGATGTCGTTAAACGCTGCCTGATTCTCCCAGAGCTTCGGCGTCACAAACCCACGCTTGGTTCCGAACGCGGCGAACAGTCCAGCGTAGAGCGGCGCCACCGCGCTGGTACCGCCCACAACCGACTGCGTTCCGTGAACGACAATCTCGTAGCCGGTATTGGGGTCTGCGTCCGCTGCGACATCCGGAACCATGCGTCCGGTCCCGGCTGTAGTGCCGGCAGGGGCGGGCGGAGCGCCAATTTGGAAGGCCTGGACCGGAAAGATGGTTGAATAGCCCCCGCCTGTTCCCTCGCCATCGGTTTGGCCGGGATTATCGTTCCACACAGTCTCCGTGGTAGCAGTCTTGTTGGTTCCTCCACAACCCACCACGTGCGGGCAGGACGATGGCACGTCCACGTTTGCCGGAGTCTGGCCGCCGTCGCTGGAATCGTTGTCTCCCGAAGCCGCAAACACAATCATGCCGGCCGCGGTTGCGGTCGATGCGGTCGACTCCATCTGTTCCGCCGCGGTATTGCCCCAGTTGGCTTCGTCAGAGCCCCAGGAGATGGTGCACACATCGCATCCGTCTTGGGCGGCCTTCTCCACCGCCGAAGCAATGTCCTGCGACCAGTAGACGCGGATGGCGGCAGCCTTGCCGGTGGCCGCGTAGTAGGACGCTCCGGAAACCTCGATATCCAGCGCAACCTCGTAATCCGGATCGTCCGCCGAGCCTGTGCTCTGGTTGGGATCATTCTGGGTGCCGTCCACTGAGACGTCTGTGATCTGCGGCGTAGGCTGGCCTATCGATTGGAAAAATGCATCCATATCTGACTGAACCCAGCCTCCGCCCAATTCGACAATGGCGATGACCCCGCCACCGGCGAGGTTGGCGGGCCAGTTATAAGCCGTACACAGGTTGGGGAGCGACCAAGGGCCGGCGGTTGGTGCTGCTGCGGCTTGGACGCCTCGGGGGATTTCTTTCCGCACCTTGAAATAGGGTGTGGACTTGTAGGTGGTGGAATAGCTCGACGGGGAATGGCTCATGGGGCTCCTTTTTTTGCGACACAAGCGTCGTGCGCGCAGTATGCCATAGGCGCAATCACACAGGCAAAACCTTCTTCTGACCCGCAAGCCTTAATATGAATGGGAAGAATCACCATCCGAGGAGTACGCCTTGGCTTACGACGATTTGCGCGACTGGATCAAGACACTCGAAAAACACGGCGAACTCCGGCGCATCCAAGAGGAGGTTTCCCCGGACCTGGAGATCACCGAGATCACCGATCGCATCTCCAAGATCGGCGTGGGCCCTCAAACCGGTGCAAAGTCCAGTGCGGCAGCCGGAAAATATGCTCCCGGCGGCCCAGCGCTGCTCTTTGAAAACGTGAAAGGCCACCCTGGCCACAAGGTCTTCATCAACCAGTTCGGCAGCGAACGGCGCATGGCGCTGGCTCTTGGCGTCGACCGGCTCGATGAGATCGCAGAGCGCATCCGGGCCCTGATGAATGTGAAGGCGCCCGAAGGCTTCCTCGACAAGCTCAAAATGCTCCCGCAACTAGGCGCCCTCACCAGCGCATTCCCCAAGACCGTGAACGCCAAAGAGGCTCCCTGCAAGCAAGTGATTCTGCGCGACAACTTTGACCTGCGCGCATTTCCCATCCTCAAGTGCTGGCCTCACGACGGCGGGCCATTCATCACCCTGCCTTGTGTGCACACCCGCGACCCGCGTACTGGCAAGCGCAACATCGGCATGTATCGCATGCAGGTCTACGACGGCCAGACTACCGGCATGCACTGGCAGCGGCAGAAAGTGGCCGCCGAGCACTATCGCGAAGCGCTGCGTTCCGTCGCCGCAATGCACTCCACCGGAGATCCGCGCACCGCGGGTGTGGCAGCCATGGCGGAGTCGGCGGGTGGCGCGGTCGCCATTCCCGACGGTCCGATTGGCGGTTTGCCGCAGGTGGCTTTGGGAAATCTGAAGGGTTCGCGCCTTGAGGTTGCGGTCGCCATCGGCACCGATCCGGCCACCACCTTTTCCGCCATCGTACCCGCGCCGCCGGAGGTCGAGGAGTTCATGATTGCCGGCTTCCTCCGCGGCAAGCCGGTCGAAATCGTCAAGTGCGAGACTGTCGATCTTGAAGTTCCGGCCCAGGCCGAGATCATCCTCGAAGGCTACGTCGAATTAGGTGAGTTGCGCAGTGAAGGTCCCTTCGGTGACCACACCGGCTTTTACACAATGGCTGAGGACTATCCCGTCTTCCACCTCACCTGCATCACNNAGCGCATCTTCCTGCCCGCGATGAAAATGACCATCCCCGAATTGGTTGACATTCATCTCCCCGCCGAAGCCGTCTTCCACAACCTGATGCTGGTGTCTATCCGCAAAAGCTATCCCGGCCAGGCGCGCAAGGNNTGATGAACGCCATCTGGTCCCTCGGTCAAGCCATGTTCACCAAGTGCATCGTGGTGGTCGACGAAGACTGCGACGTGCAGGACGTCGCCGAGGTGGTGCTGCGCGTAGCCAACAACATCGACCCCGAACGCGACATCCAGTTCATGCTGGGCCCGGTCGATTCGCTTGATCACTCCTCGCGTCTGCCCAACTACGGCTCCAAAATGGGCATTGACGCCACCCGCAAGTGGAAGGCCGAAGGCTTCAATCGCCCCTGGCCCGCTATGATCGAAATGGATCGCGCCACCAAGGCGAAGGTTGACGCGATATGGGAGAAACTAGGGCTCTAGCTTGGACAGGTTGGCATAATCCGCACGCGGATTGCTGGCTTGGACAATGGCGCAGTTTCCGGTTCGCCGGTGAACCAGCCTTAGCTCCCGCAATTAGCCTGCAGGACGCTCGAAGAAAGCCTCGGCGATTATGCGTGAAGCCAGAATCCCTCCCGGCTACATTGGCGATTAACAAGATCTATTTCCAAGCAGACGCCGGTACCGGTCCGAGAATAAAACGCCTCAATCCACAGGGAAGCCCTTGCATTGGTTCGTTTGCGGAGTGATGCTCGATAAATGGACCTTACAAGACGGTCGACGGAAGTCGTTGGTGAACTGCTGCGCGCAATGGCCGAGACGGTGACCAACTATCATCCCACTGTCGGACGCACAAGTTTGAGGATCGAAGGACTGATTCAGGGTACAGCATGCTTCCCTGGCGGCACCGGATTATGGAGAGGAAAGAGGAACGGAGGTCCGTTGCCGGAGTATTTTCCGGAAACCTCAGTAATGTTCGTAGGCCACAATTTCGATAGTGAACGCGGCTATACGATTTCGCTGGAGCGCGGCGGTGAGGCAGAAGGGGTCTTCTGGACACGCTTGCTCCGAATGCTTGATGCCGCACACCTTGAGCCGGATGCGTGTTTCTTTAGCAACGCGCTGATGGGCCTCAAACCGGGAAAGGCAACCGGTCATATGCCTTCCGTTCCGGAGTACAAGAAACAGTGTGAGAGTTTCCTGAAGCGCCAGGTGGAGATCGTCAGGCCGAGCGCGGTCGTCGCACTCGGAGCGCAAGCAACCCGGTACGTTTCCAAGATCAATGGAGTGCATGTTCAACTCCTGCATCCTGGTGATCGGTGTTTAAGTTCGCTGGCTACCCGTGACGAACGGTTGGTTGCCGAAGGCAGCAAACTGCGTGGCTTCCTCGATTCGCTCGATGACAGGCTTCTTGCAGTCGCCACGCCTGAAGTGTGCCCAGCCGATGCACAGCGGGAACAGCACATGGCATCGGCAGTGCGGGAGAAAGAACAGATGACAAGGAAGACAATCAATAATGTGACCGGAACCGATGCCTGGGGGTTTCGGATTGGCTCACGCAATTCCTTTCTCATGCAGACCCTAGAACAAGGCGGAAAGAGCAAGGAAGAGATCCGACTGGAATTCGTGCATCAATTTCCCGCTTCAGCAGGCAAAAGCACGTTTCCTGTTTTCTTCACGGATGTTATCCGCACCTTCGGTTCTGCCAGCGTCTCGCGCTGCGTACGTATCGAATCTGACGAGCGCGGTCAACTCCATTTGGATCCCGAACGTGCCCGCCAGGTAAAAGCCGCTGTCGCAGCTGGCATACTCGGGGAGATCAATGCGCTCAAAAGCAATTTTCCAAAGAAGAAGCAGCAGGCTCTCGACGCAATCGTCGAAAAGTTCCATGCTCCGCGAAAGTGATCTGCTAGAAGTACCTCCGGGTGAGCATTAGCAATAAAGGTCGGCCAGTGCTTGCCGATTTGCCTGGGCATGATCCTGGGTTGACGCTATCAGTCCAACTCACATTTCCAACTCCCACTTGGACTGGTCTTCCGATTCGGAGCAGTTGATCGCCTACTAGGACACTCCACCATCGCTGTGCAGTGTCGTTTCCGCCCAGCGGCGCCTCTCTGCGATAACCTAGACTCATGCGCGGCATTTCCCGTCGACTCCTCATTTTCTTTGTTGCACTTATCCTGCTCATCGGAACTCCACTTTTCGCGCAGCAGGCGCCGGACGCTTTTCGCTGGATCGATTTTCACTCCGACAAAGACCAGGACGTGATGGTGTGGGTCACTCGCACCCTGGCTGCCGACAAGTGGACATCCATCCGCGAGATCGGCGTGCAATACGATGCGGCGCTGGTCGTCACTACGGAGCGCGGCAATCCGCAGGCGCCGGTCAACATGGACACCTTCACCGTCTGGAGTGTTTCGCTCAGCAGTCACTTGCGCATCGTGCTCCTCAAGGGCGTCAATCTGCGCCTGCTTGACTGGATGCTCCTGGCCGGGAACAGACCCCGCGAGTTGGGCGCTCTCTACGACGACTGTCGCG
Source organism: Acidobacteriaceae bacterium (assembly GCA_003165075.1). Classification (GTDB taxonomy): domain Bacteria; phylum Acidobacteriota; class Terriglobia; order Terriglobales; family Acidobacteriaceae; genus Telmatobacter. The sequence goes on along the minus strand of PLSM01000123.1, from coordinate 10,682 downwards.
AATGTGCGGCCACCACCTACTTCACCGCCTTTTATTACGACGATACGCAGCACGCCTGGGCGGCGCGCTGGATGCGCGGCAGCCAGGCCATCCCTCTTGTCAGCACCTCACCGCCAGACGTGACTCTGACGCAAATCTACGCCGCGTTGGCCGAGCCCGACGGGCGCGTAATGCTGGCCACGTGGAACCACTTCGACTATGGCAAGCTCAAGCCACCCGAGGATTTCATCTATCAGTACGATCTGGATCCCTGGAGCGGCCTCGAACGAACCCAGCTCCTCAGCGCTGCGCAGGCCGATGCCATGAAGCAGCGTCTCTGCCACGCGCAGGGATCGGTTGCAAGTCTCGCTCGAGGGCAGGATTCGTTCCTTTGCCAGCAGCCTGCGGCCCACCCGAAGTTTGAGCGCAAGCCTGTCACCACACCGGCCAACAACCACGGCCAGTCCGATCCGCCCGGCGTCCGGCATCCCATCGCTCCCTCAGGCCAGGGGCCTGCCGCTTCAAACAACCCGGTCACTTCCACTCCGCGATAAACTTCCGGCCTCCTTGCTGCATCGAACTCTACTGGAGAGTGATATGAGCCGTTTTGTCCGACTTACCCTCGTCCCGCTGTTCGCCCTGGTGGTCATGCTTTCGACCTCTGGATGCAAGTCCACTCAAGACCAGAATGCTGCCAACGCCAATCAGGCTGCGACGCCGGATTCCTCTGATCCCGCTTCGGCCAACCTTGCCCCCGTCAGTAACGATTCCAGCGCTCCGGCACAAGGCTATTCACAAAGCGCACCCCAATCCAGCTCTCCCCAAACCGCTCCGCCGCCGGACAACTCTCAAAGCGGCCCTCCGCCTGATTCGGGCGGCAACTATGACCAGGCTTCGAACCAATACCCCGGCGATTCGGATTACGGAGAGCAGCCTGACTACACCGCTCCCCAGCCGCCCCCACCGCTGCCCGACTACGACCAGCCTCCGGCTCCCGGGGACGGCTATCTCTGGACCCCCGGCTACTGGAGCTATGCCCCCACGGGCTACTATTGGGTCCCCGGCGTGTGGGTGCAGGCTCCCTACGAGGGCGCTCTCTGGACGCCCGGCTACTGGGGCTTTTTTCATAGTCGCTACAGCTTCTTCCATGGCTATTGGGGGCCGCACATCGGCTTTTACGGTGGGATCAACTACGGCTACGGCTACACGGGCGTCGGTTACCAGGGCGGTTACTGGAATGGCGGCCGCTTCAACTACAACCGCTCCGTCAACAACATCAACGTCAACGTTGTGCACAATGTCTACAACCGCACCGTCATCAACAACTACGTCACCACCAACTCCCGTGTGAGCTTCAACGGCGGTTCGGGCGGCGTTCAGGTCAGGCCCCGGCCCCAGGAGCTGTCGGCCCTTCGCGAGCCGCATGCCCCGCCGATGCAGACCCAGCTTCAGGTTCAGAAATCTGCCAGCGTTAATCGTGCCCAGTTTGCTGCCGTCAATCACGGTCGCCCGGCCAGCCCCGCTGTAACCCAGCCGGTCATGGCCGACCACAATGTGCGGCCCGTGGCAGCGCCGCCTATGCGTGGGCAGCCCGCACCGCAACGGGGAGCAACGCCACAGGTGCGCCCGAACGTCGCTCAGCCGGCTCCCGCCAACCAAATAAATCGCAACCAGCCTGCCCAGAACAAGCCCGCTACCCAGCAACCTAACAGGAATGAGCCCAACCGGAACCCGGCTGGCCAGGTTGCGCCGCATCCAGCAGCAAGGACTGCGCCAGTCGAGCAGGCGCCCCGCCAGGTCCCCCCGCAACGCCAGGCCGCTCCGCAGCGCCAAGCCCCCCCACCTCGCCCGGCAGCAGCTCCCGAACGGCAGGCGCCTCCGCCGCGCCAGGCCGCTCCTGAGCGCCAGCCGCCCCCGCAAAAGCAAGCTACTCCGCAGCGCCAGGCGGCCCCGCGCCCTCAACCCAAGCCGCAGGAGAAGCCAAAACCGGAGGAGCATCCTCGCTAAAAACTTGTCTAAAAACCAACAAGGCCGGACACGGCACTTCATCCGGCGATGCTCTTCCCTTCGAGCCCAGAGAACGGCCGCCCCTTTTGCATTGAACTAAGTGCACGCGGCGCATAATTGGATTCGAGTGGAGTATCGATAAGTCGATGGCAAGAGCAGGAAGCATCGCGAGTCGACCCACGCGTCCTGAATCTGCGCAAGGGCAGGCGCAGAAGAGTGCCTGTTTTCCTGAAATTGGGAGACAAACAGTCGACCGCGCCGCGAAAATGCGTTCTAATTTCTTTATTGTCTATATTCTGCGGGGGACTCCTGCGGAATCAATATTTTGCAGCGCGCCCCCCTACCTTAAACGCATGAAAAGAGAGAATTTATCCCCAGAATAGGGGGGGGAGGGGGGTGGGGTTATTCATCAGTTAACCGGCGACTGTCATCGCGCTACTCGCTGCTCCCCGCTCTTGGGCAGGCTTTAAGAACTGGGAAGGGAAGTGTCAGCCCGAGCGTGCGCGATCACTGCGCCGTTTCAACCCTGACAGCCACTAGGTTGCGCATCCATCGTATACTGGCCTCATGTCGATCGTGCGCAATCTCGCCGGCATCGCGAAGGGCATGAGCATCACCTTTCACGAAATACTGGAGCCCACCCAGGTAGAGAACTATCCTGACGGGCCCGGTCCCATGCGCGGAGCAGTCTTTCAGCAGCGCTACCGCGGCGCGCACGTCTTGCAGCGTGACGAGAATGGCCTGGAGAAGTGTGTGGCCTGCTTCCTCTGCGCTGCAGCCTGTCCTGCAAACTGCATCTTCATAGAAGCCGCCGAGAACACTGAGGAGAATCGCATCTCCTCCTCCGAGCGCTACGCCAAAATCTACAACATCGACTACAACCGCTGCATCTTCTGCGGCTATTGCGTTGAAGCCTGCCCCACGGACGCCATTACCCACGGCCACGGCTTCGAACTGGCCACCCTCAACGCCACCAATCTCGTTATGCGCAAGGAAGACATGCTAGTCCCCGTGACGGCTCTTACCGCCTCAAAGTAGACCGGCGGCGCATCCCTTTCCTTCAGCACAGATTTCTTCAGGGACTTGCCATCATGCAAGCGTACTCGGCATCTCGCAATAAAGACTTAGCAGTCATCCCGGCGCCAACGCTCGCTCCCAGATCGATTTGGGGCTTGGTGCGCGGTTTCATCTCGGCATCCCTCTTCGTTCTCGTGCTGTCCACAATATCCATCGGTAGAGTGGCAGCTCAGCAAGATAAAGATGCTAAATCCGCGTCGCCTGATCGTGCCTGGACCCGTGCGGCAATCGATGCGCTTCAGCAGTGGTACGTGCCCCAGAGCGGCTTGTATCGAACCACCGGCTGGTGGAACTCCGCCAATGCGATTACGGCTCTGGCCAATTTCAGCCGGGTCGGCCATACCCAGGAGTTCTTGCCTGTCTTTGCAAACACCTTGCGTGTCGCCCAGACTTCTCCCGACGGTGGAAAAGGATTTATCAATCATTACTACGACGATGAGGGCTGGTGGGCGTTGGCATGGATCAATGTATACGATCTTACGCACGATGCCGCCTACCTCCGCATGGCTGATTCGATCTTCTCCGATATGAAGTTAGGTTGGGAGACTACCAGTTGCGGCGGCGGCGTCTGGTGGAGCAAGGACAACAAGGAAAAGAACGCCATCGAGAACGAGTTGTTTCTGGCGGTCGCCGCTTCTCTTGCCAATCGCGAGCCCGATAGCGTCAAGCGGGACGGAGATCTGCAATGGGCCCGGAAGGAGTGGAAATGGTTCCAAGACTCCGGCATGATCAACTCTGAAAACCTCATCAACGACGGGTTGGACCGGTCCGATCGAGCGCACTGCAGGAACAATGGAAAGAATACCTGGACCTACAATCAGGGAGTAATCCTGGGTGGCCTGGTTGAACTCGACAAGGCTGATCCCGATCCCCGGCTGAGAGAGATTGCCTCTTCAATCGCGCTCGCCGCCATCGCCCACCTCACCGCCAATCAAGGTGTCTTGCATGAAACCAGCCCCGCTCATACGGGCGGTGACGTCCCGCAGTTCAAAGGCATATTCGCGCGCAACCTCATGATCTTGAACACCGCCCATCCCGATCCCCGTTATCAGGAATTTGTCCGTGCCAACGCGCTAAGCATCTGGAACCGCGACCGGGATGGATCGGATCATTTGGGCTTTTGGTGGGCAGGCCCGTTCGACTCCGCGGACGCTGCACGTCAAAGTTCGGCATTGGATCTATTGATTGCGGCGGACGCTCTCCATTCTGACCAGTGAAGTCGCGCCGCCGGTTCCCCTGGTGGCTACCAGAGCAAGCCCCCGAAGCCGCAACCGCAACGGGTTGATTCCGGAAGCTGACTTTGCCGGGCTTCTTCCCAACTCTCCCGCGTTAACACGGTCGTTTATCCTAGAATCAGCCGTATTCCCTTTGTTTCCACGGCGAGTGAGGGCAGGAGCGCATTGTCAGACTTTCTTTCAGAACTAAAGCGGCGCGTGCTCGTCTATGACGGCGCGATGGGCACCAGTGTGCAAAAGCACAACCTTACCCCGGAGGACTTCTGGGGCAAGGAGGGCTGCAACGAGCTGCTCGTACTCTCGCGTCCCGACGTGATCCGCTCGGTTCATGCTTCGTTTCTCGACGTGGGTTGCGACGTCGTTGAGACTGACAGCTTCGGTTCCACCAGCATCGTGCTCGCCGAATACGACCTTCAGGATCGCACCCGGGAACTCAACATCGCCGCGGCGCGTCTGGCCCGCTCGGTTGCCGACGAGTATTCGACCCCTGAAAAGCCGCGCTTTGTCGCCGGTTCCATTGGCCCCACCACCAAGCTGCCGTCGCTCGGGCACATTGGCTATGACGCCATGGCCCTTGCCTATCGCGAACAAGCCGAGGCGCTCATTGAGGGCGGAGTGGACGTCCTGCTGATCGAGACGTGTCAGGATCTTCTGCAAGCCAAAATCGCCATCGCCGCCTGCCAGGACGCCATTCGACTGGCGCGCGAAGGCAAGATCCCGTCCACCGGCCGGAATATCGCGTTGCAGGTCCAGGTCACGCTTGAAGCCACGGGAACCATGCTTTTGGGTTCGGAGATTGGCGCCGCCTTGGCCGTGCTGGAGAGCTTCCAACCGGACGTTATCGGCCTCAACTGCGCCACCGGTCCGGCTGAGATGAACGACGCCGTCCGCTTTCTCTGCCAGAACTCCACCCTGCCCATCAGCGTGCTGCCCAACGCGGGCTTGCCGCAGAACGAGGGCGGTCACGCCGTCTACAAACTCACTCCGGCCGAGCTCGCCTCCTTTCATCGCCGCTTCGTTTCCGAGTACGGCGTGCAGGTTGTCGGCGGTTGTTGTGGCACCACCCCCGACCACTTGCGCGCGGTGGTTGAAGCTCTTCGCGGCGTTACGCCCGCTCCACGCACCGTCGTGACGCAGTCGGTCGCAGCCAGCGCTTTTTCCGCTCAGCCTCTTGAGGCCGATGCGCAGCCCATCGTCATCGCCGAGGAGATGAACACCACCACCCGCCTCGAGCACTTCCGCAATATGGTGCGTGCCGGCGATTACGACGGCATTCTCGCGCTCGCCAAGCGGCTCGTGGCAGAGGGATCGCAGATGCTCGACCTCTGCTGCGCCATAGTGGGAGAAGACGAGGTGGGCTACATGAACGCGGTGCTCGAAAAGATCGCCACCCGCGTCCCTGCGCCCATTCTTGTCGACTCCACCGAGGCCAACGTCATCGAGGAGGCGCTCAAGCGCATTCCCGGCAAGCCCATCATCAATTCCATCAATCTCGAAGACGGCGAAAAGCGCACCAGCCTTGTGCTTCCCATGGCGCGCCGCTACGGCGCCGCAGTCATCGCCCTCACCATCGACGAGCAGGGCATGGCTCTCACCGCCGACAAAAAGGTTGCCATCGCCCACCGCATCCACGATCTGGCCGTCAACAAATATGGAATGCGCTCTGAGGATCTGATCTTCGACGCACTCACCCTGCCCATCTCCACCGGCCAGGAGGACTATCGCTCCGCGGCCATCGAGACGCTTGAGGCGGTGCGGCGCATCAAGCAGGAGTTGCCCCGTTCGCGCACCGTCCTTGGCGTATCAAACATCTCCTTCGGCCTCAACGCCTATGCGCGCCGTGTGCTCAACAGCGTATTCCTCAAAGAAGCCGTGGACCGCGGCCTTGACGCCGCCATCGTCAACTACTCCAAGATTTATCCGCTCTACAAGATCCCCGAAATCGAAGTGGAACTGGCGCGCAAGCTCATCTTCCAGGACAGCAATGGTGCCGGGAGCGAGCCTCTTCAGGCCTACATGGCACACTTTGCTGGCCTCGCTAAGGGCGCTGTCGACGAGGACGAAGTCGCGCTCGAGAGCCTCTCCATCGAAGAGAAGCTCAAGCAGCTCATCATCCGCGGCGAACGCAGCATCGGTCTCGGCGAGCACAAGCAGTCGCTGGAAGAAGCATTGGGAACCGCGCTGGGCACCTACACGCCGCTGGACCTCATCAACACCGTTCTCCTCGATGGCATGAAGACTGTAGGCGATCTGTTCGGCGCGCGCAAAATGCAACTGCCCTCGGTGCTCGATTCGGCCGCGGTGATGAAGGCCGCGGTTGCCTATCTCGAACCCAAAATGGAGAAGTCCGATGGCGGAGGAAAGGGCACCATGGTGCTCGCCACCGTCAAGGGCGACGTGCACGACATCGGCAAGAACCTGGTCGACATCATTCTCTCCAACAACGGTTATCGTGTCGTGAACCTCGGCATCAAGCAGCCCTCTGACGCCATCATCACCGCCGCGCGCGAGGCCGGCGCAAATGCCATTGGTCTCAGTGGCCTGCTGGTCAAGTCCACGCTTGAAATGAAGTATGTCCTGCAGGATCTTGAGCGGCTCGGCCTCACCGTTCCCGTGGTCTGCGGCGGTGCGGCGCTCACCCGGAAATATGTTGAAGACGATTTGCGCAAGGAGTACACCGGCCCGGTATTTTATGCCGAGGACGCCTTTGCGGGATTGCACGTCATGGCCGACCTCACATCAAACGACTCAACTGTCCGTGAGCAGCGCGAAGAAGAAGGCAGAACCGTAAAAGTCTTCAGCAAAGCCAATGCAGCGGTGCCTGAGCCGTCCCTTGTCCAGTTGACCGCGGAGGGCCGTTCGCCCGTCGTGGAGCGGGTTGCGGCGATTCCTGTGCCTGCTTATTGGGGCCTGCGCGTCTATAAGAACTACAACCTTGCCGAAGTCTTCCCCTATCTCAACGAGACCGCGCTCTTTAAGAATCAGTGGCAGCTCAAGACCGCCGCGCAGACCGATTATCTGCGTCTGGTCGAAGAAAAGTATCGCCCGATCTTGCTTGACCTGGAGAGGGAAGTGCAGGCGTCCGGCTGGTTTGAGCCCAAGACGATCATCGGCTTCTACCCCTGCGCCGGCCAAGGAGATGACCTTGTGGTTTTCGATCCCGATGACCCGGCGCGCGAACTGGAGCGCATCGCTTTCCCCCGTCAGGCGCAGGGCCGGCGGCTTTCGATTGCCGACTTCTTTGAGCCCATCGGTGCTGCGCAGCGCGACGTGGTCGGCTTCTCCATCGTCACCATCGGCGACGAGGCCAGCCGTCAGACGCAGAAACTCTTCGAGGCCGGCGACTTTACCAAGTATCTTTACTTGCACGGGCTTTCGGTGGAGACGGCCGAGGCCCTCGCCGAGCTGGCCCACAAGCAGGCGCGCGAGCTACTCGGCATTGCCGGTGAAGACTCTCCGCGCGTCACTGACCTATTCCATCAGAAATATCGCGGCTCGCGCTATTCGTTCGGCTATCCGGCCTGCCCCAATCTTGAAGATCAGGCAAAAATCTTCCGCCTGCTGAAACCTGAGCAGAACATCGGCGTGCGCCTCACCGAGGGCTTCCACCTCGAGCCGGAGCAAAGCACCAACGCTGTCGTCGTGCACCATCCGCAAGCTAAATATTTTGTGGTTTAATCGCCGCTGCTTTTGCAGAGAATTATCTGCGCCTGTGCCATATTGAATTTACGGCTATGAATTAGTCATGTGTGGCCTCCTCGAACGGCCGGGCTGCAACGGCACTACAGCGTTGCATTCCCGGCCGTTCGTCTTTTTCGCCATCACCAGTGATCCCTCTCCAGCAAGGATTCGCGCGTTTCAAAAATCTAACTGGATGCGGTAATGCTCCCGGCGGTACTATTCTCCTTCGGAGAAAATATGTCCCGCTTGCGCACGTTTGTGTCTTGTCTACCCATCCTTCTTCTTCCCTCAATCGCTTTGGCCCAGGATTCCAATGCGTCCCCATTGCGGATTGCCTCCCCGAACGGCCAGATTGTGCTGCTTCTTTCTGACGCCATGGTCGTTCATCCTGGCGATCACAACAGCGCCGGACTGCGCTATGCCGTCGACTTTCGTGGCAAGTGGCTGATGGATGAGTCCGCGCTCGGCCTCAAGATTCAAGGGCAGCCGGAGCTTGGACCCGGCATGCGGCGAGTCCGCGTGAAAACCGGCCAGGTGGACGAGACCTATACCATTCCAGTCGGCAAGACCAGCACCGTTCTCAATCGCTGCAACACCGCGCATGTGGACTTTCAGGATGCTGCCGGACGAAATCTCACTATCGAAGTTCGCGCTTTCGACGATGGCGTAGCCTTTCGCTACATCCTGCCCGAGCAGCCGTCGTTGGCGAAGGTGCGCATCGAGCACGAGCTCACGCAATTCCTCTATAGCAAGGACGCTACCCTCTACCCCCTCATCCTCGACGGCTTTCAGTCGTCCTGGGAAGACGAGTACCAGATGCGCCAGGTCAGCGGCATTCATCGCGACTGGCTCATCGGCTTGCCTCTTCTTGCGCAGGTACACGGCGTCGGCTGGGTCGCGGTCACTGAGGCCGACATCGACAACTATGCCGGCATGTATCTCCGCAAGGGCGATGCGCCGTTCAGCATGCGCGCTGAGCTTTCTCCGCGCGTTGATCTGCCCGGCGTTGCTGTAGAAGCGCAGACCCCTGTCACAACACCCTGGCGTGTGCTCATGGTTGGCGACGCTCCGGGCCGGTTGATCGAGTCCAATATCGTCCTGAATCTCAATCCGCCGTCAAAGATCGCCGACACATCGTGGATTCGCGCTGGCAAGTCGGCTTGGGACTGGTGGTCCGGCGAGGCGGCTCCGAGTGTCAGCTTCAAGCCTGGTATGAACACCGCCACCATGAAGCATTACATCGACTTCGCATCGTCTTCCGGCTTCACTTATATGCTTATCGACGCGGGGTGGGCGGCGGCGCATTACACCAGGCCCGACGACTACGCGCAACTGGCCGACATCACGCACGTCACGCCCGGCATCGATATGCCCGAACTGCTGCGCTACGCGAAAGAGAAAAACGTCCGCTTGTGGCTCTGGGCCCACTGGACCTCCGTCGACAAGTACATGGATCAGGCCTTTCCTTTGTTCGAGAAGTGGGGCATCGCCGGCGTCAAAATCGACTTCATGAATCGTGACGATCAGTGGATGGTCGGCTTCTATCGCCGCGTGGTTGAGTCTGCGGCCCAGCATCACTTGATGATCGACTTCCACGGCGCCTATAAACCCGACGGCCTGCGCCGCACCTACCCGAACTTGATCACCCGCGAAGGCGTAATGGGCAAGGAATACCTGAAATGGAGCGCGCGCACATCTCCGGTGCACAACACCACGCTGCCTTTCACGCGCATGCTCGCCGGCCCCATGGATTACACGCCGGGAGCCTTCGGCAACAGCAACCGCGAGAACTTCGTGCCCCGCAACCTGATGCCCATGGGACTGGGCACCCGCGCCCATGAACTCGCCCTTTTTGTCGTCTTGGAGAGCCCGCTGCAGATGGTCTCCGACTACCCCGAACACTATGCCGGCCAGCACGATTTCGAGTTCATCCGGCAGGTGCCCACCACCTGGGATGAAGTGCGTGTGCTCGACGGCCTCCCCATGCAGAACATCACCCTGGCGCGGCGCAGCGGGAAGGACTGGTATGTGGGCTCGTTGACCAACTGGGACGCGCGCACGGTGAAGGTGCCGCTCGGCTTCCTGGGGCCCGGCAAGTATGTAGCGGAGATATACGCGGACGCGCCGGATGCGGCGGCAGAGCCAACGCACACCACGTTCACGAGGCAGACCGTGGACCGGACCACCGTGCTGGGCGTGCATATGGTCTCCGGGGGGGGTAACGCCATCTGGATTCACCCAGCCGCAACGAACTGAAATAACCGGGAGTCCGGGGCGGGCTAGATGCACGCGTTTTCGTGTGAAACGAAGGATTTAGCTTGATCCGGGAATCCTGACGGCGTTTTCTGAATCTGAGAGAATAGATGGAAGTGAGTATTACGCCACAGAGCGCTGTCCGGCGGCTGGGAGTGCCGGTCTTGTTTGCCTTGCTGGCATTTGCCGGCACGGCGGCAGTGTCTGCACAGTCGGCGAACCCGAGCTCGGCAGCGAATCCGTACTTTGGCAGCGTTACGGCGGCTCCTGCAAGCGATACGGTGATTGACCTTTCGCTGGACGACGCCGTGCAGCGGGGACTAACCAATAATTATGGTTTGAGGCAGGCCGAGGACAGCGAAAAAGCGCTGCATGGCGAAAAGAACGAGGCGCTGCAGCAGTTCCTGCCCACCATTAATCTGACAGGCGATACCGGCGTCTACCAGCACA
>PLSM01000077.1 GCA_003165075.1 Acidobacteriaceae bacterium | reverse complement strand
TGTGGCGTTCCGCGAAGTTTCGTGGGAGGGGAGATTTGACGTTACTGTGCTCCGATGGAGGCGAGCACTCGTGTTCGCGGGAATAATCTGGCTTGATCCCTCGGCGGCAATTGGGTTTTGAACAAGACATTCAAGTTCGCGCCGACAGCTTCCAAGGAGATCGACCGAGTTGTCCGCGAGGCTGCTCGGGCCGGATGCACCGTCACGGATGCTACAAGCGATATAAGAAGCCCAAGGGAGCGGAGAAGTTTCCGATGCAGCGCTATTTGTGTCTGCTGTGTGGTCATACCGTTTCGGTCTTGCCCGCCTATCGACTGCCGTATCGGCCCCTGGAAGTGGATCGGCTGCAAGGCGGCTTCGATGCCCAGGCGGGGATCGGCACGGGGCTCGATCCCCCGCCTGAGGCGATCGAGGCGGGCTGTTTGCAGCGCGCCTGGAACCGCTTTCTGGCCAGAGTCAACATCCTGACAGACGCCTTTGGCCAGATACTACCGTCGGAACTTCGCACCGCCCGGCAACTGTGGAAAGAGTTGCGGCGCGGCGTTGGTTCGGCGGAGGACATGTTGCGGTTTCTGGCCCGGCACTGCAAGCGCTCGCTCTTGGGCGATTACGCCTGTTTGCGCCCGGCCCCATAGCGGCCGACACGGGGCGATTTGATTCGGGGTGCGTGGCCGGCCACGCCCGCCGGGGGATGATCCCACACAAGGGTTATCTTTGCGGGAACTTTGGGGCGCGCTAAAACAGCCGCCATGAAAAACGAATCTCAGATTCCGCAGGGGCAGGCGCTGGCACTGGAGCGTTTTGCCTTCATCACCCAAATTCAAGACCTCTTACGCCAGGGTTTCCCGCTTTCGGTGGCCCTGGAACAGGCGAGCTTTCGTCCGATGAGCTTGCCCGACGGCAGTCAGCGGTTGTGCGCCCGCCGCACCATCGAAGACTGGTGGTATGATTACCAACGCGGGGGCTTTGCCGCGCTGGCCCCCAAAGTGCGCGCCGACAAAGGCCAGCCTCGCACGCTGACGCCATCCCAGCAAAAGTGGATTCTGGAACAGTCCCAGACTCATCTGGCGGTGCCGGTCAAAGTGCTCTACCGGCGCTGGCGCGAACAAGATCCCCACTTGCCCTCGCTCAACTCCATCTACCGCTTCCTGCGGGAGCACGAGTTGCACACCAAGGCCCGGCGCCAGCAACTGCGCCAGCCGCTGGGCGGGGCCACCAAGTGTTTCGAGGCGCCTTTTGTCAACGACCTGTGGATGACGGACTTCTCCCCCGGCCCTTATCTGCCGCCCGCCGATGGCGCCAAAGCCGTGCCCACTTTCTTGTGTGTCATCATCGACGATCACTCGCGGCTCATTCCCTATGCGGCCTATTTTTTGCGGGCCGACACCCAGGCCTTCCATCAAACCCTCAAGGAAGCGTTGCGCCGCCGCGGCCTGCCGGCCAAGCTCTACACCGATCAGGGGGGCCCTTTCACCAATGATCATACTCGCATCGTGTGTGCCAACCTGGGCGTGCGGTTACTCCACGCAAAACCTTACCATGCCTGGTCGAAGGGAAAAGCGGAACGCGTACTATTCACTATACAGCAGGACTTTGAAGCCGGTTTGCGCCTGCCCGGCCAGGGAGCCGGCAGCCTGGAAGAACTCAATGCCAAGTTCTCCCTCTGGTTGCAGAGCGTCTATCACGCCCGCGTCCACTCCAGCACCGGCATGACGCCCGCCGAGCGTTACCAGCGCGGGGCCCACCTGGTCAAAGCGCTGGACCCGCATCTGGACCTGGACCAACTCTTTTATCACCAATTGACTCGCACCGTCCGGCGCGATGGCACCGTCCGGCTGGAAAACAAACTCTACGAAGTGGACCTGAGCCTGCGCACGCTGACGGCGCAATTGCGTTTTGATCCCTTCAAGCTCGACCGCATCGAAGTCACCTATCGGGGCACTGCCTTTGGCCTGGCCAAGCCGGTCAACGCCCAACTCAACAGCCAAATCCCAGAAGGCAACGCTTATGAAAAACGCGCCTAATTTGGAACTCTCGCTGCTGGCCCGCCAGTGGGGAGCCACCGCCGTGCCTTTTGGCGAACTCTCGGCCCAAGCCTGGCTGGAGACCCCGCCAAGCCAGCGCGCCCTGGCCTTGCTGGAGCAGACGGCCACCTTGCGCAGCGTGATGCTCCTGGCCGGCCCCAACGGCGTGGGCAAGTCCGCCCTGGCCGCCCGCTGGTTAAGCCGTCTGGACCGGCGGTTGTTCTGCCCGCTGCTCTTGACTCACGCCAGCTTGAGCGGCTGCGGTCTGCTTTCGGCGCTGGCTTCCAAGCTGGGCAAAAAGGCGGCCTTCCGCCGCGAAGCCAATCTGGCCCTCATCGAAGCCGCCCTGGCCGAACTGGGTCAAGTGGTTCCGCTCATCGTCCTGGATGAAGCCCAGAGCTTTGCCTATGGCAGCCTGGAAGAAGTGCGTCTGCTGCTGGGCCTCAATCTGGCCGACCCGCCAGCTTTTGGCCTGGTGCTCATCGGCGACGAATATCTCCTGGGCGCCTTGCGCTTGCGCCAGCACCGCTCCCTCTTCTCGCGCATCGCCTGTCACTTCAATCTGGGACCTTGGACGGCTCCCCTGGTCAGTCAATACGTCCAGCAGAGCTTGGTGGCGGTGGGCATCAACCGCCAGGCCATCGAGCCGGCCGCCCTGAACCTGCTGACCAGCGCCAGCAGCGGACTGGCCCGCAGCCTCTGTTTGCTGTGCCGCGCGGCCTGGATCGAAGCGGCCAGCGCCGGCGCTCAGACCATTCAGCCCCCTCACGTGCAAGCGGCCATCGAACGCGTGCCCGGCGCGGCCGGACTGCTCCCGCCTGCCACCGCTCCAACGACGGATTGAAGCGAGGTTTATGTCCCAGCCGGCTCCGCCATCTTCCTTCCCGGTCCATGCCGACGCCATCGGCCAAGCCCACCAACTTTATGGTCAGTTGACCGGTCAGAACTTGCGTCTGGCCTTCGACCGGGAACGGATGTGGTACGAACTGTTGCGCCTGGGCTACTCGCTCCAAGATTTGCGCAACGTCATCCTTTATCTTCAGCGTGAAATCCGCGCCCAGCGCCGCAACGTCGGCGCCCTCAAACTTTCCAACCTCCTCCAACCTGACCGCTTCGAAGAAGACCTGCAAATCAGTCGCGTGCGCTTGCGCCCGCCGCCGCCCTCCCAGCCGGCCCCACCCTCACCGCCGCCTTTGTCCCCCTTGGACCAGCAACGAGGCCGCCAGCGCGCCTTGCAATGCCTGCGCGAAATCAAAGCCGGATTGCGATAAAACTCCACGGACTTAAACTCCAAAAATGTCCGCGCCCCAATTCGGAAAAATCTCCACGGCCCAAATTGACAAAACTACCACTCAACATCTCGCCAATCCTTCCCGTTTCACCACGAAACCAAATGGAAAAAGTTCACGGAAAAAGCGCGGAACGCTACAACGATGGTAGCCCTGGATGGCCTCCCGGATCTCGTCCACCCGTTCGGCGGGAACGTAGCGGGAAACATTTCGGCCCTCTTCATAGCACTGGTGGTTGTAATAGGGTCCGCGGGGGCCTTGGCGCAGGACGTTGAGCGTGCCTCGCTCCATGTGCTGGATTTGAGCGATGTCGTGGAGAACCGATGGCGGAGTGGATTTTGTATTCATCGGGGAATGGTATATGTCTAACACATATATCTAAGGCAACAAAAAAGAGCTAAAATTGAATTTTGGAAGAATTTTGTCTCACACCGCAGCAGCCCGCGAAGGTGGTTGCGCTCGTGGGTGAAAGTCCCATCCGCCGAGTTGGACGGTTCACGGCGGAACAGCCCGGTGCCTGTCGCCCCGCAAGGCGGCGAGGGGAGTAAGCAGTCCGGGTATAGAACCGATGGGCCTGAATGAAGATGAACCACAGCTAATGAGCCTCGTTACACTCTATAACCGGAGTCGCCGAGCCCCTGGCGCAGGGATGAAGGCCGACGCTGGCAGCGCAGATAATCGTCAGCCGCTGTCATCTCCGGCGGGGTCGGCGTGGCAGGCACGTCGGGAAGGTCAATCACACATAAAGCGGGGAGAGCGGAGCCGATGAGCCAGGGCAAGGTGCCAGTTCAATCCGTCGCGCAAGCCGGTTCGACCGGTCAGGCGGCAGGTGTCGGTTCCGCAGTCGGAGGCCTTCGTAGTAGCGAGGACACAAGCTGGCTTGATCTCTGGGCGCTCAATCCAGAGACGCGGGCTTACTTGCGTTCGGCACGAAGGGACGCTGCTTGTTGGCACGCGTCGTCGCGGAGAGAAGGAGCGGGTGATGGCTCGCAAGAGATAACAACCCCTGAAAAGCTCCGGCATCTGCAAGACACGCTCTATCACAAGGCCAAGGCCGAACCGGGCCACCGGTTTTGGAGCCTCTATGGGGAACTGACACGGCGCGACCTGTTGGAGCACGCGTTCCGGCTGGTCGTGCGCAATGGCGGTGCGCCGGGAGTGGACGGGCAAACACTCGGACAGATCACGGCGACACCGGAAACGCGCTCGCACTGGCTGACCGGGCTGGAGGAGGAACTGAAAACCAAGACGTATCGGCCCGCGCCGGTGCGGCGGGTGTTCATTCCCAAGAGCAACGGAGGCCAGCGACCGCTGGGCATACCGACGGTCAAAGACCGGGTGGTACAAATGGCGACGCTGCTGGTGCTGGGGCCGATTTTCGAGGCGGACTTCCATCCGTGCTCGTATGGGTTCCGGCCCGGACGCAACGCCCATCAGGCGGTGGATGAAATCGTGAAGGCACTGCGCAGTGGACGACTGGAAGTGGTGGATGCTGACCTGT
>PLSM01000084.1 GCA_003165075.1 Acidobacteriaceae bacterium | reverse complement strand
GAGGTGCGGAAATCAGGCGATAGGGTCTGGGTGATGGGCCACATTCCGCCGGGCATCGACCCATTTTCGACCGTCGCAAAATTCAGAAATGTTTGCGGGGGCGAGGCGCCCGTGGTGTTCCTATCGTCGGACAAGCTGGCCGACCTGATGGTCGAGTACGCCGATGTGATCCGGCTAGGGATATTCGCGCACACGCATATGGATGAAATGCGCCTGCTCGGACCTGAGAGCAACGCACTGCTTGTCGAAGGCGAACATCGCGTCGCGATCAAGATAGTTCCCTCTATCTCGCCGGTTGACGGCAATGACCCGACTTTCACCGTAGCCCGAGTTATTCCATTCTCCGCAGTGCTGCAGAACTACGAGGTAATTGAGGCTTCCAACCAGACAGGTATCGCGGCAACCTGGAAGACCGAGTACGAATATGCTCAGACTTTCCATGAAGCGCTGTTCTCGCCCTCTACGGTGAAAACGCTGATCGAAGGGTTCCGGACCGATCATGTTGCCGAGACGGGGAAAAGCAAGGCATATATTCGCCACTACTTCGTGGGCGATCGCTCCCCAGAACTCAGTCCGTTTTGGCCGCAGTATGTTTGCGCATTGGACAATTACACCGCCAAGTCATTCGCCGCGTGCATTTGCACCACACATCAATGATGTAGCTCGTACTGGACTCCCAGGAGAAGGTGGCCTCCACAAATTCGGACATATTCATCAGTACCCCTCGCTTTTGGCTTTCATAAACCTCGGCCTTATGAACGTTCGATACCTTCGCTGTCGCTGTTGCGATAATCGGCAGTTAGCTCCAAAGCCCCTGAAAACGGCACTCCGGAGGCTCCTTCGGCTAAAAACGACTCTCTACAAGCCATGAGGAGGCACCGGTAGGAGCCGGGTGAGCCTCCAGTACCTCCTATTTGCCATCACGGCGGCGTACGACAAACCCTTTTCCCCAAGCGGCTGCGTCTCACAGTTGCGTCTTTGTGGCTGGCTTTGCTGATCGCAGGCGAAGTGGACACCGGAGATTACTGCGGGCTCTGAAATGTCGTCAACCATCAGACCGTTGAAACCCCCCATCCATAGGGGTTCCAGTGGACACAGGGTATTGAGTTTGTGGTTCATAGCCCAGTGGCAACTACACGCTCGAAGCCTTCAGGCTGCTCAGCAGTCCCGAGTGCCTCTTGCGCGACTGGTCGTTCCTAACATCGAGGCCCATGGCTTTTTTCTGTCCAACAACCACCAGCAGCCACTTGGCCCGGGTGCCCTTGAATACCTGCGCGAGGGTGATCTTTTTTTAGTTCACTCCATGGATCGGCTGGCCAGGTCGGTGGATGATTTGAGGAAGATTGTCCTCGACCTCACCAAGAAAGGTGTCCACGTCCAGTTCGTCAAAGAGAACTTGACCTTCACAGGCGCGGACTCGCCGATGTCCAACCTGCTTCTGTCATTGCTGGGGGCAGTGGCTGAGTTTGAGCGGTCCATGATCCGCGAACGACAGAGGGAAGGGATAGCGTTGGCCAAGAAGGCTGGCATCTATAAGGGGCGGAAGCCATCCCTGACGCCGGCACAAGTCGCAGAGCTTCGCAAACGGGTTGTGGGAGGGGAGAAGAAGACCGCGTTGGCTGCTGAATACCGGATTTCGCGCCAGACGTTGTACTCGGCCCTTGGTTAAAATTGCGGGGCTAAGGCGCTGAGTCTCGGAAGGCGGCGGTCGGCGATTGCGGAAACGGCAACGGGATCAATCTAGCGCAGATCAATAACCTGCCCCAATTTGGGCATCTTACATGCAAGTCCCGCTGGGAATTAACAACTAGATCATCAGATCTCTCTTCCGCATTTGTTGCCAACAATAAGCGATTCGGAACCCGTCGGAGCCCTCAATCGGCAGGGCATTGACGAATGCAAAGCAGCAGTTTGCCAGGCCGAAGACTGGTAACCAGGGACTTGTCGCTACTAGAAGAATGTTTACCAATGGACCGGCAAGAGCAATGAGGAGGTTCTTTTTCATCGATCCTCGCTCGCGAACAGTGTAGAGACCTTTGTTCCACTTCAGTCCAACCTTCTTCACCTTCACTCCGAGGGCTATTGCCGTGACGATGTGTCCGCACTCGTGAAGCAGCATAGCCGCTAGGCCAAACATTGACCCGCGAAAGAAGGGATAGAACCACTCGAGCGTTGGAGGATGCATTGTTTGAGTCCCATTCCGCGACACGAATTGAGGTGTATTCAGGCTAATTTTCGTATGTGGAGGCCTCAGTGTGGGCCAGACGTGACACCTTAACAGTGATTGACATCACGCTTGGAGCCCGCACACATTACCAACGTGTAGCTCCGGTCGTCTTGTCGGTCCAGCGCTCCCACAACCCGGCGAACGCGAACAACGAACCATCCTTCATGCCGATTGCATAAGGCTGCTTCGTCTTCACATCAACCTTCTGCCACTCATATATGAGGTCAGCGGGCACAAGACAGCGCCGCAGCTTCATTGCCTCACGGTATGTAGGGCTCGTCGTGATCGTCTCCGCTTTCGCGCTGATCGTGCTAAACGCGACCTTGGCGTCCTTGGCCCAGAACGGAACGAGGCCCCACCGCATAACGGTCAGTTCGCGCCGTCCGGATCCGGATTAAGTCGCACAACCGGTTGGAATGATTGCGGCGCGACATTACAGGATGGCGCGAAGTAGGAGTCATCGAAAACGTCAGTGTTGTGGGTCTGCATCTACTCCGCGATGCGTTGCTTGTCTGCCCGTCTTCCATATCGTCCGCACATGTGGTTTCGTCAACTTGATCTGGGTTCTTCGTCACATTTGGTGAAGTGGTTTCAGGCTTTCCATGTCTGTTTGAAGATGAGGATTGCCGCAGATGTAAAGGCGCTTGTCGGCCAAATCGCGAATGCGCGGGGCGAAGCGAAAGCCCAGCGGAGGCATCAGTGCGAATACGTGATAGGTGAAGCCGGCTGTATCGGTAATGGCCGCGTCGGGCAACTCATTGGCCGCGGCTAGCCGTTCCACGGTCGCCAACTCGTGCTCCAGAAGGGCCAACCGGCCTTCCAGAAAACGCTCACAGTTGGTTTCAATGACCAGACCAAGCTCCTTTCGTTCGCATAGCACCGAGAAGCGTGGTACAGGCAGAAGATATTCCTCGAAGTCTTTGAACTGTCGCGATCCTTGCACCCAAATGTTGCCCGAGCGCAACGCATTCTTAAGTTCCGACAGCACGCACAACTCGTAGAATCGCCGGTCCAACCCCTCCGGCGTCTGCACGAGGCTTTCCCAGCGCTTGCGCACGAATGAGGTAGGAGCATCATCTGGCACTTTGCGCGCTTGACGCTCATTCATGCCTTTCAGCACTTCAACCCCGGCCAACAGATCCTGTGCCGACGGCGCGGCTTTCATGGTGAGCGCCTCCAGCAAGGTCGGAGTGTAGCGCCGTAGCTGGTTGAAGCCATCGCCAATCAGGGAGAGAAAGGCGAAGTTCTCAGGCTGAGCCAGCGTTTTCGCGTCGTTGATGCTCTTACTGAATAGATCCCAGGGGATGATAGCCTCAATGGCGGCAAATGGATCGCCACCTAACTGCTTGGCCTCCAGCAGCGCGCGGCCGATGCGCGAGTACAGACGCACCTTGTCGTTGATCGCTTTGCCGGATTCCTGGAAACGATCTGAATGCTTGCGCTTAGCCTTGCTGAACCGTGTGCCCATGAAGCGGTCGTACAGATCGATGATTTCGTCGATCAGCGTAGAGCGCGTATCGAGGATCGTCCGGAGGTACTCGCGGAGCTCGAGAAGCGGGAGGAAGGACATGCACGGAATCAGCTCGCGCTGACTGCGCTGCGGATCGGCATCCTGGCGTTGCGCCAGGCGCAGGGTCGCGTGGATCCACGACGCATGGGATTGATTTTGAAGAGGAGTTTCGCGCCTTTGTTCAGCGGGAGGCGCAAAAGGCAGGGGACATCTTTGACCCCACAGGAACGAGGTCTGGAGCAATTCCGAAGTGCAAGGTTGGGGATGCCGTGATCGAGATTGGGAGAGAGGCTGCGGCGGGAGAACGAATCGTCCTCGAGGCCAA
>PLSM01000075.1 GCA_003165075.1 Acidobacteriaceae bacterium | reverse complement strand
GCACCCTTGCCGAAAACTCACGAAGAAGTGCAGCCGCAACCCAAGCAAAGAGCGGTGCGTTTACCCCTAAGAACAGTCTAGATTCAATTAGCTGATTCACTCGAAACGCCCCTCGTAAGAAAATGCCATCTCATCATCCGTTGGAGATAATCGTGCAATGCGTCCCGAAGGATGTCCTGACTCCTTCGCCGCTGGGTAGCCTTAAGTGTGCAGAGGCGAATGTAAGTGTCGTCGACCTTCAAGGTCAGCGCAACTGGCCTCGGCTCGGGGGAAGTTGCTCCTTGTGCGGCACTAGCCTTCGGGAAGGCGAGGCGGTGGTTCTTGCCTTTGTGTGCCATTTCTTGTGTTCCTCTTTGTGGCTGCAAGTATAGTCGCATTTACATAAGTCCGTACGGGATAAATGTCTAGCGGCGACACGCCTATCTAGCAATATGGATGTCCAGCCCCGTGTTTCAAGGGAGCAGGGGGTCTCCCACGGCGAATCTCTTCAGACAGTCAACGGTTGACTAAAATGACCAGCCCATTACTTTGGTGTGCGCTGGCCGCGCCTCTTCTTACCTCTGGCTTCCCGCGTCCTCCCATCCAAGCCGCCCTTATCCCACAATGTTGACCGGCACCGTTTGCTGGCACACAGCTTCGGGTGCTCCACAGAGGGAATCCAGACGTGGCCGCACACGTCACAAACTGCGACTTTCTGCATCTTCCAGCCCATAGGCGAAATTATATATTGTCCATAGCGCAGAAAACAGTTGAACTCTCACATCATTCCGTGTATATTATGACCTATGAACATTGTGCGATATGGTCAGAATACCGGAAAAGCAGAGCCCATCGAGATTTTGCCCGGTCCCGACCTATTCGAGGTCTGTTTTGAATTCGACCAACAGCTTGGCGTTTCCGTCATTCTCCCCGCCACCTGTGCCCTGTCGGCTCAGTTGAAGGCGTGGAGCCTGTTCCCGGAGCACCGTCGCCGCGCCTTAAGTACTGCCGTCTATTCCGCCGATTACTGCGAGGTTGACTGGGAAACTGGGCGCTGCTTCGTGGCGAAAAGGCAGAAGGTCGAAACGATTCCATCCTTCCTGATTGAGGAGCAAGAGAAAGGGTGCGGCGGGGAGGGAGCCGAGTGACTCAACTATGGGAGAGGCTGTGAACCAAGCACAAAGAGAAATGGAAGAAGCTGTCGCCGACTGGCTGGAGTCCTGCGAAGGCCACAAACGTTACCTGAGCGCGACGAACAGGCTCTTCACATTGTTCGCACGCTCATGGCAAGGTTCCCGTCGCTACATCGCTGAGGCATTCACGGACTACCGTGAGGCTCTCCTCCGAGACTCTGGGTACAACCATTTGCAAGTCACAGAGGTCTTCCCGATGCGGAAGCCTAAGAGTGAATGATGCAATCCAGCTATCAAACATTGTGGCCGCAAGCACAAAGGAGCATTTGAAATGAAACGTGTCGCTCTGTACTGTCGCGTTAGCACACCCGACCAGCATATCGAGACACAGCTTCTTGACCTACGACGAGCCGCTGAGCAACGCGGGTTCGTGGTGGCTGGCGTCTACTCAGATGTGGGAATATCAGGTGCTAAGGCTCGGCGTCCGGGTCTTGATGCGATGCTGTTGGATGCTCGGCGGCGGAAGTTCTCGATCGTCATGTGTGTCGCCTTTGACCGCATCGCAAGAAGCACCAAACATTTCTTGCAGGTCATGGACGAACTCGACGACCTTGGAATTGAGTTCATTTCTTTACGCGAGAACATCGACACGAGTGGTGCGATGGGAAGGTTCTTCATGGTGCTGACTTCGGCTCTCGCAGAGATTGAAAGAAGCATCTGTATAGAGCGCGTCCGTGCCTCGCTCAGACGCCGCAAGCTGGAAGGTCTACCACTCGGTCGCCAACCGTTGGATGTCGATCATGCCGCGCTGGTTCGAGACCGCCTTTCTGGAATGAGCCTTACAAATGTAGCCAGAAAATACGGGGTTTCGAGAGCAAGTGTGGTTCGCTTTACGCGAGAGGCTCAGCGGAGTATTGCCGTGGAAGTTGATACATACCACGGTTCTCCCGTGCTGGAGGCAGAAACTTCATTGGTGGCCTGAAGGAGACGGACATGCGGGACAATGTGCTTTTCAAATTCACCAGACCAAACAACACGCCGGGGCGCAAACCAAGCAGGACTTTAACGGACGCTCTACGGAGATTGAGCGAGACGGATGAGTTGCGGCAACTCAGAAGCGATGCACTCAATCGTGACCAAAGACTGGAGGTGCATATCTACCACTCCGCTGATGGTAGGCCGATTCTCATCCACTTCGGAACTATAAAAACCGATTGAATCACCTTGTGACGTCGGCTTCCCATGAAAGGAGCATTATGCAGGACTGCAAGAGTTGTAACGGAACCGGGCGATGCCCAAGTTGCAAAGGAACCGGGCACTTTGGTTATCCGGGATACGGCCCCACCGAAAACCGGCCTCGCTGTTCTATCTGTTATGGTTCCGGCACTTGCCGGGTTTGCAAGGGCACCGGCCAAAAGTAGTCAGATGAAGAAAAGAGCCTGAGGGCGTTCTGACTGCCGGATGCATCTTAAACGGAACGGCTAGAAGGGGCGGCTTCACACTCCACATTTGAATGGTTCAAAAACCCTCGTCCTGAGTGCCCGAAGAATCATGTGTTTTGGCGGGAAAATCGCGGGTGCAGGGCAGAAAAAAGAAGGTGGTTCAACCAGATGGTATTTGAACCTTTCCATCAGCGAGTCGCCGCTGCCAATGCGAACCTCGACTTTCAGGACTATCTCGTCTCTCAATTGTGGTAGTCGATAGCGACGACCCAGTGCCGCCCAACCGCATCTTCGACCGTCTTCGGCCATTGAAAATCATCCAAATCCGTAAAGATGACGTTGGGCTTTTCGAAAGCGACAGCATTCGTGACGTCCCGGTCGAAGCCCGCTTTTAATTGTGCGAACAGAATCTCGTCCATCAACTGTGCATCGTCTTCATAGCCATCAAACTCCACGTCAAACCGCCCGACAGGGATTCTTCCGCCAAAATTGGGAAAACACTTCTTGAAGAGCTTAGCGGCCAACGACGCTTTCGTCTCTCGATATTGCTTCAAGAATAGACGGAACTCTCTCGTATGTAGCCCCTTCAAGCGGAGCAGAGTTAACATCCCCGAATAGCGGCCACCAACCGAATAACAGTCGCAATGGCCGCAAAATCGCGCCACACTGACGAAGTGTTCCTTCTCCAAGTATCGACAGGCTCGTCGTCTTGCCTGAAGGCTTGTTTTCGCTTCTTCAACTGGAAGGCAGACATAGAGAAGAAAATGCATAGCTCACGTACTCGCTTCACACCAGATTTGTTCTGATTGAAATACGGATGCGTCACTGTCATAAAGCCGTCTCATAGATGAGTTCTCGAATCACTTGGGTTGAAGTGGCTTTCGCGGAAGCATGCTCAGCCGGTCAACTAGGCCGCAGCTTTTGGACTCTCTTTTTGGGGCGGAACACTAGAATCTCTTTGCCATCTAGTTTGAACTCTGTGAGAAACACAAGACGACGCTGTTTCTTAGTGGGTCCGGTAACAGTGTATTCCGTCCCTCCCTTGAAAACCCTTTGTCTTGGCATGATTGACTCTTCCTCCGCAGTCATTCTGCACGCAGTCCTTACGTTCGCCAAGTACCTAAATGGATAACCAACTGCGGACACGATGCGTCAAGTCACGTGTCGATAGTGTAATCGCCGTCCCAATTCGGTTGTCCCCTCGGAGTGAAAGCACAGACTGTGAAGTCTAATACGATGCGTCTACACCTCCGGTTTTTCTATTAACTTCAATTCTCACTGGTCTCCGAAGCGTGCCGTTGAGAATGATAAAACTGGAGCCTGCATCATTTTCCTTAAGGAGAATCTCCAATTCGGGGAAATTACACACCGCAGCATCACCCCATCCCCGCTCATAGCCCTTCTTTTCCCAATACTCGGGTGTCAGATGCTTGCAGTATCCCCCTTCGGGAATTGCCCGAACCTCCTTCAGCGGGGATGAATGGTGGAGACGGCAATCGATACAGACCTGCTTGCCCATACAGGCAATATCCCATTCATCGCAACGGTGATGATATTCCTGATTGTAGTTGGCTCCGCACTTTTCGCAGTAAAGCATCGAAACCTCCTTTACCGGCCACTTCATGATCTTGCTGCCTCATCGGCAAGGTTCCTAATCCTTGAGCGGATAAAAATCACATCGGGCTGCAAGCCCAGCTTCTCAAGTGCGGTCGATTCATATATCGGCAAGCGCCCAAACCATCTGTGATATTCCTCAAGCCTTGCGGTCGCTTCTGTCAAACGTCCCATTTTCGCTAGGGTTAGCAGCACGTTTTCGAGAGCCAATTTATAGGGCTCGTCCAGTTCGTCCTCATCGATGTCCTCTGAATCCTCATCACCAGTCGGATGAACTGGCTCCTTGAGGCGACAGGCGTGTTCGAACCAACCGAGCGCCTGTTCATACTCGCCCTGCAAAAAGTGATGCCACCCAATGTTATTGAGGCAGTCGCGGTGGGATTCGATGGAGAGCGTATCAGGATGTTCGAGAACGCGAGTGAAAACGCTCAAAGCTTCTTCCGGTTCGTCGAGTGTGTTTAAGACAAAACCAAGTTGAGCAAGCTTTTCTCCGTCGTTTGGGTCTTTCTCTGCTGCGGCCCTCAGACCAGAAAGCTCAACCCACGCGCTCTCCTTTATCGATTTACACTCCTCCACGGCTTCCACCAAATCCGCGATATAAGCAATCGGAGTGTCCTTCTCGGTCAACACTAGCATCTCAACCGCAAGATTGTACCCACGGACAGCCGAACGCCCTTGCCTAAGAAAACTAAGCTCGCTCATCGGGTCTTCCATGCCACGAGCCCCGGAGACAGATACCAAATCGAGGTCGTCTTCGTCGCTCATATCGTTCCCGTGATTTAAGCCTTCCAGATAGTCATGCGCCAATTCGTGCATCTAACTACTCCTGACGGTTGAATTCTATCCATTGAGACCGTGTCTCTGGATTTTAGGCCCGAACATCGGCTCCCACCACGAGCTTAGCGCCGAGTGGTTCCTATTTGACGGGATTCGAGCCATCCAGATTCCTCAGTGAGGAGGCAATCGCAATTGAGTTGTACTGAGAGCGCGTTGCTATGTGGTAGGTCTCTCGGCTGCGATGCGCCGGAGTTCTTCTACCCGTTGCAAGGCAGCTTCCAACACCATCAGGCAGTAAAGGAGATGTCCATAAATGTCGTTCCGACCGCGAACAAAAGAAGCCCTGTCATCCGGATTGAATACAAGATGCAGCGTCACGCTGACCGGGACTGGCGAATGATTTTCCATGCGAGGTGACGAGAGAGTGTCATGCCGCTGAAATAGAAGCTGTGCGTCCCGTCACAATGGAATGTTTGCTCGGCTTTCGGGAGCCGCCTTGTTACCTTGCTTCCTTCACGCAATTGCAAGGCGGCTGAGTGCATGTGCTGAGTGGGACCGAGCCTATCCCTCGAAATCAGCCGCCTCAAACTCTGGCCGAATTTCAATGTCAGAGTCCGTTAGCATTGGATTCGGGCAGAGTTTGAGCCATTCGACGGCTTCGTCCATCGATTTGACCTCCCACATCCAGTAGCCAGCGACTTGCTCCTCTGTCGGGACAAATGGGCCATCAATTACTGTTCGATGTGCGCCTGAAAACCGCACCCGTTTGCCTTGGGAAGTTGGTTTCAAGCCGCCACCACCTTTCATGATGCCAGCATTGAAGAGTTCCTCGTTGTACTTACCCATCGCGGCCAGCAATTCCGGACCCGGCATGGTGCCTTTCTCACTGTCATTGCTCGCCTTAACGAATATCATGCACTTCATGTTCACTTCCCCTTTCGATTTGTCCGGCAGGCCACTTCTCAAAGATGTTCTCACTTGCTCCCCGGCTGCGTCGAGATATTCTTGTGATACAGTTTCCGTGTTCATCACAGACGGTGTAATCGCGTGGACAATAAGCCAGATGCTCACAAAGAGACAAGCGGTGGAAAGAACCCCGACAAAGAGGCTATGAAGCCGCGCCAACTTTGGTGGAGACGGCTTATCGACGATGTGAAATGCAAAATGCATGAGCGCCCCACCAAAAGCGAAGAACGCCGCGATAAGCGCAACAATGAGACAACTGAACAAAAGGCTGCGAGGCTTACGGCTGAGGCTACCCGTTGGATTGCAATTTTCACTGTGGTGATGGCTATAGTTGCTGCATTGACGTTGTGGGAGTTGATTCAAGGGGGCGCGGATACGAAGGCTTTGGTGGCTGCTTCGAAGCAGCAGGCTAACGCGGCCAGCGACCAAGCCGACGCCGCACAACAGTTCTCTGACACAGCGGAGGATATCAACGGGAGAATGTCTGATGCCGTAGACCAACTCAGTGCTGCCGCCAGTAATGCGAAGGCTGGTATCAAGGCCACTCAAGATACTATGCGATTGGATCAAAGGGCATGGGTTGCTGTCATCGACGTTCACGGGCCTGAACTGGAACCGATTGTTAAATTTACGAACACGGGTCGCACGCCTGCGCGAAACGTCATTATGTATCCGAACTACCTCTATAATCTGGTGGGGATAGAGCCCGACTTCAACACTCAAGGTTCCCCAAAGAGGCTCGGAGTTCTCTCGCCCGGCACAGAGCGGACTGCTCAAAACAAAATGACCAGCATTCCTGATCTGGATAAGCGAACCCTCTATGTCTTCGGAAGGATCACTTACGATGATATTTTCGGGAAACATCACTGGGTGACTTACTGCCTGCGCTTGTCCGACGACCGCACACAGTACCAATTCTGCGAGGAACACAACGACACAGACAGCATTGAGAATCCAAATTAAGACACTACATGTGCTATGAAGCTGTATCTGAGATGGAGTAAGGTCCTCCGATGCCGCATCCTTCGACCGGAGCGATCTCTCGCTCCTCGGGCGTCAGCGGCGGATTGAAATAGCTGCCAAGCGACCCATTCTGGTCTGCCCGTTGCAGCCACGCTGCCACAGCAGAGGCTTCGGACACTGAACGATCTATTGAGGGCTGGCATAATCCAATGCCAGCCCCTTATCGCGGAATATACCCACGGCAACGAATCACGCAGCAGGTCTATATTGCCTTACGGCCTTTTGGTTTTCGGATGCTAGGAGGGAAATCCATCCCCCTAGCATCGGGATTCGTCATTGCTAGCAAATGACGGCTTGCAGTCTTCCTCTCGTTGTCAAGGCTGGGTTATCCCGCGACTGCATCGCACTGCTGGTGCCGGGATCGTACAAAAATTTGAGCATTAAGGGTGTTCTCCTTTTTGCCGTTTCCGGTTGCCAACATTCTAGTTCGGTTTGCTCTTGTTGGGCACCGGCCATCTTTCTTAATCCTGTCGGCGCGTTGCAGCCATGCCGCCACCGCAATGGCAGCTTGCTCGTCCCCGCCTCGGCCTTCCTTCGGGAAGCCTATGTCGTAGAAACGGCAGAGGCGATTCAACTTTATGTGCCGAGAACGGCATCACTCCAAGCATCGCCTTCAGCAGGAAGCATAACTTGGAATACAGTCTTGGTCACAGCGGGGAAAAAGTAGCGTCTGAAATCTACTTTGAGCGGGGACCGCCCATTGAAAAGCTAATTCTTGTCACGATGGTGAAGGGTCGGTCTGACTTCGAAGGCTCTTCAACCGGTTCCCGGCGCGGTCTCAGGTGTAGCAACTCCTCCGCGACATATCCGGCTCTCGTGCCATCTGAAAAGGTCACAATCAGGCCATCGTCGCAGTCCCTTTCAACCTTCAGTATGGTTGTCCTATCAGTCATGACAGAAAGCGTACCCCACTACCAAACTGGCCGCTGTCCGATATTGCTCATCCTAGGCAAGGACGGATACACCTCCACAATTGCCGATTTGCCCTCGGGAATCTCCCAGTCGTCGAACGGCCAAAAGTGGATTGGGCGCTTGCACCAGTTTCGCAAGTAGAGTAGCCAAGGCAGACCGGCGAATGTGGACTTGGCGACCGAACCCTGCACGAAGAGCGGTAAATCATCGGGAGGTCTCGTCGCCCACTATCGCGTTCACCAATTCACTAAACCAGCTTATCCAAGGCAAATCCCCAACGTCACTCTGCACTCAGTCTGCGCTTCGTTCCCAAATCTCAGAAAATCCCGAGGTGGTCGGCTCGGGATGAGTCCAGAATCTGGACGGTCTACAGACCTTATTGGTAGGGACTCCCTCTTGGCAAGGTGAGCAATTTTGGGCATCTTTGAAAGTTATCCCCGTGCTTGAATATGCATTCTGAGTTTCATAGAGACTTCGTAGAAGGAGTCCAATGCAGGCTTTCAACCCAAAACTCTTCCTCTCCACTCCGGGCACAGGTAGAGAGATGGTGTCCTTCCGCAAGGGAGACGTAATCTTCGCTCAGGGTGATGCGAGCGATGCGGTGTTTGTCATTCAAACCGGGTGTGTAAGACACAGCGCAATGACCCGGAATGGCAAGGAAGCAACGCTCGACATCTTGGGTAGTTCGGATTTTGTTGGAAAAGACTCGATTGCCGGTGAGCCGATCCGCACGACGTCTGCCAACGCGCTTACAGATTGCCAACTACTTCGAATTGAAAACAAAGTCATGATGCTCACGCTTAGCCAAGAGGTGGAAATGGCAAATTTGGTTTGTGCGTATGTGTTGGCGCGAAACCTACGCTACCAGAAAGATTTGGTTGATCAACGATGCAATGGGAGCGAAATGCGGTTAGCGCGATTACTCTTGCGACTGGCGCATTTCGAAGCTCCTGAACCACGCGAGACCGCGATTCCGATAATCAGCCAAGGAATACTGGCACAAATGGTGGGGACTACTCGGTCGCGTGTCTCCTTTTTCATGAATGGATTCAAACACTCAGGCTACATTGAGTACAGTCTGAAGAGCAATGAAGTGCGAGTACGTCCTTCGCTGCTGGACTTCTATGCCGAGTAACCGGATACGTGCTGGGGGCGGCGTCAAGTCGTCTCCAGCGCGGTCTCACCGGCAATAGAAGTTCAGAACGAATAGAGGAATCCCTTCGAGGAGATACAGAAAAGAAACGGGCTTCGTCACATGCGGCTCACAGCTTCTGCTCATCACGAATTCGCTCCGGCACCTTCCTGAACACCCGGTTGCAAATCTCATAGGCGAGGTCTACCGATTCCTCGATTGCGTTGCCGGTCGGCTCCACCTGAACGTTCACCTGCCGCTCCCGAGCCCACTATTCAAACCACTCCTAGAATGCATCATTCGATCTTGGCGATTCCAGTTTCTTCCTTCGTCAGGTTCGGGATGAGAAATCCATTCCGCAGCCCCGGTAGACCTGCCCTTGACTTCTCAACTGTCACGAACATACTATCTGCTGTTTCCCATAGCATTTCTCCGGCTGGCTGCTTGGCAGTTCTACGTCCGAGGTTGTAGGGAGGCGCATATGTTGGTCGAAACATTTAGCAGGACACTGGGCAAGACAGGACTACATGTGGGCATCGAAAACGTCCAACGCTTTTTCCCAGAGAGCATCTCCGAAATCGACTTACGTTTAGGTCACCTGCAAATCCTATGCACCCTGAATCCTGAATTCTGGCGAGGTATACCTGAGATTTTCGATGAGAGACTGTCCTCTTGGCTTGAGTCGAAGTATCTGCATGGCAAGCCGAATGGAACTCCCGTTCGCTTAGCGATGGTACCGATAGGAACTGGGACAAATATCTTCCGCCTTAGACCTGTTTCTCAAGATGAACAGGGAATTCGAGCAAACTCAAAGGCGGTCGAAAAAGTGCGGGGCGTAATTCCTATGCAGCCATCGCCAATTCACGCCCTCTAAAACAACAGTGGCCGAGGCTTTGCGCCTCGGCCACCGCCGTGGGTTGATTGTAGAACTAAGGACACCGCATCTCCGCGAGTGCCCAGTCATTTTTCACTTATGCTTCCAAGCCCCGATTGCTAGGTGGCTATACCCGTTAACGGGCTTCTTGGGCGATAGTGTCATCGCTCCATTTGAAGAACGGCCACGCTACGCATCGGGTCGATAGAAGCATTACCACGTGAAAGAATGCGATCACATCCCAGCACAAGAATCCTTATTGCCGGGGCAACCTTGGGGTCTGGGACACGATGCCTTAGAATTCAGATGCCTCATGTGGAGTACCGCTCAAAGAGTATTGCTGCATCTTTTGGGTTGTCCTCCTTCCTCTTACGCGATGAATCTACCCCCAGATTCACGAGGAGTCAACGAACTTTAGTTGCAGGACACCCCGTCCGCCGTATCTGCCGCACACAATCTCAACCTTGCGAGTTTAAGAGTCCGTCCGAGAAACAGTAATGCACCGGGAAGCGTTCGCCCTTGTTCATGGACGCTTGAGGAATATGAAGTAGAAAGCTGCGAACACCATGACGATGCCTATATTCACTGTCAGCCGTTCCCAGAATCGGTTCCTGAAGAAAACTAAATCTACACTAACTATGACTGCCACCATCGCCACCACGTAAAGCATGACAGCTACCCGTCTGCCCATTTCAGTCCTTAGTTCAAACGTAAATCAAATCAGGCGCAAGAGCGAGTTCTCGGACGGACCACTGTGGGTAACCGGCCTCCGGGGCGTGCTGGTGGAGTACGAGTTGTTCGGCTCCTCGCCTGATGCCGCCCTTGATGGGAGCCAATAACGGCATCCTGCGATAGCAACCGGACTGAGAATTCTGGACGCCCCCGACGCCAATAAAATGCTTCATATATATAGTGTCGTTCGGAGGGAGTTTTCGCGACAAGCTGGGAAAAATATCTTTGCGGTCGCCCGTGGCTCAACACGATTTGCCGTGCCGAAGCCCTCCACAAACTCCTATCGCATAACGCGGTCAAGAATCATCCGAGCCAGACCCACGCTGTCAGCGACGACCGATGTCAGCCGGGGTGATGGTCTACTGATGTCAGGCTCACGAGCCAAGCGGACAGCCGCAATGATTGAGGCAGCAATAACGATGGTCGAGGCGAAACGGTCTTGAGTTCGTTTGTCCTGTTCTTCTCTCGCAGTCGCCCTCTTCATTTCACCCACGGGCAGACCTCCGCGTTGCGCTGCTGATGGTCAGTAGGTGCGAGAGAGTCCCTCGGAATATCTCTGTCGGCAGGTACCGGCGCTTCGTTCGACACAGCGGACAGTCGGCAACAATCCAACTGTCTGGTAGGGTTTCGACCGGGGCGGGGATGGTCTCGCCACATCCCTTGCACCGAACGGCGAAGTCGCAGAGCCGGGGTTGAGGCAGGTTCCACACAGGAGCAGTATAGGCGAACAAAAGGCGAATTTATGCACAGCCGGGAAGCTATATTTGGTAGCCATTTTAGTAGCCAGTGGTACCGGAAACCGATGCATTCCAATGCACATCCATGCACACCAAGTCATTGAAATATTAACGAAACTGTCTGTAAATACCTCTTCGTAAAGGGCTTAAAACGGACTCAAAATCCGCCGGCCCTCGCGGCCATGGGGGTTCGACCCCCCCTCCCGGCACCACTTGAGCTTGTATTATCTCCTTTTTATTGTGTTGTTTAGGAGAACGATTCTGTTTTTCTGATGAGGCCAGTGTGGCAACGATCCGATTTCTGGGTACAAATTCAGGTACAGAGCGTATCTCATTTGTTTTCAGCGTTAAGCGAGACGCCCCCACGATTGGATGATGCGATCTACGCTCTCCTAACCCACATTACTGTTGATTTCGGAATGCGCAGCGGACTCAGGATGCCGGCATTTATCGGCCTTGCGCTTGGATTTAGCCTTCGGCAGAGAGCTTTGCCATTTTGAGCGACCATCTCACTCGCTCTGCAATGAACATGGCGAACGGCCTCGCATCTACATCGATGCTCGCGCGGTCCAAAGCGTTCAAATACACTGCGCGATCCTCAACGCGAACCACCGTCCATGGATACCCGCCAGATGCCAGCAGGACATTCATCAGAAAGCGTGCCATGCGGCCATTCCCATCGGGATACGGATGAATGTAGCCAAAGAGCCAATGACCGAGTACTGCCCGAACCGACGGCTCAGGTTCGGCTTCAATCAAATCGAATAACGCGGGCATGGCATCGCGCACCGCTTCCCAACGTGGCGGAACATACCTGGAATTTCGCAGATAGACAGCATCGTTGCGATAGCCAGCCAGGGCCGAGGCCGGGATGAGGCCGGAGACAACACAGGGTTCAAAAAGTTCTCTGTGCCAATCCCTGTGGTCCAGTCTGGCAATCGCTCCCGCGTTTCCGCCAGCCAGCACTTTGGACACGCTGCCCTTCACTTTTTGGAAGGCTTGCCAATACCCACGCGCGGCCAGCGCATCTCGGCTTTGTC
>PLSM01000015.1 GCA_003165075.1 Acidobacteriaceae bacterium | reverse complement strand
TGTAAATCCGCCCCCGGTACAAGAACGGACCATAGGGCGCTGGCTTGTCTTGAAAGACCAGGCGCCAGAGGTTATCCGCTCTGCGGGGTGCAACATACAGGTCAACTCCCACCCCATTGCTCGAGTCATGGACGAAGACTGCTCCGAGGTTCTCATCGTCTGCAATCAGGACCAGCCGGCTGCGTTCAGTCCGCGGCAGCGATATCAGAACGCGGTCGAGGCCAGCAGAATCTCCAAAGCTGTGGTAGCGGATCTGGTGCGGCAGCTTTGCCGAAGCCGGAGTTTCAGATTCGCGGCAATAATAGAATCCTGAATTGTCGGAGGAGAAAGACAGCCCTCTGCTCAAACCCGCAGAAAGACAGTCTTCGAGAGTCCGTTCATTCTCCACATCCACAAAATGGAGTTCTTCCGTGCGCTCACCGCCATGCTTGAGGGAGTAGGCGAGCAAACGTCCGTCCTCTGAAATGCGATGAATCCTGACAGCCGCATGCGGCCCTTGTTTCGACGGATCGACCAGAACTCGCTCTGCGCCGGATTCGAGATCTCTGACGTAGATGCACGCTTGCTGCTGATCGCTCATTCTTCGACGGAAGAACACGTAGCTGCCAACCTGTGCAGGCTGGTCAAGGATCTCCACATTCAAGTATTCGCTCACCCGCGATCGAAGCATGTTCAGGGTGGGAAGTTTAGAGAAATAGCGATCATGAACTCGCATCTGTTCGCTGATCCATTCTTCGGTCTGGTCTGAATTGCGGTCTTC
Organism: Acidobacteriaceae bacterium; assembly: GCA_003165075.1. GTDB lineage: Bacteria > Acidobacteriota > Terriglobia > Terriglobales > Acidobacteriaceae > Telmatobacter. Next base: position 2,367 of record PLSM01000015.1, on the reverse strand, counting down.
AAGCCAGCGATAGGGATCGGCAACCTCCACACCGTGCAGGATGTCGATGGTGGACCCGGGTTTAAGTGTGCCTACCGGCATAGTGCCTCCATAAATTCAGGTGCGCGAGCCGCACGGTTCATGTGCCGGGCCAAACTTCTGGCATGGGCCTGAAAGCCACGATCATGACGCTGAGGGGATCGGAGCCAGTCGCCTCGGCCATAGAGATATGTGGCAACGGCCAGTAACGGAGCCAGGGCGAATGCGCGGTCAATCTGAGGTCCGGACAGCAAGTCCAACCACTTTTTTCTGTATTGCGCCCTGAGGATGGGAAGCCATGCTTTGGCATGTTCTCCCTCTCGCGTCAAATGCGCCGCCAGGTGTTCAAACGTCACAAGCGGGTTGCCTATCGCGCCTTCAGCCCAGTCGATGAAAACCGAGCGAGTCCCATCGAAGAGGACATTGCCGGGATTGATGTCGATGTGTATCAGTGTGTCGGGTATCTCGAGATCCAGCATGCGGAGGCAAGCGTCGTTGAGGGTGGTTCGCAAATCGCGAAGCTGCGTCTTGTCGAGGGGCGGCGCCTTTGCTGACAGCTGCTCTTCCATTGCCTCCTCGATATAATCGATTAGCTCCTCCAAGTTTGACTGGAGCACCACGAAGGACTGATCGGTGCAGCCAGCATTCAAGAGGACCTTGGTGTGGAGGACGCTCTGCTTCTGCAGGGCTGAAAGTGCATCAACGGCCCGTAGGAGCGCGCGTAGATTCATGCACTCACGAATTGCCGAGCCGGCGTCCTCCATAACCCAGGCGTTCCAGTCCTCGCGCGCCGCGACAAGCGGCGGTAAGAAATGCGGGAAGTATTGAGCGAGGGTCCTTGTGATTGAGAACTCGTGAGCATTTGGGAAGCCCGTGGCCTTAAACCAGTAGCAACACCCTTCTCGCGTTCCGAAACGAATGAGAGCGAAGTTGCCCCCCGCCTGCAATTGCCGAACGTCACCATTGAACCGTACGACACGATCAGGAACGCTTGCCTGAATCCACTGCTGAACCTCGTCGATCCACCCAAGCCGGGAGAAGAGAAGAGCAGTTTTGCCACCATCGAGAATGTTCATGATGTGCATCCGCTCCTCGTCGCTCAGCGAGGTTGCGTCAATATCGTCAGGATGAACTGCGCCGAATCCTTGATCCGCATAGCGCCAGTTGGGCGTGAGAACTTCAATGACCGCACATGGCCGGAAAACCGAACCACCTGGAAGTACATCGAGAACGATTGTCTGGATACTCCATGTGGACTGGATGAGGCGATTCAGTTGCTCTACCGGGCGTTGCCAGCGCGGAATTCCAACCGATGGGAGCACCGTGATTCCGGAAGCCACACTCGCCAATATCCGCCGGAACTGCGGAAGGATGAATGCTAATCGGAAGTCCGTCTGATCGATCATGTGTAACTCCGCTGTTTGTGCGCTGTTGTTACTAAAGGCTGACCAGTTGCTTCGACTTCAGCTGTTCCATGAACTCCTCGACGTCCTTGGCGACGACCAACTCGTCGGTTCCAGTGTCGTGAGCCAGTTCTGAGATAATTGCGGCGACTTGCAAGCCCTGCAGCAAGCGTTCCCATACGTAGGCTCCGGCGGGGCTCAGAGTTGTAATGGTATTGCGAGGGATATCGAGAATGACCGCACCATCGTGGTCAATGATCGAGTGGAGATGAGCCGGTGTGGTGACCATGTTTTGTGTCTCCAAAAATGAACTTTGCCCAAGGTGTCGGCAAGGCGAAGATATCCTCACATCTCAGTTCGCACCAGAGGCGTGTGCTGAGAGTTCATGCAAAGCGATCCAGATGGGAAGAGTGGATGGTTCTCAGATGAGCCGGGGAGTTCGCCATTTATGTAAATGGCCGCCGGTGTTTCCATGAGCACAAGCACTGTTCGTCCAACCGTGCGGTGAGTCTGACAGTTCTCATCCTCGGATTCAACAGAAACCGGTTCGCAGGAGGCGACAAAATGAAAAGGGCGACGTTGTCCCCGTGGCCAACCAGCGCGACAAATAACGAATGTCGTTTGTCAATCCTGTGAAGTTCTCTTCTTATCACTGCGGATACCTGCGCGCTCCTTGCGACCCCATTCCGATGGGGACTCGTGCAAGTGGTTCTTGAAGAACCGGTTGAAATCCTGCACTCGGTTATAACCGAGGGTCGTCGCAACCACACCGACCTTGGTGGGCGGAAAGATACTCAGCATCCAACGGGAGAAGCTCAAGCGGACCTCGACTTGGTACTGCGCCATGGTCAGCTTGTACTCGCCTGTAAACGTGCGCTCGAGTGTACGCATCTCGATCCCGAGTTCTTTCGCTATGGTCGCCATCCGCAGTTGGACGTTGCCGTGA
>PLSM01000098.1 GCA_003165075.1 Acidobacteriaceae bacterium | reverse complement strand
AGCATTGGTGTGAGCGTCTATCCAGGCGACGGAAAGGACGCGGAGACACTTATCAAGAATGCAGACACCGCGATGTATTGCGCCAAGAAGAACGGGAGGCAGAACTACGAGTTCTTCAAGCCAGAGATAATCGCAGAACCGCCGGAGTGTCCGTCTATCGAACAGGACTACCCGATGCCTCGCTCGGGACGAATTCACACTGCACTACCAGCCCAAGATCGGCCTAAAGACAGGATAAATCACAGGGGCAGAGACGCTCTCCCGCTGGATGCATTCCACCCGAGGACCGGTGTCTCCGGCACAATTCACCCCAATCGCAGAGAAATCCGGCTTGATTCTATGTATCGGCGCCTGGGTCCTGGGTGAAGCGTGCAAACAAGCCCGAGCCTGTGCAATATTGCACTGCATTGATGACGTCGCACAGGCAAGATACATCAAGGTGCCCACACCAAAGCGGCGGCAGCGATGCCAGATTATACGGCTACATCCCCCTGAAGGCAGCACCCCTTCTTCACTGCCGCCGCCTCTAAGCTTCCGTTCGTGACCCGATCCACAAAAGCCCTAACTCAGCGTGCAAAAGTGCACACATAACCCAGCTTGGTTGGAGTAGGGTCAGACCAAGATGACCAGCCTCGTTCGCCGCACTCGTAAACTCGGCGCAGTTATGTTGGACCTATTCCTGTCCGCAGTCGGGTGCTTCGTATTAATGCGTTGTTTCCGCTTGGTCGCAATTGAAAGAGAGAACTCGCGCACAGTGAAATCCAGGAGATTCGTTGGCACGGAGCGGAATCCATCGGCGGGTATCGGCTCTACATTTTTCCTTCTGGCCTACGCCATGAGTGAAGTGCAGGCAGTAAATCGTGCGCATCGCCACTGATCCCCTTTTGCAGGATGGCCACCGAAACCGCTGTCGCTCGAATGTTTCTGTCAGGAGCACTTAATGTCCGCACCGAGCGTTTCAGTAAATTCCCAGCCGAACACCCAGATACGCCGCGAGACGCGGCCTTCGGTGTATGAGACAAAACCTGCGTCATCTCTGCAGGTTATTCCTCCTCGGTCGTATCCTATGCGGATAGCGGTCATCGGAAATCACCTTCCTCGACAGTGTGGAATTGCAACCTTCACAACTGATTTGTGCGATGCGATCACTGCTGAGTACGGGTCCGCCGGATTGTGGGTAGCAGCCGTCAATGATCCCCAATCGTCGTATGCGTACCCGGAGCGAGTGCGATTCGAGATCGTCGAACGCGACCTATCTTCCTATAGGGCAATCGCCAAGTCATTGAATGCCAGCAATGCCGATCTAGTGTGCTTACAGCACGAGTATGGAATTTATGGGGGAAATGCCGGGAGCCATGTCCTGGAGTTGCTGAAGCAACTCACTATGCCAGTGGTCACAACGCTCCATACCGTTCTTCGTCATCCGGACCTCTATCAGCAAAGCGTCATGCAGTCGATTGCCAGGCTTTCCAATCGTCTTATTGTTATGAGCGAGTACTCTTCTCGCATTCTGCAGGATGTATTTGGAGTTTCAGGCGAAAAGATCGACCTGATTCCTCATGGCATCCCCGATTTGCCCTTTGTGGAGCCGGATATCTACAAGGACTTACTCTCAATCGGGGGAAAGGCTGTATTACTCACGTTTGGTTTGCTCTCGCCCAACAAGGGATTTGAGAGCGTGATTCAAGCCCTGCCGCACATCCTGTCCCGGCACAGCAACGTTGTCTACGTGATCGCAGGCGCTACTCACCCACACATTAGGGCTCGCGAGGGTGATCGATATCGGGATCAGCTGCAGGCCTTAGCCAAGGAACTGGGAGTTGAGAGACAGGTAATCTTCCACAACCGGTTCTTCAGTCCTCAGGAAATGGCAGTACTGGTTGGTTCAGCCGACATTTACATCACGCCTTACTGCCACGAGGCACAGGCTGTGTCGGGAACCCTTGCGTATGCCCTGGGCGCCGGGAAGGCGATCATTTCCACCCCATATTGGCACGCGGCCGAACTCCTTGACGATGGACGCGGAGCACTGGTCCCCTTTGAGGACCCAGATTCAATCGCAAGTGCGGCAATTGAACTTCTCGATAACCATGCGGCTCGCCAGGCAATGCGCAAGCGCGCTTACTTATATGCACGGCCCATGGTCTGGAACCGGGTGGCGCAGTCTTATATGCGCTCCTTCATACGAGCTCGCGAGAATTGCATGCAATCGGCTCCGTTGAGGTTCTCCGTTCAGTCTGTTGAAGACCACGCTGCAAGCCGTGTCTTGAGCGTCTGAGCGCATTCTAAGTGCGGATGCGGGACAGAGTAAGAAACAGCGCGGACAGCCAGGGCAACTCCGACCAGCGCTCGCTTTGATCGCAGAAAGTCAAACCCGCCCGTCGGCGTTTGGGTGAGAATTCCCGCGATCCCGCCGACTGTAAGAGCAAGGCCTACGCTTTCCTCGTTCCAGCTGTAGCCGGCCAAGTAAATCGCGAGGAACCCATTGCACCCTGGGCGGTTCCGCACTTCAATCAAACTTCACAATGGGATCGCTCTGGCGGCGGGGCACTCCGTTCAAGTTTGCTCATCTTTCCAGAGATGTTTCAAGTACTCTTGGATCGCATGACGTCAAATTGAGTATGATGAATCCCGTTGGGAATCTCACCACAGAAGCAATCGCCACGCCAGTGTCGTAGCGATAAATGCTTTAGGCTCAAGACAAAGGCGTAGAGTGTTAGGAGAGAACGGAACCGATGCTTCCTCCCCATAAGACGCGTGAATTAGCCCGCAGCCTCGTTGCTTCCGAAGCCGATGCAACTACGACTTCCCTTCATACCGAACCTGCAACTGTGCGGGTGTACAAGAGGCTGCGCCGACAACTCGGCGCACCCGTGGGCATCGATGGCTTTCAGGCGCTCGCTTCCCGTGCCCTGGCTCTCGCCAAGTCGGAATCTCCCCGGCTCAGCACCGTGCAGGTAACGGCGAATGGAGGCTTGTGCGGTTTCGGCGAAGTCGAATCCGAGATGAACGCGGACGAAGAGGGCGAGGCTGGAATCATCCTGATTGCGCAACTGCTCGGGCTATTTCTGACCTTCCTTGGCGAGGCAACTACGCTGCGTTTGATAGAAGACTTACGCCTTCAGGCTGACATCAGGACAGTGTCGGCTACGTCCCCAGCGGACACGACAGACTCGGCGGCCGATGGGCCGGCAATGGCTGCGGGTTTCGAGAACCTTCTGCTGGAAATTGACCGGCTGAGGGGCGTGAGCAAACGTATTGAAACCCTGGCGGATAAACATCCCGGCATGGGAGATGGACTCGTGAGTGTTGCGGGAAACTTACGCAGTATCGCCACGGTTTTGGACGTTTTTACACTTATCCGAAGCAAGGCTGGCGGCTCGCAAGAAGACGGACCTGACCCAGAAACGAATCGCTACATGAATTGAGTTCCGCCAGCGTTCGATCTAGAGCGGCTCTGGATGTCGAACACCCAACCGCAGAGGCGCGTCAAGCAGAAACGGCATTGTCGCACTGGCCCCAACGAAGTGTGCAGCGGTTATCGAAAACTGCTCCATGGAACGATGCACGGTTGAACATGACGACTTTCCCAAAAATGCGAGATTTGGCCCATCGTCTTCTTGCTTACGAAGTCACTGCGGGTAAGACCTCCGAGCCTGCGGAGTCCGCGACCCTTCGCGTCTATGACAAGCTGCGCCAGGATATTGGTGCATTTGCGGGAGTCGCGGCTTTTGAGTCCCTCGCTTTCCGCGCTTTAACGCAAGCTAAGTCGGAAGCTCCCGATCTTTGGGCGGTGCAGGTCGCAGCGGATGGTTCTTTACGGGGCCTTGGCGAGTTTGAGCCTAATAGCAACATCGAGAAAAATGAGGCTGGCGAAGAGCAGGCTGGCGAAGGAGGGGTCATTCTGATTGCCCGCTTACTCGGACTGCTCCTTCTCTTCCTTGGCGAAGCTTTAACGTTGAGCCTGCTGCGGGTTAAGTGGCCAGATGCAGCTTTCGATGATTCAAATTCCGAGAACGGGAGAAAAGCGTGAGTACCCAAGACAGAGTGAAGATCAACAAACTACCCACCGGAGTTCCGGGCCTCGACGAAATCGTCGGCGGCGGCCTCCCTGAATTCTCGTTTAACATCATCGCGGGCGCCCCCGGAAGCGGGAAGACGACCCTGGCGCACCAGTTCGTGTTTGCCAATGCTACCCCGGAGCGCCCTGCACTTTATTTCACGGTTTTGGGTGAGTCCGCCATAAAGATGCTGCGATACCAGCAACAGTACACATTCTTCGATCCGGC
>PLSM01000117.1 GCA_003165075.1 Acidobacteriaceae bacterium | reverse complement strand
GCAATCGACTCTGAAGCAGAACAGGGGTACCCTGTTCTTAACCACTCGTGCCCGCAACCAAGCAGGAGGTAAACCTTGTTTGTTCGGACACGGTATCAGTATGGAAGTCTTCGGCTGAGGAAGCGCGAGCGCGGCCCCGACGTGTGGGAGTTTCGATATTACGAAACGGACTCTCAAGGGCAACGGAAGCGTCAGAGTGTGATCCTCGGGGATCGCAATCTGTATGCGACTGAAACCCAGGCACGGAAGGCCACGCAAGCTCTTCTTCTTCGACTCAATGGAGAGTCTCCACGTGCGGAAGTGGAGGCGGCGTCTTTCGGAGCCTTGCTCGACCGCTATATAGAGCAGGAACTTTCGGAACGCTACTCAACCCGGAAATCCCATCTGTCGAATATCCGGGTTCACATTCGACCGCGTTGGGGAGAGTACCCCGTAGATAAGCTGAAGCCGATGGCTATGGAACAGTGGCTGCGCGATCTGTCACTGGCTCCAAAGTCAAAGACTCATATACGGGGAATCATGCACCTGGTCTTCAAGTGTGCGGAGCGGTGGGGCATTATCGAACTTGGAAAGAACCCCGTCTCTCTGGTGCGCGTGAAGAACGGAAGCAAGCGCCTGAAGCGGCCACGGGTTCTCACCGTGGACGAGTTCTTTCAACTGCTCAAGCACCTGGGCGAACCATACCGCACGATGGTTTTGGTCGCACAATGTTTGGGCCTTCGGGTCAGCGAGATTCTGGGCCTACAATGGGGCGATTTCAATTCCGAGAATCGCTCGGTACTGGTTCAGAGAAGTGTGGTGGGCGGTAGGGTAGACGATGTGAAGACGGAATATTCAAGAGACGATGTTCCGCTTGATCCTCGTCTGGCGGAGGTGCTGGTGCAATGGCGCTCTGCTTCGATCTTCCCGAGAGACGCGGATTGGCTCTTTGCCAATCCGGTCACNNGCCATACCTATCGCTCCTGGCTCGATGAGACGGGTGCTCCGATGAAGGTGCAACAGGAACTGATGCGTCACGCCTCGATCCAAACGACGATGAACGTCTACGGGCGGGCCATGACGGAAACTAAACGCCGTGCAAACAGTCAGGTTGTAGGACTGGTGCTCGGCCCCAACCCGCAGGATCTACCCGCCGAAGTGGTGGCTGCGGTTGCATAGAAAATAGCAGTCTGTTCCTGATGGGGGATAACGGGGACTTATCGAAAGTGACCAGAATCTGTAAGTTATTGATTATTTTGGTTGCGGGGGCTGGATTTGAACCAGCGACCTTTGGGTTATGAGCCCAACGAGCTACCGGGCTGCTCCACCCCGCATCTACAGTTTAGCAACTGCCCGGGTAGGGGTCAAATAGCTCCTGCGCCGCAGGATAGCCCAATCCGTTACACTGCTTGCAGCCGGTCCCGCCAGCGAGGAAGCCCACAGATGCCTCAACTCTATGCTTTTGTTCTGGCTGCGATTGTGGTCGCGTTGCTGGCGGTCGCACTCTATCGCACCTCCCGCGTCAAAACCAAAGCCGACTATCTGGTGGCTGGCCGTTCGCTCCCGGCGATAGTGCTGGTTCTCACCCTGCTCACCTCCTGGATCGGCGCCGGTTCGCTCTTTGCCGGGGCCGAAAATGCATACAAAAACGGCTTTGCCGCGCTGTGGCAGCCGGCCGGGGGATGGCTGGGTTTGCTGCTGATCTACTTCATCGCTCCCCGCGCGCGCAAATTCGCGCAATTCACGCTACCCGACATGCTTGAAGCTCGCTACAACCAGACCGCGCGCGTGCTGGGTACCTTGGCCATTCTCTTCGCCTATGTAGGCATCACCAGCTACCAATTCAAGGGCGGCGGCGATGTGTTGCACCTTATTTTTCCTTCGACCGTCACTCCCGAGTTCGGAACCTACCTCATTGCCACATTTGTCATCGTCACCACGGCCATGGCCGGCATGTCGTCGGTGGCCTACATGGATGTCGCCATTGGTTCTCTGGTTACTGTGATCTGTATCGTGGCCGCGCCCATGCTCTTCTTTAAGGCGGGTGGTTGGGCGGGCCTTCATTCTGCGTTGCCCGCCGAATACTTCCAGGCGCTCGGCAACTACCGCCTTGACTCGCATGGCGTGCGGCAATCCGCAGGGATGGGTGTTCTCCGGGCTCTCGAATTCATGGTGCCTGTTCTGCTTCTCATGCTTGGCAACCAGGTCATGTATCAGAAGTTCTTCTCCGCGAAGTCCGAAAAAGATGCGCGCAACTCGGTTGTCGGTTGGATCCTGGGGACCATCCTCCTCGAAACCCTCATTGTGGCCATCGCTGTCTTTGGCCGTGCTCTCTACCCCACCGGCGAGGTAGCGCTGCATCCACGTGAAATCATCCCCTACACCGCGCGTCATGGCCTGCCCGCAATCATGGGTGCGCTGCTGCTCGGCGCGGTCTTCGCCAAAGTCATCTCCACCGCCTCCAACTATCTGTTCTCCCCGGCCACTAATCTGGTCAACGATGTCTTCGTGCGCTACATTGCGCCGGGGGCCTCAAACAAGCGCGTCCTGATCGTGTCTCGGCTTGCCGTGGTGCTCCTCGGTTGCTGGGCGCTCTATCAGGCGATTTACGCCGAGAGCATTCTCAAGAAGATGCTCTGGGCCTACACCATCTACTCTGCAGCACTCACGCCGGTGGTTTTGGCGGCGTTCTTCTCCAGGCGTGTCACGGCCTGGGGCGCGGTTTCCGCCATCGGCGCTGGCACCGCGGTCACCATGCTATGGGACGTTCCCGCGGTGAAAGCCATTTTCCCGCCCATCCTCGCCGAGCGTGACGCCATCTTCCCGGCGCTCTTTTTGGCCGTTGCCGCCATGATTGTGGTCAGCTTTTTCACCCCCAAACCCGCGCCCGAACAACTGGCGAAATTCTCGGATTAGATCGCGCCCCCTGCTTTGAACCTCGGCGCCACAGTCAATGAAGTGGCGATCCTGTCCCGGGCTCGCTTGACCTTGCATCTCTGGTCATGCCGTAAACTAAGGGTTGGACAGCCTGATGCCAACGCGCCCCTGCTGGGTTGAAATCCGCACCCACTCCTTTGAAAGCAACTACCGGTTTCTCGCCAGTCTGGCGGCTCCAGATGCGGAGCTGCTGGCCATCGTCAAGGCCGACGCCTACGGGCACTCGCTTGCCGCCTGCGCTCCGGCTGCCATGCGCGCCGGAGCCCGTTGGCTGGGCGTCACCAGCGTGGAAGAGGGTGTGGCCGCCCGCGCCCTTTGTCCTCACGCCATCATCCTGGTCATCGGCGGCGTCTTCATCGGCCAGGGAGAGGATGTGGTCCGGCACGGTTTAACCGCCGTGGTCTGGGAGCCTTGGCAACTGGACGAGTTGGAACGAGCCGCACACGCGGTGCATGCCGGCTCTCTGCCGGTGCATCTCGAGATCGATACCGGCATGAGCCGTCAGGGCGCCGATCCCCAGGGACTCGCTCCCCTTCTGGCGCGGTTTGGTGCGGGGTCTCCGCTTCAGCTGGCGGGAGTAATGACCCACCTTTTCGCCGCCGATGAAGCCGATGGCAGGGTGACCGGCAGCCAGCTTGCCTGTATGGACAAAGTGCTAAGCCAGGTGAGGGCCGCGGGCCTTTGTCCTGAGTGGCTCAACGTGGGTAGCTCCGCCGCCCTGCTGGCTGAGCAGACAGGCGCCATCGCTGCTTTAGCAGGGCGTTATGGCATGCACGCTTTGATACGGCCGGGCCTGGTCCTTTATGGCTTGGTCCCAAACTACGACCCCAAGTTCGAGCCCGAAGAACCTGCAACCCTGGTTCGCGCGCGCCATCACCTGCAGCCCGTGCTCAGTTGGAAGTCGCAGGTGGTCAGCGTGCGTTCAGTTCCCGCGGGCGCGGTGGTGGGTTACAACGGCACCTTTGTGGCCACTGAGCCCATGCAGCTTGCCTTGGTCGCCGTGGGCTACGGCGACGGCCTTGACCGGCAGCTCGGCAACCGCTTCAGCCTCTTGGTTCGCGGCCAGCGCGCGCCCATTACGGGTCGCATCAGCATGGACCAGACCGTGCTCGACGTCACCGAAATTCCGGGCGTCAAGGCTGGCGACGAAGTGGTGATCCTGGGTACTCAGGGTGGCGAAACCATTACCGCCTTCGACCACGCGAACGCCACCGGAACCATTCCCTGGGAGATTTTCACCCGCATCGCTGCACGCGTCCAGCGAATCCCGCTTTAGCAGGATGCTCCGGTTGGACCGATTTCACCGAGTACAGTCTCCTGCTCGACGCGCTTCAAACCTGCAGCTCCCTCGGTGGCGGCCATCATGGCCTCGATTCCCATGGCTGAGTTCAACAGCATGTGGTAGAGTCCGCGGGCACACCATTCCTGCTGGTAGAACTTGCGAATCACGGCGGCGCGCCGCTTGTCGAATGCCGCCAGAAGCTGGTCGGCCTGTTGCGCCTGGTTGGGGAAGGCATGTGTGAACCAGGCGCGTTTAGCCTTTGCCGTGGCGTATACAAACACATGGAAGCAGCCCGGTTGGCAGGCCAGCGCGCAGGCTGCGCCGCGGCCCACCAGCACGCAGTTCCCCACCTTCGCCGCATCCACAATCTCCTGCCGAATCAGCGACAACATACGTTCCGAGTCGAAAACTTGCTCATCCGAAATCCCGGTCATGGGGAGAACCGAGTCATGCCAGAAAATCTTGCCGTAGCGGTAGTACCAGGGATCGAGCCGCTCGTCGAACTTGGCCGCCAGCTCCGGCGCCACCCCGGCGATTCTGGCCGCCGCGGTCACCAGTTCAGAGTCCAGCAGCCGCCACCCCAGCCGTCCCGCCAATTCGTGGGCAAACTCTCCGCCGCGCGAGCCGTATTCCCGCTCCACCGTGATCACATTCACAGGCTTATGGCCCATGCCGATTATTCCCCCCGCCAGTGGAGAATACAACGGTACTGGGCATCTGCGGCAAGAGGGTTGCGTTCCAGGCCCATATCCCGGTAACCGTCAGCCTTCCGCCTGCATACCTTGACAGTCTACACAACCGTGTTGTAGATAATCTAGGTATGGGTAAGCCAAACGATCTCGTACAAGGCACTCTCGACCTGCTCATTCTCAAAACGCTCTTGCCTGAAGCCATGCACGGATGGGCCATCGCCAAGCGCATTCAGCAGGTTTCCGGCGAAGTTTTGCAGGTGCAGCAGGGCTCGCTTTACCCCGCCCTGCACCGCTTGGAGCAGCAGGCGTGGATCAAGGCCAAATGGGCTGAGAGCGAGACCGGCCGCCAGGCCAAGTTCTATTCGCTCACCGCCGCTGGCCGCAAGCAGCTCGAGGCGGAAACCGCCAATTGGGCCCGGCTCTCGGCTGCCATCAACCTGATTCTGAACGAGGCCTGAGGAGAATCCCATGCGCTGGCTTGCACAACTGCGGATGCGAATCATGATGCTCTTTAAACGCGATAGCGCTGGAGTGCGGCTCGATGAGGAACTGCGCTTCCACATCGAGCGCCAGATCGCAGAAAATGCAGCCGCAGGCATGAGCGCGGAAGAAGCTCGCTATGCCGCCCTGCGCAGCTTCGGCAATCCAGCTCTCCTGCGCGAGCAGGCCCGCGCCACATGGAGCTGGGGCTGGCTCGAATCCTTACTCCGCGACCTCCATTACGGAGTACGCACCTTGCGCCGCACTCCAGGATTCTCGCTCATTGCAATCGCCGTGATGGCCTTATGTATCGGCGCGGCCACTTCGCTCTTCACCATCGTGCGTTCGGTCTTGCTCCGGCCGCTGCCCTTCCGCGACCCTGACCGGCTGGTGATTGTGCACGAGCACTTTCGAGGGGCCTGGGCAAACACGCCGGATTTCAGCTACAACCCGGTTGCACCGGCAGATTTTTACGATTGGCGCTCGAAGACCCACGGTTTTGAAGACATGGCAATCATGGATTACGCCGGGTACAACCTGACCGGTGAACGGGCCGAACTGCCGGAGGCGGCCCGTGCAGCCGCGGGCTCGTGGAATTTGTTTCAGCTCCTGGGAGTGCAGCCTGCATTGGGCCGGACATTTACTGAGTCGGAGGACCGGCTCGGCAGCACCGTTGTCATGCTCACCTGGAGCGTGTTCCAGAGGCGGTTTGCCGGCGATGCCAAGATTGTGGGTCGCCAGATTCACCTCGATGGCAGACCCTTCACTGTAGTCGGCGTGCTGCCTTCATGGTTCACTTATCCCGATGCCGGCATTCTGCTGTGGGTTCCATATAAAGCGAATGCCACGCCGGAGCTCTTGCAGCATCACGACTGGCACCAGAGCCAGGTGGTAGCGCGGTTGCGTCCTGACGTGAGCCTTGCGAGCGCCCTGGCGCAGGTGGGTGCGGTACAGTACCAGCTTCACCTGCAATACCCACAAGATCCCGTGGCCGAAGATGTTGTTCCACGTTCGCTGAACGAGGATCTCGCCGGAAACGTGAAGAAGCCGCTGAATCTAATGCTGAGTGCCGTCGGCTGCATGCTGCTGATCGGCTGCCTCAATGTCTCCAACCTGCTGGTTGCGCGGGGCGCGGCACGGCAGAAGGAAGTGGCCATTCGCAGCGCTCTCGGAGCGCAGCGTGCCACCTTGATTCGCGAACAGTTGACTGAGAGCGTGTTGATCTGCGCGGCAGGCGGCTTGGGCGGCATTCTGCTGTCGGTACTTGCTACGCGGCTGCTCGCGCATGCGTGGAAAGACCTGCCCACCGCGCAAAGCATCCACCTCGATGGCGCTGTGATTGCGTTTGCGTGCCTGCTGATGTTCGCAGCGGCGCTGGTTGCAGGCTTGCTGCCTGCGCTCTCCACAACGGGCAAGACCATGCTGAAAGCCCTGCAGACTTCCGCGCGCACAGGAGCGAGCAGCGTTTCGCGCACGGCGCTGCGAAAGTCACTCCTCACGGCGGAGATTGCAATCACGGTGGTCTTGCTGGTTGCTGCGGGGCTGCTGCTCAAGAGCTTTCTGCGGCTGCGCTCAGCCAATGTGGGATGCGTTACCGAAAACATGCTCACGCTGCAGTACAGCCTGCCGGAAAAGAAATACGACACGCCGGAGAAGGTGAACGCATTCAATGAAGCATTGCTGGAGCGGGTGAGAAACATTCCCGGGGTTCGCGCTGCTGCACTGGGAAACACTGTTCCTGCAGCGGGATATTGGGGAGACTTCGTATTCACGGTCAAGGAGCATCCTCCGCTCAAGCCGGGCGATGACCCGCCCGACGCGCTGATGCGCTGGGCTGATCCAGGTTATTTCAGCGCCCTCGGGATTCCGCTTGTGAGTGGCCGGTTCTTTACCAGCGACGAACGTGGTGCTCGATCGTACAAGGTGATTGTGAACCGTCAACTTGTCCGGCGATACTTCCCCGGTGACAATCCCCTGGGCAAGCACCTGCGTGTTCCGGCACATTTCCATGTTGGAGTGCCCAATGACTTCGATTATGAAATCGTGGGCGTCGTCGGCGACACCTTGTACCAGGTCGGCAAGGAGCCGAAGGCGGCCATGTACTTCCCGATCCTTGAAGGGGGCGGCAATTCACAGATGCTCGCTGTGCGCACGGCTTCGGAGCCGTTGCAGTTCGCAGTGACGGTGCAAAAGCAGATTGCATCTCTCGATCCCGGGCTTCCGGTCTCGGATGTGCGCACCATGAACCAGATGATCGGCGAGTCGCTGGTAAATGCAAGCCTGAGCGCGAGCCTCGTTCTCGCCTTTGCGATTTTGTCGCTGCTTCTTGCCTCGGTCGGATTGTACGGCGTGCTGTCGTACCTGACCACTCAGCGGACTACGGAACTGGGAATCCGCATGGCGCTCGGCGCGCAACGAGATCAGCTCTTGCAGTTGATGCTGGTCGATGGCCTGCGACCAGCGCTGTTCGGGCTCGGGCTTGGCTTGGTGGTGAGCTTCGCGGCGACACGCATCTTCCAGTCAATGCTCTACGGCACGCAGCCACTCGATCCGTTCGTTTATGCCGCAGTCGCAGCAGTCTTGTTGATGGTGGCGGCAGTGGCATGTCTCGTTCCCGCCTGGCGTGCCTCGCGCCTCGACCCCATGCAGGCGCTCAGAACAGAATAGGCGCGGAAGGTGTGCCCTTCCGCGCCCGTTCGTGTGTCTCTCAATTTGTCTGTGTCTACTGCGTTACCGGCTGCGAGGCCGTTCCCTTCGGAGCCTTCAGGTGGGGCGCGTTGGGGACGGCAGGCGCTGCAGGCGCAGGCGGTGCGCTCGTCAATTCCGAACCCCGCTTGATGCGAATGTCGCCATTCTCCGCGCTCAGGTAAACCTTCGGTCCGCCGGAGCCGATGCGTCCGCTCACCGCCTTGTTTTCGTCGCCGCTCACGTTCAGCGCAAAGTCCGTCACAATATCGCCATTGTGCGTGTTGCCCTCCACGTTGACCTTGGCATTCGACGCCAGCGTCACCTCCACGTCGCCCTTTTGGTTCTTTGCCTCAACGCTGAAGTTGCCCGCCGGTTCCACAGCGATGCGCCCATCGCGGTTCTCCACACTGGTGTCGCCATAAATCTGGCTCAGGTCCACATCCTTGGCGTGCGTCACCACCCGCACCTGGCCCTTTGCTTCGGTCACCCGCAGATCGTCGGAGTTCAACGTCAGATCGCCGGGCAGCGCCGCCAGTTCCAATTCGGTCACCGAAGTGTGCATATGCACCGGCCCCGTGATGTTTTCCATGTGCACATCGCCAAAGATCTCGCCGTTGAGCGTGACCTTACCCTTGATCTCAGAGAAGGTCAGGTCGTTGCAGTTGCCGTCGGCGGTCAGATCGCCGTCCACCTGGTGCGCTGAAAAGTCTCCCCTGTCGCTGGAGAAATGCACCTGCACCGCTCCTTGAATCGTGTTCAGATGAACGTCGCCATGGCTCGCGGAAATGTTTGCCCCCGCGCCTAATCCAGCCGCGGTTACGTCGCCGTGCCCAGACTTCACAGTCACCTGCGCTGTCTTGGGAACCGTTACAGTAAAGTTCGTCCGGCCACTATTGTTACTCTCCGACTTCACCAGTACGGCAGTCCCGCTGACAGTTACTTGCGCGGCCTCGGCGTCAAAGATTTTCTTTGCGTCCGTGTCCGAGCCCGCAAACGCCACCTCATGCGACTGCACCTCGATGTTGGGGCCGTCTCCCGCGGTCACACTCACATCGCCGCGCGGATTCTGGATCTCCACCACTGCGTTTGCAGGAATCTGCACGCTCAGCACCTGCTGGTCAAAGTCGTGTTCGGGCTGGCCAAAGAAGTTGAAGAAGTCATCGCCGTGGTCGCCCCAATCGCCGCGCATTCCACCCCACCGGTCCCATCCTGAAGCGAAAGCTCCCAGAATCGCCAGCAGAACCAGAATCCCTACAAAACCACTGCTGCGGCGCACCGGAGCAGCGCGGCTCAAATCCAGCGCCCACTCACCCAGCAGCGCCAGTCCAGCGCCGATCAACAACAAGGGCCACCAATGGCCATACCACGCCCAGAAGCTGGCTGCGGCGATGCGGCCGCTGTACATCAGCAACCCCACGATGCCAATTCCCACCAGGATGATCGGGCCCACTACTGAAGGAACGCGCGGCCCGTAAGCTCCCACGTAGCCTGCCTTCATTGCATACCGCTGCGCCTTCCAGGCATCCCGCTGGGCGCGCCACGCGGCTCTCTGCTGTTCACGGTAGATCCGCCATTGCGTATGCGGGTCGTAAGGGGGCGGCATGCCGCCCGGCGGTGTGGACGGAGGCACACTGCTCATGACTGTCCTCCCTCTGAGGTCTTTTCCAGGTCCTTCGATTGCGCAGGAACAATGGCCGTGCCCTGCGTGGCTGAGGTCTGCGCAGAGTTCGCCGCGGGATTAGCGCCGGTGTAGGGATACGGTGCGCCGGGATAACCACCCGGTAGCGGGGGAACGTCGCCTGCCGCGGCCAGCGCCGCGCGCTCGGCCAGTTTCAGCACCCCAATCAAAATCAGCAGCAACGGAACAAACAGGTTCCAGCTCACCAGGTCCGCCTGGTGCAGCAGGGCGATGATTCCGATCAGCAGCAGAATGGCCGGACCTGTCAATCGGCGAATCAGAATATAGCGGTTCATTGGGCGCCTCCCTTCGAGTCACCAATCCGGCGAACGATTAGCCATACGCCAAGGGCGATAAAAATCAATGGCCACAGATAGTGGACGATGCGTTCGGTTACATAGCCCATCTGGTTCAGCAAGAGAATCAGCCCGAAGCCGATCAGGATCATTGCGCCGATTGGCTCTTTGCGCCGCCAGTACACAGGCGGCACCGGCGGAACGGGCGGTACTGCCGGATCGACATATTCTGCGGCCGGTGTATACGACGTCTGGTAAGGCCCCGTGTAGGGCGCTTGGTACCCACCCCCCGCGGCGCCCGGCGCAACCGGTCCCGGCGCCGGCGCTCCCGCCTGCGGCTGAGGCGGATACTGCGGACGGCCCAGGTTGAGCCAGTTGCCCACCTCGTTCAAGCCCAGCGGATCGGGCAAAGGCGTCCCGTCGCGCCGCGCGACTGCCGTGTGGTAGGCCTCAAACGACTGGTAAAGGATCCACGCGGCAATGAAGAGGCCGAAGATCCCGTAGTGATCGGCAAGATTCACCAGCACCGCGAAGATCACTACGTGGATCAACCCTTTGAAAAACTGGCCGTTGTACATGGCGCCCACGCCGGGTATCAATCCCAGCACCGCGGCTGCCGTGGGATTCGGCCCGCCCGCAGGAGGCGCTATGAACGGCTGCTGCATGCTTTGCCATGCCATCGAGCACGGTTCGCACAGCACCTGCCCTCCCGCCGCACTGCGGACGCACGTTGCGCAGAGCGGCTTGCCGCAGTTCTGGCAGTAGGCCGTTGCATTGATTCCACTGTGATTTACGCAGTCCATACTGTGCTCCTTTCCCGTATTGCCAAAGCGGAGCCGCCACCAGCAAAATCAGGGCTGCCGTTTGAGAGATTGATGCTCTTAAGTGGTTCTGTCGCTAAATAAGAGCCACCGTGCACGTCTTCAGCGATTGCGCGCGTGCTCTGATTCTGCTCAGAGTGCGCGGGCCGGCCTTGCAGTCTAAGGGAGGTTTCCAGGTAATCGATTGAGTCTCGCAACGCCGGGGTTCCCGACTGTTGCGGAGGGTCCACGCGAGAGCCTCCATCCTTGCGAGTGGGGGCCTTTGACTCCCCGGGTGCGGTCGGCTGGGTCCCATTCGGCTGGGTCTGGTTGTCGGTGCCTTCGCCCTGTGTCGTCCGGCGCAGCTCCCGCATCCGCGACTCCACTTCGTACACCAGCCTCAGGTGGTCGTAATACCGGACAATCGGCGTCGAAGCCATGGTCAGCCGCCGCTCCATAAACGAGCGCACCGCGCTGGGCCGCAGATTCGCCAGGCGCAGGTCGCTCAGGCGTACCCCGGTCAGATTCAGTGTCAATGCGATGGAGAAGAACGCCATGGCAGCCGTCATCAGTAACCGCGGCTCGGCAAAGCGGTGGATGCGTGCCACCACTCCCGGCCGCTGCCATGCCGGCTGCATCGGCAGAACGTTGCTCTCGCCCGGCACCAGGCCGTATCCCGCCACTTGTCCAGGACCGGTCTGCGCCAGAATCTTGTCCAGCAGCCCCTCTGGAACCTCCGGTTCAGGGGATAGGAACTCCAGCCACTCCCGTCCCCGCCGGGCTTCCTCAAACAATGCTGTGCAGTGCGGGCAGATCGCCATGTGCGACGTAAATGTCGCCTCGTCCTCGGGGCGAAGCAGCCCGTCCAGCGCATCGGCCAGCAGCGTCTCCCACTGCCCGCAAGCTGGAGAGGTCGGAATGTGCGCTCGCTCTGCCATGGTTACATCACCTCCCGCTTAGTACGTTCCAGCAGCCGTGCAAGTTCCGCACGCCCTCTGCTGATGCGGGACTTTACGGTCCCTTCGGGTATTCCCAGCACCTGGGCGATCTCCTTGTAATCCATATCCTGCAAATCTCTCAGAATCACGGCCTCACGCAGCTCCGGCGAGACGCGGGTCAGGGCATTCTGCACCATTTTCGCCAGTTCCTTCTTGGCCGCCGATTCGTGGGGCGAAGGCCCACCGGCCATCAGCCTGTCCACCGGCCGCAATTCATCGCTGGCATCCCAGCCATCGTCCAAAGAGCTGGTAGCGCGCTGGTTACGGGTGCGCCGGAAATTATCTACCAGCAGGTTGCGGGTCATGGTCGCGATCCACACCTGCAGGCTGCCCCGCGTGGTGTCGAAGCTGGCAAGGTTTGAATAGACTTTTAAGAAAACATCCTGGGTCATGTCCTCGGCGTCGGCCGTGTTGCCGGTAAACCGGTAGCACAACCCGTAGACACGCCTATGATGCGTGCGGACCAGTTCGGCCCATGCGCCGGAATCCCCGTCCATGCAGCGGCGGACAACCTGCGACCAGTCGATCTCCAGCGGTCTTACCTCCTCGCGCATCGCGCGAGCACCGGCCGCCACACCTGCGCTGCCGGCGGAGTTGCTCCTGGCTGGCGGCAGCGGAGCGCCTGCCTCGCTGGGCTGAAGATTGCGCCGCACAGGTTTGGCCGGCGCCGCCAGCCCCATCACGCTCCAGCTTAATGTACCCACGCATTGCATAGGGGGCTATACGCATGATTTTGTAGGATGGTTCCACGACCCGTCACCGGAAGCCAATTTTGCTGACCAACCAGCCCCGGCGCCCCACGCCGCCCAATCTTTAACCCGTCGCTCATCCTGCCGCAACATGCGCCTGCTACGAATCTTCAAGCGGCAGGTTGGTTGTCCGTATTGTCTGAAAGAACCACGCCAGAAGCGTTCCGCCACCTTACGCCAATCCCCAAGTTGGAGGTTTCCATGTTCCCTTGCTCCTATCTCCGTCCGCTTGCCGGACTTGCAGTTCTTGCTGTACTGGGCAGTTCTTGCGCCAGTGCTCAGGATGACCGGGAAATCAAACACGTTTTCGTCATTGCCCTCGAAAACCACAACTGGACTCAACCGGCCACCGTCCCCGGCGGCATTGAGCCCATCTATCAAAACCCCAACGCGCCCTTCATCAACAGCCTGGTCAACGGAACCGCGGTCGCCTTTATGAATGGCCGCCTCGTAAACATCAGCGAGCACGTCGCTTACGCTGCCTCGTATCACAACGTCCTGGCCACTTCCAGCGGGAGCAATCCTCACATTCATCCTTCCGAGCCCAACTACCTTTGGGCGGAGGCCGGCACCAACTTCGGCATCCTGGATGACGACGATCCCTACGCGGACAATCCTCCCAACGCCCAGAACACCACCCAGCACCTCAGCGGCCTCCTGCAGAAAGCGGGAAAAACCTGGAAGTCGTATCAGGAAGACATCGATCTGACGACCAGCGGCGGAAAGCTCATCAACCTGCCCTTGGCACAGAATCAGTGGACCGTTCCGCTGGTGAGTCTCTCCGGCACATTTGGCCCCGGCAACTACCTCAACGCATCTAACGATTCAATTCAATACAACTACGCGCCCAAACATAATCCCATGGTGTTCTTCACCGATACCAACGGCGGCAACAACCTGACTCCGGCCAACCGGCTCTCTCAAAACTATGCACCCTTGCAGCAACTGGCCTTCGACTTGGCCGACGATCATGTGGCCGACTACAACTGGATTACGCCCGACCAGTACAACGAAATGCACAGCGGACTCACTGGCGGTTTCGCGGGTGTGACTGGCGATGCATCCAACATCAAGGCGGGCGACAACACGGTCAGCCGGCTCGTTCCCCTCATCATGTCCTCGAAGGCATACAAGGATGGAGGCGCAATCATCCTCTGGTGGGATGAGAGCGAATCCGACGGTGAGTCCAATGACAACGCCGACAACTTTGACCACACCATTGGCGAGATCGTCATCTCCAATCTCGCTCATCCCAATGTCGAGGGCCTTCCCTACGCCAGCTCGATCGACTACACGCATTCGTCCGATCTGCGCACCATGCAGCAGATCTTCCACGTGAGAGCAAAGGGCGGGCCGTCCCCCTATCTGGGCGATGCGGCCAACGCAAATGATCTGTCTGATCTATTTGCGCCCGGCGTCATCCCCACAAACCCGTAGCCACCCCTCACCAAC
This sequence comes from Acidobacteriaceae bacterium, assembly GCA_003165075.1. Classification (GTDB taxonomy): domain Bacteria; phylum Acidobacteriota; class Terriglobia; order Terriglobales; family Acidobacteriaceae; genus Telmatobacter. The sequence continues at coordinate 1,507 of PLSM01000117.1, read as the reverse complement.
CCACTTCCCGCTCCCACCAAGAACCTGCGCCACCGTGGATGAGAAATCGTAGCTCCTCCGATCTCATCCGCGGTGGCGCAAGTTCCAGAAAGCAGCGCCGGGTTCAATATTTAGAGTCGCCCGCAAATCAAGAACTCGGAAAAACAGTTTGCTGAGCGCATTGGCCTTCCATGAGAAGGCCGGTCGCTGTCAAGTTATTTGAGGTTTGGTAAGTTCATATCTGATGTTTTCCTTTGCCCGGATAGTGGGTAATCGTTTGGCTGGCTGCGGTGGCCGTCAAGGCCGAGCGCAGCGAGTTCATCTTGAGCCTTGACGGCCGCTGCAGCCAGCCATAGCAAGGCGCTCCGGGCGAAGGAAAACATGGGTTTTCTCCTTTCCCGATCTGTTTCTCACCACTGCCGAGCCGAGCTTAAGCTGTCGTCACCCTTCCATCCGCACTCTTGGTGAGCGACTTATGCGCTCGGTGCACATTGGGTGTTCTCGATACAGTCGGCGCTGCCGTCTGTTAGGGCGCCCTCTCGTTCCATCTTGCGATGGAGCGGGGGCAAGGCCAAGGGCGCAGTCGCCGGAACTCGACATTTTTAGTGTGGTGCATTCAAGCTGTTATCTGAACTATGCCGCTACCAGTCCTCGCTTTCGCGTATTGTGGAGCGGCTCGTACTCCTCGCAGCTGATCCAGAGATGATGGAGCAGCACTGCAAGTTTGCGTGCGACGCCGATGATCGCTCGCTTCTTTCCTCTCTTGCCTCCCCGTTCTGCCAACTTGAGTCCCCAACGCCGCAGGTCGGAGTCTTCGCCGAACGGCCCCAGGATATGTTGTGCCCCTTGCACCAGCACCATGCGCAAATAGGAGTCTCCCTCCCTGGTGATATGCAGTTGAGGCTCGCTCTGTCCAGAGTTCCGTCTGCCAGGCTGCAGTCCCACGTAACAGCCAGCATCGCGACTTTTTCGAAAACGCCTCGGATCTTCCAGCGTCAAGATGTACGTCAGCGCAATCAGAGTTCCAACCCCCTTGACCTGTTTCAACAGCGCCACGTCCGGATAGCTCTCCTCGGCGAGCTTCTCGATCTGCGCATCGTACTCGCGGATTCGGGCGGTGATCGTTTCAAGTGCGCTCAACAAGGGTGCCAGTGCTGCCTGCAATTGCGGGCTCAGCGTCTCACCCGTGGCCGGACTGAAACCCTTTGGGTTGCGGCCGCGGATCCTTTCTCCAAACGACTTCGTCAGTCCCCGCGCCGCATTGACGAGCGCCGTCCTTGCCCGCACCAGTGCATAGCGCGCTCGGATCACCGAAAGGTCTGCCTGCGCCTGAGCGCTGCGATGTTGAATCGGCGAGAGCAACTTCGGATCGATTCTGGCCAGCCTGGCCAAAGCCTGCGCGTCCAGCCGGTCGTCCTTCCGCCGGCTTTCCCCGATCAGACGGACATTGCGCGCGTGTGCCACGATCGCCTCATGCCCCAGGTCGGAAAGAACACGGCTTACCCACGGCGAATGCGTACCGGTCTCC
>PLSM01000190.1:435-21896 GCA_003165075.1 Acidobacteriaceae bacterium | reverse complement strand
GGCGCTCGGAGTGGCCGATCAGGGTGTGCGTTCCGCCCACGGCCAGGAGCTGGCCGATCGAGGTTTCACCAGTGTAGGCTCCTTCTTCGGCGAAGTGGATGTTCTGCGCGCCGACGGCGACGTTCGAACCTTTGGCGGCGGCGATCACCGTGGGCAGCAGGACAGGGGAGGGAAACAGGGCAATCTCGTCACGGGTGTGGCCGGCAACGAGGGGCAAAAAGGCATCGACAAACGCCTTGGCTTCCGCGGGCGTCTTGAACATCTTCCAATTGGCGGCGATAAGAGCTTTACGAGACATTTTTCAGGGTTCCTCGACTCGATTCTAGTGGATCGAAATCGGGGGGCGGGGTGATGACGGGCACAAGGCGAAGCGGATCGAGGCTCTTTCGGGAGATGTCTTATAGCCTGTCCACAACTTGAAAGCAGTGACGGTGCGGAAACATAGGGCCGGCATCGGGGTGGGTGCCGAGCACAGCGCGGCGATAGTCGCCGGCTCGTGCCACCGGATATCCCCCCTCCCCCCAATTCTGTGAGTAAATTATTGATCTTAATGGACTTAGCGATTAGGGGCGGCGCTAAATTCTTGAGAGCATTGGAGTTGACCGCAGAATATTCTGTGCAAAGGACTTACGGCGACTATTTTGAAGAGTCGTTCGTTCGGCCTTCTTTTTCTTCTTCTCCATTGTGCAAGAAGCCATGGAAATAATCTGCAAAGTCCCCTTCGGGAGCTTGCGAGTCGTAGGTCAGGAGCAGGAGACGGAGCACGGGGCCGGAGGATTGAAGTTCGAGGTGGTTGAGGTTTGCGGCCTCCTACCCTTCCACGATGAAACTGTGGAAGGGTAGAGCACCCGCTTTTGTGGCTTGATTAGGGTGGGCCACACGCCCTCCGACCGGACATTGGTTGCGTTGAATGCTGGATTGGTTTGCCGCAATTTCGATTTTCAATGTCATGCGCGCCAATTTTTTTCCAGCCGCATTCGCATAAACATTTATCGAGACGCAATGCTGCCGCACGAACAACCCGCGGCCATCGGTTCGGCGTCAAAGCCAACTGAATGCCGGTGTGGGCAAACGACGTTTCGGGAGGTGAAAGATGCTCTGGACGATTTTTGTAATCCTCTTGGTTCTATGGCTGTTGGGAATAGTGAGTTCCTACACGCTGGGCGGATACATTCACATACTGCTCGTGATTGCAGTAGTAGTGTTGCTGATCCAATTGATCCAGGGCCGCAGGCCGGTTGTCTGACGGCATGCAGAGTCGACTCGATTCGGTTGCCGCGAAAGTGTAGCAAGGGCGAATTGGCGCCAATCAACGCTTTAGTACGAGTCCACGGAGGTGGATCAATGGACAAGGATAAAGTGAAGGGTGCAATCGACGATACAGCGGGGCGCGTCAAGCGTCAGGTGGGTGAGTGGACTGGCGATACGCGCACCCAGATAGAGGGCGCGGCCCAACAAGTGAAGGGTAAGGCTGAGAAGGTTGTCGGCAATCTAAAGGATACGGTCAAGGATGCCAAGGACGACGCCCAGCGGGACCAAGAGAAGAAGGAGAAACTTCAACGGGAGCAGGCTGAACGGGAACACGCCGCACACAGCCACCGTTAGGAGTTGAGGCACCAGGCGAACTCAACCAAAACCAAATCGGCAGGTGGCTCAGAAAAGCGCACGACCTCAAATGAATTTCTGGTCATCTTAATTCCAGTGAGGAGTGGTTCTCTTCTCCAAACCGGAAAAGTCTTCGTGAAACTTTGCTTGCGCCAATGCTTGCAACACTGGCGCAAGCATCCATTTTGAGCATAGGATCCAGTGATGAAGTTTACCGGAGTAATCTTTCTGATTTTCGGATTGGCGATGCTCATCTACGGTGGCATCCGATACACGAGCCATAAGCGGGAGTTGGATATGGGGCCCATTCAAATCAACAAGACGGAGCACCACAGCATTCCGATTCCGCCCCTGGTGGGAATTGCGTGTATCGCGGCGGGTGGCGCGCTCGTCTTCGCAGGAGGACGTGCAGGCCGTTAGCCGGGAGCCCAGGTATCAAAGTCCAGAGATGGGGCGCCCTGATTCAGGGTTAATCCGATGTGGGCCACCTGCCGTATTGATTGGGAGCGACCGCTGAGCGGAAACAGGTATTCGGCCTTTTGATGGAGACGCGTGCTCCTGGCAAGGATGAGATTCGTTGCGTCTTCTCGCCCAAACTCACCTTGCAGTCGCGCGGCGGAACGGAAATAATCGGTAGTAATGGAACCTGAGCGGAGGTGCTGTTCGAATCAGTGATGGGCGCAACTCTCAGAACAATAGGTGCTGTGGGCTTCTTCTATAAGAGTCGATTTCGAAGGGGATAAATGGAACAAGAAGGAAGTTCAGACGTAAATGCCTGGATGATCTCTTCAATCGGCTTGTCACGCAGGGTACCCTTGCGACTAATTGCGACGTTAGTTCTAACGATAACAATGTTCTGGTGTAGTGATGCGGTTGCTGATTGCGTTGGACGGAAGGTCGACGTAGGCGGATACGCGCTGTGGATGCAAAGCAGGGGAGATGGAACCCCAACGGTTGTCTTCGAGAGCGGCGGCGGAGAGGACTCAAGTGAGTGGTCCAATATCGAACCCGTCATCCGGGAACGGGCAAAAGTAAGAACCGTAGTTTACGATCGCGCCGGTTTGGGGAAAAGTGACCCTAATCCGCGGCCTTATCGAATCGAGGATGAGGGCACGGCGTTACGACGCGCTCTCGATCAATGCGATATTCACGGGCCCATCCTATTAGTGGCTCATTCCTATGGGGGGTTCATTAGCGAAATCCTCGCCTCCAAGGACAAGCGAGTCAAAGGTCTTGTGTTGGTAGACGCGAACATCCCTTCTTTTTTTGATGATAAAGAAGCGGCGGTCATTTCCGCGCGTTATACACCTCTGGCTGAAGATCTAATAAAGGAAAAGCCCGACCTTGGCCGCAATCTATTCCGCCAGGATCAAGCCTATCCGGCTACCGCGCGTCACATGCGCGACGTACACGTACCGTTGAATCTCCCCGTAATCGATATCACTGCAGAACATACCTGGGTTGACGCGCCGGACGAGCTTGCAGCGATGCGCCGCGCACACTCTGAATTCGTGGCGGCCTCCCCAAACCGTGTGGCGATCTTTGCTGAAGGAAGTGGGCACTACATATCCAGGGACCGACCCGACATCGTGATCGACGCCGTACTCCGTCTCATTTCAGAAATACATGGACAGAAATCGGTAGTGAAGCGATAGGTCCATTGCGGTCCCGAGGGAAGGTTTGTCAATTCGGCGGCAATGGAACGCAAATGAGGCGTAAGCAGGTCTGCTCTCTATCCTCCACCTTCATGGACTGGAGCCGGAATGTATGGTCCGCCGCACGACTGCAAGGGGAAGTTTGGTCGAACTTCAATACCGAAGTGCCCCTGAATCTCAAGAGCACCTGGCTTCCCATGATGGGAGAGCTAGCCATTGTTGCTGAAAGCCCCGCATCCGATGAAAGACCTGTGCCGGATGCGGGGCTTTTGTTGGCTTTCTGGCGCGTCTTACTTGTTGGTCAGCGCTTCTACGCCGGGGAGCTTTTTGCCCTCTAAGAATTCGAGGCTGGCGCCGCCGCCGGTGGAGATGTGGGTGACCTGGTCGGCATAGCCGGCCTTGTTGATAGCGGAGACGGAGTCGCCACCGCCGATGATGGAGATGGCCGCCTTGTTGGCTGCGACCGCCTTGGCGATGGCGTTGGTGCCCACGGCAAAGCGCGGGAACTCGAAGACACCGGCTGGGCCGTTCCACACGATGGTGCGGGCGGTGGAAACCACATCTTCAATGGCCGCGATGGACTTGGGACCGATGTCGAGGCCCTGCCAGTCGGCGGGGAAGTCCACGGAGCAGTCCCACGGCTGGGTCTTGGCGTCAGGTGCGAACTTGTCGGCCAGGATGTTGTCGACGGGCAAGAGGAGCTTGACGCCCTTGGCCTTGGCCTTGTCGAGCGCGGCCTTGGCCATGTCGATCTTGTCTTCCTCCACCAGGCTCTTGCCGGTGGCCACGCCGAGTGCGCGCTGGAAGGTGTAGGCCATGCCGCCCACGATCACCAGGGTGTCGACCTTGTCGAGCAGGTTATCGATCACGTCGATCTTGCCGGAGATCTTGGAGCCGCCGATGATAGCCACGAAAGGCTTCTCCGGAGCTTCAAGGGCTTTGCCCAGGTAGGTAATTTCCTTTTCCATCAGCAGACCGGCGACGGCGGGCTGGAGGAAGTGGGTGATGCCCTCGGTGGAGGCGTGGGCGCGGTGCGCGGAACCGAAGGCGTCGTTGACGTAGACCTCGGCCAGCGAAGCCAGAGCCTTGGAGAAAGCGGGATCGTTGGCTTCTTCCTCGGCGTGGTAGCGCAGGTTTTCAAGCAGCAGCACTTGGCCGGATTCAAGCTGCCGGGCCATGGTGGTTGCGATTTCGCCCACGCAGTCGGGAGCGAAGGCGACGTTGACGCTCTCGCCCAGGTCCTTATCAAGCAGGGAGCGCAGGCGGTCGACCACCGGGCGCAGGGAGTACTTGGGGTTGGGCTTGCCCTTGGGACGGCCCAGGTGAGAGGCCAGAATCACCTTGGCGTGGTGGCGGAGGGCGTACACGATGGTGGGCAGTGTAGCCACGATGCGCGTGTCGTCGGTGATGGTGGAGCCGTCTTCAGTGAGCGGCACATTGAAGTCGACACGGATGAAGACCCGCTTGTTGGCCAGGTCGATGTCGCGAATGGTGAGCTTGGGCATGGGACTGTGCCTTCCTTAAAAGTCAGTGAACAGTGGACGGTGAACAGTGGACAGCGAACTGCGTAAGGTTCGGCAGCGTCACCGTCCTCTGTTACGTGGTATTGGAGGGTTCAGGGATCACGGCGTCCATCTCGATTTCGACGCGCCATGCGGGGTTGAGCAACTGGGCCACGACGACCATGGTGGCGGCGGGCCGAAGGTGAGAAAAGAACTGGCCATGCACGCGGCCGGTGGCTTCCCAATCCTCGACGTGGGTCAGGTACATGCGGGTGCGCGCAACGTCTTCAAGAGTGGCGCCAGCTTCGGCCAGGGCCTCGGAGGCAATGGCGAAGATGCGGCGCGTCTGGCCCGCGGCATCTTCATTTTCAGCGCCCACGGGACCGGTTCCGGCCAGATATACCTGATTGCCCGCGCGCACGGCACGAGAGAAGCCGATGATGAGCTCGTAAGGGGATCCGCCGCTGATGTTCTGGCGCATAACAGTGGACAGTGGACAGTGAACAGAGAACAGGGAACAGTGGACAGAAGACCACGACTGATCACTGTCCACTGTTCCCTGTCTACTGTCGTTAGAGACCCTTCTTGGCCAGGAAGCCGATGAGGTCGACGACGCGGCTGGAGTAGCCCCACTCGTTGTCATACCAGCTCAGCACCTTGACGCTTTGGCCGACCACCTTGGTCAGCGGCGCGTCCACGATGGAGGAGAGGGGGTTGCCTTTGTAGTCGGAGCTGACCAGCAGGTTGGTGTCGTAGCCAAGGATGCCCTTCAGTTCGCCTTCGGAGGCGGTCTTGAAGGCAGCGTTCAAGGCTTCGGCGGTCACGGGCTTCTCAGCGATGAAGGTCAGGTCAACGATGGAAACGTTGGGGGTTGGGACGCGGATGGCGAAGCCGTCGAGCTTGCCGGCGGACTCAGGGATAACCAGCTTGAGAGCCTTGGCGGCGCCGGTCGAGGTGGGAATCATCGAGAGAGCGGCAGCGCGGGCGCGGCGGAGGTCCTTGTGCGGGAAGTCGAGGATGACCTGGTCATTGGTGTAGCTATGAATGGTGGTCATGATGCCGGAGACGATGCCGCATGTTTCAAGGATGACCTTGACGACGGGCGCAAGGCAGTTGGTGGTGCAACTGGCGTTGGAAAGAATGTTGTGCTTGGCGGCGTCGTATTTATCCTGGTTGACGCCCAGTACGATGGTCAGGTCCTCGTTGGAGGCGGGGGCGGAGATGATGACCTTCTTCACGGTCGCGCCCAGATGGGCCTTGGCCTTGGAGCCGTCGGTGAAGTGGCCGGTGGATTCAATGACGATCTGTGCGCCAACTTCTGCCCAGGGCAGCTTGGCGGGGTCGCGCTCGGCCCACACCTTGATTTTTTTGCCGTCGACCGAGATGAAATCCGCGCCGGCGGTGATTTCGTTCTTCAAGTTGCCAAGAATCGAGTCGTACTTGAGCAGGTGGGCCAGAGTGGCCGGGCTGGTCAAGTCGTTGACGGCAACAAAATCAATTTCTGGATTGCCAAGCGCGGCGCGCAAAACGTTGCGGCCAATCCGGCCGAAGCCGTTGATGCCAACCTTTACTGCCATGTGTATTCTCCTTCGGAATCGATAAAACTGTGGTCTGAAACTTGTGGCGTTCGGCGACTGAAATGTGCATCAGCAGGCAATTCCACCAAACCCTTGATGCTAACACTCCCGCCATCGGGAACAAAATCAATGCACGTGAATTCTTGCTCCCATACAGAAAGGCGCACCACGCTAGTTTGCCCTTCCCGATGCGGGACAGTATGTGATGGAGTGCACAGCATTTGCAGCACCCGGCGCAAGTATGGTATCCCGGTATCACAACGCAGGTGCTTAAGGCGGCATGAGAAGACGTTCGAGACGTATTGCCAATCTTTCGGAATCCACAGGCAAAATCGGCCAGGAAATTCCTTTAAATCAACCGCGCCCGCTGGTGCCTTTATATCCTGACACACCCCCGGTAGAGGCTGCGGCGCCTGCAGTGGCGCGGCCGCCGGAGCAGACGAGGCGACCCGCCGCGCAGCCGCGGCAGCAGCGGCAGCAGTGGAGCGAGCCGGCCGGCCCGGGTCGCCTGGAGGTGGAAACGCAGCCGGAGCTGCCCTCCGTTGTTCCGCCGGAACCAGAGGAAGCCGAGCCGTCCGCTCAGACTCCCAAAGGCTTTGTCGTGTTGGCTATAGGGCTTCCCGGTTCGGGCAAGACGACCTGGTTTGGCCGCCGCGGCATCACCCCGCTCTCCAGCGACCTGCTGCGCAACATTCTTTTCGACGATGTGGAGGAGCAGCGCTACCAGGGGCTGGTCTTTTCCACGCTGCGGTCTCTGCTGAGGGCGCGGCTGATTGCCCGCATGCCTTGGAACTACGTGGACGCGACGAACTTGTCGGTGCATGAACGCCGCCAGTGGATCAAGATGGCTAAAAGCTTTGGATACGAGGTGCAGGCGGTGTTCTTTGATGTGCCGCTGGAGGTTTGTCTGGAGCGCAACCGGCAGCGCGATCGCTCAGTGAGCGAGGACATCATGCGCAAGATGGCCGAGAAGCTGAAGCCACCGGCGTTTGAAGAGGGCTTTGCCAAGATCACCGTGGTGCGGGTAAAGACGGCGAGCTAGAGGTAAGAGCTCTGACCGCGCTATTTCGTGCTTTCCCACCTTTGCGGCAAATACAAATACGCCGCAAGGATGGGGCAGCCACATCGGTAAAACAAAAAGCGGTGAGAAACCTCGCCTAGTCGCACGTCAGGAGACTTCCCCATGAGCACTTCTGCTACGCCCGCGCCCAGTGTTGAGCCTTGGCTGCGCGGAACCCACACTGAAGTTCCGGCGGTGGGGCGCGCGGTGCTGCACGCGTTGGACCTGGCGCTGGACGACCTTTCGAAATGGACGGCGGGACTGACCGACGCCGAAGTACACAGCCAGCCGCTGGGGCTGACTTCAGTGGCCTTCCATCTGCGCCACATCGCGCGCTCGACGGACCGCATTCTGACCTACGCCGAGGGCGGGCGGCTCACCGCCGAGCAACTGGCGGCGCTCAAGGCCGAACAGGCCGGGGAAGAGACGTTGGCGGAGCTGCTGGCGGAGGTGGAGGCGTCATTCAGCAATGCGGCGGAGCGGGTGCGCGTGCTGGCCACGGCAAACTTTGATACTGCCCGCAGCGTGGGGCGCACGCAATTGCCCACGAGCATTGGCGGAGCGCTCATTCATGTGGCCGACCACACCCAGCGGCACGTAGGGCAGGTGGTGACTACGGCCAAGGTGCTGAAGGCGCTGCGTCGCTGATGCTTAGTGTGCTTTCCCAGGTCCCAGAAGCGGGGCACCCAGCGTTGCGGACCTAGCCTGCTTACTCTTCGCCTACCAGGGATTCCAGGATGTGGCCCATTTTTTCGTGCTTGGTGCGCAAGTAGCCTGCAAAACTCTCCTGGGGCGCGACTTCGGCGGAGACGCGCTCGACGACGGCGATGCCCGCCGACTCCAGAGCGTCTACTTTCTCAGGATTGTTGGTGATGAGACGGACAGCGGTGACGCCGAGTAGCTTCAACGTCTCCGCGGGCATCTCGTACTCACGGCAATCCGCGGCGAAACCGAGCTCGACGTTGGCCTCCACGGTGTCCATTCCCTGGTCCTGCAGCTCATAGGCTCGGAGCTTGGCCATCAAGCCGATGCCGCGCCCCTCCTGCTGCTCATAGAGCAGAATGCCCGCGCCGGCCTTGCCGATCATGTCCAGGGCTAATTCCAGTTGCAGGCGGCAATCGCAGCGCAGGGAGCCAAAAACATCGCCGGTGAGGCACTGCGAGTGGATGCGCACCAGCGGCGGGGTGGTGTGGATGTCGCCCATGACCAGGGCGACAAGCCCCTCCGGATGGGTTCCATTCAGCGCCGGCGGTTCCGGCGGCGCACCCTCAAAGCCCATGATGCGGAAGTGGCCCCAGCGGGTGGGGAAATCCGCTTCGGCAATCTTCTTCACGCTCTCAAATCCCATAGTTCCATTCTACGTTGTGCCGGGTTGGGTGCTGCGGCTGCCGTCACAGACTGCGAGATGGAGCGGTAAAGGCGGCCAAACGTCTTGCGGATTGGATGCAGGTGTCCGCGGCGCGATACAGTGATTGCGTGCCAGATATCAAGCTGATTCTTATCACCCTGCTGGTGAAACTGGGCGTGGCTGCGGCAGTGGCCAGCGCACTGGCACGGTCGCGTACCTTCCAGCGGCTGCTGTTTGCCGAGCGCCGCAGCCGCAGGCAGACTGCTGCCCTGGTGGCGTTCTTCCTGGTGCCGCTGACCCTGGGGGTGTGGGTGCGGATCACGGTGGTCAACTTTTTGGCCGCCGATATCTCCTTTGAAACCGTGATCTTGCTGGGCCTGCTGGTGGGGCCGGGGTGGGCTATGCTGGGCGGCGCGGTGCTGGCAGGTCCCGCGCTCTACCACCATGAATACCTGGCGTTGCCTTTCAACGTGGCGCTGGGCCTGGCGGCGGGCCTGCTGGGCCGGTTTGTTGAGAAGGAGGAGATCTGGTCGTTCACGCCTTTCATCGATCTGAGCCTCTATCGCTGGGTGCGGCGCAACCTGCGCAAACCGCGCATCGACCGGCAGATCATGATGCTGTTTCTCATTGCGGCCCTGGAGATTGTGCGCGAATGGGTGGCCCGCAACGTTCCCGGCAAGACCGGCCCGCGGCGGCTATTTGCGCTGAATACAGGCGTATGGGGCTTACAGGTGCTGGTGTGGCTGTGCGCGCCCATGGTGGTGGGCATCGCGCTGAAGGTGTGGAACGCCCTGCGCATCGAACTGAAGCTGGAAGAGCAGAAGCGCCTGCTGCTGGAGGCGAGGCTCGACGCCTTGCAGCGCCAGATCAACCCTCACTTCCTGTTCAACACGCTCAACTCCATTGCTTCGCTGGTGCGCATGAATCCCGAGATGGCGCGCGAAATGACGGTGAAGCTGGCCAACATTTTGCGCGCGCTGCTGAAGGATCACGACACCTACGTTCCGCTGCGTGAGGAGTTGAGCTTTACCGACGATTACCTCGACATCGAGGTGGTGCGCTTTGGCGCCGACAAGCTGCGCGTGGAGAAGGAGATCGACCCGCGCACGCTGGAGGTGCTGGTTCCCAGCATCCTGCTGCAGCCGCTGATTGAAAACAGCATCAAGCACGGGCTNNGACGGCGTGGGCATGGGCAACCGGCCGGAATCGGCGCTGCACCGGGTGGGCGCCGGCATCGGCATGAAGAACGTGCAGGAACGGCTTGAGGTTCTTTACGGCACGCAGGCGCGATTCAACGTGGTGAGCAGCCCGGGCCGGGGTACGCTGGTTTCCATCGACATTCCGGCCAACATTCTTGATAAGCCTTAAATCTCTTTAGCGGCTCGCTTCGAGGGCCAGCACCGCGTAGCCGGTGGCCGCGTCGCTCATAAACCGGCCCACATTGGACTGGGGATCGCGATTCTTATTGAGCGACCACGCCGGCCAGGCGCCAGTGTCCTTGTCCTGATTGGCCTTGAGCCACGCAAGGCCGCGCGTCGCATGGGGATCGATGCGCGCATTCGCGGCAGTCTCTTCGAGCACCAACACCACGAGGCCTGTCGCGTAGCCGTCGGAGCGGGTTTCGAGCGGGGTGTTGTCGCGGCGCTTCCAGGTGCCCAGGTCGGTTGCGCTCCAGCCGCCGTCTGGATGCTGCAGTCGTTCGAGGCCGCCGGTTAACTGGCGGCGTTCCCTGGCCGTCAGCAGGCCGGGGAAGTAGTGGTCGGCCCAAAGGGCGACGACTTTATTCAGCAGCGGCTGGGCTGGGTAGTGACTTTGCAAATAGGCCCGCAGCGCGGTCAGGTTGGCGGCGATCCTGGGGTCGTCGCGATAGTTGTCCGGCGTCTTGGCGACGGTGACGGCCAGCAGCGCAGCCCAATGGTATTGCGACTCCTTCGATTCCCAGGGCGTGTAGTCGAAGTTCTGCCAGACCCACGCACCGGCATCGGGGCCGGTGGTTGTCTGCAGCGCCCATGCGTTGTCAAAGGCGGTGCGGGTGGTGTCACTCATGTGGCCCTGGCGCTGGTCATAGCTTGAGAGAACGACGGCGTTCAGCACCGACTCGGCGTTGCGCGACTCCACCTCCTTGCCCGCGCCTGAGACCGCGTCGCTGTAGAAGGGCTGCATCTGGTTCCAGCCGCGTACGCGCTTTTCGATGCTGGCCAACATCACCTGTTCCGAGGGGGAGAGCGCCTGCTCGCCGAGAGGGCCGCGCAACGCCGGGCGCGCCAGGCCGTAAGGCGCCTGGGTGTGGCAGGAGACACAGAGCGTTCCGTGGTCCTTCTGGGCGCGATCCCACCCTTGCCAATAGACCTCGCGGGCGTCGAGATAGCGCGCGGCGGCCTGGGGGTTCCAGCCGGAGGCCGCGGGCGCAGCCTTGTCCGCGGCCCACGCCGGACTGCCGGCTGCCGCGGCAAGCGCGAGGACGACTGCGCCGGCAAACCCGCAGACTAGCGATCTAGAGCCCCAGAATAGCTTGATTGTCATGCGCCCTCCGGTCTGAGAGTAGGGAACTCCGTGGATCGGGAATCCCGTGGCCACAACTGGGCCAGAGGCAAATCCCTTCTCCAAGTCAGAATAAGGCCAAAAGAGACTGGAATGCGGCCAAAGAGCGAACGAGGGCAATTTGTACACTTTGGAGCCGGGGTGTTTTCGCATGCCTCGTCGTGGGTTACTCAGCAAGGGGCCGATGGATCAGCGGGCAGGGAACAGGCCAGGGGGGCGTTTGCAGGAAATTTGTTGGCTTTCCGGTACGCTGAGAGCATACCTACGGAAATCAATTGAGCGCAGAACGGAAGGCAGGAGAAAGCCTTCCTGATCTACTTCAGGCCATCTCCGCGGGGCGCGTGCGCAGGGGAGACGGAAGGAAACGGCATTCTTCGAATCACTGGACAGTTTTGACAATGCGTCGGGGTGGTTCCAGAGAGGAACTGCCGCAAGCTCCCCTCTGCGGGCGCGAAGGTTTGCGGAGCGCTGGCCGGAAATGGCAGAGAGATGGCCGAAACACGCCAGGGGCTGAAGACAAAAAAGCCGAGCAGCAAAACGAAAAGCAAGCCGCGCAGGAAAGCAAGCAGCAAGACAGCCGGCAAAGCAAACAGGAAGGCAAGCAGTACAACCAAAACGAAGGGACGCGCACCGGCGAGCGGAGAGGAAACAGCGGTCGCGGACGGCACGGAACTGCTGCGAAGGGCGGCGGACCGACGGTTGTTCAAAGACTGGGAGGAGCTTGCCGGTGTGATCGCGGGCAAGGCGCTCAAGGGCGACCTGGCCAGCGCCAAAATGCTGGTGGGACTGGCCGAAGGCAAGAAGCCGGACCCGGAGCCGGCGGAGGAGCCGTGCGGGCCGAGCCTGGCTGAGATGTTGGCGGCGGACCCGCAATGGGAGGATGAGCTGAAAGTGGAAGAGGGTGGAGACGTGAAACCGGAAGGGTGAGAGCGGGGACTCTTCTAATACTGCGGCCAGGATGCAAGTATTGCTTCCTGGCCGCGCCGATGCCCAGAGCTCAAAAGAGAATCCTCACCCCGTGGACATGGGCTATCCACCGGGATTCCCATTTACCAGCTCACCACTGTGACTGCAAATGGCTGGAGTGTGATTTTGCCGTTGACCGGACTCACGCTCCGGGCGGGGCCTTCCCCGGATTGCGAATCCACTGTCACCGCCGTGGCCTTGCCGGCATCGGGCAGTGGGACATCCGTGGCGAGATTGCGCTTGTTCACCAGCAGCAACTTGTGCCCGGCAGGTGTAATGAAGGCCTGCGCCTCCAGATCGGCTGCGTTGGGGACGCCCAAGTCAGTCTCCACCATCTTGTCACCGGGATGGAAGGAGTCCTTGATCAATTTCAGGGCCCAGAATCGCGCATTGGGCTGGTTGGTCGTCCAGTCCATCATGCTCACGCTGGGAAACTGGGTGGGGAACCCCACCAGTTGTGATTCGCCGACGACATCGATCTGCAGACGGGCGAGCTCCACGAAGAGGTATGCGTACATTGCCCCTGACAGATTCCAATAGGCCGCCGGTGGAGGCACTACGTCTGCGGGCGTGTTATCCGTGGGCAGAATTGAGCCCAGCTCGTCGATATCGGTCTTGGTCTGCGGTGCGAGATTCTTTCGAATGGTCTCGATGGAACGAACCGTATTCAGGAACGCATCCGCCTGCTTGAAGAAGGAGTATTGCCAGTCGTCGACGGTTTGATCGGACGATGGAACGGCATAGAAGTGGTAGGAGATGTAGTCCAGAGGGATTGCCGGCTGGTGATTCGATGGGTCGAGAAAATATTGGACGAAGGGCAGATCGTTGCCGGGATCGGCCAGGGCCATGCCCATGAACTTGGTGTCCGGGCTGGCGCTGCGAACGCCCGCGACGATAGCGTCATACCGCTTGGTGTAGTCTTCCGCCGTCGTGTTGTGCTCAAATTCGACCTCGTTCAGCACTTCCCACACCGGAAATTGGTAGTGGTAGCCGGACTCGTGCTGCACCCCGTTCTCATCGGTAAAACCGCCGTCCACATACCAGCTCGCCAGCCGGTTATAGTAGTCGCCCAGTTCCTGGCAGGTGGGGTCGCGCAACTCGGTGCCCTGCTCGTAATTCCACATTTCCTGGCTGGGGTCATCAGGGTAAACGACGGGCGCGTCGGTGACGAACATCCATTGCGGGATGGTGCTGAAACTCATCACCGTAGGATGTCCTTCGGTGGCGGTAAGAAATTCCTTGACAATGGGATCGATGAGGCTGAAGTCCCACGACGTCGCCTGCGGCGTCGGCGGCTGCAGTTCGGCCACGGCCAGTTTGGGATACGGAAACCAACCCGCAAAGCGCATGTAATCCGGACCCAGTCCGCTTACGGCCTGGAAGGCAGCATCGCCCAGCGGTTGGCCCGGCTGCAAGGGCGGGTTCACCACCACCTGCAGCGTCGGTGTCGTGTTCGAGACTGCCGTGGTCGTATTCCAGTTGATTTTCAGCCCTTGTTCGGTCTCGGTGAGACCACCACACCCGGCGAGACCCGACAGGCAGGCAAGACCCGCAATCGTCAACCCAGCGATGCTACGGAGTTTACGTCGCCGGGGTTGTGAAGCAGCATTCGTATTCGTGAGTGCACCGCCGATACCGCAGAGAATTCAAACCGGCCTTTCCATTTTGACTTTCCGGAAACAGGAGAGTATACGCCCGAGTGGCCGGCTCGCGAGGTGCGCGCGGGCGGGGTCAGTGGCAGGGCTCAAAGGCGGGAGCTGGAGCACCAGCTTTTGTGGAAAGGCCGGGAGGATGGTGCACGGCGTTCAATGCGTCAGCAAGGCTTCGTTGCCGAGGATGCGGTAGAGCGTGGAGCGACTGATGCCGAGCTGGCGGGCGGTGCGCAGTTTGTTGCCGTGGTTCAGGTCGAGCACATATTGCACATGATGCTGAATGACGGCATCCAGGGTCAGATGCGCGGAGGTTGGAGCGGACTGGAGGGCCTTTGCTGATTCCGCTTCGGTGGGAATGGGCAGGTCTTCCGCGCGGATGACGCCATTCACAGCTTCGAGCAGCGCGGCTTCCAGCACGCTGGCCAGTTCGCGCACGTTGCCGGGCCAGTTGTGCTGCAGCAGCCGGGGCAGCGCGCCCGGTCCCAGCGTGACGGGGCGCTGCTGGTAGCGCGTACAGATGCGGTCAAGCAACGCCAGCGCCAGGGGAGCGATATCCTCGCGGCGCTGGCGCAGCGGGGGAATGCCGAAACGCACGGCGGTGAGCCGGAAGGCCAGATCGGGCAAAAGCTGCCCCTGCCCGGCCATCTGGCGCAACGGTGTCTGCGATGAGGCGACGACCACGGTGCGCCCCGCCGGACGATCCTGGAGCGTCTTGAGCACGCCGAGCAACAGGCCCTGGCCCGGAGACGCCAGCAGGTCCACTCGGTCAAGGTAGATGAAACCCGACAGCGTGGCCGGGTCCGCGTCTGAGGCCAGCCATTCGCGCGCGTCGCGGCGCTGAAAGGCCCACCGCGCCTGGGGCGAGCGGCTATGCAGATAGCGCGCCAGGGTCTGCTTTCCGGCGCCCTGCTCGCCTTCCACCGCAGCCACCTGGACGTGCGGCGCCACCATGTCCGCCTGCATCAGGAGCTTCCGCCAGGCGGGATTCACTCCGACAATCTGCGCCGCCGGGAACGGGTCAAGATCGACAAGCTTCAGGCCCGGAACGGAAGGCCGCGGTTGAAACGTTGCAGCAGTCTGCATGGAGATCAACGTGCCTCGCCTCCGCGGCCCCGCATCACTCCCACGGGCCGTCGCTGATCTCATCGGCGAAGCAGGGAAAAACATGAACCGGAGAGAGTGGTCTCTCTCCGGCTCTGAAGTTCAAATAAGCTGGTTGGTAATTCAGGTTCCGCGAAGGCGTTAGCGAAAGCGCTTGGAGGGCTCGTCGGAGAAGATCTCCCCGTCGCGGATGTGCACCACGCGATGCGCATATTCGGCAATGTCCGGCTCGTGGGTCACCAGCACAATGGTGTTGCCGTTAGCATGCAAGTGGTCGAAGAGGGTCATGATCTCCAGGCCGGTTTTCGAGTCGAGGTTTCCAGTCGGCTCGTCGGCCAGGATGATGGATGGCTTATTCACCAGCGCCCGGGCGATGGCCACGCGCTGCCGTTGGCCGCCTGAGAGTTCGTTGGGCTTGTGGTGTATGCGGCTCCCCAGACCCACCGCGGTGAGCGATTCCTTGGCGCGTTCAAGGCGTTCCGCCGCCGGGGTTCCGTTGTAGATGAGGGGCAGCTCGACATTGTGCAGCGAACTGGCGCGGGCCAGCAGGTTGAAAGTCTGAAAGACGAACCCGATCTCCTTGTTGCGGATGCGCGCCAGCTCGTCGTCATCCAGCTCGCTCACCAGCTGCCCGTTGAGCCAGTAGCGGCCCTTGGACGGCGTGTCCAGGCACCCGATCAGGTTCATCAGCGTGGATTTGCCCGAGCCCGACGGGCCCATGATCGCCACATACTCATTTTGCTTGATGCGCAGCGAAACGCCGCGCAGGGCCTGCACCTGCTGTTCCGAGCCCATATCGTAGGTTCGCCACAGGTCCTCGACCACGATGATGTCGTTGCTGGGGGGCGCTGCCGATTGCGCATCGACCTCGGTGCTGATGCCGTTCAAAGTCATCCGTACCTCTTTTTATGCCGGCTCGTAGTGCCCGGATTCAACTGCACAGACACAACCTTACTACGCAAGCAAGCGCGGGTTTCCGCCTGAGCCGCCCTTGGCCTAGGAATTACCGCCCGGCATCGGCGGCGCGGCCGCCAGCGCCTTATCACGCTTGATCAGCGCGCCGTCCTTGAGACTGCGCAGTGTCTTGTAAGGTCCGATCACGATCTCCTGGCCCGGCTGCAGGCCGGAGAGAACTTCCATATCGGTCGCGCCCGTAATGCCCGTGGTCACGGGGACGAACTTTGCCCGCTCTTTGCCATGGGCATCCTTCTGCACCACAAACACACCCTGCTGCGGAGTGGGTTTGGCGGTGGCAGGGGAGGTGGATGCTGCCTCCACCTTGTCCTTGCCGCCGGGGGGCGGCGGGGTGAACATGGTCAGTGCCTGGATGGGCAGGGAGAGCACGTTGGCCTTTTTTGCGGTGGTGATCTTGGCGGTGGTGGAGAGCCCGGGGCGCAGCTCATCCGAAGGGACGTCGAGAGTGACCACGACCTTGAAGTCCTTGGCCTCTTCAGTTCCGGTTGTGGATTGCGATGTGGCCACTCCCGTGGAACGGAGCAGCGCCTGATCGCCCACCAGTGTCACGTGGCCCTTGTAGACCTTGCCGGGAAGGGCATCGACGGTGATGTCGGCAGGCTGGCCAAGCTGAATGTTGACAATGTCGGTTTCGTCGACCTTCACCTCGGCGGTGATTACGCTCATATCCGCCAGGGTCATCAGGGTGGAGCCCTCAGTGTTCTGGATGCCTTCCACCACGGTCTCCCCTTCGCGCATCGGCTCGTTGGTCACGATACCGTCAAAGGGGGCGATGGCCAAGGTTCGGCTCAGCATGTCCAGGTTGGCGCGCAAAGTGGCTTCCTGGGTATGCAGGTGACCGCGCGCCGAGTCAGTGTTTGCTTTAGCCTGGTTGAGCTGCGCCACGGCCTGTGCAACCGAAGCCACATCCGTGTCGTAGGCTGCCTTCTTTGCGTCGTAGTCCTGTTTGGCCATGATTCCGGCCTTGTAGAGGCTCTGCGCGCGATCCCAGTCCAACTGCTTCTGCTCGAGATCGGCCTTGGCATGTTCGACGTTCGCTTCGGCTGTCTTTTCCGCAGCTACGTAGGACGCAATGTCGGTGTTGGCGGCGGCAATGGCGGCCTGCTGGCCCGAGACGGTCGCTTCCTGCTGCACGTGCTCGATGCTGGCTACGGTCTCGCCCCTGGTGACCTTATCTCCCTCCTTCACGTAGAAGTGGGTGATGCGGCCCATGGCGGTGGCGCCAAGGTTGACATAGGTCTTCGGCTTGATCTGGCCGGTGCCGCTGACGACCGTGGCCAGGTCCTGCCGATTTACTTTGCCGGTCAAGACCTTGGTATAACCGGACTGCTGCTTGTAGACCATAAAGGCAACGAGCCCGACGAACACAATGACAGCGGAAATGATGAGAAGGATTTTCTTCATGTGTGGTACGTGCTCCAGCTTTGTCTCTGCATCCAGTTTACGCAATCCCAGCCCGCAAGGTTCCCGGGGCCATCGAATTTACCCCCGGTTCAACTCCATGCGGCGGGAATCCCTTCCGCCGGTGATTGAGTGTGTCTCTCCGCATATCTCCGGAACTGTGCGGGGAAGCCACGATCCTTGGCAGTAAAGTGGTTGCGCTTATTTCTTCTGACGTGGAAAGGGGGCACATGGTCTCAAATCTCTGCCCCCCGGGAAGCGGCAGGCAGCTCAATTTGACCCATGCAGGAGGTTACCTTTGTGGCGCGGGGGAGTCCAAGGGCTAGCTGACTCCATATCGAACCTTGCCCAGTCTCAACGGGACCCGTAGAATAGGGCTTTGCAGGAGTTCTCAACGCAATGATGCTTAACGGTCGCACGATTCTCTTTGTCGCACTGGGTTGCGGCCTGATTTTTTCTCCTCCCACCCGGCTCCGCGCCCAGCAGTCCGCAGACTCGTCCAAGCAAGCCCAGACGGCGGCGGACCAGGATGTTGACCCCCTCAAGCGCGAACGATCCGACAAGGAAAAATTCGCCGCCCAAAAGGCGGTCCGGCAGGAGCTGAAGGGCGCCTACAAGACCTGGCTCGATCAGGACGTTACCTACATCATCTCCGACGAAGAGCGGAAGGCCTTCAAGAACCTAAGCAACGATGAGGAGCGCGAGGCATTCATCGAGCAGTTCTGGCTGCGGCGCAACCCCAATCCCGACTCGCCCGATAATGAATTCCGCGAGGAGCATTACCGCCGCATCGCCTACGCCAACGAACACTACGCCGCAGGCAAGCCCGGCTGGAAGACCGACCGGGGCCACATCTATATTTCCTTCGGCGCGGCAGACTCCATCGATGCGCACCCCTCCGGCGGAACCTACGACCGGCCCATGGACGAGGGCGGCGGCTCGACGACCACCTTTCCGTTTGAGGTTTGGCACTACCGCTATCTCGAGGGCATCGGCGAGAACGTCGACCTGGAGTTTGTGGATACCTGCCAGTGCGGCGATTTCCACTTCACCATCGATCGCAGTGAGAAGGACGCGCTGCTGAGGGTTCCGGGCGCGGGATTGACGGAAGCGGAATCGATGGGCCGGTCTACCAAGACGGATCGCTTCAAGGGAGGTATGGAATCCCTCGGGTCGATGCCGGGCGGAAGTTCGGCACAGCAGAGCAAGGAATTCGACCGCATCGAACTGGCCGCCAAGATATTTGCTCCGCCGCCGGTCAAGTTCAAGGATCTGGAGAACTTCATCTCCGAGCACAAGCTCATCAGCGGCCCCATTTTCCCCTTTGATGTCCGCACCGACCTCGTCAAAGTGACTGAGAACACCGTACTGGTCCCCATTACCGTGCAGATCAAGAACCGCGACATCACCTTCGTGACCAAAGACGGTGTGGCCCGCGGGGTGGTGAACATCCTGGGTAAGGTCACCACGATTACCCACAAGACGGTGCAGACCTTCGAGGATACGGTCGAAGTCGAGCAGCCGTCGGAGCTTTTGGAACAGTCCCTGGACCGTCAGTCGATTTACTGGAAGGCAGTGCCCCTGTTGCCAGGCCTGTATAGGCTCGACATCGCCATCAAGGACGTGAACAACCCCGACCATATCGGTATATACGGGCGCGCACTCGACGTACCCGAGTATCACGATGAGAAGCTGGCTACCTCCAGCTTGATCCTGGCCGACCAGATGAATGTAGTGGACTCGCACTCCATTGGCAGCGGGAACTTCGTCATCGGCAACACCTACATCCGGCCTCGCGTCAGCGCGAATGCAGCCACGCCGGTCAAGTACAACCGCAGCCAGCACCTGAATTTCTGGATGCAGGTCTACAATTTGGGCATTAATGAGGCCACCAAAAGCAACGAGGCCAGGGTGACCTACCAGATCATCGACACCACGACGAATACTGTGGTCTTCGAGAAACAGTTGGATTCAAAGGAGTTGGGAGCGCATAGCGATCAGTTGACAGTGCAGAAGACACTCCCCGTAGCCGGCCTCCAGCCAGGCAAGTACAAGGTGACGATCAAAATAAACGACGAAATCTCGAAACAAGAGATTGCGCAGTCGGCGCCTTTTGTCGTCGAATAGAAGATGTTTCGCACAGTACGGCGACCCGGCGCCAGATCGGGAAGCCAGTGCGAGTTGGAATTGCAGGACCGCTGCCAGGGACGCCGCCGGTCACCCACACGGATGATGCGTAGGCTCCATCTCGCTCTCTTCATCGCGCTGATCGCCTCGGCTAGCCCTGTTGTCTATGGGATTGCCCCCGGTTCGGTCTCCGGTGTGGTGCGCGACTCGGCGGGTGTACCCCAGATTGGGGTGGTTGTCCAGTTGCTGAACCCCGATCTCGGTGTGCTCGTGAGCGTCTATACCGACGCCAAAGGGCGCTTCAGCATGCCCTTCATCGCCCCTGGCCGTTATGCAGTCAAGGCGATGGGCACGTCGTTTCTGCCCTCACTTAGAGAGAATGTCAGGGTTCGCACCAGCACCGTCGTCAATCTCACTCTTAACACTCTTTATGAGGTGATGCAGTGGCTGCCGACGCAGCCGCGCGCCGCCAACACTCCCAAGGACGATTGGACATGGACGCTGCGTTCAGCCGCCAACCGGCCCCTGCTGCGCTGGCTGGAGGATGGGCCGCTGGTTGTAGTCTCCGACCGTTCGGGTGCGCGACCAAAGCTCAAGGCGCGACTGATGGCCACGGGACGGGAAGGCACGTTCGGCGAGAGCGGTGAGCGGCTTACGGCCACCGTGCAGAATACGCCCTCCAATAGCCGCGCATTGCTGGCCAGTGTCGATTTCGACCCCGGTAGCGACGCGGGCATGGAGTCGATGCTGGGCTTTAGTCAGGATCTTGGTTTCGCCGGCGCTGTCCAATCGGTGGCGGCCGTCTCCATCCATCCTGAGATCGAGGGCCCGGGAGGCGGCGGGGTCGATGAGGCTGCGATACGCTCCTGGGAGACGATGAACCTGGGCGATGAGTTTGAGATCGAGGCTGGCTCGGAGCAGGTAGTGGCGCGATCCGGCCAGGACTCGCCCAACACCGTGGTTGCCGCCTTGCCGTTTGGCTCGGTGGGTTGGCGCTATGGCGACTCCACCGTCCGCTACCGGATGACCACGTTGATGCCCGCGCTGTCCGATGGCGATGATACGGATGCTTCAACCTGGCTGCCCGCGCTCGCGGTACGCGATGGCGAACTGGCCATTACGCGCGGCTTGCACCAGGAGATCGGCTGGGAGCGGAGTACCGACGCCTCGGGCATGACCTTTGTGGTCTACGAAGATCGTATTGAGAATCCGGTCATCGAGGCTGCAGCCGGCACGGGCTCCGGGAACTTTGCCTCTGGCGGCAACGGTGTTCTTCTGGATCCGGTCAGCGGCCTGCTGCATGCCACGGGGCCCAATTTTTCGAGCGCCGGCATGATGGCCACTTTGGATCGCCGTCTGCCCGGCGGAAACCATGTGCGTGTCAGCTATGCCAATGGCGGCGCGCTGGTGATGCCGGCAACATCGCACGCGGCATCGCTCGCACAGGTGCTTGGCGGGGTCCGGTCTCGTCGCGCGCAAATGTACTCGCTTTCGCTTTCCGGCACTCTGGACGGCACGGGGACGCGTTGGCGGGCCAGCTACCGCTGGCAGCCTGCCGACACGGTTACCCAGGTGGCGCCCTTTGCCGTGGATTCCGTCGAGCCCTATTTCAACCTGCACCTTCGCCAGCCCATCCTGCTGCACCGCGGTGAAGGACCAGGCGGCATCGAGGCTCTGCTTGATGTGCGCAATCTGCTGGCCGAGGGCTACCGTCCGTTTCTGTTGAACGATGGCTCTCTACTTCTGTTTGCCCAGGACCAGCGCAGCATTGGCGGCGGCCTGGCATTCACGTTCTAAGAGCCGAGGCCGCAGCGCCGGGCGCCTTTGGAATCCCTTCCGCACTGTGTTATATTTTTCAAGTGGCAGTGCATATTTGCGCCTGTCGAAACCGCATTATCGGCCTCTTTTGTGCGGTTCTTCCAGATCATCTGGACGCGTAGCTCAACTGGCA
>PLSM01000190.1:0-378 GCA_003165075.1 Acidobacteriaceae bacterium | reverse complement strand
TCAACCTTCCGGTTTCTGGATACCTTGTTTCGCCAATTTGCGCGAATCCACCTCCTGCTTCACTCTCCACTTGCGCTGGCCGTATTTTGGCTTGCGCCTCACGCGAGAACAGGAGCACAGGATGGCCGTTTTTAAACGAGGAGAAGTTTGGTGGTACAAGTTCTATTTTGCCGGACGCCTGATCCGGGAGTCCTCAAAGTCCAGTTCAAAGACAGTGGCAAAGGACGCGGAGAAGCAGCGACGGCGCGAACTCGAGGCCGGATTTCATAACATCGCGGACGTCCGTCAGCAACGCATCCGGACCCTCGAGGCAATCATCGACGAATACCTGGTCGGCTACCGACTGCGCAACCGGGCGCCACGTTTTGCCAAATACGC
>PLSM01000024.1 GCA_003165075.1 Acidobacteriaceae bacterium | reverse complement strand
TCACCCGGATGTAGCCGCCTTCGACAATCACTTCAGTGGCATTGTCGTAGCCATTCAGGATCGGCCCCAGGTGGGAACTGGCGGCGTGGGTCGTGAGCTGGTCGGCGCTGTAGGGTGTGCGCGTCAGCAGAATCGGCGCGTNNGCAGCTTCACCCCATCCCGCATCGGAATCGCCGCCTCGCGCCGCGCATAGTCGAAGCTGTCCGTAGCCGGCTGCAGCCGGGCGGGCGTTTCGCTGGGGTAGTCGGGATAGGCCGGCTTGGCAGAATCGGGCGAAGTGGATTGCCCGGCTGTCGAGAGGCACAGGCCAGCGAAGGCGGCAGCGGCAAAGACAGCGCGAAGGCGGAGACTGAGCATGAGGCAAACCTTTCCCACAGAAGTCTTTCAATGTGGGCGCCCTTCACTCAAAATTCCAGGCGCCCGCATCCTTCTTGACGACGTAGCCACATTCTAGTGGCTGATCAGTTCAAAGTGCCCGGCAGTGCTCAGGACAACAATTTTCCGCTGCCCGTTTTCCGCCGCTTCTCCAGCTTGCTTTGCTCCATTCACCGTGATGGTCTCGTTCCGCGATGAGACCGGCAACGACACCCGCGCTACCGTACCCGGAGGCAGATCGATCGTAGTCTTATAGCCGTTCTCCTTGTGGATTTCCACCTTCAGCATCCCGCGCGGTGTCGGTTCTCCGCCTTGCGCCCATTGCAAGTCGAGCAGGTCCGGGCGGATATCAACCTCGCTGAAACCGCCTCCCCGCGCATGGATTCCCGCGATCTCCTCCATAATCCACGGGGTCACTCCGGTGGACCATCCATGCGCCAGGCTTGCCTGGTAACCGGTTGTATCGTCGGCCTGCAGCGAACTGTGAAAGTCGCCCTTATACCACGAGGGATCGTACCCTTCCCAGAAGCTCGTCGCACCCTCATCGATCATGCCGCCCCAGAACTGGCGAATCCAGTCCAACGCTTCCGCGCGATGCCCCATCTTGGCCATGGCGCTGATCACGTAGTAGTTGTAGTACGGCGTGATGATCAGCGCGTTGTACTTGATGTGGCCCACGCTCGACAGCGAGTTGTGCCATATCTTTTCGTACTGCGAAGGATTCGCCAGGTCTGACAGCACGGCATACGCATTGGTCTGCCAGCGCGTGCCAAACGATCCCGACGCGTCCAGCAGGTATTTCTCCGCCCCAGCCTTCATCGCGTCCGCGGACTTCTGGAAAGTGTCGGCATTCTGTGTATCATGCAACTCGCGCAGCAGGTAGATGCCGTCGCGAAAGCCCGCATAAAACTCGAATTGCGTCGCCATCCGCGATTCCGGAGTATCGCCATTCAAGTCCGGAGACCAGTCCACATAGGCCGATGTTTTTGTGGTATTGGCATAAAGCTTGCGATTGTCCAGTTCCGACTCCATATAGCGCAGCAACTGCACCAGCCGCTCATGCACACTCTCTAACTGTTGCATTGAGCCGGTGTGACGGTAGTACTCCGCTTCGCCCGTAATCCAGAAAGGCGAGTAGCCCGCTATGCCATTCACGTGGTGGGTGACGGGTGCCGGACCGAGCAGGCGATCCAGCGTTTCTTCCATCAGAAAATGGTCATCGAACGCGTCTTCAATCGTGCGGCCGCTTACGTCCAGGTCGCCCATCCAGCGCCCTCGGTCGCGTTTCGGCGCATCCCAGATATCGTCCTGCATGCAAAGATGCGCTGTGTATGCGCCCACCATCCACATGCGGTTCAATTTCTCATCGGACGACTGGAAATAGCCCTGGTACTTCACCGGGTAATTGATGCCCGCCAGTTGAATTGAGCGAAACTGAACATTGCTGCCACGCTCAAAACGCAGCAGCGCATAGCGGAATGCGGTTTTGGGTCCATGCACCGTTGCGCCCGGCGGAATATGGATAGGGTTGGTCCCGATATACGGCTCGTTCAGGGCCTCGCCCTCCGATTCCCCAAACTGCATATTCACGTCGGCTGCCTGGTCTGAGTCGGACACAAATTCCAGTCGCCCGGCCACCTCGCGGCCAAAGTCCAGCATGATCTGCGGCTGCAATGCAGGAGAAACCGGCTCTGAGGCTGCACTCACCGTGAACTCCGCAGCGCTGTTAGGCGTAATCAGAGAATCCTTATTCTCCAGCGCGCCCGAGCCCGAGTACACATGCAACAGGCCCACCGCCGCCAGCTTGTACTGGGTCAGGAATGGCGAGATTCCATCGTATCCAGGCCACGCATACATGCCTCCGTCGCCGTTCCACTGGAAGAACTCCATCGAACTCTCAATGCCGCCCAGGCTGTCGGCCGCCTCCCACCCGCTGTCATCGAAGTCGGGAGTCTGCCATCCACTCACCAGCTTCTCTGCCGTCTTCCACTGCGCGTCGCTGATCATAAGCGGAGTAGCGACAAGTCCCTGCGCNNGATCCTGCCTGCCGTCAGCTGCACTTCCCGCCTGCTGTTGCCGCTGCTGCCCACCTCCGGTCCGCGGATGGCTTCAATCGCAATCATGTTCCGGCCCGTTTTCAGTGCATGCGCTACCTCTACGGCAAGTACACGGGCGCCGAGATTCACATCCATATTCACTTGGAAGTGCGCGACTTTTTCTCCATTCACGTATACCGTTGCCGAGCCCGGTCCCGCCAGGTAAAGCGTGGCCGCTTGCGGAAGCGCATTTACTGTGAAGGAGCGGCGGAAATAGTGCGGCTCAAGATGCGTGTTTCCTTCTGAAATCCAGCTTCCTTTTATATCCGGGTTCTCCGGTACCGCATCTGCGCGCGTCCAGATGTACTCCTCCGGAAGCGGCGTATGAATCGCGGATTCCAGTTGCCATTCGGTGATGTTGCGCGTGGGATCGAGGGAAGCATCCGGGATAGGAGCAACCTTGCTGGCGGTGCCGGTAGTTTGTGCTGAGGTGGAAAACGGAAACAGGACGAGGGCGAGTATCCAGAGTCTTGCTTTCACCGAAAATCTCCTGGAATTTCAATCTTGGTTGTGGCGCTGCGGCTCCATATTAGTCTCTCCGGGCCACTTCTGGCGTGATGCGGCAGAGCAAGACTTCATCATGGACATCGCGAGCGGTGTGCGCCAGCGGTGCCCCAGGTCTCGATTGGACTTTGAGACCTGGGAGACCACAAATCTCAAGAACGAATTCATGCGGCCAGAAACCGCTCTCACTGCAGCAATGCCGCCAGCAGCAGCGTGGCTCCCAGCCCGGTCACGGACAGCACCGTCTCCAGCACAGACCAGGTGGCCAGAGTTCCTTTCACTTCCTGCTTAAAGAGGGAATTGACCAGCCAGAAGCCGGAGTCGTTCACGTGC
>PLSM01000053.1 GCA_003165075.1 Acidobacteriaceae bacterium | reverse complement strand
CATCTGGACATGCTGGAACACGATGTTGGTGAGTACGGTGACAAGCATGTGCGAGGGGAGTCGCGCTTAGCGGCAGGAACGGCCCGAATTGTCTCGGTCGTGTAAAGAAGGCCGTCTACCAAGACGATTTCGCTACCGCCGCCCATGTCTATTGGCTATCTTGTTTCGACGCGCAGCGTGCAAGGGCTTTGTTGACCACCGTGTCGTCGGGCACTACGGCAAGAATCTCTTTGCCGTAAGACGCAGCAGACTTGCAATCCGAGTTCGCTATTGCGGCGTTGAACTGCTCGCGGTAACTTAATTCAATTCCCACATTGATCTCCGTTTGCGTGGAGTCGAGATCGATCTCGCGCCCCTTTTGCAAATACCTCGTTGCTTCGGCGGCGTCTCCCTGCCACAACAGTATTTCCCCGAAGTAGATGTAGGCCTTGGCGTTGCCAGGGTCCAGCTCGATGACCTTCTTGAATGCAGCAATGGCCTCATCCGTCTGCCCCTTCGCTGTGAGTTCATAGGCCACGTCAATAAGCCGGTAGGACTCGGCCGCTGGTACGTCGATCTTGACCATACCGTCCGGAGGGATATTTACAAACTCGGGAATGTTGACTGCGCGATTGGCCGCAGTGGCGTTGTCGATGAGAATTGCCGGGCTGGAGTTACCGTCGGCATCAAGGTGCGTGAGAAACATCCGGGTGTACGGTGAACGACTCTTCGAGGAAAAAACCAGCCATCGGCCGTTGGGCGAAAAGCTGTGCCAGGAGTTCATCAGCGGAATGTTGCATCGCAATCGACGCGCCACTCCGCCTTCCGCGGCCACAATGAATAGCTGACTATCGGGGCGCATCAACATCGCATTGCGGGCCTTTACAAACACGATCCAACGGCCGTCAGGTGAAACCTTGGGAAAGCTATTGCTCATGCCGTTGTGGGAGGCACCCTCGATCAGAACCGCTTGACCGCCCTTGCCGTTGTTGAAGGGAATTCGATAGAGGTCGTACTGTATCTGGGTTTCATCCGGAGAGTTGGCGTATTCGGGAAGATTCTGTTCTGGGGTCAAGGGGTCCCTGGCTTCGGCCCTGGCAAAGACCACGTATTTGCCGTCAGGACTCCAAACCGGGTCGGTATGCACGTATTGCGGATCGTCTGCACCGGGCAAGGGCTGCTTTTCACCTGTTGCGCGGTTGTACCAGGCGAGAATGCCGCGCGTCGGATAGAAGACCTGTAGGAAACGGTAGTCGATGAAATTAACAACAAAGTAGCTAGCGGGGAGTTCCGCCTTTTTGTCCCGCAACATGGTCACGACGTATCTGCCGTCTGGTGAAACCTGCGACATGAAGCCGATTCTCGAAGGCGAAGCCGTGCGATCCTTGATGGAACTCCACGAAATCACGTCCTGATTACGGATGCTCATCTGCGGCTTGACAGAGGTGAGCGCGTAGAGCCCTTTGTCGTTGGAGGGGCCGTCGAGGTCCATGCCAAGCGTCTTGCCGTCGGCAGAGAATGAGTGACAGTTAGCGCAGGTGTGCATGCCGGTCAGCAACAGACGGCTTTGGGGCTCGGCGATGTTCCGCAGGCGCCAGGCAAGCAGGGGCAGATCTTGCTTGGCCAGCGGCTGGATCACCCCCGTTTGCGTTTTCGAGGGGATCAGCGGCACGTCGCGGTAGAAAATCGGGGCTCCCACGGAATCCTCAGAGGTTTCGATCGTCACCGTACCGCGGGAAACGGGCTGATCCGAATCTTCGCCTTGAAGTCCGGTGATTCTGATAGTGGCAGTGTGTCCTTTGGAATGCAGCTTGATCGCCTCCCAAGTTGCTGCAACCGGTATCCAGGTATGAGCTGCGGCTTGCTGGGGCGTCAGCTTTGGCAGTTCATTGCTAGGGGAGACACAACGTGGGTCGATCTCGCCAATGCGTAACCGCTCGCCCGCCGATCTCGTCTGAATGCCCGCCGAGCCGTCGCTGAAAGTAATATCGATGACCCACGTAGTTGCGGCAATCGAAGCATCGCGCCAGAGGAATGTGGGCGGGGTGATCTCCGGCGGGAAGATCGATTCATCTTCCGGATAGTCAACCGTGATCGCAGCCAGTTTCGTGCCATTCTGGGTGGACGATGGAGAAGAACCTCTCGCGGTTTGACTCGCTCGTGATTGCGCAAACACCGTGTCTGCTATGCTTGAGCCCCGCGGCGCGGCAACCAACACCAGAACGGCAGCGACGGCAGTGGCCACAATTGAGACACCCGTAATTCGGGCTTCCATTTGTTTCATTGCGTCCCTCCTCACTCAGCCTGACGCCTATTGGTCAGCCCGGGTGATCTACTCGATGTCTTGACCCGGCGTAAGTGTTGGTGTCGCGCAGGAAACCGCGAAGCGACCCCTATGCTCGAAAAATGATTCAGATACTGAATTACAGCTGACGTGCTAAGGAATCTAGAAGTTGTTTTATCCGGAATCTTCTTTTTCGGCACCCGTTCCATGGAATTCTATCGCTCCTGACGCAGATTGCGAGGCCAAACGAACGTTTGCCCCGAAAAAGCCAGCGTTTGCGGAAGAAAAGCCGGACGGTTTGCAGCCGTCCTTGCCTCGCCCGCCTCATCGAGAACCCTCCAAGTGAATTGTGCCGACATCTATCCATCCTCCTTTGCCCTCCGCGATTCGCTTTGCCGTCTTTGTCGTCGGCCGTTCAGTTTGCCGGAAGCGACAATAACGCAATCCTCCGCAACATCGCCGAGAACCGTACTCTCGTCAGGTGTCCTTCCGCCAGCATCATCCAGTAATACCGAGTATGCTTCACCAGTCGTCCGCCCGTCTTAACCAGGGCCGCACCGCGGTCGCGAATCTTCTCCAAACCAATCAGGCGAAAGGTCGGATTATTGGAAAGGCGCTCGGTGTCGTTGAGGTCTTCATATCCGGCCAGCCGGCTGTAGATCGACTGGCGCAGTAAATCGTGAGTTTTCGGCAAGGGTG
>PLSM01000010.1 GCA_003165075.1 Acidobacteriaceae bacterium | reverse complement strand
TGGTGGCCCGCGCCCAGTACTCTGCCGTATGGGTTGGCTTGGGCACCACCAGGCCGACCGGAGGAGTGAGCGGCAGGCCCGTGGAGTAGAGGCCGGCTGGAACCGTGGCCGTGAAGCTCCACTGCGTCGGATAGGTGTTGAAGATGTCGGCCATGGGCTGAGCCAGCGCATCGTTCAGATTCATCGGCGGCAGACCCAGGACCTCTTCCATGGTGCGCACGAAGTTGATGGTGTTGTACTGCGTCGAAACCAGCACGCCCTGTTTCACGTAGGCGCCGGCCACAAAGGCGATGGTGCGGTGGGAATCGACGTGGTCTCCTGAATCCTGCGAGTCGTCTTCAATGACAAAGATCAGCGTGTTGTTGGCGTAGACGCTGCTGTTGGCGATGGTCTGAATCAGCATGCCCACTGCGTAGTCGTTGTCCGATTGCTGCAACTCCGGCGTGTTCACGCCGGCGATGGCTGTGGCGAAGCTTCCGGTGTGGTCGTGCATAAGGCGAACCAGGCTCAAAGCCGGCAATCCGCCCGCGGCGTAGTTGGTGTTGAATTCGCGTAGCCACTCCTGGAAACGGTAATAGTCAGGAAACGCATTGTCGAAGCCGCGAAAGTATGGATCGGTGAATGGGGTGAGGGTAACGTTCTGGGAGTAGGCCACCTGGACCCGGGATTTGAAGGGATCGATCAAAGTCGGGGAGATGCAGGTTGCGGGAGTCGGCGCCGGGCACGCATACAGGGTCGGGTCAACAAAAAATCCATAGTCGCGAATGCTGAGATTTGCTCGGTTCGCTGCGTCCCACAAATAGCCCTCGCCTTGATACTCTACGTCGCCATCTCCTTTTGGCCCATCCGGTCCATCCGGCGCGGCCGTGTTGGCAGTCCCAGGCAGCAATTTCGGGTCATTTGGCGTAAGGGGATCGGCTAAATTGCGGCCTGCCGCAGTGGGAATGGCCACGTTCACATTGCGGTTCAAGCCATCGTAATCCAGACTGAGGCCGCGATTCGCATAGAACGACAGGCTCTGGCGTTCTATCACATCGGGGGCGCGAGCCGAGGTGCTCCATGGCCAGCCGTCGTTGCTGACTTCAGAACTGGCCAACATGTTGTCGAGGGTGACGAAGGTTCTCGCCAGTTGATGCTGATTGGGCGTGATCGCTTGGCCAAACTCCGTCAAACTAGGGTCGCCATTGCCGACTTCCAGATCTCCCAGAATCTGGTCGTAGCCCCGGTTCTCCTTGATGATGTAGATCACATGCTGAATGCCGTTTCTCACGGCCGCCATGACCGCGGCATCGCTGATGCTCTCGGTGGCGGAGAAGTGGTCGTTGATGGCCACCTGCGCGGTCAGCGTCGCCAGTTGCGCCGCAGTGGGTTGGGGAAAGCTCTGAAAGCCGGCCTTGACCCGCTGTGGGTTGTACCCCTGCGACCACATACAGTTCTTGTGCCCCCCCACTTGGGGAGGCGGGGCGGCACTATAGCACATGCCTGGATTCGGGCCCGTCGGCGACTTCCCATTGACCACGTACACCCAATTGCCATTGGGGCTGTTGACCGTGGGGCCGAAGCTCACTGAATTCGGGTACCAGCCGGTTGGAATCAGAGCAACTACCTGGTCGTTATTGTCCGCCCCGGCCAATTGCACCACCGCGACGGCATTCAGATTGCCATTGGTCACATAGAGTTGCGACTCATTCGGCGAGAGGGTCACGCTGTTGGTGTTGGCGCCCCTATAATTATTCAACGGCGGGTAAGTAGCCGTTAAAGCCGGGGTCGCGGCAACCTTAATGGTTTCCAGTATCGGAGTCGTCCCGTTCTTCGCGCTGGTACTCGATATGTCGATGTCGTCAATCGTATCCGACATATCCACGGCAACATAAAGGCGCGTCTGGGCCTTGTTCATCGTCATCTTGAGCGGTTCGCCAACCACGGGTATCCGGCCCGTGACTTTCATCGCCGAACCCAGGCTCACCACATCGATCTCGCGGTCGCGAATGCTCGACACATACGCCGTCGCATTCTCTCCCCTGCCTTGAATCACCACCCAAAATGGGTATTCGCCGCCCGCAGTAATCGGATTCGTGGAAGTTCCGTCGCCTGGGCGCAGATCGATGTCCGGCATTCTGGTCCAGTTGTTCAAGCCTCCGGTGAACACCGAGATCGAGTCATTGTCGTAATTGGCTACTGCCAGGGTCTGACCATCGCTTGAAATGGCCACTCCGGCGGCGCAGGGCGACTCGAAAATCTGGCTATTTGCCCCGGCGGGGCCTGTGTTTACCACGGCGAGTCCAAGGCCTGCAGGGTGGTTCATCAACAGTTCCGGTTGCTCTGCCCAGGTGAGTTTGACCGGGTCTAGCGCAAAGACATGCACGTTGTCGCCGTTGCCCTGAAAGTCAGTGGCGAAGGTGAGGCTCGGTGCGACGATATCGAGGCCATTCGTGCCGCCTTTGAAGAACGGGTAATCGCCCATGCCGCCGGAGACGTAAAACGCCGTGCCGGAGGGATCGAAGGTGATCCCATTGTAGGAGTTGGGAATGGTCACAACCTGCTTCTGGACAGGCGCGCCCTGCGAGATATCGTAGATGAACACGTACTCTTCCGAATTCAAATAGTCGAATGCAGTGTGATCGAGGTTGTACGCGCTGCCATTGTTGTACCCGCTGCTACTGATGTTGAGCGGGTTGAGCGGGTTGAAGATGCGGTTATACCCGCTGGTGAGAATCAGCAGTGTTTTGCCATCCGGACTTACCACCGTGGTGACCGCTTGCCCCACCTGCCAGTCGGGATATTGGGGCAGGACAGCCGCCCCTGGCACCAGCGGCTCGAAGCTCGAATCGTAGGGTGCCGTCGGCGTGATCAATTGGCCCAGATTGGGTATGGCCTGCGGCGCATAGGGCGGCGGCGCCATCACCGTAATGTTCAGAACCGCCGTCGTGTTGCCGCCTGAATTGGTTGCCGTTACGGTGTAGTTGGTCGCGGCGGTTAACACCGTGGGGATCCCGATGAGGATGCCCGAGAGCGCGTTCATTGTAAGTCCAGGCGGAAGCGCCGGGGTCACGCTGTATGAAATGACCGTTCCGCCGCTGTTCGTGGGAAGATCGGGGGTAATCTGCACTCCTTTGGTGTAAACCGCCGTGCCGGTACCATAGCTCAGCGCGGAGGGCGGTTGATCGTTTACCGTGATGGACAAGGATGCCGTGGTGCTGCCGCTGGCGTTGGCGGCGGTGACCATGTAGCCGGCTGCGGCGGCCACCACCGTGGGCGTTCCGCTCACGATGCCGGTGCTGCTGCTCAGGCTCAGGCCGGCCGGCAAGGCCGGAGTTACGCTATAGGAGGCGACGGCGCCCCCGCTGACGGTGGGAGTGTTCGACGCGATCTGCACCCCTTTGGTATAGACCGCTGCGGGCGTCGCGTAGCCCAGCATCGATGGCGCTTGCAAGTGATTGCATCCGCTGAAGAGAACCAATCCCGCAGCAAAAGTCAGTCCAAGACTATACCTGAATCGCATGAACAGCTCCCTTCACTTCCTGCCGTCGAAGCGACGAGCTGCTCCTGACTCAAGGAGTATATGCCTATTCCTGCGCTTTGCAGCGCCACTGTCTCCTGAATTCACTTGAAAGAACGGGCAGAGCCATATCGGGAACTCGCTATGGAGCGTCCCATGTTTCTTTTGGAGCGCCTGATTTCATCAGCCCTATGGTGTCTGCGTGAACGGGCGGGCTGCACCGTCATCTCCAAAGGCAATAATTTGAGCGTGATCGTGAAAGCGTCTAATGTGCCGATTGGCCTGGAGATTTTGAAATGAAGTGGACCACAGTACAGGAGCAGGCACGATTATGGCAGATGTGTGTCTGCGAGAAAGATAAGCAAGTCGCGTGCAAGAACGCTCTTCGTCAATCAGGAGTTTTCAATTGCGAATCCGAGACAATCCGATTTGATTCTGCCAGTTATCGTTATCCTATTCATGTGAAACCATGCGGTCTCTCACTGCAAAATGAAGCGCCGCATTCCAGATGACAATTACCAAATGTAGCGACCAATTTTCGGTTGGTGCCAAACCGCCGAGGCACTGATCGAGGATCACCAACTACGGAGAAGTCTTGTGTACGGCGAAAGATCGCCCGACATCCAGTGAACTCCATTTGAACACCATTATTGACTCCTGCATAAATAAT
>PLSM01000140.1 GCA_003165075.1 Acidobacteriaceae bacterium | reverse complement strand
CTTGGCCCTTTGGAGGAGCAGGAGTAGTTACTCCTGCACTGGCTTCGTTGGAATTACGGTCGGCGCACCAGACCATTCGAGGGCCCGTACACTTTCACCAGAAGATCCTGATGCCTCTTCTGAGCGCAAGCATCACGAAAGATGCAAATTTACCGGCGGGCTGGCTGAAGGAATTCAGGGCAAGAGAGAAGCTCGTGGCCGTGGTTGCCGTTCGCGGAAACGCCGTACAGTATTACCCCAGTGAAGGGTCCGGTCCGGCTTCGGTAGTAAAGAGTACAGGCCAACTCGACCCAGGCACTTCGATAGTTCTTACAGAGCACATGCTGCCTGATGGCACGCTTGACTGGGATGTGCCCGCGGGCACTTGGCAACTATTCGCGTTCAAGCAAATGCCAACCGGGCAAAGAATCGGCGGCGCTGCCGGGGCAGGGCCGCAGCTTGTTCTGGACCATATGAACAAACATGCATTTGACGTATACGCCCAGCGCGTCGGGGGCACGGCTTATCAGTATGACGGCCAATATTTTGGTCATGGTTTGCGTGCCATCTTCGTTGACAGCCTTGAGCTTCAAACCTATCTATACTGGAGCGATCACTTTATCGAAGAGTTTCGCCAGCGCCGGGGATATGACCTGACCCCTTACTTACCCATTCTCAAGGTGCCCGGTTCTGAAGTGCCATACGGTGGCACACCCGCGAGACTGCCACTCTACGACATCGAAGGACTCGGTGATCGTGTTCGCCGCGATTATTGGCAGACGGTCTCAGATGTTATGATCGAAAACTTTTACTCACCCTTCAACGAGTGGGCCGCGGCGCACAATGTCCAATCGCGTGTGCAGGCACACGGATCACCGACCGACTTGCTCAGGGACTATGGCGCTTCCAACATCCCGGAGACCGAGGACCTTCTGGACAATGGCCGCTATGATTTTCTCAAAGTGGCGTCTTCGGGGGCCGACTTGTACGGACGAAAGATCGTAGGGAGTGAAAGCTTTGTCTGGCACGGTAAGGCATATCAGACGACTCCCGAGAAAATCAAATGGTTCGCTGATGAGCTGCTAACAGCCGGGATCAACGAGATTATTTATCACGGCTATCCCTATAAATATATGGACCGCCCGTTCCCCGGATGGCATCCGTTCGCGCTTGAGGGAGCGTTTTCGTCCGACATGAATGAGACGAATCCATTCTCGCCATATATGGCGCAGCTGAACCAATACATTACCCGTCTCCAATACATATCGCAGAAGGGAACCACCGTGGCACCGGTAGCGCTCTACCGCAGCATGCTCGCCTACGATCCAATCGAGCCACCGCCTCCCGAGCCGGAGATCGATGCCCAGCTCATGGATGCTGGATATAACTTCGACCACATCGATGCCTACACGATCCTGAAATCGAAGGTGGAGAACGGCAAACTGATTTCACCCGGAGGAGCAGAGTTCAGCGTGCTGGTACTTCCCCAGCAGGAGAGTCTCTCCGTCGAACTTTCCAACCAGTTGTCGGCGTTCGCCGGCCAGGGGCTTCCTATTGTGTTCATGGGCGGAGTTCCGACAACAGATCCAAACGCCGAGGGCGGACAACTGACCGCGAAACCCAGTACGAATCCACTCCAGAATGTTCTGACGAACGACCACGTCCATGTTGCGTCGGATGCCAAAGAGGTGGCAAAGATTCTGGATGCATCCGTTCTACCGAACCTTCATTTCGATGGCCGGCCATTGTCATTCATCGAGAAGCGCATCGGCAAGCTTGACTTCTTCTTTCTGCGCAACCCGGACGATAGTGCGAAACAGACCATCCTTGAGAGCCACGCCGCTGGCACGCCTGAAATCTGGAATCCCTGGACCGGCGATATTCGTCCGTTAGCGCATTTTGAAAGGAACGGAAGCACGGTTCGAGTGCCAATCGATGTCGATCCGTACGGATCAGTGCTTCTGCTTTTCGATCCGGATGGAAAGTCGACAGGGAAACCAGTTGAGATGTCCGCAGATGTACCGCCGGAGAGCCAGATCGCTGTGGGGCAGAGTGGCTGGGATTTTCACGGCGTAGGGATTGGACCGGGCAGCCACCCCGAAGTGATCGATATGAAAATGCCATCCCTTGAAAGCTGGACAATGATTGACCAGCTTAAGAATTTCTCCGGGCGTGGTCAGTACACAACTACCTTCACCGTGCCTGCGTCTCTTCTGGGAAGCCATCATCCTATCGTGCTTAACCTCGGCGATGTAAAAGACGTTGCTGAGATCAACATAAATGGAAAACAGGGCCCCCAGATCCTGCTGCAACCCTATAAGGCAGACGTTACCTCACTTCTGCATGATGGGGAGAACACGCTCCAGATCACAGTTGTAAATGCTCTGTTCAACGCGCTTTCCGCGCAAGGCCCCAGCGCCGTCTTTGCCCCCGAAGAGGACAAACCGGAATACGGGCTGCTTCCGTCCGGCCTGATTGGCCCGGTTCGGCTGGAGGAAATGAAGGCGGACGGAAGTCTGTAATGGGGTCAAGGTGAGAGCGGTGCTAACACAACTCGGGCTGACTTGGAGGATATGACTGGCCATAGTTGCCCGCAAGGAGTTGGGCTTGGCAAACGCTCTCACCTGCGCGGAAAGTTCTTGCGATGCGGAAAGGTCATAGGGAACAGAATCGCACTATCGAGCCGGACCGAAATTACAGAGGATATGTGAAAACAAATACCTGGGCCGGAATCACGTGCGAACTTTGGCTAAGTCTACATGTGGCCTGCCCCTTTGCTTTGGTGTGGACTACGAATGGGGTCCAGAGGAGCGAAATGCATTCCTGCACACCTACGGCGGCCAAACCGCGCCGTTCAAGAACTACACCTTGGGCTGGATTGATCAGGAGACTTTGGCCGGAGAAGGTGTGGTCGATAACCGCCTTGGCCTATTGTCAATCGCAGAAAACCTGCGCTGGGACTCTTCTTACCTCCACCGAAATATGCGGAGCGAGATGGTAAACGGCACTACGAGCCAAACCAGCAAGAGTCCAACCTGAGCACCCATCTGGCCCAGGCCCATCCCCTGGAGCATATTTCCACGAATGGCATCAATGGCCGCGGTCAGTGGTAGTGCTCGTACGATGGGTTGGATCATTGCGGGAAATCGGGAAGCGGAAAAGAACACACCGGATAGTATCCACATGGGAAGCATTACGAGATTCATCAAACCGGACGCGGCCTCCATCGTCCTGGCTCGCGAGGACACCAACAGCCCGAGCGCGGAAAAAGCCAGAGAGGTCAACACACATAGAAGTCCCAGTTCCAAGAGCGAACCCCGAAAGGGCACCCCAAAGACCAGTCGAGCGAACCCGAGGAACGCCGCGACCTCGATGACCAGCATTGCCAGGCGTGACAGAAGGAACGATGTCAGATATTGCCAGCGCGGCATGGGTGAAGCGACCATTCGCTTGAGCAGTTTCTTTTGCCGGGCTTCAACGATGGCAAAGCCGAGGCCCCATATTGCGGACCCCATCAGATTCATGCCCAGCAGACCCGGCACAACGAAGTCGATGTATCGAGAGCCCTTCTCATGCACCAGCTCATTCGCGGTATGAACCGCCTCAGGCCGTCCTGCTGCTACCTGAATCGCCCGGTCCGCCAGCAGAAGAGCTGTCCGTGAATCAGGGTTGGTGTCGTCATACTTGTACACAACACTGTGCCGCCTTTGAATAGCGAGAAGCAGAATCTCCCCAGTTGCCAAGGCTTTCGCGCCGGCGGCTTCATCCATTGTCGTGGCAGCCAGCCCGTTATCGCTGGCCAGCGCCCGAGTCAACTGAGTCGTCGTCGCGCCGACCTGCAGGGCATCGGCCGGCCGGTTGCGAAAGGCGATTCCCAGTCCAACCGCGAGCAGGATCGGAAAGATGAAAATCCAGAAGATCGCCTCCGGCTCGCGGAGAATCAGGCGGAATCGCACTACGGTCAGTTGATAGAGGGAGCTTTCCTGCAGCTTACTCATCGCGCAGATTCCTTCCCGTCAGCCCAACGAATACATCTTCTAGAGTCGCCGAGTGCGTGCGAAACTCGCTCAGGTGCAACCCTTGCTCGGCTAGGGCTGCGAAGATATACGGCACAACCGAATGTAGCTCCGTGACGGAAAGTTGGTGGAGCCCTGCATCCACGCGGTGTGACTTGACGCCAGGAATTGACATCAACGGCACCGTATTGACTGCGCTTCCGCCTGTCATGTGTCCGGTAACGGCAAACTCGACGATATGCTCACCACCGAGGGAAGAGATCAACTGCTGCGGAGTTCCCGATGCAATGATCTGTCCATGATCCATGATCCCAACACGGTCGCACAGTCGCTCCGCTTCCTCCATATAGTGGGTGGTCAAGATGATGGTTCGCCCCGTCTGCTTCAGGCGGTCCACGAGGTCCCACAGATGACGCCGTGCCTGGGGATCGAGCCCGGTTGTGGGTTCATCGAGAAAGAGAAGCTCAGGATCGCCTACTAATGCGCAAGCCATCGCCAGGCGCTGCTTCTGTCCGCCAGAGAGCCCACCCACCCGTGAACGGCGCTTCTCTTCCAATTGTGCCGTCTGGATGGACTCTTCTACTGAGATTCCGTGCCGGTAAAAGCTGCGAAACAGGCGCAGTGTTTCTTC
Source organism: Acidobacteriaceae bacterium (assembly GCA_003165075.1). GTDB lineage: Bacteria > Acidobacteriota > Terriglobia > Terriglobales > Acidobacteriaceae > Telmatobacter. The sequence goes on along the minus strand of PLSM01000140.1, from coordinate 9,104 downwards.
CACCGTGAGTTTGTCGGGAAACTGCGTCTCCTGCAGTTGGATTCCGATGCGTTGTCGAAGTTCGTTTGTCGCCGATTGCCAGTTCAACCCCAACAGCTCGACGGACCCGGCGTCGGGTACGGTCAGGCCCTCGCAGATTTCAATGGTCGTAGTTTTGCCCGCACCGTTCGGACCGAGCAACCCAAAGCACTCGCCCCTTGCCACCTCCAAGTCCAATCTGTCAACGGCGACCACATCCACAAAGGTCTTTCTTACCCCGCGCAACACGAGCGAAGACGTCCAGCCATCTCGATTGGGCACTACCTGGGTAGCCGTTTGTGGCTGAGTCAACGTGATCACCTCTGGTACAAGACTAAGACGAATCTTCCGCTCCTACCAGATTATGTCCGCCCTCAGACCGTGGCGAGGTGCCAGACGGGGGATTGATATTGACCGCAGCTCCATCGGCCACTCTCCACGGGATGTAGAGGTTCCTGCAGCGAGCTTGAGGACCAACGTGGCTGCACTCCTGCATCCTTCCTTTGGAGCGTGGAATCAAGGTCGAAGGATGAAGAACATGGTGGTACCCCTGACAGAGGTGGAGATCATCCGCGCCGCGCTGAAGGGATAGACCCGTTCTGAATATGTCGTGAAGGGAAAGCCCCATGGGAACGGACGCAGCGAGGCCGCCTGCCCACCTCCAGGCTCCGATGCGGGCTGCTCTGGGTTAAGACCGCTTGTGAGTTTTCGGTCAAGCTGATCTGATAACTGGCTCCGATCTGAAAGGGGTTCTCAGTTTGGCGTCTCACTCTTGGAGATGCCCCTCAGAACCCAGGCGGCAGCTCGGGCCTAGAATTATTGAGAGTGGCGCTGGGGAAAAGAGGGACTGTGGCAAAGGGCATTTTCGTGGGACTCTCGACGCTCGATGTTGTGTATGGCGTTGATGATTTTCCGTCGGCAAATTCGAAGATTGTGGCTCGCAGTCAGGATGTCTTTGTAGGTGGACCGGCCACTAATGCTTCGATCACGTTCGGTCACTTAGGCGGAAAATCAACACTGGTAACTGCTGTTGGGTGCGACGGGTTGGCAAGAGTGATCATCAAGGAGCTTCAGCGGTACTCGATCCAACTGATTGATCTCAACCCTGAATTTGACCAGGCACCGGTCATATCCTCGATCTCGGTCAGCAGGACAGGAGAACGCAACGTCGTATCAGCCAATGCGACCCGATTGACCGCGCAGCCTGCGCAGATTAATGAGATGGTTCTCACAGATGCCGCTGTTGTACTGGTTGATGGTCACTTCATGGAGGCATGCCTAGCCTGGTCTAGAGCCGCCCGAGCGCGGGGCATCCAGGTGGTTCTGGACGGCGGGAGCTGGAAAGCCAGCACGGACGAACTCCTGAAGACCATCGATTCCGCAATCTGCTCGGCTGACTTCATGCCGCCTGGATGTTTGACCGAAGACGATGTGTTCAAATTTCTGCTGGACCGTGGCGTGGAGAACATCGCCATCACCAATGGTCCTGAGCCAATTCGTTATGTTTCTGATAAAACCTCTGGGATCGTACCGGTCCCAGAGGCAGAAATCGTTGACACCATGGGAGCAGGGGACATCTTTCACGGAGCCTTCTGCTATTACGCTTCGACGAGAACCCCTTTTGTGGAGGCTTTAAGAAGAGCAGCGTCGGTCGCTGCGGAGTCGTGCCGATTCCGAGGAACAAGAGAATGGATGAAATAGTCTGGCACCGGGGTTGCGTACTAATCACACCCTGATTCACAGGTATCGTGACGATAACTTTGCCAGAAGCAGTCGAATCAGACGACACGCATCTGCAGGCTGGTGCGTGAGCGGGGTCCAGGCGGTCATGGAGACGTCGGGGCCACCGCCCCATGGGTGTAACGTCGGGCAATCATTGCAAAGGGCGCACGGAACCAGGGGCACGGGTACACTGATTTGTCCATAGTCGCCTGGACCGCCGAAGACGCCATCGCCTCTTAGGAAGGTGCGTGCATGACACTCGTCGAAGCCATTGCTGAATGGCAGCATGAAGCTCTGAGCATCCATCCGCCATCGGGAACCGATCTCCTCCCCGCTGTAGGGATCTTCCAGGACCAGCATTTTTCCCTGATGGACCAGGACTCAGCCACCCGATCCCGCCCGATAACCGCAGACGCACCATAATGGCCGTCGGTCATAGCCACGCTGACGCGTAACCAGGTCAACGTTGCCGGACGAATCCTGGAGATGATATCCACCCCTACGCCGCTGCCACGCCGCGCTTTTGAACTGCTCAACGTCGCCCCGGCATTGTAAGTTGCACCCACATCGATGCACGCCCCTTCCGCTCATCTTGCTGGTTCTACACACTCTCTTGTTTCAAAGAAAAAGGAACTTCGGGTTAGAAGCGGAGGAGGTAGCTGAGCTTGAGGTAGATGGTTTTGCCGTCGTTCATCAAGGGGCCAGCGGCTGCGGGGAGGATGGGTTGGTTTGGGTTGCATTCGCCGTCCGACTGGCGGGTGCAGAGGGCGCGATCTAAATTCGCGAAGTTGCCCAGATAGCCAAAGTAGAGCGCGGTGCCGGGGTGAGGCATGTAAGTGAAAAGTGCGTCGGCGAAGAGCGTTTTTGTGTTAGAGACGCTGGTCAGGCCAGGATGCGGGAGAGTGGAGATATATTGGCCGATGAGGTTGAACGACGCAGCTCGGGTGACTTGGTAGTTCCAGCGCGAGGTGAGCTCGTGGTTGTCATAGACGAGCGCCCCGGTTCCGGGTTGGGTGAAGTGGGTGTAGACGTAGTTGTTGCGCAGGTCGATAGGGCGGAATGGCTTGACTTCAAGGTTTCCGCCTATGGCGCTAACGTTTACCGGGCCGGGTCCCTGGTTGCCGGGAGGGCTGTAGTTGATCTCGTTGCCAGCGGAGTAGCCGAGACTCATGGCCAAGTAGGGAACGGGCGCGGAGTAGAAGCTAACGTTGCCGATACTGCTGTGATATTCAACGTTCGAAGCGAGGGCGCTGTCGTCGATAGGGCGGAGGCGGTCTTGGCCGAGGCTGAGGGTGGAGGAGAGCGACGTGTTGTGGTGGAAGTCGATGTAATACGAGGGGATGAAATAGAAGTCGAGGGGCAGGCCCGTGTGGTCCCAGATGCGCTCGGTGTAGAAGTTGGGGCCGTGGGAGAGAATGGGGCCGTGAACGGGGTGGAAGACGTAGCCAAGGTGGCCGTTGGGCTCGCGGATGTCGGGCCGCTGGAAGAAGCCGGTGTCGGTAACGAAGCCGGCTGAGGTATCGCTGTAAGCGGCCCACCCGTTCCAATGGAGGTCGGAGTAGCTGAGTTCCTGCAGCCATACCTGGCCGCTGCAGGTGAGGGCGTCGGTCTCGCAGTCCTGCTCGCCCTGTGTAGAGTCAGAGAGGTTGCGGGTCTGGGAGGTGAGGCCCTGTCCGGTAACGGTCCAGCGGTCGTGGAGGCGGAGGCGGAAGTCAAGGCCGCCGACGCGGTTGAACGAGTCCTTGTATTCGCGGTCGGTGTAGATGAGGCCGATGTTGGATAGGGAGCCTAGGTCGCGGTTGAGGCGGCCGATATAGAACTCGGCGCGGTCGTTGAATTGGGGATCGTCGGGCGGGACGGCTTCTCCGGGGAAACGGTCGTCGACGCCGAGAAGGCCAAGGGCCCAGCTGCTTAGCTTGCCGGTGAGGCGGGCGCCATACTGGGGTTTGATAATGTTGTCGGTGTAGTAGAGGGAGATGGGGGTGGCGAAGTAGCTGCTGTTCTCGATGAAGAAGGGGCGAACCTCGGGGAAGTAGGAGGGGAAACGCTGGTTGGGAATGGCGGGGTTGTCGATACCAACCTGGGAAAAATCGGGATTGACGGTGGTGTCGAGGACCAGGGAGTCATGGAGGATGAACTTGGCGTCCAGGCCGGCGTAACCCTGGAGGTGCTTGTCTTCGAAGTAGGGATCGACGGGATTGATGGAGTTGAGCTGGCGGAGATTGCGGGCAAGAGTGTAGGGCTCGAACTGGAAGTTCTGTCCGGGCTCGATGTCACGGAAGCCTTCGATGGCCATGTCCTGGGTGAGGCGGCCGGCGATGTTGTGGTTGCTTCGCGGCCAGAAGTCGTTCTCGCTGGAGTGGGGGACGTTGCGCTGAAGGATGATGCCCCAGGTCCGGAGCTGCCTGGGATCGGCATTTTTGAAATAGAGGCTGGTAAAGGGGATGCGGAAGAGGACAGTATAGCCGGTGGGCGTGCGCAGGCCCCAGGAGTCCCAAACGGTGTCGAAGGAAAAGTCGAAGCCGTCCTGCTCGCTAAAGAGGGCGTCGGCCTGGATGCCGAGCGGGTTGGCGGCGAAGACGAAGGCGCGGCGCCGGTCGTGGAAGGTGTCGAGCATGAACTGAACGGAGTCATCGTCGGCGAGGGAGTCGCGGGCGAGCATGTGGGCACGGATGAGGGCGGGATTCTTGTCGGTGCAGACGAAGGCGACATAGAGGGCGTCGTGTGTGTAGGCGAGGTAGGCCTGGGTGGACTCAGTGGCGGGGCTACCGTCATTGGGGTAGCGCTGAATGAAGGTGCCGATGCGGAGCATGCGCCGGGCGAGCGCAGTGGACTTGGCGGCGGTGAAGTCAGAAAGTTTGGGGGCGGTGTCGAGCCGGGGGATGACGATGTGGCCGGGAGTGAGGGAGATGCCGAGTTCGGGGGCGTTGGTGTCGGGGTAGGGGGTAGACTCGGACGCAGAGAGCGGGACGGTGCCGCCGTGGCCGGGCGGCGTGGAAGCCGCGAGCGGGAGGGTTGAGCACAAGACGAGCAGAGCCAACGGCAGGAAGGGCCTTGGGCTGCCAGCGCGGGAATTCATATGCGGGGCCAAGTCTCGTTATATCAGACAGCGGATTGCTGAGATGTGACAGTGAAGGTCTTTTTCCCCAACCGCACACAGGTTAAGCATTCCAGACTAATTGTGTCCCTCCACGATCCGTACCCAGGTTCATCGTGCTCGCCCTGTGGGCATGTTCCATCTGGATCGGAGCAATTTTCGGGTTCATGCTGATGGATTACTGTAGCGGACTGCGGCAGGTGCAGAACCTTTTACGAATTGCGAAGCTGGCGCGCCGGGAAGGGTTCGCCTGCCCGAGCTGCGGAGCAGCGCCGCCGGCTGGGAGCCTGCTGGCAATGCGGGCAACGCAGGCAGCCATTCGACAACTTCCAGAGCCCTCTCTCGAACAGACACGCTTCGCACCCTTGCCGAAAACTCACAGCAATTCTGCAAAGGTGCATCCTGGACTGCGAACGAAAATATTGGGACACACAAAATGTAATGCGCTGATCTAATAGTAGGTATCAGGAGGGTGGTTCGATGAACCAAACAGAGACCGCACACCAGTCAGACGACAGCAAGGACCCATTCGCTGAGGTCGTCCGATCAGCACGCTCCATCAAAGAGCAATATGTTGATCCACGGATCAATTGGTATAAGGGGCACACGCGCCTTCCTCGATGGATGTTCCGGCTGGCGGGTATTTCCACGATCTTGTTGAGTGTCACACTTCCTGCCCTCGCTGCTGCCCCGTTTCCTCATAAGACGGTTGTCCTATCAGCGATGAGCATAGCCATCGCCGCTCTTACAGGTCTCAGCTCTTTTTATCGGTGGGAACGTACTTGGCGTGGCAATTCAACAGCCCAAGTTACCCTCGAACAGCACGTAGCTAAGTGGGAACTTGAGCTGACGAATGCACGACTTTTGCTCGGACCGGATGAGCGTATCAAGCACGTTTATCAGGCAACCGATGACTTGTTGACCAATGCGCGAACCGTAGTATCTTCCGAGAGCGAGGGTTTCTTTAGCGCACTGCAATTTCCTCAGCAGAGCAACTCACCGAAGACGTAGCAATCAATGGGTGCGTTCCACCGAATAGCGAACCATAAATGTTCATTTGCGGAACGGTAATCTGCATCGATACAACTCTCGTGCTTTAAGTGCCTCAGTCACTTATCTCAAGACACCGTTCTTGGAACGACGCGAAGGTGTCGTTATACGGGGTACAAATACTTGGGTGCAGGGCACAACGGTACGGCCGGCCTGGTTGCCAGCTATTGCCGCACCCGACAACGACCCGGCAGCCTGGACTCGGTTTTGCGCTACTGCACGGTAAGCGTCACCGTGCCCGTTTCCGTAATCGTTCCTACTTCTGGTGGCAGGGGAGTTTTAGTCACAGTTTAGTTACAATGGGGCAAAAAGTAAGGGCCAACCGTTGCCGGCCAGCCCTTAGTAATTCCTTTGTTTTGAACTTGGTGCGGAGGAGGGGACTTGAACCCCTATGCCTTTTGGGCGCTAGCACCTCAAGCTAGTGCGTCTGCCAATTTCGCCACCTCCGCATGAGGTGAACCTGATAAGTATACCAAAAGGCGGAGGGTGGGAAGAGGCGGCCTGCGAGGCGGCGAAAATGGGCGGTGCGGCCACCCCGGATGCAGATCTCGTCAGCGATCGGGGGACGGCCCCGCTCCCGCCGCAGCCATCTTTGCCCGCAGGCGCTTCTCGGCATCCGCACTGAGGTATTTGCAGTCCAGGCGGATGAAGACGGAGGTGTAGGGGATGGTCATGTTGGTCTTGAGGACGAGGATATGAAACAGCTTACCGGCCTCATCGACGTTGGCAATGATCTTTTCATGCGGCAAGGACTGAACCGGGTAGTCGTGAAGGACATTGTCGGTCTGGGTGCGGTACGCTGACGCGCCGGGATTGTCCTGGTCCGAGAGATAAGGCAATTCCGCATCCATAAAAATGACGGGCCGCACATGAATGGAGCGGCTGATCGCGCCCAGAACGTAGCGGACGACATCGACCTGATCGGCGTTTGTCTCGATGGTCTCGACACCGGGGGAAGTCTGGAGCGGATAGGCCGAGTCGACGATGAGAATCCAGTTGCGATGGCCGAGCAAGGGCATGGTCTGGGCAACCTTTGCCTGCCAGCCGGAAGGCGCAGCGGGTGGAGCGGCATTGAGGATGAAGGCTGCCAGCAGGGAACTGAGAACGAGAAGAACTCTGCGCATGATTGAACGGCCCTTTCCAATCTGGAATGTTGAGCGATGGGTCCTGAGAACGCCGGGGAGAAGTATACCGCTCGGGTGAGGCGGCGGGCGGTGCAGGAGGCGACGGAGGACGGGTGGATTGAGCGCGGAGTGCTATCCCACCGTTGCGACGAGAAGCAAAAACGTCGCAAGGATGGGGCGCCCAAAATTGATTTTGTGCTAGCCGATGAGGCGGTCCATCCAGGCGGCGAGGGACTGTTGGTCGGGAGTTCCAGCGGCGTGGGCGGCGCGGACGTTGCGGCGATCGGCTTCAGGGCGGTTCTGGCTGATCTTGAACTTGCCTTCAATGTGCGCGATGGGAATGCGGAAGCCGACGATGCCGGCCAGCATGGTGCGGCGAAAGCCATCGGGCATGGCGCGCCACTGTTCTGCGTAACCCGGCTCATTGGCGGCGATCAGGCCTTCGAGCAACGCGGCCTTGCCGACCTCGTCCTCGACAAGTTCGAGCGTGCCGGAGGCGTGGATGGCGATGTAATTCCAGGTGGGAACGGAGAGCGGATCGACGTAAAGAGTGGGCGATACGTAACTGTGGGGGCCGGAGAAGACAACCAGCGTCTCGCGGCCGGCGAGGGCCTGCCAGTGGCGATTTGCCTTGGCGAAGTGGCCTTCGAGCAAGCCGTGGGGACCGTCGTCTTTCACCACCAACGGGAGATGGGTGGCAACGGGAGTGCCGGGGATCTGCTCGCCGTTGAGCGGGCCGAAAAGTATGGCGAACGAGCTGGCCTGCATGGTTTCGATGAGGATGGCGCGGTCGGAGACCTGATTGAAGTTTGGAGTGTACATGGAACCCCTTATTGAATGCGCTCGAAACGGAACCCAGCCTCGCGCAGGGCGTGGCTGATGGTGGTGATGTGGGATGCGCCGCGTGTCTCAAGGGTGACGTCGATGACGGTTTCGCCCAAACTCACGCCGTAGTAGGCGCGGTTGTGGATGGTCTCGACGATGTTGGCGCGCTCGCGGGCGAGTATCTCAGTGAGATGAAGAAGGGCGCCGGGGCGATCCTGGAGGTAAACGCGGACGCGCAAGAGGCGGCCATCCTTGACCAGACCGCGCTCAATGATCTTTGCCAGCAGGGTGACGTCGATGTTTCCGCCGCAGACCATCACGACAGTGCGGCGGTGGCGGAGGTTGGTTTTGGACTGGACGACCGCGGCCAAGGCAGCGGCGCCGGCTCCCTCGGCAAGCGTCTTCTCCTGCTCCAGCAGCATCAGGATGGCGCTGGCGATTTCTTCGTCGTCCACGGTGACAATTTCATCCACGTAGCGGGAGACAAGAGGCAGCGTGAGGTCGCCGGCGCGGCGGACGGCGATGCCGTCGGCGATGGTGGCCTCGGGGGCGATGGTGACGGGAGCGCCGGCCTCGCGGGCACGAAGCATGGAGGGCAGCTTTTCCGGTTCGACACCGACGACACGGATCCTGGGATTGGTTTCCTTGAGCGCGCAGGCGATGCCGCTGATGAGCCCACCGCCGCCGATGGGGACAACGACAGCCTCAATGTCGGGCACCTGCTCAAGCAATTCAAGGGCGATGGTGCCTTGTCCGGCGATGACCTCGGGGTCGTCAAAGGGGTGGATGAAGGTGCGTCCATCTTCGAGGCGGCGGCGCAGAGCTTCGTCGCAGGCTTCATCGTAGTTGGCGCCGTGGAGGATGACCTCCGCACCGAAGCCGCGCGTGGCGGCCACCTTGACCAACGGTGTGGCCAGGGGCATGACAATCTGCGCACGAATGCCGCGGGCCGCGGCGTGAAAGGCGACACCCTGGGCGTGATTGCCGGCGCTGGCCGCGATGACGCCGCGCTTGCGTTCCGACTCGCTGAGCGTGAGCAGCTTGTTGAGCGCACCACGTTCTTTGAATGAACCGGTGCGTTGCAGGTTTTCGAGCTTCAGATGCAGAGGCAGGCCGGTCAACTCTGAAAGGTAGTGCGAGAGGTGACAGGGAGACATGTGGATGGACTCGCCAATGCGCGCACGGGCCGCCTGGATACTGATGAGAGAGACAGATTCCAAGTGCTTCTCCTCGACAAAGAACGACTAGAGCATTTTCACAAATGATGT
>PLSM01000088.1 GCA_003165075.1 Acidobacteriaceae bacterium | reverse complement strand
GGGATCGGCTGCTACTTCGATGATCCGGTTCACGAGGTGTTCGGCATCTCTTCGCGCGATTGGCAGAGCTTCTACCATTTCACTGTGGGTGGCCCAGTCGAGGACGGACGCCTGACCACGTTGCCTCCGTACAGCTTGGGGGAAGCAGGATGAACACCCCGACATTTGAATTGGATCGGCCGTCTGCGGCGTTCATTGCGACGCTGGAGGTGGATAGCTCGATGATGCAGGCACCGGAACGGTGATGGCTTTGGTCGTGTCTCCGCCGTCGGCGGGCGCATTGGCGATAATGCGCGTTCCGACTACGTTCTCGCGCCATGAAGCCTTTAGCGCAATCTTCGATCCTAACCATTGCCGGCAATCGCTTAGAACTCAATCCTTCCCTGAAACGCGATCATGCGCGGCGAGCTATCGCCTCCGAGGCCGACGCCCAAGAGCCCGGTTGGAGGCGAGATGGTGCTTTCGAGTGTTCCAAATCTGGCCGGAACCGACACGCCAGGCACGCCGGCTTCAACTACATTTGGCAGCGCGAAATTGGGATGGTTGAAGGCGTTGAACATCTGCGTGTCGAGACGGAACGTGATCCCCTCTTTGATGGGGAACGTTTTGGTGATGTAGATGTCGGAGTTGGTATAGTGCGGTCCGCGGACAGAGTTGCGTCCGGAGTTGCCGAACTGGCAGTTTGCCACTGAATCGCCTCCGGTGCAAGCTCCTGTTGTGGGATCGACCACCGAGACGAACGCGTCGGGGTTGAGCCATTGTTTGGTGCCCGTCACGGTGACTCCGGCGACAGGGTTCTTTTGATACACGGGCACGCCGGGAACACGGTTGGCATAAGCGGGCGCATTGAACTGGATGGTGCTGGCTCCATTGGCCTGAAAGACGCTGTTGCCATTGGCGATATAAGGCTGGCTGAGCACGCTGAAGGGAAGGCCGGAGTGCAGGATGGCCGTCTCCGATATCGACCATCCCGCGAAAGCCTCGCGCAATGTCCGGTGGCTGGAGTGGAACGGCACCTGATACATGCCATAGGCGGAGATGTTGTGGCGGACGTCATAGTCGCAACTGGCATATTGCCGGTCGAGTTCTCCAGGCAAAGGCGACATCAATCCCTGCGTTGAAAACGCGAGCAATCCGCCGTTCGATACCTCGTCGAGGCAATGGCTGAACGTGTAATTCGCGTGCAGCATCAATCCTTTCCATTGCTGCGTATACGAGGTCTGAAGTCCGGCATAACTGCTGTTGGCGTCCGTGCGAAACTCGTTCACATTCCCAAAGCGTTGATCGAGCGGCTGCTGGTAGGGGAACGGCGCGAAGCATCCATCGCAAACCGTCTGATACCCGTTTAGCTGCACCTGGTACGGTTCATGCAGCCCTCGTGTGCCGACGAAATCGACGCGCAGATTGCCGTTCAGGCCGATCTGCTGCTCAATGCCAAAGTTGTATTGGTAGTAATAAGGCGTTTTAAGTGTCCCACTGGGGAAGGTATTCAGGCTGACCGCCAGCGGGCATGTCGGTGCGCCGGGTTGAATGCCCGCGCAGGGCGCGCCGCCGGAACGAAAGATGTTCTGAAAGGAACCATTCGCGCTCACCGCGGCATCGATCGCGCTTCCGGGAACGCCGGGGGCGATGCCGAGGCCGCCAACTTGGCCGCCGATTCCACCCGCGAACGTGGGATCATTGGGAGCGTTCATGGCCGCAAGATCCGCAATCTGCATGGGAATGATGTCGTTGAAAACGCCAAATCCGGAATGTACCGCGAGACGCGGGAGCAACTGGTATGCGAATGAAACCCGCGGCTGGTAGACGAACAGCGGAGTGGCGGGAAACAATTCGTGGACGTTGCCCAGCAGAACCTGGTTGAGCGGCTGATTGGTGTCATGGGAGACGTCAAGGAAGGAGCCAGCCATGCGGGCGAAGAGACTCTTTCCGCTGGTGACGTTGGTGTTCCAGGTGACGCGCATGCCATACGTCATCGTGGCCTTCGCGAAGAGCTTATAGCTGTCCATCGCGTAGTATTCGAGATTGCCCGCCGAGACCCTCTCCTTCGGCGAGACAGGAAAGCTCTGGCTGGCTGTGTATGCGGCGCCATACGTGAATTGCGCCAGGTCATTGTAGGTCACCGTGGGCGCCGTGCCTTCCTCGAGGTCATAGTCACTTACATCCAGACGCCGCGTGTTGATCCCGAACTTCAAGGTATGCTTCGCGCGCGCCCACGTCAGGTTGTCGTTGACCTGCCATTGCGTCACCTTGCGGCCCTGCGGATAGGTATTGTCGTTGCCGCCCATGGTGGTGAATGGAACGCTGTCGCTGGCAGATGCCAGAACGGTGGGAAAGGTATTGAGAACCTGGGAGTGGTTGTTCGGTTCGAAGACGCTGGAGTACCAGCTGGCGCCGGGGTTGAACTGGTTCACCAGGGCCGGACTGAACACATGCGTGTAGGCCGCCACAAGCGTACGCTGCGGCTGAGGCGAATACGAGTTGAAAACAGAGTTCACCGGATCGGTGTACGCGGCCTGAAGTCCCGTGTCCTGCTGGAAGCGATACCAGACGCTGTTGCTGGCGTTGATGGTGTGATCGATCTTCACCACGATGAGGTCTTCCCGATCGCTGTTGTTCAGCGATGCCTGGCGCTGGGTTGCGCAACCATCCCCGCTTGTACCCAGCGGACATCCGACAATCGGCACCGGGGAGCCGCCCGCTGCGGGCAGCAACGCGAACATGTTCTGGTAAAAGGGAATCTCTGCAGGCTGAGCCGGAAGAACTGTGCCCGTGACCGGGTCCGTCCCACCGGTTGCAAGTTGTCCTAACACGTATTGCTGGTACGCCGGTGTTGGTAGGGTAATTTGGGACACAATCGGCAGAGCAATCCGAATGCCCTCGTAGTGCCCGAAGAAAAAGAGCTTGTCCCTTCGAATCGGCCCGCCAACGCTCGCGCCGAATTCGTTCACCGTCGAACGGGGTTTCTTCGCAATGCTGTCCGCCGTATCGTTGGCATGAAGAAAGTAGTCCTCCGTATTGAACAAAGAGCCATTCCATACTTCGTAGGCGTCACCGTGGAATGCATTGGTGCCCGACTTGGTGAAGTAATTCACCTGCGCCACGGCGTACCTTCCCTGATCGACAGAGAAGGAGTTGGTATTCACCGTCGCCTCCTGCACGGCGTCGAGCCCGATGACGAGGTTCGTGGAGAGGCCGATGTTCAGTCCCAGCCATGGATCGTTCGTATCGTAGCCGTCGAGAATGTAGCCATTCGACGTGGCAGGCAGCCCATTGAACTCCACATTGCCATAGCCGCCCGCCGCCTTGGCATCGTTGGAAGAGCCCGCCGTGTTCATCAACGCTCCTTGCGCGAATTGCGCAATGTAGGTGAGGTCCTGGCCGGGATTCGGCAGCTTTTCGATTGTCTTCGCCTCCAGCGTGGTCGCAGTATTCGGATTCTCCAGGCTCAGCAGTCCTGTCTGCGCAGCGACCTCGACCGATTGCGTTTCGGCTGCCGGCGACAAGGTAAAGTTCACCGCGATGATCTGGCCCACGGCAACGGTCGCAGGTTGCGACACGGCGGCCCCGAAGCCTTCAGCGTGGACGGCAATTCGATACGTGCCTGGATTGATCTGCGCAAACAAAAATCGCCCCACGCCGTTGGTCTGTGCGGTTCGAGTTGCTCCTGTGCTTGTGTCCGTAACGTTCACCGTGGCATTGGCAACGACGGATCCTGTCGCATCGCTGATGGTTCCGGTCAGGGCGCTGCTCGTCCCGCTTTGCGCACGTAAACCACTGATATTAACCATGGTTAACATCAATAAAAGGGCGAGCTTATTTACTGTCTGGATCCGCATGGACAATGGCCTCCTGGGGGTCGAAACGACTCCCGTGTGCGCGCACAGGGCTCAGCAACGGCGCAGTGGGGAATGGGGAAGAAAAATGTCTAGGCTAGACGATATTTAGTCATGCCTAAATTATTAGGTTCGCCTAAAATAGCGAAAGTGTCAAATCGTCGAGGAGATGCCGCGCCATGCCATCGAGCCATCAGGGGAACGTCAACACGGAATCAGTGGACAATTATTTGAAGGCGATCCTTGCTCTCATCGGGCCGGAAGAACGGCGCGTATCGAGTACATCCCTGGCAAACCGGTTGGGAGTTGCACCGGCTTCGGTCACCAATATGCTGCAAAAGCTGGCAGCGTCCCCATTGCCGTTTGTGGAGTACGAAAGACATCGCGGCGTTCACCTGTCAGCGGCAGGCAAACGGCGGGCCCTTGAGGTACTGCGCCATCATCGCCTCATCGAGACGTTTCTCTACGAAGTGCTGGACTACCCTCTCGAAGAGGTTCACGAGGAAGCGGAACGCCTCGAGCATTTCATCTCGGAACGCTTCGAGGAGCGCATCGCCGCAAAGCTGGGTCACCCAAAGTTTGATCCGCACGGGCATTGCATTCCGGCAATGGACGGCAAGATGCCAAAGCAGAATTCGAAGCCATTGACGGATCTTGATGAGCAAGGGTCTTTTATTGTGGACAGCGTTTCAGATCGGAATGCGCTCTTGTTAAAGCAGCTCAGGGCCCACGGCATCATCCCGGGGGCGCAGTTGCAGGTTGCAAACAGTTCCCCGGATGATTTTGTTCTGCGCACCGGAAGCGATTCGAAAGCTTTGCGCCTCTCTCGCGATCTTGCGGGCGCAGTCCGAGTTCGTCCAGCACATTAGCGGAGCGCAACCGCGGCCGCATCATCTCACGAGCCATCTGATACAAAGATTGAGTGTCAGTTGTTGCGAATAGCCCAACGCACGTTTCGAGAACCCACCCCACTATCGTTCCCCTTGAAGGCGAGCCTCATCGTAAAGGCAGGGGAATTTGAGAAGCGGACCATGAGCGCTGCAGCAAGGAAAAAGATCGGGGATGCCAAACGTATGTGGAGGGCTGAGAAAAAAAGGGCGAAGGTTGCGGCAGCGTGAGGCTGCCACGAAGCCGTCTTTCTTTAGACGATTCACTGGCTGCCGAACAGTCGAAATCTACCGGTGTCTGTCGATGTTTACTGGGTAGCCAGATCAGTTTGCAGGCCTTGCCTGAGGCCGTCATTCCGTTCTCAAGGCACGCATAGGATCAATTGCGGCAGCGCGGTGTGCAGGCAGCAGGCAGGCGGCAATTCCCACCACTAGAAGCACGCAGACCGCACCGGCAACAATAGCCGGGTTGCTCGGGCTCACCTCAAACAACAAACTCCCCACTACACGCGCAAATCCGGCCGTGATCCCAACCCCGGCAGCCGCACCCACCAGAACCGGCAGCATCCCATCGCGCAGCACCAGCGCATAGATGTTTGCAGTTTGGGCGCCAAGAGCCAGTCGTAGTCCGATCTCCTGCTGACGCTGAACAACAGAGTAAGTGACGACGCCGTAGACGCCCAATCCGGCGAGGAGCAAAGCGCTGACGGCGAAGAGGAGCAGGAGGTCCATCTCGAAGCGTCTGTTTGCCACCGAATCCGCAACCACGCCGCCGAGAGAGCGCACCACGGGCACTGACACCGCTGGATCGACTTTCCAGACGGCCTTGCGAAGGGCATCGGCCATTGATCCCGGGTCCTGGTGCGTACGTACAAGCAGACCGCCCGTGCTATCGCAGCGATACCAGTAAGGGACGTAAACCATCATCGGGTCGGGTTGAGCGAGCGAGATGGTGCGTGCATCTCGAACCACGCCGATCACCGTAATCGGAGCCTCCGTCGTGGCCCCGCGGACGAACTGCCGGCCGATGGGATTTGCCCCCGGCCAAAGCGTGCGAGCGGTCAGCTCGGAGACAAGCGCGAAGCGCTTGCCCTGGTCGCCCGCGTCTAAGAATCGCCCGGCGGCGAGCGGCAGTCGAACGGCTTGAAAGTAACCTGGGCTGACCCAGCGGAAGTGCTCTGTGGGGAGTTGCATGAAAGGTCGCGCATCGCCGGCTACGCGGATCATGTCGATCCAAAAATCTCCAGCCAGCGGCAGCACACTGACAATGCCGGCCGATTCGACCCCCGGAAGCTGGCGGACATGGTCGAGGGCCGCATTATAAAACGCGGTGCGAGCCTGGAGGTCCAGGTAGGACTTGCTGGGCAGGTCGATTTGCGCAGTCAGGACACGATCGGCGTCGAAACCGCGATTGGTCTGCATGAGGCGGATCAGGCTAGCTGTCAGCAGCCCAGTCACAAGCACGAGGGTCACGCTGACGGCCACTTCCACAGCGACCAGGATGCTGCGCAAACGCTTGCTCCTGTGCGATTCGCTCGCCGACCTCGACTCGCCGCGCAGCACCTCCTGCGGCTCGGTATGGGCGCTCATCCACGCCGGTGCCGAGCCCGAAAGCAGCGTGGCTGCAATCGCGAGCAGAAGGGCGCAGCCGGCCCCCGCCCAATCCAGGTGCAGCGGCCCACGGAAGTCGAGCGCAGCCGGAAGATAACCCTGCATGAACGGCACGAGGACGGATGCCAGAGCAATTCCAAGGGCTCCACCCATCCCCGCCAGCAGCGCAGTTTCGCGCATGGCCATCCGCACCATCTGGCCGCGCCCTGCTCCCAGCGCCACAGCTACGGCCATCTGCCCCCTCCGACTCACGGATCGAGACAGAAGGAGGTTCGTAATGTTGACGCAGCCCACGAGCAGCAGTCCGACCACCGCGGCTAGCAGGATAAGCAGCGGCATTCGATTGTCGCCCACCAGCGCCTGCTGAAACGGCGTCAGCACTGCGGATAGAGTGCCCTTTTCGTCCGGAGGGAGTGAAGCCGAGATGGAGTGCTGCAGAGCATCGATCTCCGAGTTGGCCTGCGCGACGGTCACGCCGGGCTTGAGCCGACCGAGTGCGAAGTAGTTGAATTCGCCCATCGCTTCCGCCAACTGATCCTTCGAGAAGACCTTAGGCAGAAGAGCTTCGACCGGTTTTGCACGATCTGTGTTGTTCGCGAGATCCTTTATGACGGGCAGATGAAACGACGACGGCATCACGCCGATGACGGTATACGGGAATCCGTCCAATGTAATTGTTTCGCCCAGAATCGCCGGATCGCTCTGAAACTGTGTCCGCCACAGGTCGTTCATCAGCACAACAACGCGGTCGCGGCCTAGCTGGGCCTCCTGCGCTCCAAACGGGCGGCCTATCTGCGGTGTGGCGCCCAACACGGAGAAGATTCCGGGGGTTGCGCGAACGACTTTCACCTGGATCGGATGCCCGCCCCTCCCCAGAGGCATGGAGTCCTGTTCCATCGCCGCCATCGACTGAAACCTGTGGCTGTTCCGCTCCCAGTTGACGAAGTGGTTCGCGCTCATCGGCAGTTTCGGGTAGATGTCACGGAACTCGGCAACCTGCTCTTCCAGCACTACCAGCCGCTCCGGCTGTTTCAATGGCAGCGGCTTGAGCATTACGTCATATATTAGCGTGAAGATCGCCGTGGTCGCGCCAATTCCAAGCGCCAACGTCAATACAACGGTGAGAGCAAAGCCGGGTGCCTTGCGCAATTGGCGCAGTGCATAGCGCATATCCATAAGGATCGTTCGCATAGAGTCCCCAATCGCGGCGGTCTGCATCAGTTTGTTGCAATTCCCGAACCAAACCAAATCCGGTACATGTGGATCATTCGCCGTAACTTAGATTTCCATGCGTAGCGGCCGACGCGCAGGTTCCGCCCGAAATCAACAATTGCTGTTCGTAAACGGACAGCCTGCTGCCTCTTATTGTTCCAGCTTCGTGCGGAAAGTTTTCCTCAGGTCGCCCCAGATTCCTTGGCTCTGGTCGGATGCCCGCCATCTCGGCAACCGCCAACTCGGCATTTACCGTCTGAAGTATTAACAAGAAGCGCGGAAAGGCACAACGAAGCGCGACAAGATTACGGCACCCCCAGGTTTCAGCGATGCGGAACGAGGGCAGAGGTCTCAGGATATCGGTGGAGCGAAATCCAACCCGGCCTGCTGAGCAGCCCGCTCCTTCGCCTGCAGGTTCAGTTCCGACAGGGGAATGCGCAGTTCCCGTCCCGATGCCGCTTCATCGATCACGATCACCGTGCTCGGGGTCATCACGTAGTTGCGAATCGTCTGGGTGTGACCATCCTGAAAGATCAGCGTGAGCTGCGGCTCAGCTGCCATGGGTGCGGGAGGTGTGGCGGGCGCCTCCGCCGTCTTATGGGGCGGTGGTGCATAGTCCTGCCGGTGCCTTTGTCCGGCAGATCAACATACTGGGACTGCGACTCGGCCTGGTCCGACGGCTGGTAAGTCAGAAAGTCGTCTCCATAGCCCGTGAAGCCCGGATAGCCGAGGTCCCACGGCAGCAAACCCCAGGAACTGCTGTAGTAGTAGGGATACGCATATACTCCGCGATACGGAGAGCGGTAGGAGTAGCGTCCCCCATGTGCCCGCCGGTCAGCGCCATACGCCGGGCGGAATGCGGAATAGTAGCGGGGAACCGCGCCGTGCTGGGGCGCCCGCACCATTCGCGGGGCCGTGCTGAAGCCGCGCTGCGCCTCATCCTTGCCATACACGGTGGAGAAGGTAGAGAGCACGTACCTTCTATGCCGGTCGAGACGCTCAAGCCATGCGTCGGAGGTCCTCTGGTAATGAGTGCCGCTCATTCGCCAGTGCTCGCGTATGCGGAAGTGTTCCTGGAAGTAAAGCAGCAGATTGTCGCTGGGCATGACGCCGCCGGTGAAGAAGTGCTGCGCCATCCAGTCCGATGCGTCATGCACTTCATATGGATAGGCGTAGCGGCTGTGCGAAAAGACGTGCACGAAGAGTAATGCCCCAGGCCGCGACCAGGATGCGATTCGCCGCATCAATTCCGCGTAGTTTCGCATGTGCTCAAACATCTCGACCGAGACGATGCGATCAGACCGCGAGTCCGTGCTGAAATCATTCATGTCCGCAGTAATCACTGTGAGGTTCGCGAATCCGCGGCGAGCGGCTTCGGCGTCAATGAACTGCTTTTGCGAGCGGGAATTCGAGACCGCCAGAATGCGGCTGTTGGGAAAGCGGCGGGCCATGAAAAGTGAGAGAGAGCCCCAAGCGCAGCCTAGCTCAAGCACGTCCTGGCCGTCTTCAAGGCAGGCGCGACGGCAGGTCAGGTCAAGCATGGCTTCCTCGGCCTCGGCAAGATCCTTCGTGTCGGCGCTCCACAGCGCGCAACTGTATTTCATTTGCGGGCCGAGCACATGACGGAAAAACTCCGCGGGGACTTCATAGTGTTGCGCGCTGGCGGCGTTAGGCCGGATTGCGACGGGACTCTGGCGCAGTTGCGCGACAAACTGCATAAAACGGTCCGCTTGCTCCGCTGGAGATCCCTGTTGTTCCTTGCGCAGGCACGCTGATACCAGGCGCCGGATGCCGATGCGTACGAGCCAGTCGGGCAAGAGGCCGCGTTCGAGCCACGTGTTGTAGCCCGCTTTAAGGACGGGTGAGGCGGTGAGCGTTTCAGTTTGCCTGGCGGTTGTTCCTTGGGAACCACGGCACGAAAGCGCTCGTGGTCTCCTGATAACGCATGCAGTCTTCACCCCTGGTGCGCAGCGCCTGCGCTTCCGTGGCGGGAATGCCGGTGACACGGAAGAGAAAGTACAGCATGAGCGCGGGCGGGACGAACGCCAGATAGCCGAATTTGGAATCGATTGCGAACAGGCAGAAGGCAACCCAGATGAGCCATTCGAAGAAGTAATTGGGATGGCGCGAGTAATTCCACAGGCCGACACGGCAGGTTTTCCCGCTGTTGTCGGCGTTGGACTTGAATGCACTGAGTTGCATGTCTGCCGTGACCTCGCCCGCAATCGTCACGACCCACAAGACGACCGCGACATACTCGAAGATGGAGAACGCCGGCGCCGGGTTTTGTGAAGCAAGAAGGAAAGGCACCGCCAGCACGATGCACAGCACGGTCTGAAACTTAAAAAAAAGGAACTTCAATGAGATGTTGTTACGCCACTGCTTGCGGAGCTGCACATAGCGCCCCTCTTCGGGATGGCCGATGACGCGCGTAAACAGCAGGTAGAGCGCAAGGCGCAGACCCCAAACGGACGCCATAAAGGCAATTGCGATGCGACGCGGCGCCCAGCCTGCGCCCATGACCGCGTAGAGCACGCCAAGCAGGGCCAGTCCGCCTGCCCAGCCGGCATCCACAATCGCCGCGTTGCGCAGGGGGAAATGAATCAACCACGGCAGGAGCATCACCCCGCAGATTGCAACCGCTCCGGTCAGAATCAAGGTCAGCATAATCACTCTCCTGTCGCGGGACGCAGTTGGTTGCGCATGCCGCAGAGCACGGGAACCAGCAGCAGGTAGAGCAGCCCGGTGGCGATGCTTCCGAGCACGAGCCACGCCACCACGGCATGGATGGTGATTGTCCAGAGCGTTGCGATGGCGTGGAGGACATTCGTGCGGATCAATGCGAGGATATGAACTGCGGAAAGCTCGGACGGCGGAGTTCTGAAGATCCATCCACCGATGCGGTAGAAAGGAATCAGCAGGATGAGTTGCAGCGGGTATACCAGCCAGTTGACAATCTGAATCGCCGCCAGGTTGAGGCGAAACGCAATTGCCGCCAGCGTGCACAGCAGCGCGGTCGAACCCAATACCGGGATCACTCCGAGTGTGATCCCCAAGGCAATAGTGAAGGAGAGCTTCTCCGGCGTGAGGCCCTGGCGAAAGAACTCAAGTATAGGCCGCACAACTTTGCGGCGCCACAATGTCTCTCTCATGCCGGTCGCCTTCGCAAAATGACTGCGGCCGGTTCTTCAGGCTTGAGCCGGAAGAGTTGAATCAGAACATAGAACGACATTGCGATGTTGCCCAGCCCCATGATGAGCAGAAACCACAACACCGTCGCCCTCACGCTCCGTTCCTTGTAGAAGACCCATGCATAGAATGTTACGAAGCCGAAGTATGCGTCATAGAGCGTGGCCATGGCCCAGGGATTGTCGGCATAACCCGGCCAAGCTGTGCGTAGGCTTACGGCAAGGCCGGTTCGAATGGTCATCACGACCATGAAAACGAAGATTGCACCAAACAGGAGATTCAGTAACGATTTCATCGTCCCCCCTTTTTCAGTCTGGCCAAATGCTCTTCCAATTCCGAGAAGTCCTCCAACGCAATGGTCCGAGCGCTCCCAATGGAGGCCAGAGTCTTTTTCACATTGCTTCTGCCAAGCCAAAGCTCTGCAGTCTTCGGCAGCTTTGCAGCGATCATGCGCAGCTCTTCGATGGTTGCCTGGGTGGGCTCGGAAGGCCGTGGGGAGGTCGCAGATGCCCTTTTCCACGGCAAAACCTGCCTCGTCAAGAGCTTCGCAGAGCCAGGTGGAGGCTTTCACTTCTTCAAAACCCAGCTCCGGATGAGCATGAATGCGATGGCTCAGTTCAATCAGTCCTTGGCGGCCGGATTCGAAAGATTCTCGCGCTGCCGATTTCGCCTGCATAAGCTTGTTGCTCCTCCCTGGGAGGAATCTCTCGCTGAAAGATAACACGAGGTACGGCTCGTCCACTACGCAGCGAACAATGCAAGTATTTGCGATTGCGTTTTCACTTGTCGATTGCGTTCTTTGGCTCCGTGTTTGTCTGGGTCTGGTCTACGCTAATTAATCCACGGCGGAGTGCTCTGCGCTTGATGAGCAGAAAGAAGACTGGAACGAGGATCAGAACGTGAATTGTGGACGTAATCATGCCGCCGACGATGGGAGCGGCGATGGGTTTCATCACGTCTGAACCGATGCCGGTTTCCCATAGGATAGGCGCTAGGCTGAGGATGACGGCAGTCACGGTCATCAGCTTGGGACGCAGGCGCTGCACCGCGCCTTCGATGACGGCCTGCTCCAGGCCGGATTCGTCCATGAGCATGCCTTTTGCGATGTGGGCCTGAAATGCTTCATGCAGATAGACCACCATGACGACGCCGGTCTCAACGGCGATGCCAAACAGTGCGATATAGCCGACCCACACCGCGACACTGAAGTTAAAGCCCAGCAGCCATTGCAGCAAGAGTCCTCCAGACATGGCGTACAGGGTGGGAAAGATGAGTACCGCAGCTTCAGTGGCTGACTTGAAGACCAGATAAAGGAGCATGAAGATGACAAAGAAGACGATGGGCAGAATCATTTTGAGTCGCTGCTTGGCGCGCAGTTCGAACTCATATTCTCCGGCCCAGTGCCAGGTGTAGCCCGCGGGAAGCGCCAGCTTCTGATGAAGCAGTTGTTCGGCGCGATTGACATAGCCGCCGTAGTCGTTGGTTTTGAGGTTGAGGTAAACGTAGCCGGTAAGGGCTCCGTCTTCATCGCGAATCATGGCGGGGCCGCGTGAATAATAAACGCGAGCCACTTCGCTGACGGGGATCTGCTCGCCGGTCGGAGTGGGAATGAGCGCCTGCGACAAGGATTCAGGATGGTCGCGGAAATCGCGCTGATAGCGCACTGCAATGGGGAAGCGCTCGCGGCCTTCCACATTCTGAGCGATGTCCATTCCGCCGATCTGCGAAGTGATGACGCGCTGCACATCGGCGACGGTAAGGCCGTAGCGCGCTGCCTGGGGCCGGTTCACTTCAACATTCAGATAGAAGCCCTGGGAGACGCGCTCGGCAAATGCGGAAGTGGTGTCGGGCATGGTGGAGAGAATCTGCTGCATGTGCGCGCCGATGTCTTCAATCTGCGCGAGGTTCTGGCCTTGAATCTTGATGCCGACAGCGGTCTTGATGCCGGTCAGTTCCATGTCGAGCCGGTTCTCGACAGGCATGGTCCAGGTGTTGGTGAGGCCGGGAAACTGAAGCTTTTCGTCCATCTGCTGGATGAGGTTTTCATAGGTCATTCCGGGGCGCCATTGCTCGCGGGGCTTGAGCATGATGGTGGTGTCGTACATATCGAGGGGGGCGTTGTCTGTGGCGCTGTCAGAGCGGCCAACGGTGCCGAAGACTGTGGACACCTCAGGGAACGAACGAATGATGCGGTCCTGTTCCTGCATGAGTGAAACGGCCTGGGTAATGGAGATGCCGGGCAACGCGCTGGGCATGTAGAGCGAGGAGCCTTCATAGAGCGCAGGCATGAACTGGCTGCCAAGGCGAAAGTAGAGAGGAATGGTCGATGCCAGGAAGATGAGATTGAGCGCGATGACGAGTTTCCTGTGGCGGAGGCACCAGCGCAACACGGGAAGATACATTGCCTGGGAGATGCGCGCGGCAGGGTTCTGTGACTCGGGACGCAGCTTGCCACGCAGGCACAGCGGCATGAGCGCCGGCACCAGGGTGATGGAGAGCAGGGAAGAGAAGACGAGGGCCAGCGTCTTGGTCCAGGCCAGCGGACGGAACATGCGGCCCTCCTGCGCTTCAAGCAGGAACACGGGCAAGAAGGAGACCACGATGATGATGAGCGAGTAAAAGAGCGCCGGTCCGACCTGCTGAGCGGCGCCAACCAGGATTTGCCGCCGCTCCGACGCGCTGGGTTGATCGGTACGCTCGGCGAGATGGCGGTATCCGTTCTCTACCATGACGATGGCAGCATCAATGAGCACGCCGATGGCCAGCGCGAGGCCGCCGAGGGACATCACGTTGGATGTGACACCGAGAAAGTACATGGGGATGAACGCGCCCAGCACAGCGATCGGCACGGTGAGTATAGGAACAAGCGCCGAACGAAAGTGAAAGAGGAAGATAATGCTGACGAAGCTGACAATAATTCCTTCGGCGATGAGGTCGCGCTTAAGG
Source organism: Acidobacteriaceae bacterium (assembly GCA_003165075.1). Lineage (GTDB taxonomy): Bacteria > Acidobacteriota > Terriglobia > Terriglobales > Acidobacteriaceae > Telmatobacter. Next base: position 26,557 of record PLSM01000088.1, on the reverse strand, counting down.
GTGTGGATGGACTGATTGATGAGCCAGGAGCGGTCATAGCCAGTCACGATTTCAACCCCGGGGGGCAAAGATGGAGCGATCTCGCGGAATTTTGCCTTAACGCCGTCAATCACGTTGAGCGCGTTCAGGCCGTAGCGCATGACCACGATGCCGCCCACGGTTTCGCCCTCGCCCTGCCAGTCCGCCGCGCCGCGGCGCACATCCGGACCGAAAGAAACCGTGCCCAGATCGCGTATCAGAACGGGAGTACCGTTCTTGGTTGCAACGGGGATGTTCTCAAGATCGGAGAGAGAGCGGAGATAGCCGAGGCCGCGGATCATGTACTCCGCCCCGCTCATCTCAAGCACATCGCCGCCGACTTCATTGGTGCTTTGGCGGACACGGTCGATTACGGTAGACGCGGAAATGCCGTAGGAAAAAAGCTTATTGGGATCGAGGTTGACCTGATATTGGCGCACGAAGCCGCCGATGCTGGCCACCTCTGCCACACCGGGCACGGTTTCAAGCTGGTAGCGCAGATACCAATCCTGCAGCGCGCGCAAGTCGGCCAGGCTCTTGGTGTGGCTGCGGTCTACGAGGGCGTACTCATAAACCCAGCCCGCGCCGGTGGCGTCCGGGCCGATGGCGGGATGCACGTCCGCGGGGAGACGCCCGGCGATCTGCTGCAAATATTCGGTGACACGCGAGCGCGCCCAGTAGAGGTCGGTGCCGTCCTGAAAGACGACAAAGACATACGAGTCTCCGAACATGGTTTGGGCACGCACGCTCTTGACGCGCGGAGCAGAGAGCAGAGCGGTGACGATGGGATAGGAGACCTGATCTTCGATGACGCTGGGGGGTTCACCCGCCCACTCAGTGTGAATGATGACCTGCACATCGCTAATGTCGGGAAGGGCATCGAGGGGCACACGCTGCACGCACCACACACCCGCGACCACCAGCAGAATGGCTCCCGTGAAAACGAGGAAGGGGTTGTGCGCGCACCATGCAATGATTCGTGAAAGCATCACATGCCTCCCGCGGCGCTGACGCTGAGCTGCCTGGTTGCAAGGGTCTGGCCGCCCCGCTGGACGGTCACGGTCACGGACCAGGTGCCTCCCGAATCGAGCTGCACAGAGCCTTCATAGAATCCATTGCCTTTGTCGGCAACGGTTGCGGAGGCATGACTGGCGGCCATTCCCATGGCGGGCATCGCGGGCATGAAAAAGTTCACAGTCGCCTGCACTCCCATGACCGGCTTTCCATCGGCGCCGGTCAGTTTGACACGCACTGTGTTCGCGCCTTTGCGTGGAGGAGATGGCTCGGTAGTGAGGTCAATCTGTACCTGCTGGGCCGGTGTGGCGCTGGTGCCCGCAGCCGGTGGTTGCGTGGGAGCCGCAAAGGCACCAAACGCAGCCTGCAACTGCGATTCAGAATCCACCAGAAAATTGGCCGAGGTAACCACGTTCTCGTCTGCCTGCAAGCCTTTGAGGACGACTACGGAGTCGTCGAGCTGAGGCCCGGTTTCAATGGTGCGAGGTTCCAGATTGCCGTTGCCGTGATCGACAAAGGCGATAGCGCGTGTGCCGGCCTGCAGAACGGCGGAAGCCGGAATCACAAGTTGGCGACCAAGGGGAATGGAGATGTCGACGTTGACATACATTCCCGGCTTGAGGGCTACGCCGGGGTTGCGGAAGACAAGGCGCACACGCACGGTGCGCGTGGCCATATCAACCTGAGGCAGTATCTGATCGATGCGGCCGTTGAACGTGCGACCGGGATACGCATCGACGGTGACTTGTCCGGGGTCTCCGGGCTTGAGACGGCCCACATCGCCCTGCGATACGTTGGCGTAAACCCAAACCGTGGAGAGGTCGGCGATGGTGTAGAGCTTGGTATCGGGCTGCACATAGGCGTTGGGCAGCGCATTGCGCTCTGTGATGTAACCGGAGGCTGGCGAGTAGACGGTGATTTCGTGCGGAGCCTTGCCGCTTTGCTCCACGTCCGCGATTTCCTGCGCGGAGAGGCCAAACTGCTGCAGGCGCTGTTCGGCAGCCTGCAGAAGCCATCCACTCTCCCGTGAAGCGGTGCCGTGCATATCCAGCGAGAAGGCCTTCTGATTCTGTTTGGCCAGGAGAAGTTCCTGCTCACTGCTGACCAGGTCCGGACTGTACACGGTAAAAAGCCGCTGGCCCTTGCGCACGTATTGGTAGGTCGCGTTCGCAGAAACGTTTTGAATCCACCCGGTGAAGCGGGTCTGCACATAGGAAAGGGTTTGCTCGTCGATGTCGACACTGCCCGGAGCGCGCAGATCCTGGGTCACGTTCTTGAAGCCCACAGAAGCAGTGGTAACACCGATCTGCTGCAGCCGCTGGGGTGACAACTGGATGGGGGTCAGCGCGGGTTCGGCAGCGGACGGAGCAGCCGCGCCGGATGGCATTGCCGGGGCAGAGGACTGCGGCCCGCGTGCCACGACCGTGTCCTCTGAGGCTGTTTGCGGGACCAAGAGTTTCCCGTGCAGGAGGACATAGGCCAGAGCGGTCGCAAGCAAAATGCAAATGATAATGGCCGACCCAAGCGCGAATTGATAGGTGCGTGTCTTCATGGTTTCACCTCCGGTGCGGCGGAATTGACTGAGTCAAGAGGAGCCCCGGCAGCGAGTTCGAGATCCGCGAGACGCGCGTCGAAATCACCCACGGCCTGGAGCCACGCCAGGTCTATATCGACTACCGTCATCTGGCTGTCGAGCAGGTCAAGGAATTCTGTTTTGTCGTTTTCGTAGGCGATGATGCTTGACTGCAGTGTGGCTTCCGCCTGAGGGCGGAGATCGTCGTGATACATGCGGGCCAGCTTTTGCGCAGCCTGCGCCTGGACCAGCGCTTCCTGAATCTGCCCGAATGCGGCGTTGCGCATGGCGTTAAGTTCTGCATCCTGCTCGGTGGCTTTGGCCGTGGATTCTGCAATCTCAGAATCGTGCTTGCGGTGATTGAGCCAGGGCAGGTTCATCGAGCCCTCCACCATGTAGTCATTGCGCATGTCGGTGCTGGGCTGCATCAGCATGTATCCCGCCGAGAAAGTAAAGTCGGGAACATAGGCTTTCTTTGCCAGTGCCTGCTCTTTATGGCTGCGCGCAGCGGCCAGCCGTGCGGCAAGCAAGTCAGGCCGGGATTGGATCGCCTGCTCCTGTAGCGCTTGCGCCTGGGGCAACGGGCCGAGCACGGCGTAGTCTCCCGCGACGCTGAGCGGCGCATCGGGATTACGAGCCATGAGGGTGTTCAAATTGGCCCGCGCGAGATCCGCGTCCTGGTCGAAACGAATCATATGTTCGGCCAGCCGCGTAAGCGCAACCTGCGCCTTGAGAAGGTCCTGCTGGGGAACTTTTCCAACTGCATACTTTATGCGTGCCGCTTCGATGGCCTGGTTGGCGATGGCCACATGCTGATCGTGAAATCGCATTTCGTCCTGTGCGCGCAACATGTCGTCAAACGCTTTACGCACGCGAATCCGCACATCCAGGCGGACCTGATCCAACTGGGCCTTGGCCACATCTACGTCAGACTCGGCCATGCTGGTGCGCAACGCGCGCTTGCCCGGGCCCGGCAGGGACTGGCTCAGGCTGAACATGTTCTGAGCCTGGTTGTAGTTCCAGGGCTGCTGAAGGGGGACGCCCCACGCGCGGTACATTGCTATGGGGTCGTCAAGGGCTCCGGCGGCGGGAATGCTCGCCTGGGCGCTGACGACGTGGCGAACCGCGACCTCGATCTCAGGATTTGCGGTGAGCGCGATCTGCTCGACTTCATCGAGCGTGAGCGCCGGTCCGGATTGCTGCGGCGCGTTGTGCTGCGCAAGCAAGGCAGCCAGAGCTGCCAAGCCATCGCTCGCGGTGGGTGTCTCCGCGCGGGAGATGGCGGCGGGCGCTGCGGCCAGCAAAAGACACAATAAGGATATAAATGCTTTCATAACTCCCTCCAACTGGAGATACAGTGCACAAGCGGATCATGCGATTACGCCGCGTACACGCGCAGAAAGACGCACAAAGGCTCGCGCTCAGCCTGGGAAGGAAGGGGGTTTAGACGCGAAGAATGGAAGTGTGGCTAGAGGAGAATCTTGGTGGCGGAGCTTCAAGAGCACTCCTGCATTCGCCGGGCGCGGCGGACACCGGCACAACGGTCGAATGCGGCGCCAGGGCGAGCCTTTGCACATGCTGAGGAGAGTAAGGGGAAACGGGCGCGACAGCGGCATTTTGCCGGGGAGCACGGCAGCAGGAACCATCCGCATGCATTCCGCGAATGCCGCACTTCTGGGCCATCTGGTCACAGCAGGAACGATGCTTGACCGGCTGCGTAGTCAACAGACAGGCGGAGGCCGGCATCATGGTCACCAAGAACATAACCGCCAGCAGAAACAGCGCGCCTTTCCTGTTTGTGTGCATCAAAGGATACCGACCTTCAATGTAAGCATGAGACCGCCGGATGTTTCAAGCAGTGATTCATATCACATCCCCGCTTCACGAGGCTCAAGCACGCGCGTGATGAAGCTGCGGCAAAGGCTCAGCCTGGGCAGCGAGATAGTGGTCTACAGCAGCGGCGGCTTTGCGTCCTTCCGCGATAGCCCAGACCACCAGCGATTGGCCCCGGCGCATATCGCCGGCGGCAAAAATGTTCTCGACGGAAGTCTGGAAGTCGGTGGTGGCTACGTTGCCGCGCTGGTCGAGCGCCAGGCCCAACTGCTCGATCATGCCGCCGCGGACAGGACCAAGAAAACCCATGGCCAGCAGGACGAGATCGACGTCGAGGATGAATTCCGAACCGGGAATGGACTCGAACTTCGGCGGAGGGCCTACGCGCATGGCTTGCATCTGCTTGACGTGGCCATTCTCATCGCCGATGAACTTGATGCTGTTGACGCTCCACTCGCGGATTCCGCCTTCCTCGTGCGAACTCTCAGTGCGCAACTGGAGGGGCCACATGGGCCAGGGGGTGGAAGCGGCACGCTGCTCGGGCGGCTTGGGCATGATTTCGAATTGGTGGACGCTTTTGGGGCCCTGACGCAGGCTGGTGCCGAGGCAGTCGGCGCCAGTGTCGCCGCCGCCGATGATGAGTACATGCTTGCCCGCGGCGTGAATTGCGGTGGCAGAATCGATCGCGTCACCTTCGTTGCGGCGATTCTGCTGAGGCAGGAACTCCATGGCGAAATGAATGCCCTTGAGCTCGCGGCCGGGGATATTGAGATTGCGCGGATCTTCGGAGCCGCCGCAGAGCAGGATGGCGTCGTAGTGGCCGGTGAGGGCTTCGACGGGCACATTGCCGCCCACGCAGGCGTTGGTGAGAAACGTCACGCCTTCGGCGCGCATCTGCTGGATGCGGCGATCGATGACGTGCTTCTCCAGCTTGAAGTTGGGAATGCCATAACGAAGCAGGCCGCCGATGCGGTCGTTCTTCTCATAGACGGTGACGGAGTGTCCGGCGCGGCGCAACTGCTGTGCGGCGGCCAAGCCAGAAGGACCGCTGCCAACCACGGCGACACGCTTTCCCGTGTTCTGCTCGGGAGGCTCGGGATGGATCCAGCCTTCTTCCCAGGCGCGCTCGACGATGCTGCGCTCAATGAGCTTGATTGACACCGCAGGCAAATTGATGCCCAGCACGCAGGAGGCTTCGCAAGGCGCGGGGCAGATGCGGCCGGTGAACTCAGGGAAGTTGTTGGTGGCGTGCAGGCGGCGGATGGCTGCCTCCCAGCGGCCGTTATAAGCCAGGTCGTTCCAGTCGGGGATGAGGTTGTTGACCGGGCAGCCGGTGTGGCAGAAGGGCACGCCGCAGTCCATGCAGCGAGCGCCCTGCTCGCGCTGCTTCTCTTCCGGGAAAGGCTCGTAGATTTCATTCCAGTCGTGCAAACGCTCTTCGACCTCGCGGCGGACAGGTTGTTCACGTTCAATCTCAAGAAACCCAGTGACCTTACCCATTGTGCACCTCATTAGCCGCCTCCAGAGGCGACGAAGTAGTGGGCGAAATGTAGACCGATTCGACGCGAGGGATACCAAGGACGCGCTTGTAATCGTGCGGGAAGACCTTGATGAATCGCTGCTGCGCGTCGGCCCAGTGTTCGAGGATCCAGGCGGCGCGGGGGCTGCCGGTGTAATCGCGGTGGCGCTCGAGGAGTCTGCGCACCAGGTCGACGTCGGCAGGTTCGACGAGGGCCTCCAAATCGACGCTGGTCTTGTTGCAGCGGCGGGTGGAGAAATCGCCCTGGTCGTCGTACACATAGGCGATGCCACCGCTCATGCCGGCGGCGAAGTTGCGACCGGTGGAACCGATGACCACGACGCAACCATTGGTCATGTACTCGCAACCGTGGTCGCCTACGCCCTCGACGACCGCGGTAGCGCCGGAGTTGCGCACAGCAAAGCGCTCGCCGGCAATGCCGTTGAGGAAAGCTTCACCGCTGGTTGCGCCGTAAAGAACAACGTTGCCGACGAGGATGCTCTCCTCAGGGAGGAAGCTGGAGGTCTTGGGCGGATAGGCGATGATGCGTCCGCCGGAGAGGCCTTTGCCCAGGTAATCGTTGGAGTCGCCTTCCAAGTCAAGCGTGACGCCATTGGGAACAAAGGCGCCGAAGCTTTGCCCGGCTGAGCCATGGAAGCGGAAGTGAATGGTTTCGGCAGGCAAGCCGGCGGAGCCATAGCGGCGGGCGATTTCTCCACCCAGCATGGCGCCTACAGTGCGATGCACGTTGCGGATGGGGAAGCTGCCGGTGACCGGAGTTTTGGATTCGAGAGCGGGCGCAGCCTGCGCGATGAGCACATGGTCGAGGGCCTGTTCGAGGCCATGATCCTGAGCTTGCATCTTGCGGCGCGCTACGCGAGAGGGAAGGGTGGGCACATAGAGAATTGAAGAAAGATCGATGCCCTTGGCCTTCCAATGCGCATCCGCGATGGAAGAGTCGAGGCGTTCGACGCGGCCTACCATCTCATCGACAGTGTGGAAGCCAAGTTTGGCCATGTGCTGGCGCACCTGTTCGGCGATAAAGAAGAAGAAGTTGACGACGTGCTCGGGCTGGCCGGAGAATCGCGCACGCAGGACCGGGTCCTGGGTAGCGATGCCCACCGAACAGGTGTTCAGGTGGCACTTGCGCATCATAATGCAGCCCATAGTGATAAGAGGCGTGGTGGCGAAGCCGAATTCCTCTGCGCCCAGCAGCGCGGCGATCACCACATCGCGGCCGGTTTGCAGTTTGCCGTCGGTCTGCACCTTGATGCGGCTGCGCAGGTCGTTGAGCAGCAGCACCTGCTGGGTCTCGGCGAGTCCGAGTTCCCAGGGGAGGCCGGCATGCTTAATAGAGCTGAGCGGCGAGGCTCCGGTGCCGCCGTTATCGCCGGAGATGAGCACCACATCCGCGTGGGCCTTGGAGACGCCGGCAGCGACGGTCCCGACTCCGACTTCAGAGACCAGCTTGACGGCGATGCGCGCCTGCGGATTGACGTTCTTGAGGTCGTAAATCAACTGCGCTAGATCTTCGATGGAATAGATGTCGTGGTGCGGAGGCGGCGAGATGAGGCCCACGCCGGGGATGGAGTAGCGCGTTTTGGCGATGACTTCATCGACCTTGTGGCCGGGCAACTGCCCGCCTTCGCCGGGCTTTGCGCCCTGCGCCATCTTGATCTGGAGTTCGTCGGCGTTAACCAGGTAGTTGGCGGTGACACCGAAGCGCCCGCTGGCCACCTGCTTGACGGCGCTGCGGCGGAGGTCGCCATTGGGATCGCGTTTAAAGCGCTCCTCGTCTTCGCCGCCCTCGCCGGTGTTGGACATGCCGCCGAGGCGGTTCATGGCGATGGCGAGGGTCTCATGCGCTTCCTTGCTGATGGACCCATAGCTCATGGCACCGGTGGTGAAACGCTTGACGATTTCCTTGGCCGGCTCCACTTCGTCGAGAGGGATGGGGTGGTCAGAATACTTGAGCTGGAGCAGGCCGCGAAGAGTGCAGAGATGGCGGTTCTGATCGTCGAGCAGATCAGTGTATTCCTGGAACGTGGCGGGATTGTTCTGGCGGACCGCCTGCTGCAGTTTGCTGATAGTGAGCGGGTTGATCAGGTGATACTCGCCGCCCTCGCGGTATTGATAATCACCGCCTACGACCAGCTCGGTTTCGGATTCGGTGAGCGGCTGGAAGGCGTAGGTGTGCTTGAGCTGCGCTTCGCGGGCCAGCACATCGAGGCCAACGCCTTCAATGCGCGAAGCGGTGCCGGGGAAGTACTTCTCGACCAGCGCCTGGTTCAAGCCCACAGCCTCAAACACCTGTGCGCCGCGATAGCTTTGCAGCGTGCTGATACCCATCTTGGAAAAGGTCTTGAGCAGGCCCTTGTTGATGGCCTTGATGAAGTTCTTCTCGGCGTGGGGCCCGGTGACGTTGTGGGGCAAGAGGCCACGGCGCTTCATATCGTGGAGCGTTTCGATGGCGAGGTAGGGATTGATGGCGCTGGCTCCGTATCCGATGAGGAGCGCGAAGTGCATGACCTCGCGGGGCTCGCCGCTCTCAATGATGAGCGCTACCTGGGTGCGCGTCTTCTCCTTGACGAGGCGGTTGTGCACGGCGGCCATGGCCAGCAGGCTGGGTATGGGCGCATAGGTGGCATCGACGCCGCGGTCGGAGAGAATCAGCAGGGTGTAGCCGGAGTCCACCGCATGGGCGGCACGGGCGCTGAGATCTTCAAGACTGTGACGCAGACCCGCCTCGCCATCCGCGGCGCGGAAGAGAGCCGGCAGGGTGGTGGCGAGCAGGTCGCCGGAGGAGACACGGCGCAGCTTTTCGAGATCGCGATTCGTCAGGATCGGGTGTGGCAGCTTGAGAGTGTGACAGTTGTCGGGCGCCTCGTCGAGGATGTTGCGCTCGGTGCCGATGTAGCTGATGAGCGACATCACCAGCTCTTCGCGGATGGGATCGATGGGCGGATTGGTGACCTGGGCGAAGAGCTGCTTGAAGTAGTTGAAAAGGGGCTGCGGGTGGTCAGAAAGACAGGCCAGCGGCACATCGGTGCCCATGGAGCCGATGGGCTCTTCGGCCTTTGCGCCCATGGGGCCGAGAAGAATACGCAGATCCTCTTCGCTGTAGCCATAAGCGCGCTGACGGCGAAGCAGAGTTTCGGGATTCGACGCGATGACACGGGAAGGTTCGGGCAGCATATCGAGTGTGACCTGCTGCTGCTGTAGCCAGGCGGCGTAAGGTTGCCGGGCGGAAAGCTGCTTCTTGGTCTCAGCATCGGAGATGATGCGCTTCTGGACGGTATCGACGAGGAACATGCGGCCTGGCTGGAGGCGACCCTTTTTGCGGACGTCTTCAGGGGGAACGTCGAGCACCCCGGCCTCAGAGGCCATCACGACCAGGTCGTCCTTGGTGACGATGTAGCGGCCGGGGCGGAGACCGTTGCGGTCTAGGGTTGCACCCACCACGCGGCCGTCAGTGAACGCGATGGCGGCGGGCCCGTCCCACGGTTCCATGAGCGAGGCGTGGTATTCGTAGAAGGCTCGCTTGTCCTCGTCCATGTCGGGGTTGCCGGCCCAGGCTTCAGGAATGAGCATGGCCATGACGTGGGCCAGAGAACGGCCGGACTGGTAAAGAAACTCGACGGCGTTATCGAGCGAAGCGGAGTCGCTTCCGTCGGGCGTGATGACAGGGTAGAGATCGTCGATCTTGCCGTCGTAGAGCGGGCTCTGGAGCACCGACTGGCGGGCATTCATCCAACTAATGTTGCCGCGGATAGTGTTGATTTCGCCGTTGTGGGCCACGTAGCGGTAGGGGTGCGCGAGCTTCCAACTGGGGAAAGTGTTGGTGGAGAACCGCTGGTGGACCAGGCAAAGGGCGCTGGTAACGAGGGGATTGGCAAGTTCGAAGTAAAACTTTTCAATCTGCGGGGCCAGCATGAGGCCCTTGTAAATGATGGTGCGACAGGAGAAGGATGGGACGTAGAAATCGTCCTTGCCTTCGATTTCAGACACTGCGATCTCGTTCTCAGTACGGCGGCGAACGCGATAGAGCAGGCGCTCGAAAGCTTCCTCGTCGAGCCCTTCAGGCCGGGAGACAAAAAGCTGCTCGATGTAAGGCTGGGAGGCGCGGGCCTCGCGGCCAACGGCATCGCCATTCACCGGCGTATCGCGCCAGCCGAGCACGACAAGGCCTTCTTCCTGGGCAATGCGTTCAAACACGCCCTCGCACTGCAAACGGCTGTGCTTGTCGACGGGCAAAAAGCACATGGCCACGCCATAGCCGCAAGGATCCGGTAGCTGCATGCCGAGTTCGCCGCACTCGCGCGCAAAAAAGACGTGGGGTATCTGGATGAGGATGCCGGCGCCATCGCCAGTTTCGGGATCGCAACCCGCGGCGCCACGATGGGTGAGGTTGATGAGGACCTCGAGGCCTTTGCGAATGATTTCGTGGCTCTTCTCACCGCCAATGCTGGCCACAAATCCCATGCCGCAAGCATCGTGCTCATGTTGGGGGCGATAGAGTCCCTGGGGTTGAGGAATGCGACGGCGGCGATCCGATCTTTCCGATCTTTGCATGGCAACCTTCTCAATGAACTTTTTGCACTGCAATGTGTCAACCTGATACGGAAAGACACAATTCCCTTGGCGTCTCACAGGGGAATCGCCAAGGTCGTATCTTTGGAGGCCTTCCGTTGCAGGTCTCTCTGCGTATGGGGCTTTGCCGACATCTTTAATATAAATGAAAAGTGTATGCAGGGTGAAACCAGCTTGAAATTGGAGGGGTTTCCCGCAATCGCAATGCGCGGGGTGGGGGCCCGCGTGGGCCATTGAAAGCAGGGTTTGGCAGACACAACTCGCTTGGAGCGCTGAGTTTGCACGGTGGCGGCGACGTTGGCATGATTTCTGCAGCTTAAGCGGCGAACCGGCTTAGAGCCTGCAGATGAGAAGCTCGCGCTCGTAGATCAACTCGGGCGGCAGATGTTCGTGCAAGTCGATGAACAGCTCTTCGTGCGAGATGACTTCCTTGCGCCACGCGGCGCGTTCCACGGCCATCAACTCGTCAAAGGTAGAGCGCGGAAAATCGAGCCCCGTCCAATCGATGTCTTCGTAGCGAGGAACCCAGCCGATCGGCGTTTCGCGCCCCTGTGCGCGACCATGCACGCGTTCGACAATCCAGCGGAGCACGCGCATGTTCTCACTGAATCCGGGCCAAAGGAAGCGCCCCTGGACATCCCTGCGGAACCAGTTGACATGAAAGACGCGTGGAGTCATGGCGAGCTCGCGCTGCATCTTGATCCAGTGGCGGATGTAATCGCCCATGTGATAGCCGCAAAAAGGGAGCATGGCCATGGGGTCGCGGCGCACCTTGCCCAGGGCGCCGGCCGCCGCGGCAGTTGTCTCCGAGCCCATGGTGGCGCCAATGTAAACGCCGCTGGACCAGTTGAATGCCTGGTAGACAAGGGGCAGAGTGGTGGACCGGCGACCACCAAAGATGATGGCGCTGATGGGCACGCCCTGCGGCGATTCCCAGTCGGGGTCCATGGTGGGGCACTGCGCAGCAGGAGCGGTGAAGCGGCCGTTGGGATGGGCGGCGGTCCGTCCTGTCTCCCGGCCGATGGCGGGCGTCCAGCGCTCTCCACGCCAATCTTGGCATTCGGCGGGCGGGGCGTCGGTCATGCCCTCCCACCAGACACCGCCGTCCGGGGTGAGCGCAACGTTGGTAAAGATTGCATTGCGCGCCAGTGTGGCCATGGCCGCAGGATTGGTATTAACGCTGGTGCCGGGGGCGACACCGAAGAAACCGGCTTCAGGATTGATGGCGCGGAGACGGCCCTCGGCGTCGGGGCGGATCCAGGCAATGTCATCGCCTACGGTCCACACCTTCCAGCCTTCCATCGCCTTGGGCGGCAGCAACATGGCAAAGTTGGTCTTGCCGCACGCGGAGGGGAAAGCGGCTGCCACGTAGGTCTTTTCGCCCTCGGGGCTCTCGACGCCGAGAATGAGCATGTGTTCGGCCATCCACCCTTCATCGCGGGCGATATTGGAAGCGATGCGCAGGGCGAAGCACTTTTTGCTGAGCAGGGCGTTGCCGCCGTAGCCGGAGCCGTAGGACCAGATTTCGCGCGTCTCAGGGAAGTGGACTATGTATTTGGTCTCGTTGCAGGGCCAGGGTACGTCAGGCTGGCCCGGCTTGAGGGGCATGCCGACCGAGTGCACGCAGGGTACGACGCGTTTCTCGTCCTTATCGATCTCCGCAAAGACTGGCGCGCCAATGCGCGCCATGATACGCATCTGGGCAACAACGTATGGGGAATCGGTGAGCTGGACGCCTATGCCGGAAAGCGGCGATCCGACGGGACCCATGCTGAAGGGCAGGACGTACATGGTGCGGCCTTGCATACAGCCGCGAAAGAGCTGCTTGAGGCGGCGGCGCATGACAAATGGATCTTCCCAATTGTTGGTGGGGCCCGCGCCGTCACGGGAGAGGGAGCAGATGAAAGTGCGATCTTCCACCCGGGCGACGTCGCCGGGCACTGAACGCGCGTAGAAGCAGCCGGGCCATTGCTCCTCATTGAGGCGAGTAAATGTCCCGACGGCGACAAGGCGTTCGCAGAGGAAGTCGTATTCGGCCTGGGAACCGTCAACCCAGTGGATGGAGTCGGGGTGGCATAGTTCGGCCATCTTCTCAACCCAGCGAATGAGGTGCTTGTTGGTGGTCGGCGGGCTGCTGGAAATACCCTCCTGCGCGATGATGGATGGCTTCATTTTGCTGTGACTTCTCCTGCTCTGCGAGCAACTCCTGAGCGATAAACGACTGGTGCGTTCCGGGCGGTGGAATGCTGGCTCAGTTACGCACTGGTCGCATTCCATTTACGTACAATTCTCCAACAGGAGGCCGGTTTTTGCCTTCACGAGGAATGACGCTACCAGCGCCCAAAAGGAAATTTCGAGTAAGGGCGAAGTATATCAGCAATCTGGCAGCGATCAAAGCGGGCAGTTTCGGTTCCGGATGAACCGCGCAGCAATACTGGCCAAAAGGTACACGATGGATTGAGGGACATATGGAACGGCCGGGGCGATTACGCCCGCATGTGAGCCAGATCACTACCGGGGTGCAAATGGTGTGAGAGTATCGCTAGATCGGAAGGCGGGTCGACAATCGGGAGGTCAAAAGGTGACTCACGAATCGTCGGACAAGGCGCGTGGCGACGACCATCCGGGGCATGAGCGCCAGGACGTAAAGGACGCATGGTTTGCAATGCGTCTCTCGCTCCTTGTTGGCGTGGTCATGCTGGCCGGAAAGGTCACCGCCTACTTCGTCACCGGATCTACGGCAATTCTGGCTGACGCGGCGGAGTCCGTGGTCCACGTGATTGCCGTCGCCTTTGCTGCATTCAGTTTGCGCCTGAGTATGAAGCCGGCGGCCCCCAAATTCCTCTACGGTTATGAAAGGATTTCGTTTCTTTCCGCCGGGTTTGAAGGCGCGATGATCGCGCTGGCGTCGGTCTTCATCCTGGTTACGGCCATTCAAAAGTGGCTGGCGGGTCTGCAACTGGAAAACCTAGGTTCGGGCGCGCTGATGCTGCTGGGCGCAGGGTGTTTGAACGCCGGCCTCGGCTGGTATCTGATTCGTACCGGCCGACGGGTCAACTCCCTGATTCTGGAAGCCGACGGCAAGCATGTTTTGACCGACAGCTGGACGAGTTTCGGCGTCGTGGTTGGGCTTGTCCTGGTCATCGCAACGCACTGGCGGCCTTTCGATCCGTTGATCGCGATTCTGGTAGCTTTGAATATTTTGTGGTCGGGCGGGATGCTGGTGTGGCGCGCCGCGGTGGGGTTGCTTGACTATTCCGATCCCACGATGGGACACAAAATTCGAGAGATGCTGGACTTGATTTGCCTTGAGTTGGGCATGAAGTTCCACGGGGTGCGCTTTCGCACCACCGGATATAGGCAGTTGATCGAGGTGCATCTGCTATTCCCGCGAGATACCGCACTGGGTGACGCGCACGCACGAGCGACGATCGTGGAAGAGCGATTGGCTGCGGAGATGGCAACGCCTACAGAAGTGATCACGCACCTGGAGGCCGAGGAGGACCACGAGATCGTCCATCACCGGGAGCATTACACGGGTCTTCCCAAGTAGCGACTCCGGAATGGGAAAGGAACTGCGGCGAAGGTCCCGTGGCAATGCGCAGGGAATCGAGGATGGGTCGCCGATCAACGACTGCCGTGGCCGGCAAAGCCGCATTCAGGCTTAGGCAGCAGCGCGGAGTGATAAACGCGGACGTGTTGGTTCGCGAGTCATTGCGAATGCTAACCTGTCTGCATCGTGCTTGACTTGTTCTCGCAAACTCCAAAACCACTTTCAGCCCATTGGACCTTTGCTTCCGAGGTCAGTAAACTTCTATAAGCCGTTGACCCTAAATATGGCCCCGTAGCTCAGGTGGATAGAGCAGCAGTTTCCTAATCTGATTTTATCGTTTATTTTCAATCACTTACGGCGACTAAAACACCCTCAAAAACCCTAAAAGGAATGCAAAGGAATTTTCTCAATGGGTTGAAAAATGGGTTAGAGCCAATATCCATGCGGGTTTCATGCCCGCGCCTTTCAACCCATATTCCAACCCATTGGGGCGTTGAAACGAGTTCTCCCTCAATTCCGGCACTTTGTACCTAGGCGTGAGTGGCGCAGTTCCTTCACCAAAGACCGATCCTCAACCCCAATCTCCAATGCTCCGAATCCACAGATATGCAGCTACACATCAAAGTGAACGAGTGATTCGGGCTACGACCATTAGCGGACAAACGGAAGCACTTGTCAGTCTAGGCCGGTCAGGTGGCATCGCGCGACCCTCGCCGATCTGCCTTCACGGATGCTTCTCCTATATAATCTGACCTCATCGCACCTGCAGTCTAGTCGTCGCGTCTCGTTTTGCCGGAGCTTTCGCTATGCGTCTTGCTCTCTCACGCGTGTTCAAGTCCCTACCCTCCGACTTTTTTTCGTTCATTGCCGGCGTCGTGTTCTCGGTCGTAATCGGCCTCGCCACCGCCGCTGTCCATATCGACAAGGTCCGCCACCTAGGCCTGTTGCTCACCCTGATGGCACTGGCCGCTCTTGGATTCATTTGGGTGGTCGTGGTACTGAACGAGGCCGCTGAAGCGGCCTCGGAGGATCCCGCCAAGAATGCTTACATCGCCGAGATCCGCAATCGCATCCCGAAGCTCCTTTGGCTGACGATCGGGTCGGTGTTGCTCCTTGTGTATGCGTTGTTAAGGCTGACGAGTGGAGGATGACGTATGGCCGCTCATTTAATCGAGAACATCAAACTCCACTCGGACTGGCTCACAAGGGACAACTCGATTCAGCCGTTCGCGGATGTCATCGATGAGCTCTTCCACCGGCTGGAGAACGAACAGTTCCTTCTCATTTACGGCCCACCACATTCCGGCAAGGAGACTTGCGCCCTCCAGTTGATTGATCGCTGGATGAGTGCCCATGGACGAGAAGATCCTCTCATGAGACCCGTGCATTGCGAAGCTCAGCATGACTTGCAGACGCTCGAATGGCTGAATGAAAAACAGGTTAAGAAGGACAACAAAGGATCGGCGCCGGCACTCTACGTTTTCTTAGAATGCCAGAACGTGCTGGATAAACTCGGCGAATTGTTCGGAGGGTTCATTGAGCCAACCGAACTGTTCAGTGAGTTTATTGAAGGACACGAGAAGATCAAGTCTGTC
This sequence comes from Acidobacteriaceae bacterium, assembly GCA_003165075.1. Lineage (GTDB taxonomy): Bacteria > Acidobacteriota > Terriglobia > Terriglobales > Acidobacteriaceae > Telmatobacter. Next base: position 10,862 of record PLSM01000088.1, on the reverse strand, counting down.
ACGGTTCTGCTCACTGTTACTGCCCCAACTTCGAAATGGCCTAAAAAGCCGTCACTGTTTACCCATGCGGACAACCGGGGCTTGGTCTACCGTTGGACCGCCGACGAGGATCTCGTCAAGGGAGTCCTGAAGCGGGCCGGCAGGCTGCCCGATGATGTTTCCAGCACCTGGGCGCGCGCACCCTCGATCAGCCCAGGGCTGTTGAGTGTGTCGCACCAATCTATCCGCGCAGCATCCTTGGCATGCAGGAACATGTTCATGCGGGCCAAGGCCCAGGTGGCGCCATTCACCTCCTGCCCATAGAGAGCGAAGTTGTCGGAGCCAACTTCCTCCGCAGCTCGAATCAACAGCGAGCCGGATCCGCATGCGGGATCACAGATGGTGTCTCCCGGCACAGGCGCAACCAGCTTCGCCAACAGGCGGGAGACGGCAGCAGGCGTGTAGAACTCGCCGGCCTTCTTGCCTGCGTCCGACGCAAAGCGGGAGATCAGGTAGATGTAACACTCACCGATGATGTCCTCAGTTACTCGCGTAGGACGCAGATCGAGAGCCGGCTTGGCGAAGTCCTCAAGCATGTTCTTCAGGCGCCTATTACGGTCTTTGACGCGGCCAAGATTGGATTCTGAGTTGAAGTCGATATTCCGGAAGACGCCTTCGAGCTTGGCGCGGTTCGTATCCTCGATCTTCTCGAGTGCGATATTGATTAGCTCGCCGATATTGGCTTCATTCCGCTGCTCGTACAGGTCATAGAAGCTCGACCCCTTGGGGAGTATGAAGCGTTCGCGCTCCAGCCTGCGCCGGATGCGAGCATCGTCGCCACCGTACTGCTTGCGGTAGTTCGTCACCCGCGCCGAGTCATCACAAACCGTCCTTCATTGATGGGTGCTCGGGTAGGTGCTGGACACGTACACGCAACTGGCTTCTCCGTCCGCCGCCCGTACTTCTCATCCGCGTCCATGCCCGAAACCCGGAAGCCAACTTGTGTCGGCCGATCTAGGCCGACGCGATCTTCAATTGTTGCATTCAGGCCAAACCGCTCAATCACCCTGTGTGTCGGTCCAGAGAGTGCCTGGTGTTTAGAACTCGCGACTATTCGAACTGCACTCGTCTATCGAGTTGGCAATGGTGGGAACTGGGGTGTTCCAAAGCGTTGGGACGATCCCCGGTGAGCCAAACCGATGAGCAGTCCCTAAGGCTGGTGCGGATTCTCATTGGCGCAACTGAAGTTCGCCGGGCATTCTGCCGAAAACGATATTGAACCAATCTCTCCGTCAACGACGCATACCCTGTTGGTATCGTGCTCTTGCCGTCTTCTTCATCACGTGCACCCTTACGCCTTTTTGGAATATCGTCAAATTATTCCAATGGGTTAATATGGGTTGAGAATATCACGGCGACAGTGCAACTTATTCATTCTAAAAGTGGCCCCGTAGCTCAGATGGATAGAGCAGCAGTTTCCTAAACTGCGTGTCGGAAGTTCGAGTCTTCCCGGGGTCACCACTCCCTAAGATCATGATTCGCTGGACACACCGCTCACAAAGGCGCATCGGACCCGCTTTGACGCGAGGGTCTGACCCGTCTATAAATGTTGATGGGATGGAAACTCGTTCCATGCCATCACTGTCGCTTCTTCTAAGGAGCGGCGCAGTCCACCAAGGCAATCGCCAGGATGCTCGGGAAGGCGGTGAAATTCCGCCACTGCCCCGCAACTGTGAGCGCCCCTGCTGAGAAGGCCGTCGTATCGGCGAAGGCAGGAAATCAGCCAAGGCATCTCCGTGACTGCGGAGAGGCCAGAGCACCACTGGAGCAGTACTCCGGGAAGGTGGCTGATGAGGGCGCAAGTCAGGAGACCGGTTTTGGCGCCTTAACTGAACTTGCGTCCCGAGGGGGACGGAGGAGTTATCGTGCTTTTTCCCAATTACTTACGCAGTTTGAGCGGTAGTTTGTGCGCCGCCGTTTTAGTGTTTTTTGCGGCTCTTTCCGGCCATGCTGCCTCAGTGCATGGCGTGATTACGGACGCTTCCGGGGCCAAGGTAACGGGCGCCAACGTGGTTCTAATCGTAGACGGGAAGGTGGTTGCAACCGCCGTTTCCGGGGCTGACGGCAGCTTCCAGATTCTTACCGGTAGCCAGGGGCGATTCTTTCTGGCGGTTTCAGCCAAGAGCTTCAGGCAATTGGAGACGCCCGGCTTCTATGCCGGCCAGCTCGGCAACGTCGAGCGGAACGTAGTTCTGGAACCGGAGTGGGTGCGGGAATCGATTGTGGTGACGGCAACAGGAACGCCCACACCACAGCCCCAGACCAGCGCGGCCACCAGTGTACTGGGCCCCGTAGACCTGGCCCTCCAGGACGGGCTGACGAGCTCGTTGCGGCTGATGCCGGGAACGTTCGTGACGCAGTCAGGCGGACGCGGGGCACAGAGTTCGCTCTTTATCCGAGGGGGCGATTCGGACTCCAACAAGATCCTGGTCGACGGAGTAAGTGCGGGCGATCTGGGCGGCCGCTTCGATTTCGGGCCTCTCTCATCGACCGCCGTGGAGAGCGCGGAGATCTATCGCGGCCCGAATTCTAGCCTTTACGGAGCCGATGCGGCCAGCGGCGTAGTGAGCCTGACGACGCCGCACGGCACCACCAGCTTTCCATCGTTCCTGTTTCATGGCGATGCAGGAAACTTCGCGACTTCGCGGGAAGAGATGGAGGTAGCCGGAGCGCACAAGGAACTGGACTATCTGGGAGCTTTCAGCTGGTTGCAGACAGACAACAATTTGCCCCACGACGAATATCACGTGGCCACAACGGCGGCCAACTTTGGCTGGCAGCCGAACGGATCCACACAGATCAGGACAACGCTGCACTATGGGGTGGATGGCACGGGGGTTCCCAACACGTGGGAGTTCTATCACATTGCAGACAACGCCACGGAGAAGGACCAGGATATCTTCCTGAGCGCTTCAGTCGACAACCAGACTACAGCGGAGTTTCACAACAGCGTGCGCTACGGGCTGACCCGGAAGCGGGAGCAGTACAACCTGTGGGAGCAGAGCGGAGCAGGTGTTTTCGATGCGTACGGCGACAGCTTCGGCGACCTGGTGACGATTACCGGCGCTAACGGCTACTCAGTCACCGGGCGCGCACTGATGGATTTTGGGGGGAACTATCCGCAGGGGCACCAAATCGTTTCGAACCGCGACGAGCTCGCATACCAGGGCGACTACAGCATCACGCCGCACCTGGTGGCGCTGGCGGGCTTTCAATACGAGGATGAGCGCGGAGCCGAGCCCGGCAGCTCCTACCTGGCGCCGGTGGAGCGCAGCAATTACGACTACCGCGCCGCCGTGCATGGAGATTTCAAGAGCCGCTTCTTCTACACCCTGGGCGGCGATCTGGAGCGCTACTCGCTCTTCGGGACGCAAACTTCTCCGCGGGCAGGATTCTCGTTCTACGCGCTGAGGCCGCGGACGGGCATCTTCAGCGGTACACGCGTGTTTTTCAATTACGGCGATGGGGTTCGCGAGCCTTCACTGACTGACCAGTTCTATTCGCTCTACAATTTTCTAGAGAGCAACGGTGGGCAGACCACCGTTGCACAACTGCACATTTCGCCGCTTTCCGCCCCCACCACGCGTACCTATGAGGGGGGCGTGGAGCAGGCGTTCCTGAGCGAGCGGCTGGTCTTCCGTACCACCTTCTTCCACAACGAATTCGGGCGCCAGATCGAGTACGTGGGCCTGGACCTGATTCCTGAGCTTCTGCCGAATCTGACGCCCAGCCAGCAGTACGAACTGGAGCAGTTTTTGCAGGCAAACGGGGCCTATGAACAGAGCCTGAATACTGAGGCGTACCGGGCGCTGGGAGTGGAATCCACGGTGGAAAGCGGCATTGGACGCAGCATCTTTCTGCGCGGCGGGTACACCTACCTGGATGCAGTGGTGCAGCGCTCATTCACAAACGACGATGTAATGCTGCTTGGTCCCGTGCCAACCTACAACGGCATTCCCGTGGGGCCAGATTCGCCGCTTAAGGGCGCCCGTCCATTCCGGCGCGCTCCGCACACAGGATTTTTCACCGCCAGCTATGCGGCGAAAGGGCTTGCGGCGCAGTTTAGCTCTGCCTTCGCCAGCCGCTCCGACGATTCGGATTTTCTGGGCGGGTACGACCTGAACGGCGGCAATAGCCTGTTGCTGCCTAACCGTAACCTGGATCACGGCTACGCAAAAATTGACCTGGGAGCCAGCTACCAGTTGCTGACCTGGCTGGGGATCTATGGCCACGCGGAGAACCTGACCGACAATCAGCACATTGCGCCCATCGGCTACCCCAGCCTGCCCGTAAGCCTGCGTGTTGGGCTGCGCCTGCAGTGGGGAAAGGGAAGCGGTCGTTGATCTTTTAATTTTTCCATGATGAGATGCGGTGTACCATGATCGGACGCTAGATCAGGTTGCGGGCGGGCTTTCCCTGCCCGCTGCTTCCGGACGCGTGATGGGGCAATGAACCAGAGCGCGCCACGGGCCTGATTTAGGACTTGTTTTCCACCGAATGTCGCTGAAGATGGGCATTTTCCACTTGGGGAAACGGACGCCGGTGTCACAAACTATTTACATAGGTGTGACCGCGCTTTAACGGCATCTTCAGCCATACCGGTCAGTCTAGAAGTTGAAGCAAAGACAACCTTATAGCCGCCACTCGGCAGTCATGAAGACAAACGTTGAAGCAATCCGCGAGGAGAATATGAATCAAAACTTTTGGAGGAGTGTCACCCGGTACGGTTTGTTTGTTTTGGCCGCGCTTGTCATCTGCTTGCCTGGTTCTTCGCAACAAACACTGGGCTCGTTGAACGGCACGGTGCTGGATTCAACGGGAGCGGCCGTTGCCGGTGCAACAGTGACCGCAACAAACGCCGCGATCAACGTTTCTGCAAAGACAACTACGCAGGAGACCGGATCTTATCAAATCTTCAATCTCCCCATTGGTACTTATATGGTGAGAATCACCCACGAGGGTTTCGAGGCCACTGAGTTAGCGGCGATTCCGGTGCAAGAGGCGCGCGCCACCACGGTCAATGCGAAATTGAGGGTGGGCAGCACGACCGAATCGGTAGTGGTGAACGCAACCCCGCTTCTGAATCAAACAGATACCACCAACGGCTATACGCTGGATACTGCGCAGATCGACATCACTCCCCTGGCAACAGGAAGTTTTACGCAGATGGCAGTGTTATCACCGGGCGTGAACGCCGAGCTGCTCGCGAATCTCGACTCCAACGCCGGATTGGGCAACCAGCCGATCTGGGCCAACGGCCAGCGCGACACATCGAATACTTTCCAAGTAGATGGTGTGGATTCGACCAACCTGTTCAACGGCAAGAGTTCGAGCGGCGCAAGTTCGCAGCGATACAACTTCGACATCGGCCCCGGTGTTTCGGGCAGCGACTCCAACGTGAGTATTTCGGTTTACGGCTCCAACGGCAACAGTCTGCCTTCTCCTCCGCCGGAGTTCATGCAGGAATTGCGCGTGAATGCCTCGATGTATGACGCGCAGCAGGGGGCCACGAGCGGCGCACAAATTGACGTAAATACGTCGACCGGGACCAACAACTGGCATGGGCAGTTGTACGGCAGCTTCGCAAACAACATGCTCAACGCTTCGCCCTATTTCTTCAGCCAGGCCTATCAACTGACCCAGCAAGGTGTCGGCGATTTTCCTCGCTCGATGATCAATCCGTATCTGAACCGCTGGTCGGCTGGTTTCACCGCAGGCGGCCCGATAAAGAAGAATAAGCTGTTCTTCTTTGTCGCCTATCAGCGCCGATCCAATTCGGACCAGGCAACCGGGCTATCGCAATTTACAGTCCCGTCGAACCTGACCGATAGCCGTACTGAAGCAGATCTGCTTGGTGTAGATGCCGCTTGGGGTGGCACTGCAACCAGCATCGACCCGATCGCCATGGCCTTGTTCAACGCCAAACTGCCGAACGGGCAATATATGATTCCGACACCGGCGTCGAATGCCGCCATTCAATACGGCGTGCCCAACGTTACATTAATCGGCACTTCCGTCCTGACTTCAAATCAGGGAACCCTCTCGCTGGACTATGACGTTACCAAAACTGACCGCTTGTCAGCGAAATACTTCTATCAGGATGCACCGGTCAACAAGCCCTATGGGTACTCGCAGACGGGTGGCTTCCCGGTGACGGAACTGAACGGTTCGCAGGTCGCAGCCATCGACAATACCATCTCCATCGGTTCGCGTCTCAACTGGGAGCAGCGCCTGGGTTTTGTGCGCATGGGTTCGTACAGTCTTTACAGGCAGTCGGCTGCAGGAGGGAACTTCGGCGTCGGCTCGGGCTATGTCCAGGATCCAAATGCTCCTTCTGACTTTATTCCTGGATTACCCGGCATCACGATCAAGGAATTTGCGTATAGCAACACCTCCTCACCGAGTCTCGGGCTTGGGCCAGCCACCGCATTTACGAATATGGGGTACTATCAAAACCGTCTGAACCCCTCGACCAATGTGATCTTCACCATGGGCAAGCACACCTTCGTAGCGGGTGGCGGATACAGTTACACGCAACTGAACATCATCAACAATCGCGATGGCAACGTCCAAATAGCCGTCGCGAGTCTGGATGATCTTTTTCAAGGCAAAGTCCATAGTTCCGACGTCGTAGAGAGCATAGATCCGGTGAGCGGCCGCAACAATGGCGATCGTTACTACCGGTCCAACGAACTCTCAGCCTATGTGCAGGACAAGTGGCAGGCAAAGCCAAACTTGAGCATCACCGCGGGCGTCCGCTATGACTATCATGGCGGCCTCACAGAGAAGTACGGCAACATGTTTAACTTCAACCCCGCACTCTATGACGTAACCGGGGACACAACCAACGGCTTTCAGGTGAAGAACGCTGGATTTGAGATAGCCGGCAACAACAAGTACCACCCCACGGCAGGCGTGAGTGATTCCACATTGAAGGGACGACAGTGGGGCGTCTCTCCGCGCGTCGGTTTTGCGTGGACACCCAGCGCCAACAACGGCAAAGTGGTGATCAGCGGCGGCGCAGGCATTTATTACGATCGAGGAGAGCTGTTTACCTATCTGTCGCAACCGGCAGGCGGCGATATTGGCGGTCCCTTCGGCGTCACGGAATCTGCGCCGCTGGTAGGTTATGGAGTCGGCACTGGAGCTCTCACACTCTCAAACCCGATAGGCACGGGGCTTTATACCTCCAAGTCGGGCGGAAACTACATTCCGCCGAACTCTGACCCCGGTACCGTTACACAGGCACTTCAGAACCAGTTGAATGTAATGACCGGAATCGACCCGGTTTATGGATTCCAGAATTGCGATGCTTTCGAAAACCAGTCATTGGACTACTCGGCCTGTTTGCCGACGCTGAACTTTGGCTCCTATGACAAGAACAACGTTCTGCCTTACACCATCAACTACACCTTGAATTTCCAGTGGCAACCAACCAACACGGTTGCATTCACGCTCGGTTACTCCGGCAATCGGGGGCGGCATTCAGTGCTTCCGCTACCGTTGAATGAGCCGGGCATTGCAACCCCGAGCAACCCGATCTGGGGAGAAACGACAAGCTACGGGTTCCAGGTGCTCAACCAGAACAACCTGCTCACGTACTACGATCCAATTCTGGGATTCGACGTGCAAGCCTACAGCCCGATTGCCGGGGAGAAATGGAACACATACGATGGCGGCAACACGGATTTCAGAGCGCCTTACATTGGCTTTAACCCCAATGCCGCTGATTTCAAGGCGGCCGGTGTTTCAGCCTACGACGCACTTGAAGCCCACGTCGAAAAGAGGCTTTCGCACCACGTTCAGGCCGGTGCAAGCTACACCTGGAGCCACTCCCTGGACGAGCAAAGCGACATCGGTCTGTTCTTTACGGGAGATGATCCAAAGAAGCTGCGCGATTCATGGGCATCTTCGGACTTCGATCGCACCCATGTTTTCAGTGCGAACTTCAATTTTGAAGTTCCCAACACTGCCCGAGAGCACTCGGTGGCATCCTATTTTGCCAATGACTGGCACCTGACCGGCCAAGCTGTCCTGCAGAGCGGTGAGCCCTATTCGCTGTATGAGTACTACGGATCGGTTGGCAGCATCAATTTTGGGGACTTTCCTAATCTTATGAATCCGGTGTTGGGCATCAAGAACCCACAGGATCCACATTCCGCGCTTACCGGGAACAAAGGCGCCTTCCGCGGCAGTGGGGGCAGCTACATACCAGCCATCGATCCGACGCAGATCGCCATCCACTACCTGGCCCCGGGAGAGATGGGTATTCCGGTATCCACCGGAAACGATCCGCAGGATATTTACGAGACGCCCTTCAACAAGGGGCAGCGGAATATTTTCCGCCAGGCAATGCAAAAGAGGCTTGATCTTTCCGTGCGCAAGACTGTCCACTTAACTGAGAAAGTGGGCGTGCAGTATGAACTGAATGCCTTCAACGTCACCAACACGACCAGCCTGGATGTACCGCAGGATACGGCGCAGATTCGTCAGCCATATGCTTGCTCGAACACGGCGATTGCTGCAGCAATCTCCAACTACTACAATTGCATCCCTGGAAGTTACTACATCAACTACGGCCAGCTCGTGAGCAGCTCCAACCCAGTCGATCAGGAGAGCACGAGGGCAAACCTGGATCAGATACCCGTTTCCAATGGATCAGGCAAGTCGATTACTCTTCCAACGACGGTCCCGATCAATAACGTCACTTGCACCTCGGCCACAGCTATTCCCAATACGCAAGGCTGCGCGAACAACGCGGCCAACTTCGGCTCGGCAACCGGAACCATCGGCGGAAACCGGGCATTCACCATGGGAGTTCACGTCACATTCTGATTGTGACGCTTCTTTCGGACGAGCAGACGGGATCCATGCGTGGATCCCGTTTGCATTTAAAGAGAAGCGCATAGCCTATTCTCCGGATAGAGGATCTGAAGCCTGGTGCCGTTCTTACGAAGTTTGGCTTGAGGATCGATGGGCTCCTGCTGTAACTTCGTCCTGCGAGGTGCCGAGTTGAAATACTCCACTCTTCTGGCTACAACCACAGCCATTGCTCTTTCTCTGGCAACGCCGCTCTTGCGCGCGGTCCAAATTCCCGCCAAGACCGTGGTGCTCACTTTTGACGACGCGGTTCGATCGCAGATTACGGTTGTAGCGCCGTTGTTGGAGCAACTGGGATTCAAAGCCACGTTCTTCATCACCCACAACTGGATGGATGACCAGGCACACTTTCTCAGTTGGGAAGATGTCGCTGAACTGAATCGTAGAGGCTTTGAAATCGGCAATCACACCTGGACCCACAGCGGTTTCGACACCCCCGAGAAGGGCGCAATGCTCGGACAGGAGTTGCAGATGGTGGATGATGAATTGGCGCGTGTCGGCGTACCCAAGCCGATAAGCTTCGCCTGGCCTGGGGATAACTTCGGACCCGAGGCACTCAAGCAACTCCAGCTCCACGGAATCAAACTGGCGCGGCGGGGAATGCAACCGGAGGTTCCCTACGGTGAGGTCCAAGTAGGCCCGCTGCTGGATGTGACGAAGAACTACCCACTACTGATACCGACAACCGGCGACGCGTATCCGGATTGGACGCTCGATCACTTCAAGAAAGTTGTAGCGGGAGCGAGAGACGGCAGGGTCGTCGTGTTGCAATTCCACGGCGTGCCAGACGTGGTCCATCCCTGGGTCAACACGCCACCGGAGATGTTCCGCCAATACATGTTCTACCTCAAGCAACACGGATATCGGGCCATCGCGATGCGCGACCTATTGCCCTATTTCAACTGGTCACATCTGCCCGACGATCCACTCATGACGGCTCGCGTCGCATCTGCCCGCCGCAAGTGAGCAGCAAGCGCGGAATTCACTCTGCCCGCCTAAGCCACCAAAGAAAGCGCGCAATCGGCATAGGGGGAGCGGTCGCCCGCTCGCCCCTGCCACACCACCGGACATGCGGGTCCGCATCCGGCGTTTCGGACGGATTGAGCTAAGGACCAGTGGCCAGCCTGGGAACGCCAAGCGCGTCGAAGTAGGCGATGGGGAACGCATAGCTCAGAGCGGGGCTGTTGGCGATGTGCCAGGGGCCCTGAGCACTCCCGGCTGTCTCGGCAGCCAGGTCTTTGCTCACTCCCAAGGCACACAGCTTGTCGAACCGCACCTTGCCGCGTTTCCACTGCTTCCAGATCATGGATCGCAGCCTTTGCCGTATCCATGGGTCCAGATTCCTAAACACCGAGGGCGTCTCCGAGAAGCCGAAGTAGCTTTTCCAGCCGCGTAAATAGCTGGCCAGTTCCTTCGTCATCTGCTCGATACTGATGCACCGAGTCCGGCCCGTAAGTTCCCGCACCTTCCGCTTGAACCGCACCAGGGCCTTGGGGGCGATACGCCGCTTTGGCTCCTTTGCGCCGGTAAAGCTGAAGCCGAGGAACTTGCGTTCTGCCGGTCGAGCCACTACGCTTTTCTGTTCATTGACCTTGAGCTTGAGCCGCCGAGTGATGAAGCCGGTAATGCTCCGCTTCACACGCTCCCCTGCCCGCCGGCTGCCGACGTAAATGTTGCAGTCGTCCGCGTACCGCGCGAAGCAGTGCTTGCGCCGCTCCAGTTCTCGATCAAGTTCGTCGAGCACGAGGTTCGACAGCAGTGGCGATAACGGGCCGCCTTGCGGCGTGCCCTCATCCACCGGACCCACCAGCCCGTTTTCCATCACACCCGCGGTGAGAAACGCCCGGATCAACTTGAGCATCCTCTTGTCGGCGACCCGGCGCGCCATGGCGGCCATCAGCTTGTCGTGGTTGACCCGATCGAAGGAAGCTACTACACACTAC
>PLSM01000125.1 GCA_003165075.1 Acidobacteriaceae bacterium | reverse complement strand
TGTGGAGTTGCATCGGTTCCGAATACGATCCGGTCCTGATATCGATCGAAGAATCGGCGCGCCGCGCTGGGCTGCCGGCCAAGTTCATTGAGCCTGGCGGCGATGTCCACATGCATGTTCTGAAATAGGTCGAGGTTAGCTGAAACGTTCTCCAGGTTCTCTGCAAAATTGCCGGCGTGCAGAGCGACAAACTGGGTTTTCGGGTGTCGCGCAAAGACACGGTTCCGCGCTTAGAGGATTTCGGCATTGGAAGGATATTCCGCCGAAGCGAACGACCAGTCCGGATGATTGCGTAGCTCCTCATAAGCCGTTCACCCAGCGCTGAGTTACGGAGTTGTTTGCACTCACTGCCGGAGATGATCGATTGCATTCCCATCAAAATTCATAAGTCATAGCATTCCTGGCATTTCACCCTCAGAATAAACGCTAATAAGAGAAACCTAAAAGAATAAAAATGAAAGGATTGACGGTTTCGTATTGCTCATATATGCTTACATGCGGCCTCGGAATCTGGCACATTTGTGGAAGAATACATTTCGTCGATGTCCTTTTGAAGCCCATGCTCTTTTGAAATTGTCCCGACCGATGAACGGAGTCTTACATGTCGCAACTTCCGTGCGTGTCTGCAGAGAATAGACTCAACAACGCCCCTTTATACACCCTCCAGGAGATCCTTCGGCAGCCTCTTCTTTGGCCCACCACCCATGAAAGGGTTCGCTCCGCATCGGACCGTCTGCAACTGCGGGTTAGGCTTCAACACACGCGCATTCTGCTGACTGGAGCGGGAACATCGGCCTACGCATCCAGCTGCGTGGCAACGGCGTGGCCCGATGCACGTGCCATTCCTACTACCGATCTTCTAGTAGATACTGAACGCTACTTAACTGAAGTAGGCGCCGTCATCTCCCTGGCGCGGTCGGGCGACAGCCCGGAGAGTCCCGCAGTAGTCGAGCGTATTCGTAGTCTCCGGCCGGACATTCTGCAATTCGCGATCGTTTGCGATGAAAAGGGTGCATTGTCTCACTCAAGCCTTGACGGACTCATTGTTCTTGATCCGCGCACCAATGACCGAAGTCTTGTAATGACAAGCGCATTCTCCAATTTGGTACTTGCCGGACTCGTTCTGGCCCAGCCTGATGCGGTTGCAGCGTCGATCGATGACCTCAGCAAATGCGCAGCCGAATTGCTGCCCGACATCGATTGCGCATGCCAGCAATTGGCGGCTCGCGTTCGCGACCGAATCGTGATTCTGTCCTCATCACCATTGCTTGGCTGGGCGCGAGAAGCGGGACTTAAGATGCTGGAAATGACAGCCGGCCGCTTCCCCGTCGTCTCGGAGACCTATCTAGGGCTTCGACATGGACCTATGTCTTTTGTCAAAGCCGACACGCTTGTGCTGTGCTTGTTATCCAGCGATCCGGTGCGCCGCCGTTACGAGATAGATCTGATCCGTGAGCTTCGCACGAAAAAGATCGGATACTTGGTTGGCGTCGTAGACCCGGCCGAGTCGGCCGGTTTATTCGACAGTGTCATTCCCGCCGTGGCTCCTCAGGCAAACGATGCTCTACGCACACCCTACGAGATCATGGGGCCGCAGTTGCTCGGTTATCACTTGAGTTTGCGCATCGGGTTGAATCCCGATAACCCCAGCCCGGACGGTGTCATCAATAGGGTGGTTCAGGGCGTCACGATCCATCGGGACAGTTCCTTTGAAGAGGCGCTTCACAGCGGTAGAAGCGTGCCGGCATCCGGATGATCAGCTGACAATCGTTTCGTAGGATCTCTAGCGTTCGACTGGCTGTGTGAATGGGTGAGCCGAACAACAAGGAGTCAAAATTGACTGACACAAGTGCGCAAGCGAAGTACTACCACGTCGGAACCATGAAGGTTGAAGTTCATCCTAGCAGTCAAGCAGCCGGTGCGGCCGCTGCGCGAGCCGCGGGCAAAGCACTGATCGAGTTAGCGCAGGCTCATGATTCAGTAGGAGTGATTTTTGCCACGGGCGCCTCGCAGTTTGAGACTCTCAACGAGCTTACGCGCATTCCACATCTGCCCTGGGGCCAGGTGCGCGGCTTTCATATGGATGAATACGTCGATATAGCGGCGGACCATCCGGCCTCTTTCCGCCGCTATCTGCGCGAGAGACTGTCGGGCAAGGTGCGCATGAAAGAGTTTTTTGAGATCGACGGAAGCGCGACGGATCCTGAGAAGACGAGCAGCGATTATGCAAGCAAACTTCGCTCCGCCAGCCCTCAACTATGCTTCCTGGGTATAGGAGAAAATGGCCACCTGGCTTTCAACGATCCTTCTGTAGCAGACTTCACAGATCCTCTGGATGCGAAGATAGTGCAACTGGATGCCGTATGCCGCCAGCAGCAGATGGCTGAGGGCTGGTTCGATAGTGTTGATCAGGTCCCTGAACGTGCTATTACGCTTACTATCCCCGCCCTGTTTCGCGTTCCAACGCTGATCGTATCCGTACCGGGCAAACGTAAAGCGAGAATTGTACGACGCGCTTTTGAGGAGCCTATTTCAACAACATGTCCCGCTACCATCCTTCGCACTCATCCAAATACAACTATCTATTTGGACTCGGAGTCGGCAAATGAATTAGATGGAGTGCTGTTGTCCCGGTGAGAAGATATTCGGCGAGCTCTCCATTGGCAGAGACCGAGGATTCTCATACGCAGTGAGAGCAGCGATTTTGGGTTCTGGCTATTGTCTGCTGGGGCTTACGGGCCGTTCGGCCGGGGAGCGAAAGGGATTCCGGCGCTATTCGAAATTTGTTCGTGCCTTCGAATATTTTCATGTGCTAATGTCTTTTCGTGCTTTGGTCTGAACCGCGACGCGATGTTCTCGCGTCGGACGCTGTCGCTCTTTCCTGTTCTATCGCCATCCAGGTACTGTTCCCCGGATCAAGTCGAACTGATTCGGCTAACTTGGATGAGGTGGATTGGAATACATTCCGGCGAGTCCGCCGTGACGATCATCCTTTAGCTGTCCTCCGCACTCATGCGGGCGTAGCGATTTGTCCGTGTGAATGAAACTCAGTGATCGAATTGAACGGTCTTCCTTGCCCGTTTAACTTCGAGCCCAAAACAAGAAGCTGCATCCCAGGAGCTGATTGCAATGCTTGAAAATGCAAAGAATGAAATCGACCGCCGGACACTTGTGAAGCAGGCGGGAGGGGCAATGCTCGCAGCAGGAATGAGCGCCAAATCCTATGCGCGCATCCTCGGGGCAAATGATCGCATTCGTCTGGGCCAACTCGGCTGCGGCGACCGTAGCGAAGGACATGTGCACATGGTGGCACTTGCCTCCAAGCGGATGCCCGTAGAGACGGTTGCGGTTTGCGATCTATGGAGCCTGGCGCGGGAGCACCGGGCGGCCCAGGTAAAGCGGGCATTCAACCTGGAGCCCCAGAGCTTTAAGTACTCTGAGGAGATGTTGGCGCTGAAGGATATAGACGGCGTGATGATCGCTACGGGCGACTTCCAACACGCCAAGCTGTGTGCGGAAGTGGTCAAGGCCGGAAAGGATTGCTATGTAGAGAAGCCATTTGCCAACGTGCTTTCCGAGGCCATTGAGACGCGCGACCTCGTCAAACAATCCAGGCAGATTGTGCAGATGGGCACGCAGCACCGCAGCCAACCATATCCTCTGGCGGTGAGAGATCTGATCCGTTCGGGTCGAATCGGCGACATCGTCCATATTGAACAGGAATGGAATGTGAATGAAGAGCGATGGAGATTCACCCCCATGGACACGGGCTATTCCAAAGAGATGCTGATGGACATCAACATGGAGTGGAAACAATGGCTCTATGGACGGGCATCGCAACTTCGAGAGCAAGACACGGACTGGAAGCGTTGGCTGTTGGGAAAACCCGATCGTCCGTTCGACCCTCATGTGTATCTGGAATTCAGGCTCTATAAAGACTATTCGGCAGGAATTCTCGATCAGTGGCTTAGCCACGGCTGCGATCTGGTGCATCTCTGGACTGGGGAGACTTATCCAGAAAGCGTCGTTGCCAACGGCGGAATCTTCACCTGGAAAGATGGGCGGGAGAATCCCGATACATGTGTCACTGCCATCGTCTATCCGAAGGGTTTTCTCTACACCTATAAGACGATATTTGGAAACAGCTACCGGAGCTTTTCAAGGATCCATGGACGTACAGGCACCATCGAGAATTATGGTGGTGAGGGTGCGTCGCTGTTTTCAGTGACGCGCGAAGGCGGCAGGCAGGAATTCGATCCGTTCGACGGTGGACCGGTCTACACTCATCTCCCCATCATTGGTCCCAAGAGCGACGGCGAGGAGATTGTCCATGTGCCAGGAGCCCCGGCGCCCAACTCTCTTGGCCCGGACGATGACGACGTGGTCCATCTGGTGAACTGGCTGAAGTCAATGCAAACCCGTACGCAGCCAAACGCCACCGTCGACCACGGATTCTCGCATTCGCTTGTCTGCATCATGGCAGCACAATCGTATTGGAGTGGCAGGAAGTTGTACTGGGATCCGCGAAACGAAGAGATCGTCGATCATCCAGTCGGGGATCACGCTGTCTAATCGAAGCGATGGCCCTCCGGGTGCTCTCAAAGTCTCCTGGTGGCGGCTGTTCGCCGCCAGTTTGCGATCCGTCGTCCATGAGACTGACCAACAGCACAAACTTCGAACGCACATGACATAGGTTCGATCGCGGTTCCTGCAACCATCAATGATGCAGCATCTGTTCAGTAGCTTCGGTGAGCGAGGTATCGGAATGAGCGAGACGCGATGAATTCAGTGAATGTAACTCAACAAACAGGCAAGCCACCCAAGTCTCGCAGCAAAGGACGGGTGCGATGGTGGATCGTTTGGACGCTTTTCTTTTCCACGGTGACCAATTACATCAGCCGTCAGACGTTCTCCGTTTTAGCGCCTCTAATTACGGCACAATACCATCTAACGCATACGGACCTGGCCAAGATTCTTGGTGCGTTTCAGATCTCATATGCGGTCACCTGGCTTCTCGGCGGCATCTTTCTTGACGCGGTGGGAACGCGGCTGGGGCTTGCTCTTGCCGTGGTCTTCTGGTCTCTCATCAACATTCTCACTGGTTTTGCCACATCGGTCTTCGGCTTCGCATCCTTTCGATTTCTCCTGGGAATTGGAGAGGGTTTCAACTGGCCCGGAGCCAGCAAAACGGTTGCCGAGTGGTTCCCCAGTGAGGAACGCAGCCTCGCCGTGGCCATTTTCGACAGTGGATCGAGTGTGGGCGGAGCCGTGGCTGCTTTGACAATTCCCCTCATCGCACTGGCCTTTGGCTGGCGCTCCGCATTCGTCTTTTCAGGTGTCCTCGGCTTTGTTTGGCTGCTGATGTGGTTGCGCGTCTACCATCCGCTGGATCGTCATCCACGCGTAACGGCGGAGGAGGTTGCATTCATCCGCGCTGGTCAGGATGCACCTTCCATCTCTGCGGAGCGCGGTGTGCAGCGCTGGCTCAAACTAGCTCGCGACCGTAATGTGTGGGGCATCGTTCTGGGCCGCGCACTCACCGATCCCATCTGGTGGTTCTACGTTTTCTGGCTTCCCCAGTACCTGAGCGATGCGCGTGGATTCAGCTTGCAGCGAATCGCCTTCTTTGCCTGGATGCCCTTTATCGCTGCCGATCTCGGTAACTTCACAGGTGGTTGGATTTCAGGCTATTGCATTCGCCGCGGCGTCTCTGTACTCCGCGCCCGCACCTGGGTATGTGCCGTAAGTTGTCTTCCGATTCTTGCAGGCATTCCCGCTGCCAGCGTGCATAGCGTTTATTTTGCGTTGGGATTGATCTGCTTTGCCCTATGGGGTTACGCCAGTTGGTCCACCATGGGCCTCACTCTGCCCTCGGACCTGTTTCCCCAGGATGTTGTGGCAACCGTTACAGGTCTGAGCGGACTGGCGGCAGGTCTGGTCGGCGCGGTCTTCACGTTCGCAGTCGGGATTCTGGTCGATCGCTTTTCCTACGGGCCTGCGTTTCTGGTTGCGGGATTGCTGCCTCTTTTCGCAACCGGATGCTTATTGTTTCTGGTCCGCGCTCCGAACAAATCTTCCAGATCCAGTGTGCCGCTCACAACGTGAGCCGGCGCCCAGCCTGAATTCCGGATCTTCGAAAATCAGCCAATCCGCAACCAGATCGCTCCCAAGGTCGAAGCGCATCCGTTTGACAGCGAACCGTGATTCAAAAAAGCGCACCGCCGCCTGCAAAATTGGAATAGATCCGTAACACTTGCGCTTCTTGCTGGCAACATGTTCAACGAGAGCCCGTCATCATGCTCTCACAATGAGATCCTCCATTGGAGATGGAAGTTATGGAGCTCACTTGCCTGACCAACATGCATCGCATAGCGCAAACTGTACTTTGCTTTTCCTGCGTGATCCTTCCACTTGCGGTTTCCGCCCAGGACGACCCGATGCATCTGCGCGTAAACGTCGTCCTGGTTCAGTTCAATGTGGCCGTGACTGATGACAAGGGGAACTATGTGACTGGCCTTCGTCCTGAAGACTTCTGCATCACCGAAGACACGCGCCCGCAGAATCCGTGGACGATCTTTCTGAAGCCAATACGAACGCGGAACCAAGATAACATTCCGCTATTTAGTCGATTGTGCTGTGTCCCTTAAACCTTCAAGTTTGCCTAATAAGGACACTCTCTCCGGCTGCCTGAATCTGGCCTGAAGAAACTGAATTACTTCATCCAGCGTGGGAATCGCCTCCCATCCCCGATGCTTGCCTCCGCCTGCAATGGCCTTGAGTGCGGCGGCAGCGGAAGCAAACGGGATGGCCTCCTCTACGGCGAGTCCCCGCGCCACCGCCAGGGCGAAAGCGCCATGAAACGTATCTCCACATCCATTTGTATCGAAGGCATCGACCTCGAAAGCCGGGAAATGCCGCACCCCCGGGGCTGTCTTTGTGCTCAAATAGCAGCCTTCGGCGCCCGCCGTCACCACCGTGGCCCGCCGCTGTGTTCGTGCCAGGAACGCACAGGAATTCCGCGGGTCCGGGGCGTCGCTGGCCCAGGCTGCGAAGGCCTTGGGGACAACCAGATAATCTGACAGCTCTGCCAGACTCTTTGAGGACTCAGTCTGACCCTCAATATCTCCTAGTATCGGTACCCCCAGCTTGTGAGCTTTCACTGCTACCGCTTCCAGGGATGGCTCGGTGATGTGGTCCAGCAGAATCATGGCCGCCGATTGAATCAGGGAGTCGGGCAGATCGTTTGCGCCAACTACCCGGTACAGCGCCGGGTCGTAGAACACATTGCGATGTCCCAACCCGTCCACCACAATGAAGCTGTGGTACGGGCCGCCCGCTGGATCATGCAGAATATGCGAGATATCGGCTCCATGGCTTTCTAGCGCGGACCGGATATATTTCGAAAGCTCATTGTCTCCAAAGCGTGCGACGTAGGCCGCGCGCCCTCCCAGCGTTCCTACCGTGGCAATCGCCGTGCACGCAGGACCGCCGCCCTGGCGTATGCTGCTGTGAACCGGTATCTTGCAATCCACTTGCGGAAAAGCCGAAACGTAGCATAGATCGTCTACGGCCGCGATCCCTGCTCCGAGTACGTCGTACGGTTTATTCATGGATGCTTTCCGTCAATCGAGCCATCAGTAGTTTGCAAATGTTGAAGTTAGTTCCAGGTCCTGATCGAGACTGCGGCGTGAAGGTATTCCCATCTCCTGGAGCCTCGCGTGATAGGCCTTCACCGCTTCTACAGGCTTGATTTGATCGTCCGCCACAAGTCGCAAGTACTCAACGAACGATAGCTCGTGCTCGGCCGCTTTGATCTTTCTTCCAAACAGTGCCACCCGCGCACCATGGCGCTTTGCCTCGTAGACCAGGGAGAAGGCATCGTGTGTCGTACCTGCCGATCCGCCCAATACACCCACCACCAGGGAAGAATCGTATCCACATAGTTCTTCCAAAGCTCTGGGACCGGCATACGGAATCTTCAGGAAGAGGGGCCTGGAGGATGAGGGTACTCCGGCCAAAAGCCGCGCGATATGGTCGTTGACGAAGTATGGAATTTCCTCCGGCGCCAGGCCATGCTGATTCGCCGGCACATTGGGATGAAATACCTCAAGAAAATGCCTGAAATGCTTTTCCTCGGCTTCCAGCCGAAATGCTTTATACCTCTCAAGAGTCCTGAGATCGTACTCCAGGTCATTGTTGAAAGTAACTGAATAGAGTCCAAGATTGGCGCCCACGCGGCGCTCATCATTGGAACAAGGACTCTTGCCGGCCTGTATGTGTTCCAGCGTAGTTGTGGCAAATGGCCGTGAAGCGACCGCAGGATATCTTCCTCCGCGAATAACATGCACATCGGTCGCATCGTTTGCACGTACTGCCGGAGTGACAGAAGACGAATCGAAGATTCGCTCCTTGATTGTCAGCAGCTCCGACGTGCTGGCCGACATAAGCATGATATCGACTAAGCCCTGGGAGACGATTTCACGCATCTGATCCCGGTATTCGCTCAGCGATCGCACCCGTCCATCCGGCGCAATTCCCGGTGAAGCAATACCAAAGGCCATGTCGGCGTCCTTGGCGTCCGCCAGGATGAACACGCGCGACGTGGGATCTTTCTTCAGTGCTGCAAGCTTTGCGTCAAGAGTCTTTTCCATTTAGCTCCAAGAAAGAGACAACCGCGGTTCAAGAAATCAGGATCTGCGCAAGCGCGCAGCCTGTTTCCCTTTGCATGGCGCAGAATCTCCGACCTTTTTTCTGCGTCGAATTCTAGCAGTCCCCGGTTGCAATGACCAAAAGCCGCTATCTATTTACTTATGCGTGCTCGGCAGCCGGCGTTTCATTAGCGAAAGCGCCCGGTGGACCCACGGCCGAAGCTCTCTTTCGCATTCTCACAGTTGGGGTCTATGATGGTGTGCGGTGCGCTGAGTGCGTGGACGACCAGTTGAAGGGAGATATTTCGATGCCTGCTACGCAAGCCTGTGTTACGTGCTATGAAATGCTGATCGACGGTGAATTTGTAAGCTCAACAAAGACGCTGCAAGTTGTGAACCCCACAACCGAGCAGGTCATTTCAGAGGTTCCTGACGGCACGGTCGAGGATGTAAATCGGGCCGTTTTGGCTGCTGAAAAGGCACAAAAATCCTGGGCTGCTTTGCCGGCCATTCGCCGTGCCGCCCATCTGCGGGAGATTACCGCACTGATTCGCGCCAACCGGGAGTTCCTGGCCCGCATCCTTGCAGCGGAGCAGGGCAAAATCCTGTCCCTGTCGCAGATCGAGGTCGATTTCGCAGCCGACTATCTGGACTATATGGCCGAGTTTGCCCGCCGTTATGAAGGCGAGATCACCCCGAGCGATCGTCCCGGCGAAAACATTTTGGTATATAAGATGCCGATAGGCGTCATTGCCGGTATCCTGCCTTGGAACTTTCCCATGTTCCTAATCGTTCGCAAGGTCGGTCCGGCCCTGATCACCGGCAACACCATTGTCATCAAGCCCAGTAAAGAGACCCCCAATATCGCTTTTGAATTTGCCAAGCTGGTTGCCCAGACATCCCTGCCCAAGGGCGTCTTCAATCTTGTCTCCGGCACGGGTCCGGTCGTTGGCCATGCGTTGGCCTCTCACCCCAAGGTCGGCATGGTCAGCATGACGGGCAGTGTCGAGGGCGGGATTGCTGTGATGCGCGCCGCTGCGGACAATGTCACCAAAGTCTCCCTTGAACTTGGCGGCAAGGCGCCGGCTATTGTCATGGGGGACGCGGATATCGACCTTGCGGTCCGGTCTATCAAAGCCTCCCGCATCATCAATACCGGCCAGGCCTGCAACTGCGCCGAGCGTGTCTATGTCCATGAATCGATTGCCGAGGAGTTCATCGCCAAGATGACTGCCGCCATGGAGCAGACGGTGGTTGGCGATCCCTTCGATTCGGCCACGGAAATGGGTCCTCTGGTCAGCAAACAGCAACTTGACCAGGTGAGCGCGGCCGTCACACTCGCCCTGAAGCAAGGCGCGGAACTGAAATGCGGCGGCGCCCGCTGCAAGGTCCCGGCCGGCTACTTCTTCCAACCCACAGTGCTCACCAACTGCCGGCAGGATTCCGCCATCATGCAGAAGGAGGTCTTTGGCCCCGTCCTTCCGATTACCACGTTCAAGACCCTCGACGAGGCCATCGCTTGCGCCAACGACTGCGAGTACGGCCTCACCTCTTCGATTTACACGCGCTCACTCGACGCTGCGATGCGCGCCACGAACGAGCTTAAGTTCGGTGAAACCTACGTCAATCGAGAGAACTTTGAGGCCATGCAAGGCTTCCATGCCGGGTGCCGCAAATCCGGAATCGGCGGCGCAGACGGCAAGCACGGCCTGGAAGAATATCTCCAGACTCATGTCATCTACATGAACTACAACCTCAACAAGCAGTAACCGGAGATAGGTGGGACGGAGATGTGCACGCGGGTGAGCGGCGGTCGTCCATGCCCGGCATTGACTCAAGGGCTTGAAGCGAACTCCTGTTTGCCCGCGGTCTGCGCCGATCCATGCGCAGGCTTGATGGATCGGATCGCCGTACAAGGCTAAAGGAGCTTCTTGAATTGGCCGCTGAAGGTGGCAAGCAGCCTTCAGCGGCCTTTATGTATCGGAGCGCTCGATCACTTACTGCTGCCCGGGCAAATTCAGCCCTTTCAGGAATTCCATCAGAGACTTACGGTCCGCCCAGCTACCCGGAGCATAACTGCTGCTTTTCGTATCTGCAGGTTCTGACAGGACAAACAAAAAGGCCACGCCGTCCGGCCCCCAGCGGATGACCTTCGTATACACAGGGATGGAATCTCCGAGATTGCCTCCGCTCGTATCCATCTTTTGCAGCGTCATCAAGAGCATGGTTCCGGGGTACGGCCGATCTTCGGTGAGCAGATAGAACCCGGTTTCACTGATGTTCCCTAAACGGTATGCCTGCGGAGTGCCGCCGCTCCAGTGGTAGGCAACCAAGCCCGGCAAAGGATGGCGGCCGGCGCTGCGGCGATCACTCTTTTCGGGGTAGAGCCAGTGCGAGAACCGGTCCATCAGCGAAACATTTGTCTTCCTCTTGGATTTCGTCCCCCTTTCATCCAACTTCTGGATTGCGAGGTGCACCTGCTTTGCGCGGTCTTCAGGCACTGACGAAGGGAGGTCGTTCTTGTCCGTGTGTTCTGCAGCCGGGGAATCAGTGCCTGCCGCGATCGGACTACTGCCGGCCTGACCCGGAAGACGCTGAGATCGGTTCTCTTGTTCATCGGAGACGCGAATCGCAAGATTGTCTCCGGGATGAATCTGCGATGCAAACACTGTGGTTACTGGCAAAATCAATACGCTTGCTGGGCGCGTCAACAAGGGTCTTACCTGGGGACTGGGATACAATTCAACTTCTTGAATGACGCGACATTGTTCGTCCAGATAAATCAGATCGAAAGGTTGCCCCCCTCGCGCAGGCGGAATCCCTCGATACGGTGTCAACCAGATGCCCGTGTTGGTGCGGGCGGCAAGAAGATCGAAGAGCCCTTTGAGGGGCTCCACCGTGGTGTCGAATAGGACGACCTCCACGTCGAGGAAACTCCTTGTGGACCTGTTGTACACGCTGAACTTTTGGGCCTCATTATCCATTGTTCCTTGGGTAGAACGGGCTAATGGGTTAGCCTCGGCTTCTTTTCGGCCGCCGCGCTGCAAACTAGGTACTTCCTGGCCAGGCCATCGATTTTTCAACTCGGTCTCACCTGAACGTACGAACAACCTGTGACGCTGGCAATAGCACTTTCTGGGTACCAGCAGTTACTTTGGAAAGGTTTGTGCGCAGGCACCTCACTACTTCTGAATTGGACGCTTTAATTGCGATTTCATCAACTCTCGATCAACCTCACGCCGGACGCTCCGCCCGATTCTCCAGGTCACCTATTGACTGAAGAGAGTGGCATTTTAGTCTCCAACAAATCTTCAATCACGCCTTCAATGCGGACCTCCTGGACAGATGATCCCGAGAGAAAGAGAGAGCCAGATTAGATTCAACCTGCTGAATTCCTGAGCGAGCCGGATTTGCAGAGCACTCTGGCAAAACAATCGGATCACCATAATCATGATAACCGCAAAGTTCATTGGGATCGGCGCCGCAATCATAAGCAGCAGTTGGCGGAGAGCGGGGTATGGGTAAGATGAAGACCATATAGATACTTATGGCTTCCGGTTACAGCCGGAGCGGGGGCAGCGTATGTGGCTGCTAACTAACAGGTTATGCATTCGATTCCTGCCGCGTCCACCGAATCGACTCTGAAGTCTGGATTCATTCCCCAGCGGCCGCCGCTTCAGGGCAACGGACGGCTCTCCCTTGTTGAATCTCCTGTCGCTTTGCCGCCAGATGGGTTGAGTCGGCGCAGAAGGTCTGCGGCGCCGGCGTGGTTGCGGTCCATCGTCAGCAGCTCGTCCAGCAGATCTGCAGCTTCGCTGGTGCGGCCCATGCCTGCCATTGCCTGGGCGCGGAGATACCGCGCCTCTATCGTCTTGCGGCGGCGGAGGTCCTCTTCGAAGAGGAGCATCGCCGGCAGCGAGGTGGCAAAGTAAGGGATGTTCGGTTCTGATGCCTCCAACTCACCAGAGTAGTCCAGGACGGCGCGGAACAGCGCAACTGCTTCTGCCTCCTCTCCAAGCCGCCGATGAGCGAGCGCACTCCAGTAGCTCATCTCTGAGATACCTGGCTGAGAATCGCGAGTTTGCCTTGTGGCACGATGCCACCACTCCGCTGCCTTTGTCTCCTCTCGCAACGATTCGTGCGCCACGCCCAGCCAGTAATCGATGTCGCTGTGACCGGCCAGGAGATGTCTTGCTTCACCCAGGTTCCCTGGAACCTGAAGCGCTGACTGGAACTGAACAAGGGCCGCCGCGCCATTGCCGCTGCCGAGCGCGCGTTGACCCAGCAACAAATGGGCGCGAACGTATTGCGCCAAGGTCAGACCCTCTCCACCTTCCCATGGCTGAAACTTGCGATGCAGCATGAGTTCGAGCGCATCTTCGGGACGGCCCACCTGGTTATAGAGCGTGGCGAGCTCCACTGAGAGATCGTCGCGCAGGAGGACGATCGCAGGGAAGTGGAGAAGTTCTTCAAGACGACGCTCGGGCGCCGTGCCTGTGCGCTTCCACAACTGGTCGCGCTCATATAAAATTCGGCCATCCTGCGGATCCGCCTTGTGTGCGCGTTCGAAAGCTTCCAATGCTCTCGTCGCATCCTTGCGGATGTTGAAGTAAGCAATGCCGAGATTCCGCCATAGGGTTGCGTGCGATGGATTGCTGAAAGCTGCATGCTCCCATGCTGCTATCGCTTCATCGTGACGGCGGCGATCATAGAGCAGGTTGCCTAGCAGGTAGCTTGCCGCTCCGTCCTGCGGATGACGGGCAATCGTCGATTCGAGAACCAGCATTTCTTCCAGCCTGGCTGGAAAGCAATACTCGAGCGGAGCTTGCTTTGCGCGAAGATACGTCTCCACTGCTTCAGAGGAACCAAGATCCGCCTCGACTTGCTCAAGAGTCAGAAGAATCATAGGAACGCTGCCGTCCCTGGCTTCGAGGTCGGCAGTTCTTAGAACCGTTGCGGCCTCTTCATCGAATCCGGCGCGTAGAAAATCGAATGCGAGGTCGAGACGTTCCTGGCCGTTCGCAGGGGCAATTCCACTGTGCCACCGGACCCCAACGTCGAGCGGATCGATGGCAAGAGTCTCCGCATATAATTGCTCGGCGGCGCGATGGTCGCCTATTCTTCCCAGGACAGCGGCATGAAGATTGCACGCATTCAGATTTTCCGGTTCGGCTTTCAGGCTGCGGCGAACGTGATCGAGCGCCTGTTCCCATCGCCGGTTTTTCGCATCGATTTCCGCAAGTGCAAAGTAGGCAGGCCCTCGCCAGGCAGCATTCCACGTGGCTTTATAGAAAGCGCTGTACGCCTCCTTCTCCTTCCGTTGATAGCGGCGAGTTACACCCAGGTTGTAGTAAGCCTCGCCATCGTAGGGATTCGGATTCAGTCGCGTCAGCCGGGCTATCGCTGCCTCGAAATGTTCCGCTGCAAGCGCGAATTCTCCGCGCCGAAGACACCATACCCCCATTGCGTTGTGTGTCCGCGCGTCGCCGGCATCGCGCCGCAGGGCTTCACGCCAATACATCTCCGGTTGCCGGGTGGCATGCCGGTATTGACATAGATGGACCCCGGTAAGATAGAGCTCCTCCACTGAAGGGATCTGCTCTGGAGGGGCAGGTTCCTTGGCTACAACCGGCTGCTTGGCAGGCTTGATATTTTCCCCATCGTATTCGATAAGTGTCTTGCCGCCTGCCGTGACCACCACCGATAACTCCTCCACGGCAGCATCAAGACCGTTCTGGGCAGTTATAACTAATGGTTCGGATATCTCGATGTTATAAGTCCAATGCCCAATCTCAACCTTCCCACTCCTCAGGGTGATAGTCGCATCCTTTACAGCTTGCGTTACGGCAATCCCGATTTGAACGGTTGTTCCTGCTTTCCGAAGGCTGAGCCCCGCGTAACGATTTGCCGCTAACGGCACGCCAATCTTGTGAATCGGAAACCAGTACTGGGAGAAAGTCTTCGTCTCCCACGGCGCAAGATAGGAAAAGTCCGGTTGATTGTCGGTGTAGACACCTGCCATCAGTTCAATGTAGGGACCGTCAGAATCAGTCAGGTTGCGATCCCATGCATACCCAAACTCATGATTGCCCCAGGTCCACTGTTTCTTCCCTGGAGAGATATGGTGATTGGCGACATGAACTACACCCGCATCTGCCTTGTGGTCATAGCCTCCAAAGAAGTTTCCCTCCGTGGAGGCGACCATATAACTCGTCGGCACAGGAATGTTTGCGTACCAGCCCAGATCGTTTCTTGCGTAGGAACCGTCCGGCACAAACATGCGTGGTGTCTCATCCTCCGGCACTCCTGACTGCGCCCGCCCAGGATAGTCCACGCCATAGTAAGGTTGATCGCTCAGCGGAAAGGATGTGACCGCCCTCTTCGCGTGATCGGCAACAAAGCGAATGTCCGGCGGGAAGAACGACTGATACTTCTCGTGCACACGAGTGGCTACATTTGCCCACCACAAAAAGGTCTGGGTGAACTGCGTACGATTGAAGAGGCGAACCTTCAATTCAACCAGTGCTCGATCCGGATAGAGGCAGATCCCATGCATTCCCTTCATGCGTAGCATCGGATCGTGGTCGCTGCACCATATGGTGATGGAGCCGTCGGAACCCTTCTCAATCTCCGTCTCCACCGGCATAAAGGTGGCCGGCCGATGGTGTTGCGGCCAGTTGAACTCAACTCCGCCGGATATCCACGGTCCCGCTAATCCGACCAGCGCGGGCTTGATGACATTCTGTCGATAAAAGAAGTCGTATCCCGCGATCTTGTCGTAACCAATGTGAATACGGCCACCGATCTCAGGCAGGATCATGAGCCGGACGTAATCATTTTCAATGTGGATGGCCTTCCACCGCTTCTTCCGCGGCTCCGAAGCGATCCGGTCGATAAACGGCAGAGGATAGACGCGTCCACTGCTGCCCTGGTAGACGCGCTTCTCAAGGAACATCGGATTCTTATCCGGGGCGTCCGGTAAGTACGTCGTAATGTAGACGTCTTCGTTCCATGCCTTCACGGGTCCAGTGAGATCTGCGGGAGCTTGGGGCAAATCAAGCAAATGTCCCCCAGTCCCTGCCCGGTGCTCTTGCTGTTGCATGTTACCCCTCCGCACTGATCACCAACCCAGATTAAACTGGATGGCCAAGATCATATTTCAGATGCCGCACTAATGCCTGATTCGCGAGATAAGATCATACCGGGAAGGGAAGCGGATCAGCACGCAACCGGAGCCTTCGTGGGGAATTATTGAACCTTTGCCTGCTGCGCTACACTAACAACTCCGTTGATTCACGGCCCCGGGATGACTCCTATTGGCGCGCCCGGGCGAGTTTTGTTCGGCGTAACCGCGCCCAAACTTTAGACGCCAGCGCCCATCGAAAATCAGGACCTGGCTGGAGTTGAATATGATCGATCGTCCGCAATCCTTCCGTCGCATTCTAGCTGTACACCTCCCGCTTCAGCGCATCGATGCCGCGCTGGCTCTTGCTCTCCTCCTGGCCGTGCCCGCCTGCGCCCAGCAGGCTTCTCCGGCGGATGGAAACGAGTTTGTCAACACGCTCATGCCGCTGCCCGCTACCGTGGTGAGCAAACCGGGCAACCTGCGCATCGACAACTCACTTTCTTACGCGCTGTCCGGCGACTCTTCCCCGCGCCTGCGCCAGGGTGCACTCCGGCTGCTTGACCGGCTGCAGATGCGCACCGGCGCTGAACTGGCGAAGGAGCCCGCGCCGCAAGGCCGGGAGGCCACGCTTACAATCGAGGCGCCCGCCTCGTCGGCTGAAGCCTCGCCCGCGCTTGGCGAAGATGAAAGCTACATCCTTGATGTCGACGAGCATCATGCTTCGCTGCGTGCGCACGCCGAGGTCGGGGCTTTGCGCGGCATGGAGACGCTGCTGCAATTGGTGCAGCCGTCAGGTGGCGGATTCATCTTGCCCGCGGTGCACATCGAGGACGCGCCGCGCTTTCCATGGCGTGGCCTGATGCTCGATCCCGGGCGCCATTTCCTGCCCCCGCCGGTTATCTACCGCACCCTGGACGGGATGGCCGCGGTAAAACTCAACGTGCTGCACTGGCACCTTACTGAGGACCAGGGATTCCGTATTGAGAGCCGCGTCTTTCCCAAGCTGCAGCAGCAAGGTTCCGGCGGCCTCTACTACACGCAGCAGCAGGTCCGCGACATTGTGGCCTATGCTGCCGCGCGCGGCATTCGTGTGGTGCCTGAATTCGACATGCCCGGCCATTCCACTTCATGGCTTGTCGGCTATCCAGAGCTGGGCAGCGCTCCTGGCCCATACTCCGTGGAGCATGAATTCGGAGTCCATGACGCGGCCCTCAACCCTGTCGAAGACTCAACCTATCGCTTTCTCGATACCTTCTTCGGTGAGATGGCGCAACTCTTCCCTGATGAGTATGTACACATCGGCGGAGATGAGAGCAACGGCAAGCAGTGGCTCGCGAACCCGCGGATCAAGGCTTTCATGGATGCGCACGGCATGAAGACTACGCCCGAACTTCAGGCTTACTTCAACACCCGCGTGCAGAAGATTCTGGCCAGGTATCACAAGCGGATGGTTGGGTGGGACGAGGTGCTCAGCTCCACGCTTTCACCCGATGTCGTAATTCAGAACTGGCATGGCAGCGAGTTTCTTGTAAATGGCGCAAAGCAGGGCCATCGAGGCCTGTTTTCGGGCCCCTACTATCTCGATTACACGTACACGGCAAGTCAGTTGTTCCTTGCCGATCCGGTTCCAGCCGACGCGGCGCTGACTCCTGAGCAGGCGAAACTTATTCTGGGCGGCGAGGCTTGCCAGTGGGGCGAACATATCTCGCCGCAGACCATTGACTCGCGCATCTGGCCCAGGGCAGCCGCGGTGGCCGAACGGTTCTGGTCTCCAGCCGCGGACCGGGATACAGAAGACATGTATCGCAGGTTGCAGGCCGAGTCACTCCGTCTCGATGAAGAAGGGACCACCCACATCTCTGGCCCGGAAAGGGGCCTGCGGCAACTGGCCGGCACGGAGCAGGATCGGGCGCTCACGCTTTTTGCCGCCGTGCTGCAGCCGGTTAATTTTGGTGCGCGCTACCAGCAGCAGCATACCTCGCAACTCACGGCGCTTGACCGGCTCGTGGATTCGGTCCGGCCCGATCCTCCGCTGCGGCATGAATTCGAACTCCTGGTGGATGGAGCGCTACGCGGCAACTCCGCCGACATTGAGCGCCTGGAGTCGCTCTTTCGCTCTTGGGTTGATGCCGCACCTGAACTGGATCGGCTTGCCGCGAATTCACCGCTGCTCAATGAAGTATCGAGTCGCAGAAGCGATTGGCCCAAGCTAGGATCAATGGGAATTGAAGCATTGTCCTACCTTCGTTCAGGCAACGCGCCGCCGGCCGGTTGGCAAGACGCACAAACGGCGCTGCTGCGCGAAGCCGCGGAACCAAGGCCTGGGGAACTCGTAGACTTTGTTGTCCTCGGGCCATTGGAGAAGCTGGTCGCGGCTGCAAATCGATCCAAAACACAATAAGTGAAGCGATCGACGTCCCTCACTTGCTCGTAACCACTGGAGAACAATTACTCCATTGGCGGTGCTATGCTGCTTTTTTGCGATTGCCATTTGAATGGCTGGTCTGATGATATTAACTCTTCGCGATCTGTCCGGGCGGTCGCCAGCTAAGTTGGAAACAACCTATTACTGAAGAGGGGATAGATATCAAAAATGACAATTACGCGCAGGGACTTGCTGGCGGGAATCGGAAGCGGAACGGCTATCGCGCTTCCCGTCGCTCTGAAGGGGCAGCGTCCTGGTCCATTCTCGGCAGTGGGGGCGTTTGCGGGTCTGTTTGGTCCGATCGATGAAACCGGTCATTCGCCCGGCGCCGGCGAAATGCTGCTCGACAGGACGCTCAATGCAACTCCTGCGTGGTCCCTCGACCTTTCCGGAGCATGGAGAATTGCGAAAGACCCCGAGAACGTTGGCAAGAATGCCGGTTGGTACGGCGCGGGTCCCATTTCAGAATCCGTTGAGCAAATAGTTCCGAATCCACTAGAGCTGGCGTTCCCCGGCTATGACGGCGTGGTTTGGTACTGGCGCAGTTTCGACATGGCCGCAATTAAAGGCCTCGACGATGTGCAAATCCACTTCGAGGGCGCCGACTACTACGCCGAAGCGTGGCTGAATGGCGAGTATCTGGGAGGAAATGAAAGTGCCCTCCTGCCCTTTGCCTTCGAGGCCAGGAAGGCGATCAAGGCAGGGAAGAACAATCTAGTGGTCAGAGTTATAGATGCTTGTTAT
The DNA here is from genome assembly GCA_003165075.1 of Acidobacteriaceae bacterium. GTDB lineage: Bacteria > Acidobacteriota > Terriglobia > Terriglobales > Acidobacteriaceae > Telmatobacter. Next base: position 31,040 of record PLSM01000125.1, on the reverse strand, counting down.
GCGAAGGAGATCGATGGATTTCGGTTAGGGAATGTGCCGGGTGGAAGACAACACGACAATCCCTTGGAAGGCGGGTGGCGTCACTATAACTATGGTGGCTTATTGCTGCCTGTAACTATAAAAGCATTTCGGCGGCCATGGATCGCCGATACATTCATTCGTCCCAATATTCATGAGAAGAAGATTGACATTGATCTGAGCATGATTGGCACCCAGGATGGCGAATGGTTGGCGACGGTAAAGCCCAGGGATGGGGCGGGGGCTGCCACGCATCAGGCTATCGTAATCCGTCCTGACAAATCCGGGCAAGCCACCATCTCGCTGGCCATTACAGATCCTCATCTTTGGGACGTTTGGGATGGATTCCTTTATGAGTTGGAGTTAGTTCCGAAGAAAGGAGGCACAACCTGGCGCGGGGCGTTTGGGATGCGCGAGATATCGATACTCAATGGCAGGATCGCGATCAATGGCAAGCCCATTCTGCAGCGCTCCTATCTATACAACCAGATTTGGCCCGTAACACTCGGAGTACCACCCAGGGATTTTGCCCGGCGCGATATTGAGTTGACCCGAAAGACCAACGCAAACATGCTGCGCTGCTTCAGTAAGACACCGCTGCGGGTCACGGTGGAGGCCGCAGACGAGGCAGGAATTCTGTTGCAGCACGAGAGCCTGGGGTCTTGGTATCTGAAGAACGGGACCAAGGAAGATGAGCGCCTCGCAAACATCACAGAGAGAGCGGTGCTTGCCTACAGGAACAATCCAAGTATCTTGTGGTGGAACGTGTTGAATGAGAACGCGCCCCGGTTCGACCCCAAGCGCGCGTATCCCACCGACGAGTTTACGCTCGGTCCCTATGTGCTCGATAAGATACTCCCCAAGGTGCACGAGCTCGACACTACTCGCCCCGTGATCGCCAACGATCCTATTTGGGACGATACCAAGTGTGTTTGGGAACCGGGCCATTCCGAGCCATCGCTGCCTTTGATACAGCAGCACTACTATCAATTCACGGGTCTGGAGAATAACGAAGACTCGTGGGCCAATATTCGCCAGCGCAAATGGGGCGTTGCGGATAATCCCCAAGCGGCTTACCAGGCAATTACAGAGTGGGGTGTAAATGCGTCGCCCGACTGGTCTGTGTTGATGAGATCCTACAAGGATTCAGGGCTCCGCGAAGACGCGGAGGACTATAAGGTTTATCGAAATCTCCATGAGTTGAATCGGCGTTGGTACAAGGCGTCTGGAGTTGAACGTCAAGGATTCCCGACCTTCGAAAGCGTCGGAGAGGCAAGCCGGGAGCACGTCATGTGGCGTCATCAGGAGCAGATGGCGCTCTACTGGGGCAATCTGCACTCTGTAGGTCATGGACTTACGTCGCTTGAAGACAGCAATTATGAGTTATCAGGCGTTGTGGATAACTGGAGAAATCCAAAGCACGGCGTTTTCGAAAATATAACTAATCTGAATCGGCCACTGCAGATCAATCTGTGGCTTCGACCGAGCGCCCTCTATGCCGGAGATCAACTGGGTTGTGATGCGACACTCGTCAACGAGCGGCAGCGCCTTGCGCCGGGAACCTATCCAGTCAAGCTCAAGGTAATCGATAGTCAAAATAAGTCGGTGTTTGAGAAAGAGTTTAGCCATATAACCGGCTCAGATCCGATCGAACACCTGATCGCAGACTCTATGACAGCCGACTTTGGGGCCGGCGTGTATCGGCTTGTAGTGGAGTTGGATGGAGCTGGACAGCACTTGTATGCGGAACGTCCCGTAGTCATATTCGAACGCGCACAGAAGCCGTTCACATTCAATCGCAGCGTGTGGCTATGGGATCAGGACGGGTCGCTTCGCAAGTGGCTCGCCGCCCGCTCGCTCAGCCCCAAGGATGGCGATGCGTCTGCAGTGCAAGCCGGCGATGTAATGCTCATCCTGAAGACAGATCGGCTGCAATTACCGGCAATTCACGCGGCGATTCGCCGCGGAGCCCGCGCACTTATCCTGCGCCCGGAAACGATATTGTGGAGTGAGAAACCAGCAAGTGCCGGCTCCGTCCAAGGCTATAGCGATCTGCTTGAGCCGGTTAGTGGAGGATGGAAGCCTGAGCTGAGGAAGATCGATTGGTGGGGCTCGCCCGGCGCGTGGGGATATGCCCGCACTGCACTCGCGCTGGAGGATGAATTTTTGAAAGGACTGCCCCAGGGCAACGCGCTTGAGGCGCAGCCGGCTTACCAGCGGGTGGCGCCGCAGTACACCTGGGTGATGAACGATCAGCCGCAGGGCCTGCAGATTCGCCACGCAGTGAGGGAGTTTAACCTGGCGTTGGACATGCCGTACACTTCGGATTTATTGTCGCTGGCGGTCGGGCAGGGCACGCTTGTCCTCACCTCACTTAGACTCGCCGAGCACCTGGATCAGGATCCGGCGGCAGATAGAATTCTTGAGAACATTCTTACTGAACTTACTCAAGGCGAGGCGTATCATGCTGGCGAATAAGACCATCGTCGTAACTGGAAGTGCTGGCGGGCTCGGTGAAGGGATTGCTCAGATTTGTTACCGCGAAGGTGCAAATGTTGTTCTTGCCGACCTGCATGGAGAGCGGGTAAGGCAAGTGGCCGCAAGACTCGGGGTGCGCGCTCTGGGAGTCACCTGCGATGTTCGAAATGCGGAACACTTATCCAAGTTAGTCGAGCAAACAGTAAAGAGATTCAAGACCATCGATGGCTTGGTGAACAACGCCGGCATCAACTTTGTGAAGCCGTTTCTTGAGACGACGGCAGAGGAATGGGAGCTGCTGATTTCCGTCGATCTGCGGGCCGTGTTCTTCCTTACGCAGCTGGTTTGCCGGCAAATGGTGCGGCAATCCAAAGGAGGAAGCGTGGTGAACATTTCGAGTGTTCATAGCCAATCCGTGTTGCCAGGCTCGGGTCCGTATGACGCGGCGAAGTGGGGAGTGGTGGGGCTGAGCAAGAGCATTGCTGTCGAGTTAGCCAATGAAGGAATCAGGGTCAATTGCATCTCTCCGGGATTATTGAACACACAGATATGGAGAGATATTCAAGCCGCGGCGCCGGATGCCGCAGCATGCGTTGAATACTGGAATGCCAATATCCCCATCGCTCGGGTCATCGAGCCGACGGAGATAGGCGAACTGGCGGCCTTTCTTCTCAGCGATCGCAGTGCCTGCATTACCGGCGCGAATATATTTGCCGACGGCGGCATGACCAGCCAGCTGATTAGCCGCGAGCCATATGTATCTAAAAACCTGAAGCCTGAACTGGGATCCTAAGTCGCGCCATCTATTTCAAGTGTGTTTCATAGGTGAAGCCTATAGCAGCGTCTAACTAGGGCAGCCAGCTAGTTGCCCAGGCGGCCGCTGCCGGGTGACTCAATTCAGAAAGTTACCGAACTATCAGCCTCGCCTTTCGTCATCTGTCTGTGCAATCACGCGTGACCATTCAGAGGATCGATGCTGACCATGGAAATGTGCTGAAGGAGTATGCGGCCATGGGCAGCCCGCTCGATCCCACGCCTGGCCAAGTGGAGCAACTGAATCTTGCCACTGCGCTCCCCAGGCCGGAGGAGGCGAGGATTGAAGGCGGAAGGTTGGAACTAAGTCCGACGCCCAATTGCCTGGTATTGGTCAAGGTCGAGCCATAGACCGATTTTTCATCCTCTTATTCAATTTTGCGCGGGAGGGAACTCCTTAAGCCTTGCGCGCAGGACCACCTTGCTCTCCGCGATCTCGTGCAGCAGTAACTCCGTGGCCCGGATTGGGGGATTGGCGTGAAACCACCGCTGCACGACATGATTGTGGAGCAGATTCAAGATGGCCAGCAAAGACATTCCCTGGTGATGCGCCATCCATTCGCGGGCGAGGGCTGGCTTACGCAGCGAGCCGGTGTAGTCCGCTGCCTCATAGAAGCCGTAGGCGCCTACCCATCCCGCTGAGGCCATGCGGTGGAGGTTGCGAAGCGCCTCGCTGGTGTCGACGCCGAGGGCTAGAAATGTGGAATAGGGCGAAACGACCGGACCGGCCGTAGCGTCAGCCGAGAGCGCGATGCGAGGCACGCCAAAAGCCTGGTAGTGATAGTGGCCGGCATCGTCTTTGCGTGCGGAGGCCGATTCCGAAATGCCCCAGGGAATGTTGAGGGTGCGCGCAAAAGCGCGTTGCACGCAAACGCTCGATGCCTCGGTACGCGCGATGAGAGTGCCGTGATAACTCCTCATCCATATGGACGGCATTAGGTATTCAAACATGGTGCCGGTCCACGAAGAGAGCAGGAAGTGCCCGTACGCATAGGTGTGATCGCGCGCCAGCTTGGCCCAACTGTGCTGGGGCAGGTCGCCGCGCGTAATTGCCAGGAAGGTGGCGATCCTGGCTTCGGAGGCGATCATGTCGTAGCAGGCCTCGTGAAGCTGATGCTTGCCCATGTCATATCCGATTGAGAGAATCTGGCGGCGAGGATCGATAAGGAATGCAAATTCCGTATCTTCGGCCAGGCGTTCGGCGTCCTTGGCAATCTGGCGCAAGTCCGTCACCAGATTACGCAGGTTGTGAATTGCAGCAGGTAGAGAGCCGCGAAGCTTTTCACCACTCGCCAGCAGTTCCGGATTGGGGGCGAGCGAATCCCAGGCATGAACCAGGCGGACGTCGAGAATTTCGGCGAATAGAATTGCATCCTCGATGGAGCGCGGTCCGTTCCTTTCTTCGGGTCCAAGCTGAATAAATTCGCAGAGCGGCCGATAGGCGGGCAACATCCACGGAAGATATTCGCAAAGCAGGTCGAGGATAGCTGTCATGCGACGGCGCGTCTCATCGATCCACCACGCGCTGTCTGGCTGAGGAACTACCGAGTCAGCCGCAGCCTTAAGCGCGATCTCCGCAAGGGGCATCCATTCGATCCATGCTTCAGTCGGCGCGGACGGACCGGGCAAAGAAATCGGCGTGAGCGAAGCAGTGAATTCCGTCTGCAAACGCAGCAGGCGCCAATGTGCGGCGAGACCGTGGAATAGCTGGGGAGAGAACAATGGATTCCTGGTCAGCTCCTGTGCGCCGGCGTGGAGCGTGTAAAGCGAAGCGACCAGGTTGCCGCTGTCGACTGACGATACGAAGGGCTCGGCATTCAATGGTTGCAGCGTCTGCGTATCGTACCAGTTGTAAAGATGGCCGCGGTACTTTTCAAGGCGCGCAATCGTGGCCAGGCTGCGACTGGTGAGCGCGGCAAACTCGGGGGTGGTGAGGAATCCGAGTTCGCACGCCGCCTGGCGCGCATTCAGCAGCAATCCGATATTCGTGGGCGAAACGCGTGCGGCTTCGTAAAGACCGTCTTCTTCGACGTTATCGGGAATAAGGTAGTTGTGGCGCTCCCCGCCGAACTGACAAAAATAGCGCCAAATACGCAGAGCATGTTTCAGCAGAAATGCTTCATCGGCAGCAGACGGCGGCTGCCACTCGCGCGGCGGCAAATTGAGCCAGGCGGTGACGACTCCGGCGAGGGACCAAAGCAAAAGAATGGGCAAGGCAAAATAGAGGGCGCGGTGAAGCGGCGCGATATACCAAATCAGCACGGCTAGGCCGGTCGCGACCAGGGGCATGATTGCAAGATAGCGATCGAGCGTGGTGGTATTCGTCGCTTTGGATTCGGCCTGTGCTGCGGTTTCCCATTCAAGCAGTCGCTCGCCAGTGATGAACCGTCGCACCAAAGAGCGGATGATGGCGTCGAAAGCCAGCAGCGTCTGATGAGGAAGAAAGACGAGATTCAGCAGGGCAACAAGTGCCGCGTGCCAGAAGCCTGAGATCGCGTCGCTGCTTCGCCCTTCCTCCCCGCTCGCAAGGGCGTGTCCGATTCCGAAGGCGAGTTGGATCACGGTAGGTAAGATCAAAAGCAGCAGCGGAATGATGGTCCAGTAGAGTGGCCCGCCGGGCAGGCCGAGCCACCCGGCAACAAACAGAGCCATAAGAAAAGGCTCCACCAGCGAGCGGCGCAGGTTGTCGAAGATCTTCCAGCGATTGATGCCCGATATCGGATTTGGGCCATAGTGGCCCGCCTCATCCGGCACGCGCGAAAACATCCATTGCACAATTTGCCAATCGCCGCGTACCCAGCGGTGTTTACGGCGGCTGTAGGCACTGTAGTGCGATGGATAGTCGTCGATCACTTCGATGTCGGTTACCAGGCCGGCGCGCGCGTAGGCGCCCTCGATCAGGTCGTGGCTGAGCAGGGAATTGCGCGGAAATCTGTGGTTGAGCACGGCGTGGAGTGTCGCAACTTCGTAGATTCCCTTGCCCGTGAAGATGCCCTCGCCAAACAGGTCCTGGTAGGCATCGGAGACCGCGCGTGTGTAAATGTCGAAGCCATTCTGGCCAGAGTAGATAGTGGCCAGCCTGGATCGCGCGGCGGACTGGACCGTGATGCCAAGCCGCGGCTGCAGGATGCCGTAGCCCGCCGTCACAATGCGCAATTTGGGATCGATGACTGCTTGATTCAACGGGTGCGCGATGGCGCCGGTCAGCTGAGCCGCCGCGCCGCGAGGTAGTTGCGTGTCGGCATCGAGGGTCAGAATATATCGCACCTGGGGCAGGACTTCAATGCGTCCGGCTTTGATGGGGAACGCGTCGAACTCGCCGGCCAGGAGCCTGTTGAGATCCAGAAGTTTGCCGCGCTTCCGTTCCCAGCCCATCCACACACCCTGGCGGTTGTTGAAGATGCGATGTCGATGGAGTAGCAGGAAAAAGCCGTTCCTGGGCGAGGAGTATTTGACGTTGAGTTCGTCGATAAGCCGGATTGCAAGTTCGACCAGCGCGTGGGAGTCTCTGTCACGCGGCTTGCTTACTGAGTCGGGCAGATCGGTGAGCAGGGCGCAGTGCAGGTTCGGATCGCGATTGGCGAGAAAGCGAATCTCAAGGTCCGTCACCAGTTCGCGCACCTGCTTTTCGTTCAGCAACAGGGAGGGAACGACCACCAGCGTTGTGCACTCCTGGGGAATACCCTTGCTGAAGTCGAGCCGGGGCAGCGGATCGGGTTCAAAGAAGGCAGTAACCGTGTTATTGACCAGGTCGACCGCATCCTGCGTGGCGGGCAGCAGCAACACGCAAAAAGCAATCAACAGCGCCACGAAGCTTGAGAAATGGGGTAGCACGGGGAAGAGCGCGGCAGCAATAAAGAGGACGGTGAGGACTTGGATGCCGCTGATATAGAAGTCCTCGCCCCAGGCGCGTACAAATTGGCGCATTCTCCATGCGACGGAGGGAAGGAATCCCACCCGTTCCGCAAGCTGGGCGAATCCCTTGTCGAGAAGATAGTAACCCACATGCGCACGGCGGTGTTCGATCCGCGGGTCCCCGGTTTGTGGGCCATTGTGTTGAGAGGCAAGATCAAGGGCAGCCTGCGCCACCTGGGATTCAGTGCAATCGGAGTGGTAAGCGACGAATGCCACGCGCTTGCGGTAGAGCTGGCGGCTCTCGAACTCCATGCGCGCATAGGCTCCGGCCGGGTCCCGATTGAGCGTGGCGTCGAAGACGATGAGCGACTCGATGAGAAAGACCAGGTGGTCGGCGTTTGTAATCGTGCGCAGGGTCTTGAGTCGAACCAGGAAAGCGGAAACCGAAGCGGACCGCGATTCGCGGAGCAGCGCGCGCGTTTCGTCCAGAAGCGACTCGACCAAGGTAAAGCGAAGAAATGCGGCCATGTACCACAGTTCGTCCACGTTGAATGGCTCATGATCTTGCAGCGCGTTCATGAATGTGCGGAAGGTCGATTCGGAGAAATCTCCATCGACAGCGGCAAGGTAGAGAGCCGCGGCGGTTGCCGCACGAGGCTCGTCTTGCCCGTCCGAAAGAATCACGCGAGGAAGTCGGGCTATCTCCTCGGGGCATGTGGAGACGGCCAGGATGGCGGAACGCAGCAGGCGAGAACTTGAGCGCAGTTCGAGCGCAACCGATTTTTGAGAGTCGGATTGCACCTCCTCTTCCGCGTGCGCAGAGTGCCACCGCCCCAAATCAGACTCCAACTTCTTCAGTGATTCGAGGGCAGCCTGTGCGCGTTTTGAGAAGGCGCATTTACCTGAAGGCCGATGCACTACCTTCCACAAGGCTGCGGCACGAACCGATCCTTGAATGTGCTCAAGCACATCGCCGCCGAGCTGCGGTTGAGGGTCGAGGATAGTAGCAGAATTGGTCATTCGGCCTCATCGGTAACTGGCGGCTTGCATCTCGAACATTGAGGCGTAGCGGCCGCCTAGAGCCAGGAGTTGGGTGTGCGTGCCTTCTTCCACCAGCCGCCCGGCCTCCAGAACGACAATGCGGTCGGCCATGCGAACGGTGGAGAAACGATGAGAGATCAGGAGCGCCATCTTGCCATAAGTCAGCTCGGCGAATCGCTCGAACACTTCGAATTCACTGCGTGCATCCAGTGAGGCGGTGGGCTCGTCCAGAATGAGCAGTTGTGCATCGCGCAGGTAGGCGCGGGCCAGCGCCAGCTTTTGCCACTCGCCGCCCGACAGGTCCACTCCACCTTCAAAGCGGCGTCCGAGCATCTGGTCATAGCCGCCTTCCAGCTTTGCAATCACACCGTCCGCAAGGCTCTTTTCTGCCGCGTATTCAATTTCTTCCGCCAAGTGCGGAATCTCGATGCGGCCCACCGCGATGTTTTCGCGAGCCGTCATTTCGTAGCGCATGAAGTCCTGAAAGATGACGCCGATCTCTGCGTGCAGGGCGGGCAGGTCGTACTCGCGGAGGTCGATGCCATCCAGCAGTATCTGGCCTTCGCTGGGGTCGTAGAGGCGCGTGATCAGCTTGACGATGGTGGTTTTGCCCTGGCCATTCTCGCCGATAAGAGCCACGCGCTCCCCCGGGCAGAGGGTGAAATTGAAGTTGCTGAGGACGCACCGGGTGGTGCCCGGATAGGTGAAGGAGACATCGCGGAATTCAAACCCGCGCTGCACGGGATGCGGCGCAGGCAGGCCATTTGGCTTCGACTCCACGCGCGGTCGCATCTCAAAAAAGGCCAGCAGGTCGGTGAGGAAGAGAGCTTGGTCGGCGACGCCTGAAGCTGTAGAAAAGGCCATCTGGATATTGGCCATGGCCTGCATGATGGCGGTGGTAATCAGCGTCAGGTCGCCTACGCTGTAGCGGCCTTGAATGGTGCGGTAGATGCTGTAGGCATAGGCGCCGTAATAGCCCAGTTGGCCGAGGATGGCCAGCAGCCCGCCCCAGAAGAGGCGACGCCGGTTCAAGGCCACGTTCTCTTCGTAGATCTTGTGGGAGAGCGCTGTGAACCGGTCAGTCAGATAGCCGCTGAGGTTGAAAAGTTTAAGTTCCTTGGCTGCCTCTTTACTGCCGCCCACCTGGCGCAGGTAATCCATCTGGCGGCGCACGGGCGTCTGCCGAAAATTTTTGGCATAGGTGAGAAACGCGAAGTGGCTTTCACCCAGGAACGCGGGGATAATGCCGGCGACCAGCAGCAACAACAGCAGCGGAGAGTACTTGACCAGCACGGCTGAGAAGGCCATCGCGGTTACGGTCTGCTGGATGAGGCGGCCCATTTGCTGGATCATCGCCAGGCGGTCGGTGGCCTGCACCCGGGCGCGCTCCAGCCGATCGTAAAAGACCGGATCTTCGTAGACCGTCAGATCGAGCGCGGCGGCCTTGCGCATTACCTCGACACTGACGTGGTGGGTGTAGCGGTCGGCAAGCAGGTTGTCGAAGTAGTCCACCCCTCGAGAGAGAATTCCAGTGAGCACTGCCAGGGCCATCTCCGCGCCCACCAGCCACCAGAAGTGCTGCGGCAGAGGTTGGTGCAAGCGGATGCGGTTGACGCCGTCAATGATGAAGCGGCCGATAATGCCGATGCCGACAGGCAAAAAGGCAGCCACGAAGCGAATGGTAATGTTCCAGAAGACAACCGCGGGTCCCGATTCCCAGACAAAGTGGAGGACTGCGGGAACATTCTTGAGCGCGTGCATGCGGTCGGCCCAGGCGCGCACTGAAATCCGCTGCCCGTCGGCCGACTTCTGTGGGGACTCACCCGTGAACTGCGCATCGTGAACGGCAGAGGACATAGACCCCTCGGGGACGAGCCAGCGAGGCAGGCGCGCAGGGCTTTCGACTCCTGAACCCGGGCGTTGGCGACGCTCTGAGGAACCCTTGACTAAGTTCCCGTCTTGAAAGGGCGCGGCTTTAGCCGCGCCGTAGAGGCACCAAAAAGAACTGGGCCTTTAGCCCACGAGGGAATGACGGCGCCGCATTCAAGCTTAATCAGAGGCTCCCTGCCGGATCAGATCACGGCGTCCCACTTTTGTAAACTCCTACTTTTGATGCAGTTCTGCGCCGGATTGTTGTTTGGCTTGGCCGGATTGGCAGAGATGCGCATCGCGGCCGGCCCTCATCGCCGCATGTTTGCGAGCCGAGCCGGCAATCCAATCCTGCTCATGTTCCTTTAGTTTCCGGCTGATAGGGCTTGAAGCCGGCGTTTGCCATTCCGCGCTGCGCCTCTGGATTCTTCATGAAAGTGTCCCAAACGAAATTAGTTCGGGCATTCTCTGCCATCAGCATTGTGATGCCGGTGTCGATGCCGAGGACGTCGGTATCGTACCAGTCTGTCAGGGGGTTAAATGCGTCCACAAAGCCATAGCGGCACCATGCTTTCGGGTAGCGGTCGTGAATGGTGCGAAGCACCCGCATGGTTGCCTCCGGAAGAAACGGCAGAGAGCCTCCGGCAGCGGCGGGCGCCACCGTTCCATCGATCGGCCCCATGGCCGGCGGGCCGCCCCAGACAATATACCCGCGTTCGGAATCCGAAGCTGTAATTCCCCACAGGGCGTCGCTATAGTCGCGGAATTGTCTGTTCAGATCGATACAAAAGCGGCGATGCACATCGGTGGCAATCACCGAGTTCTGAAAATAATCCGCATATTGGTCCTTCTTTTGGCGGAAGTCGAACCATGCCTGCGAGTACTGATGCACAAAGAGGGGCGCGAACGAGCCGATGTAGCGCAACCCGTCGTATTCAAAGACAGTGCGCTTCCAGGCAAACCAGGTCTCGCTGCGCAGCGGATGGGACGAAGAGCCCAGTCCCAGCAGATACATCATCATCAACTCGCTATACAAATCCCACCGCGAAGGAATAAAGCCGAACTCCGGCGTCCAGCCCTGCGACAGCAGGGCTGTGTCCTCTGAGAGCCAGGTCCAGTCCACGCGGTCGAAAATGGCGTGTGCAAGGTCATCGATATCTTTCTCGTGAAAATGCTGGCGGCAAGTCAGAACTCCGCACAGCAGCATCGCGGTATCGACAGACGATGCCTCGGAGTCCCATATTCTTTCACCGGTATTGATATTGGCAAAGTGATAGAAAAACCCCCGGTGCGTGGGCAGCTTGTGCCAGATGAACGATAGGGCTTGCAACACGCGCAGGCGTGCGTCGGCGTGGCTTACAAAGCCGCGTTTCTCTGCAATGCAAATTGCAGTCAGGCCAAAGCCCGTTGAAGCGATGCTGGCTGCCACGCTGCTGTCTGCAGCCCGCACGTTGCAGCGGTCTTTAATCAGGCCTGTGTACGGGTTGCCCTGTTCCCAGAAGAATAGAAAACTGGCGTGTTCAAGCTCATTCAGAAACTCCTCATCCCGGGGCGAAAGCGTAGTCGGGGCCGGGGGAGGCGCGGGGCGTGTGTGCTGTTCTGGTTTTACCTGCATCGGGGCCGCATCGCTGAGCAGCGAAAAGACCGCTGCTTGGGCGAGGGGAATCCCCAGGGACATGCCCGCCATCCTGCGCAGCAGCTTCCGGCGCGAACCGTAGCCTTGTCGCGCGTCTATTGTTTTGGGAACCTGCATCTCTGTTTACCCACCGGCCGATTCATAATGCCTGCCCACGCGGTCCTACCGGGGGTGAGATCGCAAAAATACCTTGGCAGACACCAACTATTAGATGCAAAATACAGGACTTATGGTAACCCGTTACGCAAGAAGAATTCGGCATGAAAGCGCGCTAGAATGACTTGCGGACGGATGTGACATCCATGCTTGGGAAAAAGGTAGCGGTCTGGACCGCTCTCGGTGTTCTCGGGATTGCAGTTGTTACCGCGCTGATGGTGTACAAGCAGCGATGGAGGCCGAGATCGATCACCCTACAAGGCGCGGTCATTCGTCGCGACGACGACACCCGCAAGCAACTGCCGATCGCCGACGTAACGGTGGCTGCTTCAGACGGTGCGACATACGTCAGCACCCAGTCCGATGCTTCGGGATATTTCAGTCTCACGTTTCGCGAAAGTGTCTGGCCCGGACAGTCGGTCAACCTCACCTTTCGGCATCCGAATTACCAACCCTTCGATCTCCCGCTGAAGATCGGCCTTCGCTCCACTTCGCAAATGTTGTATGTCGCGTCCCTGACGCACATCCCTGTGCCGGTCAGCACGGATTCCCGCCGGCCGCCGTCGGTGGTCTCCAACCTCCGGGTCAGATTCTCATTCAACTTCGAGACGGAAGAGGACATCGGCAGCGCAGTGAAGACGTTTCAGGTTGTCAACCAGGGAAATGTCCCATGCAATCGTCAGGCCCCGTGCTCGCCGGATGGAAACTGGAAGGCCGCTACGGGTTCCGCAACGCTCGATGCCGGCGTGGGCAATGAGTTTCGTAACGTCAGAGCTTCTTGCATTGCCGGTCCCTGTCCCTTTACGCGGATCGATTCCAGCGGCTTTGAGCGCGGAGGCCGCACCATCGTTGCCTGGGCCGAGGATTGGTCCGACACTGCGACGTTTCTGCTGGAGGCGGAGGCCATTCACACCACCATCGGTTCACGGGTGCGTGAATCGTATCCTGTGGTCTATGGCCGGGTGCTCAACTTCACCCTGCCACCAACTCAGGAGGGCGTAAGTATCGAGGCGGAGATCGATGGCGCGCCGATGGTCTTTCCGTTGGGGCCGAACCTCTACCTCAGTTGGGCTACCTGCATCGCCAGAACCAACAGGGAAGCGCAGAAGTCCACCGTGTACCGGTGCGAACTGAAGCCGGGCTATCGATTTTAAGCAGCCGTCGCGAAATTCCTGAACGCAATGCCGACCGCAAATAAGAAGGCGGCGCGGTCATCGCTGACCGCGCCGCCTTGTGCCTGCGTCCATGTTTCGCGTGTGGACCTTGTGAATAAGCCCGCTCTAAAACAGGTTCCAAAGCGACTGGTTATAGACCTCGTGGTGATACTGCACCTCCGAGCCTTTGACAAACGTGCCCAGATCCTTCGGTGAGCGGTCGGCGGCGGCCTGCTTCAGGTCCGCGAACCTGCCCTGCACGTCTGCCCCCAGGATTTCACCGATCCATTCCGATGCCTTGAAGTCATCGATGGCCTGCTGGATGTGATCCGGCAGGTAGCGTTGTGCCTGGCGCAGGTTGTCCACTGCGGCAATCTGGCCGTCGATGCCCGTCTTGAAGATCGAGAACAGGGTCAGATACGGGTTGGCGTCCGGAGCCACCGATCGCACCTCCACGCGCATCGAACGCGAGTTGCCGATGGGCACGCGCACCATCGAGCCACGGTCCGTCGCCGAAGCCTTGATCTGGTTGGGCGCCTCAAAATGCGGGTCGAGCCGCCGGTAGGCGTTCACGCTGGGATTCAGGATCAGGCAGATGTCCAGCGCATGGCTCAGGATGCGGTCGATGAACTCCCACCCGAAAGCCGACAGTTTTTCCTGGCCGGCTGCATCCCAGAACAGGTTGGTCTTGCCCCCGGAAATGGAAACGTTGGTGTGCATGCCGCTGCCGTTCACGCCTACGACCGGCTTGGGCAGGAAGCAGGCCGTGTACCCCATGTTATTGGCGATCTGCCGGCACAGCAGCTTGTAAAGCTGAATCTGGTCGGCCGCCGCCACCACTTCGCCGTAACCGTAGTTGATCTCAAACTGGCTGGGCGCCACTTCGGGGTGATCCTTCTCGTTCTCGAAGCCCATTGCCCGCTGCACTTCGGCGGCGGTGTCGATAAATTGGCGCAGAGGATCCAGCGGCAGCACGTGATAGTAGCCGCCGGTATTGATGAATTCGAACTTGCCCGTCTCGTGGTACTTCTTTTCTGCGTCCCTGCTCGCGAATAGAAAGCCTTCAATCTCATTCGCCGCGTTGAGCGTGTACCCCTTCGTTTTGTAGAGAGTGTCGGAGTAGCCTTTGAGCACCCCGCGCAGATCGCCGGAATACGGAGTTCCGTCCTTGTCGATCACGGTGCCAAAAACCAGCACCTTGCCATTGCCAAACACGTCGGCGGGCACCCAGTAGAAGGCGCCCCAGTCGATTCCCAGGCGCAGGTCGCTTTCCTTTTGCGCCGTGAAACCGCGGATCGACGAGCCGTCGAAGGTCAGATTCTCATAGGCGCCGAGCAGAAACTTCTTGTCGTAGTCGAGCAGGTGCAGGCGGCCCTCCAGGTCAGAGAACAGCACCGTCACGGCCTTGATCCGCTTCTCATCGGTCAGGTATTTGAGCCGCTTCTCACGGATCTCGTCGATTGGCACACGATTGGCGCGGTCAGCTTTGGCTTGCAGATTCAGCACTTCAAGCTCTTCATATGAGAGAGCCAGAAAATTACGGTACTCAGTTGACATGAATCTCCTTCTGCTTGGGAAAGGAATTGGGCAATCGATCACAGTTTAGAGTTCTAAGCATAAAGAACCCGTGAAGATTGAGAAGGGTTTAGACGTTACGCGATAGGCGGGTCAGCTTAATGGTGGTGGGCGATGAGAACCATCAGGATCAGGATGGCAACCGGGATCAGGGCCAGCGCCGAATAGTAAAGGATGCTGCGCGCCTTGTGCGACTTGCGCTTATTCCAGTTTTGCAGTTCGGGCCGGTCCTCGACCCCCACCTGGTCCAGGTGCTCGAGGTCGTGTGCAAAGTCGCGCGCCCGCGCGTAGCGGTTCCTGGGGTCTCGTTCCAGGGCCCGGTACAACACCTCTTGCAACTGCGGAGAAATGGTTGCATCCGCAACCGTCGGCGGGGTGGGGTAATTCAGCAGCCGGTCGTTCATCACTTCCATGGGCGACGACCCGGTAAAGGGCGTCCTGCCGGTGAGCATCTCATAGAGAATCACACCCATGGCATAGATATCGGTCCGTCCATCGCCGCGCTTGCCCTTCACCTGTTCCGGCGCAATGTAGTTGGGGGTGCCCATGGTGGCCGTAAAGTTGGCGTAGGTCAGCCGCCGGGCCGCGGAGTCGCCGGCAATCCCGAAATCGATCAGCTTGATGTTGTCGTGCTCATCCACCATGATGTTTTCCGGCTTCAGGTCGCGATGCACCACGCCGTTTTCATGGATATATTCAAGCGCGTCCAGCACCGCGATGGCGATGCGAATGGCCCGGTCGTGAGAGATGCGGCCCTCGTCCAGGATCTTGCGCAGCAGGCGGCCTTCGCACCACTCCATCACCATATAAATGCGCGAGCGCTTCTCGCCGCCGTAGACGCGCATCACCTTGGGATGGTTGAGCCTCTCGCCGATGCCGGACTCGCGCTGGAAGCGGTCAAACAGAATCGGATCGGCTTCCATATCCGGATGGGGAATCTTCAGCGCCACCACCTTGTTGTCGCGCACATCCACGGCGCGAAAGATCGACGCCATGCCGCTGCGGGCAACCGGAGCCTCGATGCGGTAGTAATCAATGCGCGAACCATCTTCTATCTGGTCAAGAAAACCCATAGAGGGCCGTACTCCCTGCGTATGACTTACTCTACTGTATCGGTATGGAGTTCCGGAACAGTAAGGCTTTTACAAAGAATTTGTTGGGAAATCCTTCGAGGACGTTCTAGACCGGCAGCCTGTAGGGACGGCCGCGGTACATGCCCACCTGTTCCACTGAGCGCACGCGGATCACTTGTGCCGACGTGTTGTCGTTGCCGTCAATCTCCACGGCGCGCGCAACCAGCTCCCGGGCAATTTCGTCCATGTCCTTATGCTGCGAAACGATTGCGGCAATCGCCGTATCGCTCATCTCGTCGTGCAGGCCGTCGGAGCTCAGCACCAGCACGTCGCCTGGCAGTATGGTCAGCGCCGTGGTGTCCGGCGAAACGAACATCTCCGGCCCCAGGGAACGAATCAGCACGTGGCGCGCGTCCGAGTCTGCAATCTCGCTGGCTGAAATAAGCCCCATCTTTCTTTGTTCGTTCACCCACGTGTGGTCCTGCGTAACCTGCCTCGCCTGCCCGTCGCGCACCAGGTAGCAGCGTGAATCCCCCACGTGCGAAACCACGGCCTGATCGTGACGCAGGGCGCAAGCCACAAGGGTTGAAGCCATCTTCTTTCCCCGGTATTCCGGCGACAGGGTGCGATCGTGCACCGCCGAATTGGCAAACTGGACAAGTCGGGGAAGAAGGCCGGCAAGCATCGCGCCCGATTGCGCCTTGGCAAATTCCTCTACGATCGCTGTCACGGCGGTCGTAGAGGCCACCTCGCCCAGGTCCATGCCGCCCACTCCGTCTGCTACGGCGAAAAGATAACCGTGGGAACGGGCTTGCTGGCGCGAAGAGGGAATGAAAGATCCCATCGCGTCTTCATTGTTGGTGCGAATCTTGCCGGGATCACTGGCCTGGCCGAACACTACATCCAGCATGGGCGCCGCCGCCTGAGAACTCTTCCGCCTTGCCCCGCGGAAGGCTAAAACAATTTTGATGCGTTGGACTTCAAATGACCACTGGGTGGTTCTCCGTCGCCGTCTCCGTGAAGAGGTTGAGCGTTGAAGGGCCACCCAGCGTCCGTGATCAGGTTAACCAACGGTTGACAGCTTACTTTGACTCCAGCAGTATGGCCTTGCCTTTGGCCTTTGAGGTACGCAGGAAGTAAACCGCTCCGTAGACGCCCCAGATCGCCGAGATGCCCAGCGCCAACAGCGGTTCCTTGAAGGTGCCCAGGCCAAACACCGGACTGATGAGGTAGTACGCCATAAGCACCAGGTTGGCGATGAGACCGAAGCCGGGGATAAGTGTGTGCAAAAAGAAGTTGTGATCGGGGCGCTTATTGTAGGCCACGATGCAAAGGAAGCAACTAAGTGCGTAGAGGATGAAGGTGCCGAAGTTGGAGGTGAGCGTGATGGTCAGCAGCGAGTTGGGCAGGCCGGCCAGCGTGTCATGTGAGGGATAGCCGAAACTGGATAAGACCCCGTGGGGCAGGGCGGCAATGGCAGCGTCAGAAGGCGCGCCTGCGTCGCCGAAGACCAGCGTGACAGCCAGTACGCCGATGACTGCGGAGATAGCGGCCAGCGTCCAGATGGCTTTGCGCGGCGACAGTGACCCGGCATGAAGAATGCCGAAGTGCTCGGGGGCTTCATCGTCTTTGCCCATTGCGTAAGTCACGCGGGCGCCCGTGTTCATGCAGGCCAGCGTGGTGCCAATCAGTGCCAGGAAAACAGTAACCGCCTCCACTTCCATAAAGTACTTGCCATGCCCCGGTCCAAGCAGCCAATCGCCGACGATGATCATCATGTCGCCGATGGGAGCCGCTGAAGTAACCGCGCTTTGCATGGTATAGCCGGAGTTGAGGAAGTAGTTGGCTGCAAAATACTCAAACAGGTAACAGACCAGCCCCTGGATCAGCAGCGAAGCGATCACGGCGATGGGAATGTGCTTGGTGGGGTTTTTCGCCTCGCCTCCCATCGCGGTTACCGATTCGAAGCCGACCAGGATGAGGATGGCGACCGTAGCCTGAATAAACATCCAGTTCAGGTTGTGAGGCACAACCACAGAAAGCGCCGAAGTATGGGTGAGCATGTTGCCATTGGCGTCCTTGTCGGGATACGAAACGACGTAAGGAAGCGGCTTGCCCGCTGAATCGAGCAGGGGCATTGGCGTGCCGCTGGCATCGCGAATTGTCGCGCCGCTCTTGTCGGTTGCGAACTGGTAGGTGTAGGTCGACATGGACTGCGTGTCGTATTGGAAGGCGGTGGGGCCGACCGCTCCCGTCGGATGGTTGGCCCGATAGCCGAGTGCCAGTACGCTGAAGACCACCAGTGCGGAGATCTGCACGATGTTGATGGCCAGGTTCACGGCCGTGGAAGCGCCGGCGCCCTTCGATGCGATCCAGGCGACGAAGAACGAAAACACAATCGCCACCAGGCCCATGAAGACCGGCCCGGGGTTTGCGCCACTCATGAAGGTGGGAAATAGGAAGCCGACCATATAGCCCACAAAGATGCCCGTGGTGGCCACCATCACGCCCGGATACACCCAGTAATAAAGGTGCGAGCCCCAGCCTACGATGAACTTGGCCACGCGCGCGTATTTGAAGGCCTTGTCCTTTGAAAGCAGCGCTTGCTCAGCGTAGTAGTAACTGGAGCCGGTGCCGGGATAGAGCTTTGAAATCTCGGCATACGCTACCGCCGTCGCCAGGCACAAAAGCAACGCGGCGAAGATGCCTGCCCACATGGCCGGAGCCGTCGATGGCTGGCCCGCCGTGCCCGTGGTGGCCTGAATCAGGAAGGTGAGCCATAGGAAGGCGCCGGGAGCGATGAGCGCCATTGCGTTGCTGGTCAGCCCGGTTAAACCCAGGGTGGCCTGCATCTGAGGTGCTTTTTGATCTGCCATGAGCATTCTCCTGGAAATTGAGGTTCTTGGATCTGCTCCCGGTGAATGACCCCGGGATGTTCGAATGGCTTGCCCGTCTTCGATTTCCTGTTCGGGCCAGTTTTATTGCGCTTTCTGGGTTAACTGAATGCTAAGTTCGCGGTTATGAGGATGAAATGAAGAAACCGGTTATAGGCTTCTTCCTCACGGCTGCGTCAGGGAGAACTGTGCAGCTCCGTCCTGGCAGTTCGGCGCGCCCCGAGGCTGCACATGCGTCCGGTTGATCGCTTGGAGCCGAAGAAGGCAACCAACTCTGCGGTAACTCTTGACTAAGCCCTGACCGCGCCAGTCTCTAGCACTTTATGAAGATCGGCACGTCGCCGCCCTGCGGAGCGGCGCCTTGATTCCGCTATTTTCCGATGTTGTTGCCAAAGATGAAGCCGAATTCAAGTACGCCCCGGAATTGGTTCGCATCCGTTCCTGTCTTGCCAAAAACACTTCCCGGCGTGTAGCTCGTTGCATGCACCACCGCGAGATCGCTGCGAACGTACATGCCTCCCTTTTGGTAGGTTGGCGTCACAGTGAAAGTGGTGCCTCCGCTGCCCGCTCCAAAGCCCACCATGTTGACTGAACCGTCGGTAGCGCTCCCCGAACTCGTGAGGAATTCCACGCGTGCCGGAAGCGAGAGGCCGCTCTTAAAGGCATAGCTGGCGTTGATCGCGCCGCCGGTTGCGGATGTACCCTTGGGGACGCCTACCGCGGTGTTTGTCGGCAGCTTGCCGTACTGGAAGTACGGCGAAATGATCCATGGACCCTTGGTGTACGTATAGATCACCGCGTGCATGTAGCCGTTATTCTGCATCGGCGTAGCCGGATGGTCGGAATGCCCGGCATAGACGGTCTGTCCGAGGTTCCCCATCCCGTCGTATACCAGGCTATGAGGCCCCTTCGTCAGGGTCACCGAGCCGGAGAGCCACGAGTAGCGGTTGGAATAGTAACCGTCGTTCCAACTTATTGCGGCGCTCAGATACTTACCCAGGGTTTGATTTACCTGGATACCGCGATTGATGGCGTTTTCCTGGTTCCAAACGATGCCGCGCTCGATGTTGAAGTTCTGGTACGTAAAGGTAGACTCGGCGCCCATCAGAGTGGGAAGAGAGCCGATAAGGAACTGCGTGTTCTTAGCCGCCTGCAACTTCAGATAGGCAACCGGAACGGGCCCGTAGAAATTGTTCACTGTGTTTTGGGCGTTAACAAACGGCACGCTGAGCGTCGGCATGGTGTAGACGCCCGCCTGGATGTAGTACTGAAGCTTCCCGTCCGCTTTTTGAATGAAAATTTGTCCGTTGCTTAGAGTGGCCTGCGCATTGTCATCTCCCGGCACGGAATTGTTCTGGAACTGCGCGAAACCGGTCACGATGCCGTTGACGGACAGCTTGCCCAACGGTCCCGCATCGAAGGTCGCCGGCGGCAGCCATTGCAGCGGGCCCGTGAGAACGAATGTGGAAAGCGGTGCTGGCGGCTGCGCTGCTGCCGGAGTTGCAGCCGGTGCGGCCGGCGCCTGCTCGGGTGGGGTTGCGGGCGTCGCCGGCGCTTGCGCGCCTGCCGCCACGGCCGTGGCCATGGCTGCTGCGGAAATCACTTGAAGGATGCGGTTTGCGTTCAGAAACATCGGCACTGTTCCTCCCAATCGAAATGATTTTTGTATGACATGGAAATGCATTCGCCAAAAATTCGGGCAAGTGATGGCGCATTGTTTCCAGTACAGGCTTCTACCGCACCAGGCCTTGACAGCCTCGCGAATGCGTCAGCCAAGGCATGCTTAGAAGAATGGGTGTATATGCGGTGCGCGCTGCATCTTGCGATGGTCCGGTCGTTGCGGATTAACACTAGTAACGCAAACATGGCATAAAGAAACTATGAGGATCACGAAAAGAATTCAAAATGCTGCGACTTGACCACTTAGCCTGCTCCGCTCACAATGCGGGGATTTGACATTCTCTTGCCGTGATTCCGCGGAGCTTTATATCGTGGCGCATAAGAAAGACATGAGGATGCTGTTAAAATTCATTTACCATTCCCCCCGCGTAGAGAAGTTGGAACCGCAGGCGCTAGGAATCTGGATGGAACCACGCATCTCTTGTTGCTGCTCCCGAAGAACCAACGCATAACGATCGCTCAAACAGCACGCCGGAACCGGATTCCGGCAAAACCAGAACGGACTCGAAGGTGGCGCGGGCCTCGGAGGGACAGCACCTCCTGGCTTTTGCCCCGATGGAAAGGTTGGTAGCTGGTTGTCTGGCGCTCCTATTCCGATCCGCACGGTCTTCGGCGCGCGGCGCGTACGCGGCACCGGCTCGCAGGCGCTTCTATTTACACTCGAGTGCGCCCTCGGGGTGCTGTCCGTCGTTCTTTTGGGAGCGTTTGCGCATTGGCTGCAGTGGCTTCTCCCCATCGCCGTGCTGCTTTTCCTCCTTATTGTGGTACCCACCGCTCTGCTGTGCGGATTCTGGCAGGCGGTGATCGTTTCGCTTTCTGCGGTCCTGGTGCAAAGCTTCTTTACCGCGCACCAGGCAAGCTTCAATCCCGCCGCGGACCCGGCCAATTCAATCACGCTGCTGGCCTTCGTGTTTACCGCGCTGGTGGTCAGCCGGCTGTCTGCACGGGTTACAGAACACGCCAGGGAAGCAGAGTCCTGGGGCGGCCAGATGCACGACCTGTATGAGTTCACACGCCGCACTCTGCAGATGAATCTTCACGACGAGCCGGGGGCGCAACTGGCCGAACTGGTCCACGAGATCTTCGCGCTTGAGGCCGTGGTGGTCTTCGACTCCGACCTGCACCAGACCTATCAGGCCGGCTTCTGGGATTCCGATCCGAAGGAGTTGGCTCAGAACATCTACTACTTCGAGACCTCGGACGACGATGCGGAGACGGGAATTGGCCGCCGTGTGGTGCGCCTGGGGACAGTGCCCATCGGCAGCCTGGTGGTGCGGGGAGACACCAGTCCGCTCACCAACAACGCCATCGCTTCGCTTATCGCTATCACCTTTGACCGCTACCGCGCCTTCGCCAACGAGAGCCGCATTGAGACCGAGCGCCGCACCGAGCAGTTGCGCGCCACCGTGCTCGACAGCCTGGCGCACGCCTACAAGACCCCGCTGACCGCCATCCGTGCGGCCTCGACCGGCCTCGGCGAAATGGGCCGCCTCTCGCCCGCGCAGGCTGAGCTGGTGTCGCTCATCGACGAGCAGACCGGCCTCTTGAGCGAACTCACCACGCGCCTGCTCACCACCGCCCGCCTCGATGCGGGAGAGGTCACCGTCCATGCCGTGCCCGTTGGCGTGGGGCCGCTCATCGATGAGGTGGTCGCCAGTCTCCGCGATCGCCTGGCAAGCATGAAAGTCTCCATCGAGCTGCCCGATGACAACCTGGTTCTAAGCTGCGACCGCCAGTTGATGACCATGCTCCTGGCGCAATACCTCGACAACGCCTGCAAGTACTCCATTTTTGGCGCCACCATTACCGTCCGCGCTGAACGGGCCAAAAATGAAGTGATCTTTTCCGTGCACAGTTTTGGCCCTGTCATTCCCATGGCCGACCGTGAGCGCATCTTCGATCGCTACTACCGCTCCACTAATTCATCCAACCGGTCTGCCGGAACCGGAATCGGCCTGTCGGTTGCCAAGCGGGTGGCCATGGTGCATGGCGGCTATGTATGGGTCACCAGCGGCGAGGATGAAGGCACCACGTTTTACGCGGCGATCCCAGCCCCGATTCGAAAGAAGGAATCCCGATGAATCAGCCTGCCATTCGCGTTCTCGTTGTCGATGATGAAGCAGCCATTCGCAGGGCGCTTCGGCCCCCGCTTGTGGAACTCGGCTTCCATGTGACTGAAGCTTCGCGTGGCGAAGAGGCTCTGCAACTGCTTCGCGCCGGCAGTTTCGATGTCGTGCTGCTCGACATCAACATGCCGGGCATCGGCGGCATCGAGACGTTGCGCCGCATTCGCGCCTTCGCTCCGCGCTTGCCGGTCCTTATGGTCACCGTGCGCGACGGCGAAGAAGAAAAGGTAGAGGCGCTGGAACAGGGCGCCGACGACTACGTGACTAAGCCCTTCAGCATTCGCGAGCTTATCGCGCGCATCCGCACCGCGCATCGCCGTGTGCACGCCCCCGCCCGCGCCGAAGACGCGCCCATCGAGATCGGTGAAATCCGCCTCACTCCGGCACGCCGCTCCGTCACCAAGCGAGGCCAGATCGTGCACCTCACGCGCAAGGAGTTCGATATACTCCACTGCCTGATGAGCCGCGCCGGACGCGTCGTCACCTATGCCAAGTTGCTCACCGCCGTGTGGGGCGCAGATTGCCGTGAAGAGGTCGAGTACCTGCGCACCTTCGTCCGCCAGTTGCGCAAGAAGATTGAGGACGATCCTTCCAGTCCCATCTACCTGCTCACGGATGTTTACGTGGGATACCGCTTTGCCGACGCGCAAATGCTCCAGGAAGAAACCCCCGTGGCGGTAGCCGGGTCGGAGGGGGAAGAAGAGCCTTCGGAACGGGCTGCTTCTTAGCCTGGTCAGTTGTCAATTCGCCACACTGGAATCTGTTCACGCTGGCAGGCCGTCATCTCTCACGGCAGGGAACCGTTCCTTGCGCGGATTTGCCGTTGGTCCTGCGGTACTGCTCATGCGCGGTACAATAGCGGCGAACCGAAACCACAAGAGGATGACCTCATGAAAGCACTCAGCCGGCCGCCGGTGCGGATTCTTGCCTGCTTCTGCACTCTGGTCTTTATGGCGGCAGCAACTGCCGTTTGGAGCGCCCCGCCACGGCACTCGGAATTTCGCAATGTCACCATCAGCAATACCGAACCTCGGCGCGACGTCACCGGCGCAATCGTCGATGCGCATGATGGCAATCTGCTGTTTGCGAACGGCCGCTATTATCTGTATGGAACAGCCTATGGCAAGACTGCCGGCTATAGCATCAACAACCGCTTCCGCGTGTACAGCTCGCCCGATCTGGAGCATTGGACCTTCGAAGGCGAATTACTCAAGTCTCCTCCCGATGGAGTTCATTACAACCCTTCGGTCGTCTATAACCCCAGGACACACAAGTATGTGCTTTGGTACAACTGGTATCCCCGGCTGTGGGATGGCCAGGTGGCCGTTGCCGTCAGTGATACGCCGGTGGGTCCCTTCACAATCGTGAACACCCGGGTGAAAGTGACCCAGGCTGAGCAGAGGCCGGGCGCCGGCACGCTCTTTGTGGACGACGACGGCGTCGGTTACTACATCTACACCGCCATCGCGCAGGATCACGCGGTTCGCGTCGAGCGCTTAAGCCCCGATTTTCTGGGATCGACCGGGCAGGTCAGCGATGTTCTTGCCCGCGGCTGCGAAGCGACGTCCATGCTCAAGCATGACGGCCGCTATTATGCCCTGTTCGATAATACGTGCTGCTTCTGTTCGGCGGGCAGCGGGGCACGCGTGTATGTCGCGTCCTCGCCGCTGGGGCCCTACTCCGAGAGGCAGAACATTAACCGTCCTCCGGGCCGTAACCCGGTCGTGGCAGGCCAGCAGGCCTCTATTGCCAGGATTCCCACACCCCATGGCGACGCGCTCATCTGGATCGCCGATCGCTGGGGATCGAGGCCCGATGGCGTCAAAGGCCACGACTTTCAGTTCTGGAGTGCTCCGCTGCTCTTCGACATCGACGGCAATATTGCACCGATTGCGAATGTCCCCGAATGGAGCCTTACGGTGCGCGTGGGTTCCGGGCCTTCTTCCCAGGACAAAAAGCCCTATCTATGGCCCAAAAAGAAAGATCCCAATCCCCTCAAAATCGATCCTTGCACCGGGGCTGCTCTCCCGCCGGAAGATTGAGGGCACGCGAGAACGCACTCGCATCCTCGCCCTCTACTCGTCGTAGTGCAGCAGGCTGAAGACGTCGTACTCCGTGAAACGGTCGCGGCCTTTCAAAAAGTCCAACTCGACCGCAAAGCCCAGCCCGGCAATCTCTCCGCCCAACTGTTTCACCAGCTTCACGGTGGCCTCCATCGTGCCGCCGGTAGCCAGCAGGTCGTCCACCAGCACCACGCGCTGTCCCGGCTGGATCGCGTCCACGTGAATCTCCAGCGTGTCGGAGCCATATTCCAGGTCGTAGGTCACGCGCGCCACAGGAGCGGGCAATTTCCGCGGCTTGCGCACCGGCACAAACCCCGCATTCAGGCGGTAGGCCAGGGCTGGCCCAAAGATGAATCCCCGCGCTTCGATGCCCAGCACCAGGTCGATCTTGCGCTCGATATAGTGTGCCGCCAGCGCGTCAATCAGCTGCGCAAAGCCCACCTTGTCTTTCAGGAGCGTGGTGATGTCGTAGAACAGAATCCCCGGCTTGGGAAAATCGGGCACCGTGCGCACCAGCGCCTTCAGGGCTTCCACGTTGATGGGCTTGCTTTTTTCAGGCATGCTTCCGCTCGCTCCTGGTTTTCGCTTCAAAATGAAGCTGGAATGGATTTATGGGAGAGGAACCGGCAGGCACGCAAGTCCACTTCCCTATAGATTATAGAGGCAAGCCTTCAGCCTCCACTGTTCTGTCGTGAGTCTTCATAAACCCGAGACAAGACAGGATCCACACCTCGCATCTCACCAATCCCTGTTCCCTAATCTCTGTTCACTGATCACTGATCACTGTTCTCTGATCACTGTTCTCTGATCACTGTTCACTGTTCCTTGTCTCTCCCACGGATCCCTTAGCAGCGAACACAACCCCAGGTCGTTCTCGTAGCGCTCCACTTCCACCTCGGCCATGCGGATGGCATTCGCCATGCCGCGGAATGCGGGCACGGCATCCGAGCCCATGATCTGCGGTGAAACGAACAGGTGAACGCGGTCCACCATATCGCCCGCCAGCAGCGCCGTGTTCAACCTCGTCCCTGTTTCAGTCAACAGGGTCAAAATGCCTTCCTCTCCCAACTGATCCAGAACTTTATCCAGAGGCACGCGCCCTGCTTCGGCGGGCAGCACTTCCATGCGCACACCGCGGGTCCGCAATTCGGCAATGCGTGCCTCGTCCTTCGACACGGTAAAGATCACCAGGTCATGGTTGGCGGTGTGGACCATCTTCGAATCCAGCGGCATGCGCAGGGCTGAGTCCAGCACAATGCGCTGCAGAGGCCGCCTGCGGCGCAGGCCGCTGCGGTCCGTCAGCATGGGATCGTCCGCCAGGACCGTGTCGATGCCGGTCAACGCTGCATCGGCCTGCCAGCGCAGCGGCTGCACCGCCGCCCGTGCGGCCTCGCAGGTAATCCAGTAGGGCTCGCGCGCGGTATGCCGGCCGGGAGGCGGTCCGATGCGGCCATCCAGGGTCATCGCCACCTTCATCAGCACCAGCGGACGCCGATGCTGGCTCCAGCGCGCAAATCCCTCGTTGAGCCGCCGTGCTTCAGTCTGGCAAACGCCCAGCGCAACTTCAATCCCCGCCTCACGCAGCCGGTCTGCCCCGTGTCCGGCCACAGCGGGATTGGGGTCCGCCGTGGCAGCCACCACGCGGCCCAGTCCGGCGGCAATCAGCGCTTCCGTGCAGGGCCCGGTGCGGCCCGTGTGGTTGCAGGGTTCCAGGGTCACATACGCTGTGCCGCCGCGCAGGCGTTCTCCTGCGTGCTGCGCTGCCACCTTCAGCGCCACAACCTCGGCGTGCTCCAGCAGTTCGTACTCGTGCCAGCCTTCGCCCACCACCTGCCCGGCGCGATCCAGAATCACGCAACCCACCACCGGGTTGGGCGAGCACACCGCAATGCCGCGCCGCGCCAGTTCCAGCGCCCGTTGCATCCAGTACCGGTCTTGATCCATTGCGTTCATATGTAGAGGTCCCAGGAGCTTCGCGGCCGCAAGAAGTGTAACCCGCCCGCCTCCATGCCGCAGAGCATAGCGCCCTTACTGCAAGCCGTCAGTCCAGCAACGCGTCCACAAAATCAGCAGGCGAAAACTCCAGCAAATCCGTCATCTGTTCGCCCACTCCCACAAAGCACACCGGCA
Source organism: Acidobacteriaceae bacterium (assembly GCA_003165075.1). Classification (GTDB taxonomy): domain Bacteria; phylum Acidobacteriota; class Terriglobia; order Terriglobales; family Acidobacteriaceae; genus Telmatobacter. Next base: position 4,479 of record PLSM01000125.1, on the reverse strand, counting down.
GGTTCAGTTCCCGGGCAATCGCCACCGCGATGCCGCCCTTGGCGGTGCCGTCGAGCTTGGTCAGCACAATCCCCGTCACTCCGGCGGCCTCGGTAAACTGCCGCGCCTGCTGCAAACCATTCTGGCCTGTGGTCGCATCCATCACCAGCAGCACTTCGTGCGGCGCGCCGGGGATGAGGCGGGCGGCGGTACGGCGCATCTTGTCCAGCTCATCCATCAGGCCGCTCTTGGTGTGCAGGCGGCCTGCTGTATCCACAATCAGTTCGTCTGTTGCGCGCGCCTTGGCCGCGGTAATGGCGTCGAACAGCACTGCCGCCGGGTCGCCGCCGTGCCTGGTCTTGATCATCTCCACCCCGCTGCGCGAGGCCCACACTTCCAACTGCTCGATTGCAGCGGCGCGAAACGTGTCGGCGGCGCACAGCAAAACGGTGCGCTTCCGTGCGCGGTACCACGCGGCCAGTTTGCCCGCCGAGGTGGTCTTGCCTGTCCCATTCACTCCCACCAGAAATGTGACTCTGGGCGGCGCAGCCGGAGCCTGGGCTGGGTGCTGTGGAGCTTCCAGGATGGCCTGAATCTGGGCCTTCAGCAGTGTGCGGAGTTCCTCGCCGCCTTCGATGGCCTGGCGCAGCGCCCGTTCCCGCAGCGCATCCAGGATTTCGGTCGTGGTTTGGACGCCTATATCGCTGGTAAGCAGCGCCGTTTCAAGGTCTTCCAGGGCGGCTTCGTCCACCGTCCGGGTCAGGGCGACAATGTCGCCAATGCGGGACGAAAAGGATTCGCGGGTGCGTGTAACGGCTTGCTTCAAGCGGCTGAAAAAGCCAGGCTTGGCCCCCAATTCCGCTCCAGTCTCCGCGCCGGAAGCGTTCTCCGCCTCCGCAGGGTCCTGCCCGTCATCTTTTCCGCCAAAGAGTCTGATCATCATCGGGTCCAGCTTTGAGTTTAAAGCAGCGCTCTCAAGCAGAAGCTGCTTGCGGCGTCATGGCTCGGCGAGGCAGCGGCCCTTCGCGCGCCGGTCCTCAAAAAAAATCGCTTGCGTTTTGCAATCCGATTAGGGAAGAATGCCGAGAACTACCTCCGCCAATTCCCCCGGCGGAAGCTTCAACAGAGGAGGCGGCAGCCAATGAGTAAGGTGCGTGTTTTGGTCGGGACGCGCAAGGGTGCGTTCATTCTTACCTCGGACGGCAAACGGAAGAAGTGGGAGGTAAGCGGTCCCCATTTTCCGGGCTGGGAAATTTACCACGTGAAAGGTTCGCCGGTGGACCCCGACCGGCTCTATGCGTCGCAGTCGAGCGGCTGGTTTGGGCAGGTGCTCCAGTGCTCCAGCGACGGCGGAAAGACCTGGGCGCCCGGCGGCAACAAGTTCACCTACGCCGGAGTGCCCGGCACGCACATGTGGTACGACGGCACGCCGCACCCCTGGGAGTTCAAGCGTGTATGGCACCTTGAGCCGTCGCTCACTGATGCGCAAACGGTTTACGCGGGCGTGGAGGATGCGGCCATCTTCCGTTCCACCGACGGTGGTGCGAATTGGGAAGAAATGCGCGGTCTGCGCGAGCACGGCACGGGGCCCCAGTGGCAGCCGGGCGCGGGCGGCATGTGCCTCCACACCATCATCCTCGATCCCAGCAACCCTCAGCGGATGTACATCGCCATCTCCGCGGCGGGCGCATTCCGCTCCGATGACGGCGGCAAGAACTGGAAGCCCATCAATAAAGGCCTGGTGTCGAACATGATTCCCGACCCCACCGCTGAAGTAGGCCATTGCGTGCACCACGTCGCCATGCACCCCGACCGTCCCGGCGTCCTTTTCATGCAGAAGCACTGGGATGTAATGCGCAGCGACGACGCCGGCGACAACTGGCGCGAGGTCAGCGGCAACCTGCCCACCGACTTCGGCTTTGCGATTGACGTCCACGCCCACGAGCCGGAGACGGTGTTTGTCGTGCCCATCAAGAGCGACTCCGAGCACTTTCCCCTCGAGGGCAAGCTGCAGGTCTTTCGCAGCCGCACCGGCGGCAACGAGTGGGAGCCGCTCACCAGGGGCCTGCCGCAGAGCGACTGCTATGTAAACGTGCTGCGCGACGCCATGTCGGTCGACAAGCTCGACACATGCGGCGTCTACTTCGGCACCACCGGCGGCCAGGTCTATGTCTCGCCCGACGGCGGCGACTCGTGGTCCGCCATTGTCCACGACCTGCCCACGGTCCTCTCAGTCGAGGTGCAGACCCTGCCGTGATTGCAGCGTCCTGGCCTTAGCGCATTTCCTAGCCTTCAAGAGACCTTCGGGTGCCCCCACTCCTGCGACGTTCTTGCTTCTCGTCGCAAGGGTGGGATTCCACAAACCTCAACTCAGGGTCCCCATTTTTCCACGTTTCCTCCGGAGTTTTCCACAGGAGGGTTTTCGTCCGCGGGGTGATTCTTTACGGAAAGGGCGGAAGGTCAAAGACATTCATCTAGATCTTTAACAATCAGGCATACTAGGCTATAAACACTAAGGTTATATGTCCAATCCAGTCGCCACAATCCGCGTACTCCTCCCCTACCACTTGCGCAACTTGGCGCGGGTCGATGGCGAAGTCACGCTCCAGGTTGCCGCGCCGGTCACGCTGTGCACCGTGCTGGATGCGCTGGAGGCCCGCTACCCCATGCTGTGCGGCACCATCCGCGACCACGACACCCAAAAACGCCGCCCATTCCTGCGCTTCTTCGCCTGCGAAGAGGACCTGTCGCACGATTCGCCCGACGCACCTCTGCCCGACCCGGTTGCCGCCGGAAAAGAGCCGCTCCTGATTATCGGTGCAATCGCAGGCGGCTAAGCCCTCGTTGCAGACAAGGCTTTGCTCAAGTAATGGATGAGACAACGCTACGGAAAGTATTGATAAATAATTTACTTGTTATTCTCGCTAGGTGTCCCAGGTCCGAAAATCCTGACCTTTCGACAAACTCAGGGCGGACCTGGGGTATCCCTGTTTCAGTTCATTTCATTCAAAGAGGACCCGGGCCACGCCCTACTGATCTCGAGGAGGACAGGGGGGAGGGGCGGTGCAACGGGTTCAACAGTCTTCACAGTCCTTGAAACAATCGGGCACGTTGGCTTGATTTGGATCCCGTCACGTGGAACGGGGCGGGATCGACGCATGAGATAGCATCGGCGCTCAATTACTTCTTTTCCGGCGCCTTGGTCATGACATCGGTCGACTTGCGATCGCTTGGCTTCTCAACTGCAACCACAGTCAGGGTCTTGCCATCGCTTGAAACAGTCCAGGTGTCGATTTCAATGACGTTGCCTTTCAGTTTGTCGGTTTCTTCAAAGGAGCGGTCCCCGAGGCGCTTGAGGGAGACTGTGTCATAGGCATAGGAACCCTTGACCGGGTACTCCTTCCCGTCGAAGTTCGCTGTGTAGGTTTCGCCGGTTGGTCTCGTCAGGGTCAGTTCATCCCCCTTGGTTTTGTAGGTGGTCATCAGGCCGTTTTCGCTGGCTCCGGACTTGACCTCCTGCCATTGGCCCGAGGTTGCGTGAACACCAGAGGGCAGTTTGCCAACCCGCTTGGAAGTGCTGGTAAAGTTGATAGCCTCTCCACTGTTGGGCGGATGGCTGAGGCCCTTTACGTTCAGGGTCTTGCCGTCTGCAGACACAGTGACGGTCATTTCGTACACAGCTTTTCCATCCTTCTTCCCGGCGATGGCGACGGACTTGGCGTCAACTTCCTTGACGCTGAGCGTGTCAACGGCCTGATCGCTGACTGGCTGGTCGGTACCGTCCGCCTTGACTGCGTACGATGGCACGCAGCTTTCGCAGTGGTACCAGCCCTGCGCGATGTAAACCACCATCGGCTTGGTTTCAGGTTTGTATTTGGAAGAATCTGTTCGCCAGGCTCCGTCAAACGGGCTCTGGGCGAGCGATTTTCCTGCCCAGAGTATCCCTGCCGAGAACAAGACGACCGCAAAGTAGCGATGAATCTTCTTCATTTGAGTTGTACCTCTCTTTCTGCGAATTGAAATTCCATGCTGGATCTCAAAAGTGGCACCATGATACGCCGGGTGCCCCAGATCCCGTTTTTGGGACCTGGGATAGCAGCCGATCGGCAATTATTTCTTGAAGACACTGGCGAGCGCCACTCCGGCCGCTTCGTCCTCAATCACTGCGACGGTGTTGAACGACAGCAGGTCCGCCCATTTTGCGGCGCCCTTGTAGAGGGCCGCGGGGTTGTCCGATTCGAACAGCGCGAAACCGCCGCTCAGGTCCACGTTGTGCCAGCGGCCCAGCAGCGTAGTGCCTTCCTCAGGCGCACCCACGCCGGCCAGGAACCGCTCGGCAGCTTCCGGTAGTGCTGCGGAGTCGAAACTCCACGTCGTCATGAATTTCATTTCGATCGTCCTCCAGTTTGGATTGTGTTGGGGGGAAGTTATCCCGGGCGCACCCGAGCCCGACGATCATACAGGAACTCCCCCAGGTCGCTCTTTCCTTTAATTGGAAAT
>PLSM01000120.1 GCA_003165075.1 Acidobacteriaceae bacterium | reverse complement strand
CATTCACCTCTCCAAGGTTGAACTGCAGCCCTCGGCGGATAGCTTCCGTCAATGAGAGACGAATTTCATCCGCGGCCGTGGGATCTCTTACACTCCCCGAATAGGGTGCCTGAATCTGAAGAGACGGTGTGATGACATTGACGCTTGACGCACCCACCGGTTGTGCTGCTTGTTGGGCTGTAACACCCATCGGAGAACGGCTTGACAGTGGAAGCTGGGTCGCCGTTGAAGCAGGCATTGCGTTTCCCCCTTCCTGCCCTTGTGCAAGCATGGGCATTCCCACGAAGAGAAGAAGTCCTAACGCCCATGCAGGTGTGTGCCTGGTGGCAAGTTTGTTCTGCTCCGGTCGGCCGTCAGTGGCAGGTTTTGCAGCTTCCCGATCCAGGCGTTGCCCCAAGAATTCATTCGGTGCCATTGCGAGTATCGATCTCGTTAGGTACATGAATGTATCTAACCACGTGCGCCAGCAGGTGTCAATAGGGTACAATTATGTATCTAGGCGAAGTGAGATGAAAAACCATACAGTCGAACGGCGGCGCGGCAAGGCGCTTGAAGATGCAGTGCTGGATGCGGCCTGGAGCGAGTTGCTCGGCGGCGGTTACGCAAGCTTTACGATGGAGGCTGTGGCGGCGCGCGCGCACACAAGCCGGCCGGTGCTCTATCGCCGCTGGCAGAATCGCGCCGATCTCGCAATCGCAGCGATACGGCACATCATGCTTAAACATCCTGTGAATATCACAAACACAGGAAATATGCGTGGCGATCTGATTGCTTTGCTGCAACAACTCTCAAAAGATCGCGCGCTGATCGCAGTCTTCTTCTCTTTGCAAATGAGTGAATATTTCTCGGAGACGAACACCAGCATGGCCGATCTGAGGAAGAGTTTGCTTCAGGGCGATCACAGCCAGTTCGATGTTGTGCTTGCACGAGGAGCAGATCGTGGTGAGATTGATCGAAGCAAGCTGACGCCTCGGATTGCGTCGTTGCTTGTTGATTTGTTGCGGCACGAGGTCCTGATGACCTTAAAACCCGTTCCCAATGCCGTCATTGCGGAGTTCGTCGACGACATCTTCCTGCCATTGGTTCGCCCAAAATCAGCACGCGGAGAGAAAAAATAGGGAGACGACAACGAAAGCGAATAGTCGCTCACCGCCTCACGGTAGAAAGGTGCCGTGAAGTCACCAAGGCTTCGCCGATCAGCATCCGCTGAATTCCAGGTTTACGGTATCAACCCTTACCTCTCGGAGACTCCGTTCGCAACCAGTTTGCCGCTCCGGTTGGTTGAGGATGAAAACTTTCTATTCTCAACCAGCACTGATAGAAAACCCAGCAGCTGGGGCAGGATGATTTTTCAGTTCAAATCTCAAGGAGCAGAAAATTAATGAGTTAGCTGCACTTGAGGACGAACATTTTGTCACTCGACAGACGGCCCACTAACGCGATAAGCGCACGGTGTCACGATTCCAACCCTGGAAGGCGGCTTCCCGGCGAGGAGAGGCGCGGCTCGGAAAAGATAACTGAGCTCCGCGAGTTGGCGAAGCTCGCTTTCGCCATGCGCCCGAGTAGGACAGACAGATTATCCATGAACAGGTGCAGGCTGGAGGAGCTGTGCTTCCCTGGCATGACAGTGAGGCTTATATCCGGCTCGTGTTGGACTGGTCGATCCAGTCGTACCTGGAGCATGTGCCCTCAACGGAACCGGTATTCTCGGATCAGGGAATGCCGGACACCAATGCCATGACTCAGAAAGCCCAGCGGAGCCACACAAGACCGAAGAAATTCTGCTTACGTTCCGTCGTGCGCTGAAGCGTCGAACAATGTGCGATACAGAGCCGACTGCGCATACAGCATAGAGTGATCTCCTATTGCGGCAATTCTCCCCTGATCAAGCAGAGCGAAGCGGTCTACCCATGTAAGTGAACTGATGTGGTGTGAGATCACAATGAGCGTCCGATGTGGACGTAATTCTGCAAGTGATGCAAACACAGCACATTCTGTTGGAGCATCCAAGGCCGAAGTCGCTTCATCCAGAATGAGTGCAGCCGACTCCCTTAACAGCGAACGGGCTATGGCCAGCCTTTGGCGTTCTCCACCCGAAAGGCCGGCTGCTCCCGGTCCGAGCGGAGTGTCCAGGCCGTGAGGGAGTGCCTTGAGCACAGGCGCAAGCTGGACTGCCTCGATGGTCCGGAGCATGTCTGCGGTCGTCGCCAGAGGATTGCCATACAGCAGGTTCTCCCGGATCGTCCCTTGAAAGAGCACTGGGTGCTGCGGGACAAATCTAACCGTTTCGCGCAGAGAGGCCAACGTGTAGCACGCGAGAGGCTGCTCCTCGAGGAAGATGCAACCGGCTTCAGGTTCGGCGGCGCGCACAAGAAGGCGAGCTAAGGTGCTCTTGCCCGATCCGCTCGCACCGATGATTGCAAGCCGTTCCCCCGGATCAATCCGAAGCATGATGTTCCGCAGTGCGGGCTTTCCTCCATACGCGAAGGACACATCCTTGATCTTGAAGCCGCGATGCAGTTGGGGTGAGTTGAAGCGTATTGTTCCGGTGTCCCGTACGCTGGGCTCAAGCACAAGCAGTTCGCGTACCCGGCGAATACTTGCTCCAACCGTCTGGAGACGTGCATAGAGGTCCATCGCCGAGCTGATCGGATCAAACACCCGTGTGCTATAAGCGTAGAACGCCACCAAGCCACCGATAGTCAGGGTGCCGGCAACTACCTTCGCGCTGCCAAGAGCGAGCACAACCAGAATGGCTGCCACCAGGATCGCGCTGATCGACAGGCTGAAGCCCATTTGCGTGCGCCGTTGAACCCACTGTGCCCGCAGCATTCCCTCCCACAAGGATCGAGCCTGATGCGCGGATCTCTCCTC
>PLSM01000066.1 GCA_003165075.1 Acidobacteriaceae bacterium | reverse complement strand
ACCGAAACTCTGCTCATCTGGACGCGGATCGGCTGGATGTTCAATGAGTTACCTAAGCATCATCCGACATTTGCAGTCCTATTGTCCAAACCTTCGAAATGAGAACTCGCTAGATCCATAAAGATGCGCCCCCACGATGGTGCCGGATCATTGGCTCCCGATCACGGTGATTGCGAGTCCCGTGCATAGTTGGCCTCCGTTTTCCCTGACATCTGAGGTTGCAGATCAATCATCCCAAAACCAACGTATCAAATCCCACCGTACTCCAGGAGGAAACCATGAGACTCCGCCGCAATCAACTCTGCCCACTGCACCGCTCTCTCTCCTGCTGCGGCAGAGAGGCAATCCCAAAAGAAAAGCGCCAGCGTCGGATGGGCGTTCGGCGCATCGAAGACCCTCATCACCCCAGGGGATACCGGGAACTCCGCTCCAACGGGGAAATGCGGAAACTCCTCGACCGGAAGATTGCCGCCCAGCGTGGCAAGTGCGCCCTTTGTAACGAACCATTCTCCAACTATGGCGACATCGTACCCGACCATATCCATCCCCGCGGTATGGGCGGAGCGTGGAGAGACGATCATCCGGATAACATCCAGGCTGTCCATTGGTGGTGTAATGGGGAAAAGGGATCGAGCAGAGGGTGATCTCTGGCCAGTGCGCTATATTTCTCTCGCTCCATGACCGGATAGATCCTGAAACCCGCAAACGTGATCCACATCACGCTGGGATAACGAAGTTGCCTTCGGCGTTTATGGAGACCAATTCGGAGTAGATGGGCGGTAAGTAGAGGAAAGATACTCCGCAGCTGCCGCTCTAGAATGCTCTACATGGCAACTATTGAAGAAATTGAACCGATGTTGACTGCCTGCCTGCTGAATGCAGAAAGGCTTCTTAACTCTGCTAAGGCCGTGATGAGGCCAGGGCAGTACCATGTCGCCTATCATCTCGCGGCGCTCGCCATGGAGGAGATTGGCAAAGCGGGGTTGATTTTCACGGAGGCGGTTGCACCCGAAACGGGTGAGGACCGCGAATCCCTACGCAGCAAGTGGATGGAGGATCACGAGCGCAAGCTGTTTTGGGCACTTTGGCTCCCCAGCTTTGGAGAAGATACCGACTGGCGCACGATCCCGGCCCATATGGAATTCGCTAAGGATATCCATGAATGTCGCAAGAGATCGCTCTATTTCGATCCCGAGCGCCCTGATGCGCAAGCCGAGATCACAGAAGGCCGCGCCGCTCGCCTCATCGGCCTAACGGAAGCCCGTCTTGAGCTGGAAAAGCTGAAGAAGTATCGCGACCTCGATGAGCAAGAAAAATCCGATATGCAGTGGTTCTTCCTCGCGTCGCAGAACCCCGAGATGAAGCCCTACATCTTCTCGAAACAAAGCTTGGAAAAGCAGAACGAGATGCGGGAGAATCGCACCGGCTGGATTCGCTGGCTGCGTGGCCTTTTCGAGGAATCCACCAAAAAGGCGATGGAAGTGGCGCAGATGGAAATGCAGCGTCAGCGGCCGGAGGGTGAGGAGAAGTACGACGACAAATGGAAAATGCGCCTACGGCTGAAGTCGTGGTCGCATTCAATCCGCCCAAATCAGCTAACGGGCTGGAATAAGGGCATCGACAAGATCAAGCTGATCCACACGACAGACAGGAATGAACTGATCGTCGAGTTCATCATCGGCAAAAACATTCTGGCGGGGGATTTGTGGGGCATGGGCATGCAAAGCTCCGTGATCTTCCTGTGCGCGTTGAACATCGCGACCGGAGGGTTCTTCTGGTGGTACGTGCCCACGTACACATCGCGCTTCTACGAGTCGATCACCGATCTTGAAACGGATCACGGCGTCATCATCGAGCGCGTTCCAGAACTGAAGATTTCGTGGGGCCATATGGCGCTAAAGGAAGATGACTTGCTGCGCCAGATGCCGATGGTTTTCGGGTTTGTAGCCAAGGCGTCCGATCCGGAGCAGGCGTTCTATCACCGCTACTTCGGAATGCTCGCCATGATGGCGAAGAACGACATCTTCTTCCAGTTTGAAGGTAATTTGGTTGTTGGCTTCACGGAGTGCCTCGAAATGGCACTGGCTCATCACAAGGATTGGGATGGCAACCCAGCAACGTTGGATGATGCTGTTGCGACAGTGTTCAAGCGCTTCACCGATTCTCCCGAGTTCATGGGGATGCTGAAAGAACTCTCGAGCGCGGCTACTCAGATCAGAACGCAGAAATTTACGCGACCGATCACTCTTGAGGATGTTGCAAGAGCTAAGGTCGTCTTCGATATCTACATCCGGCTCAAGGCCGCGGCGTATATGCAGGAACAGATCGCAAGCGGAGCGTTGAAAGCAGAGGTCGCCGATGATATTCCTGCGGGGGAGTAGTGGGGACTTCGACGCTGTCGAGCCTGACCCTTATTAAGTCCTCATATGTCGGCATTGCGACTGGAATCTCAAGGCTTGCCCGCCGGTGAATGTCGCCCAACGGATACCTTTTTCATGGCGCGTATTCCAGTTCGCGCTTATCGCAGCGAACCGTCAGTAGCTGAGTGCCTATGGTGTGCTTAGATACGGCAGCGGCTCGCTATGTTCACTCAACGACTCC
>PLSM01000189.1 GCA_003165075.1 Acidobacteriaceae bacterium | reverse complement strand
GCCGGGAATACTTACTCCCTGGCCAGAACCCCTCTCTTGAAATACATAGAATGAAGCCGTGGCGCCGAGGCTCCACGGCGCGATGAGGGAAGCGCTACATCGAGGGAATCACCTCTTTGAGCGCAGGGCCAGAGCGGCTTCCGCCACGCGTTTACCTTGTACTTTGGCGATCGCCAGGTCCCCGGGCGTCGGTTGAAGCTCACCTTTTGCACCGGCAATGGTCGAAGCCCCATAGGGCGTGCCGCCACGAGCTTCCGTGTGGATCATGCCGGGGGTGGAATACGGTACACCGACAATCACCATGCCCAGATGCAGCAAGGGAACCATCATCGTGAGCAGCGTCGTCTCCTGGCCACCGTGGGTCGAAGCTGTGGAGGTGAAGACGCCCGCCGGTTTGCCTTCCATCTCGCCCTTTAGCCACAGTTCCACAGTGCTGTCGATCAGGGCCTTCATCTGGGCGGTCATATTGCCATAGCGCGTGGGGCTGCCGAACAGAACCCCATCGGCCTCGCGCAGATCGTTCACTGTACACTCAGGGATCGACTGCTGCCCCTGGTAAACCTGATAGGAGAAGCCCTTCTCCTGCTCCACGTGTTGCACAAATTCCGGAAACTCATGAACGCGGCGCAGCACCAACTCGGCTCCGGGAACTTCCTGAACACCTTCGCTGACAGCCTTTGCAAGTGTCTGAACGTGTCCATAGATTGAGTGATAGACAACCAGAATCTTCATCGTTATTTCTCCTCGGTGCGGATAGTAATCACGATCAACTTGCTTCCTCGCAATTTAGAGGAAGTGCTCCAAGATGGAAGGCAATCTTACGGACGACAATGGCTGGTTTGTCGCCTTGATCAACTGGCCGGAGAAATCCAACCACCGGGTTCTTTTGCACTTCTAAACCAGCGGCGCAGGCATATCGTGCGTGCGCACCAACTTCTTGTTCACAAACGTCTGGATGCCCATATTGCCGAGTTCGCGTCCATAACCGGAGTCCTTGATGCCGCCGAATGGAAGTTCTGCGTCCGACCAGTCTATATTGTTGATGAACATCATGCCGGTCTCCACTTGGGTAGCAACGCGTTTGCCGCGTTCGACGTCTTTCGTGAAAACCGAACCGCCTAAACCGAAATCGGAGTCGTTCGCCAGTGCAATCGCGGCGGCCTCGTCCTTTACGCGGAAGAACATGGCCACAGGGCCAAAGAATTCGTCGCGAAAAGCGGGGTTTTCGGGGGTGACATCGGTCAGGATGGTCCTCTCCATAAAGGAACCGGTGCGGTTTAGGCGCTTGCCGCCGAGCACAATTCTGGCACCGTTAGTAACTGCTAGCTCCACCTGTTTGACGAGTTGCAGCAGCGCGGCCTCAGTTGAAAGTGGGCCATGCGTCGTCTTCTCGTCCATCGGGTCGCCTGGCTTCAGAGCCTCTAACGCAGCCTTGAACTTTGCAAGGAATTGATCGGCAATCTCATCGACGACAACGAAGCGCTTGGCAGCGCAGCACGTCTGACCGTTGTTATACATACGGCCCCATACCGCCCACGGAATCGTCTTTTCAAGGTCGGCGTCTTCCAGCACGATGAACGCATCGCTTCCTCCCAATTCCATAGAGGAGACCTTGAGGTTCTTTCCTGCTCTTGCCGAGACGCTTTGCCCCGCGGCCAGACTTCCAGTCAGCGCAACACCTTTGATGCGCGGATCGTCGATGACCTGATCGGATTGCTCGTGCGAGATAAGAAGATTGGTATAGAGTCCCTTGGGCGCGCCTGCTTCGATCCAAAGTTTTTCAAACTCGATGGCGCACTGCGGCACACAGCTGGCGTGCTTCACCATCAGGATATTGCCCGCCATTAGCTGAGGACCTGCCACGCGAGCCAATTGATAGTAGGGAAAGTTCCACGGCTCAACGCAAAAGATCACCCCGATGGGGCTGGACTCCACATAAGCTTCGCCGTGCGTTGGATTCAACTTCACGGGTGCAAGAAAGCGCTCGGCATTTTTCGCGTAATAGGCAAGAATGTTTGCGCTGAAGCTTACTTCTCCACGCGATTCGTTGATCAGCTTTCCCATTTCGATGGTCGCGAGCCTGGCAAACTTATCCACATTCGCCCGCATCAACTCCCCGGCCCTGGCGACAATCACCGCGCGCTTGGCATAGGGGGTCTTCTTCCAAGTCTCGTAACAGGCAGCAGCGGTGGCAATCTTTTTTTCGAGTTGCGCGTTCGTCAACTCTGAAAACGTCCTGACGGTTTTGCCGTCGTACGGATTTACGCTTTCGTATGCCATGCAGATTCCCTCTTTTGGAGCATTCATAAAACCCTCAGAGCAGGGCCTTTGGACACTAAACTACGGAACAATCACTGCCGATCCCTCCCCGGTCTCCTCTTTGACCGCCATAAGAGCGTCGTTGGCTTCATGAAGAGCGAAGACAGTGACTTGCGGCTGAATCTTGAGATCGCGCGCCAGAGTCAGGAAGTCACGCGCGTCCGCACGAGTCATATTGGCAACACTGCGAATCTGCCGTTCGCCCCAAAGCAGCCGATCGTAATCCAAGGCCGGCATCCGGTCAAGATGGATTGCGTTGATGGCAACCACGCCGCCTTTGCGAAGACTGGAAAGCGCATCAACAACCACCTTGCCAGCCGGTGCGAAGGTCACCGCACGATCCAACTCCACGGGTGGCTTGGCGTCCTCTTTTCCAACCCAAGTCGCACCAAGCCGGTTGGCCGCTGCTCGATGCGCTTCTCCGCGCGTCACAACATACACCTCACATCCCCAATGCAGAAGAATGGGAATGGCAAGCGTTGCAGAGC
>PLSM01000187.1 GCA_003165075.1 Acidobacteriaceae bacterium | reverse complement strand
AGTTTTTGGGCGATGCCCCAGGCGATGGAACGCTTGTTGGCCAGCCCGAAGACCACGGCCGTCTTACCCGCCAAATTCATCATGCGTGCTTTCTTCCTCCATGGCCCGTGCTCGGTGTGGGGAGATGCCGGACCAGCCGTCTCTTAGAATACCAGCCGTCGATTCTCAGCCGCCCAGGTCGACGAGTTCGACGTCGCCCACGGGGCGGCCAAGAAAGGTGGAACCGAGGCGTTCGAACTTGTCCACCGAGTCGGTGGCGAAGCAGCGCACTTCAGTCTCTGCAGCCGGGCCCGCGGCCAGCGCTGTTGCCCCTCCGTTGAAGAGCTGGACGGCTGCCTGGGCCGCGGACTCGGCTGAATCGATTACCATTGCGCCGGGGCGCACGGCTTGTTCAAAGAGGGTGCGCAACAGCGGGTAATGCGTGCAGCCGAGGACCAGTGCGTCGGGGTTGAAGCCGCGCGCGGCGGCCTCGGCGCGGAGTTCATTTAGATAAATGTCGATGACCTGGGCAGTGACGGGGTGGTCGGTCCAGCCCTCTTCGACCAGCGGGACGAGCAGCGGGCAGGCCTTCTCGATGGCGCGGAGGCCGAGGGCTTGGCAGGCGGCGACATACGCGTGGCTGCGGACGGTGGCGTCGGTGGCGATGACCAGCACGTCGCCGGTTTTGGAGGCGGCGCGGGCGGCTGCAGCGCCGGGCTCGATCACGCCCAGCACTGGAACTGGCACGGCGTCCTGGATGGCGTCGAGAGCCAGCGCGCTGGCGGTATTGCAGGCGATGACGAGGAACTCGGCGCCCTGTTCACGGACCAGGAACCGGGCACTTTCGGCGGCATAGCGCGCGATGGTGCGGCGCGACTTGGAACCGTAGGGCAGGCGGGCAGTATCGCCCAGGAAGGCAAAGCGGGCACGGGGCAGCCGGGCCATAAGGGCGCGCAGCACGGTGAGCCCGCCAAAGCCGGAATCGAAGACACCGATGGTGTGGGGGGCGCTGGGAGAACTACTCACGGATTGGATCCCTCGGATGGAACGGCCTCGGCGGCGAGGTAGGTGCGGGTAAGGTCGGCGTGGCCGGCGAGGGTGGCGCGCTGGACACCGTCCACGAGGAAACGGACCTGGGTGACGCGGGGCAGGTTGGCGTGCAACGTGCCGCATATAGAGAGCACGGTGAGGGTCTCGGTTTCAATGCCCGAAGGGTGGCCGGCGACAAAATTGCCGGTCAGGTTAACGACGGCCAGTTGGGCGCCGGGATCCGGGGAGTCTTTCGATCCCGGGACCGCCAGGAGGAAGACCTGTGCGATGCCGGAAGCACCGCCGGGCACGGGATGCGAGGAGCCGCTGACGGCATAAAGATCCAGTAGACTGCCCAGGATAGCGCGGGCCCGAGCGCCAGGGTCGGCGGGAAGGGGCAGGGAACGAGCCTGTGCGAGCAGAGACGCATCGGCGTCGTTGGCGACCAACAGGGTTGCCTGTTCGGCGGGAGCTACTTCAGGGGCCTGGGTGGGGGCGGAGTCTTCGCCGGCCAATAGCCGCTGATGGGCTCGCTGGCGCAGATGCCAGAGTTCACCGGCCATGGCCAGGGAAGCCACAAGGAGGATGACGAAGAGCACCTTCTGGTAACGGGGAATCACGGCTGGCGAGCCTCCGTGCGCCATTGGACCACGGCAGCAGCGAGCGCCGAGGCAACCCGCGCCTGGTAGGCCACGTCGTCGGGTTGTGCGCTGATGGCGTTATCAGAATCGCGCTCCGGGGCTATCTCCACGGCCACCGCTGGACAAGTCATGCTTTCGATTGCGGGAAGTGCGGTGCGGCCCAGGATTACGGAGATTCCAGCGTGGGCCAGGGACGAGTTGAGCACTCCGGACAGGCGGAGGCTGCTTGTCACCCAGGCCGATTGCGCGGTCTTCCAGGCGGTGAAGCGCGTGGGCTGCGCCGGGGCTATCGAAGAAGCGTAAAGATGTGCGCCCGAACCGCTTTCGGTGGCGTGCAGGCTCAGGCATATCTGGGCGTTGGCGTGGTTGGCGATTTCCGCACGGCGGTTGGGGTCCACCGTGGAGTCAGACTCGCGGGTGGTGACGACCTGCATGCCGCGCGCGGCGAGGAGGGAACGCAGCCTGACGCTGAGGGCCAGGGTCACGGTCTTTTCCATTTGGCCGCTGGTGAGCCGTGCGCCAGGATCGTCGCCGCCGTGAGCGGCGTCGAGCACCACGACAAACCGGGGAGTGGGGGGGGCCTGCGCCGGGACGGCCGGTGGAACGGAGGCGGCAGCACAGACAGCCACGAGCACCCAAAACAGACGGCGCTTCCCGTTCACAGACTTACTCCAATGCATAAATGGTGAGGCCACTGAGCAGCTTGGGATAAAAATCGGTGGATTTCTGGGGCATGACGGAGCCGGCAAAGGCCACTTCCCGTAATTGCTCCATGGTGACGGGGTTGGTGAGGAAGACGATGTCGGCCTCGCCGCGGCGAACCTGATCCACGGCCTCGGCGGCGTCCCGCACATAGCGGATGTTGGTCTGCTCGCGGACCTTCTCGGCGTCCAAACCCAGGAGCCTATCGAGCACCAGGGTGTGGAGGTGAACCAGGTCGAGCTGGCGCTGATGTTCAGGCAGGCCAGCCAGTGCAGCAGCCGCGGCCTCAGGTTTGGAGCGCAGCAGCGATGCCCCCGAACGAGTCACAGCGACAAAGGCAGGGCCGTTTTGCCCGACGAGAGTGCTCATATAGCTTGAAGAATCTGCTTCCGGCAACGCCTCCACGGTGAAAAACTGCTCTGCGGCGCGGGCAAAGGCGGCTGGATCGAAGCCTGCGAGACTGTGGACCACCCGGTGCGTGGGCAGGATCAGGAGGCCGTCGGAGTCCATGTTGACGAAAGTCATCATGACCGCCGCTTCGGGAAACGCAGGCTGGGGTACCTGGGTGGCGCTGTGCTCGACGCGGGCGGAAGAGCCTTGCGCATACTCCTTCGAGTAGTTAAGCGCGGTCTCATAGCGGTGGTGGCCGTCGGCGATAATGAGCTTCTTGTCGGCCATCGCCGAGGTGAGCAGACGGATGACCGCAGGGTCGGCGACCCGCCACAGGCGGTGGAGAACGCCATACTCGTCAGTGACTTCGGCGTCGGCGGGACCACTGCCGTCGTAAAGGATCTTTTCCATGCTGCCGGCAGGATCCGAGTAGAGCATGAAAATCTGACCGAAGTGCGCGCGCGTGGCCTTGAGCAGGTTAAGGCGGTCGCTTTTGGGCTTGGAGAGAGTATATTCGTGGCGGAAGACCACCTGCTCGGAATATTCGTAGAGTTTGCCCAAGGCGATGAACCCGCGCCGCTCTTTGATTTCGGCAGAGCCCGGAACCCGGAAACGCTGCGAATAGGCGAAGATACAGGGATCTTTCTCCTGTACCAAAACGCCCTGCTCCCGCCAGGCGCGAAAATCATGTGCGGCCCGCGAGTAGACGCTTTCGCCTTTCTCGGCGTCAAAGAGTTCAGGCAGGCCCAGAATGATGCGCACCAGGTTGAATGGACTGCGCTGGTAGTAAGCCTGCTGCATGGCAGGCGAAATCTTGTCGTAGGGCTGAGTCACGACGTCGTCCAACCTGACTGTGGATGGGTTGTAACGCCAGGCGCGGAATGGATAGATGCTGGCCATGCGAACGGTCGTGCTCCCCATTGAAACAGCGGAATTTGCGCTCGAAAGAACCGTGCGGCCCGGGCCGGGAACCTTGCGCGCCTACGCTCGATTGTATCCCAGCCCGAAAGTGCATCTGTTTCCACGTCTAAGGGAAACGGCGTTTTGCGTGACGTGAAAGCAATGACAAAGCGGTGACACCAGGCACTGGCGAACCGTGCTAAGATCGCCTTCACTCTTTCAGGAATTGCGGCATGAAAACTCTTCCCATTCCGCGAGGTACTTCGGGCCGCCGCCGCCCCCGGCTATGGAGGCTCGGGGCGTGGACCTGCGCATTGATCGCAGTGCTTTGCGTAGCGCGCACCAAGGCCCAGGACGACCCCCTGAACAAGGTGCATGTGCCTCCCCCGGGATCGGCAACCCCGGCCACGGGAGCTCCGGCGGGCGCCGAGGCCCCAGCCGTATCCGGCAAAGCCGCCCTGAAGGCCCATCCCGGCGCGCTGATCCGCATGAATGTAGACATGGTGCTGGTCCCGATCACTGTCACCGACCCCGTGAACCGGCTGGTGACGGGTCTTGAGCAGGAGGACTTTCAGGTCTTCGAGAACAACGGCCAGCAGAAGATCCGCACCTTTGCCAACGAGGATGCCCCGGTTTCCATCGGCATCATCTTCGACCTGTCCGGCTCGATGTCGTCGAAGCTGTTACGCGCGCGGGAGTCGATTCTGCAGTTCATCAAGACGGCCAATCCCGAGGACGAGTTTTTTGTGATCGGGTTCAATGACCGTCCGGAGCTGATCGAAGACTTTACCAACTCAGTGGAGGACATCCAAGCGCGGCTGGTGACGGTGCGCAGCGGTCACCGCACCGCGCTGCTGGACGCCATCTATTATGGTGTGGCCAAGATGAAGGAGGCACGGCATGAGCGCAAGGCGCTGCTGATCGTCTCCGACGGCGGCGACAACCGCTCCCGCTACACCGAGGGCGAAGTGCGGTCCCAGGTGCGGGAGTCGGACGTGGAACTCTACTCCATCGGAATCTTCGATCCGTATGCCGCCACTCCCGAGGAACGTACCGGGCCGCAGCTTCTGAACGAACTATGCGAGGAGACGGGCGGCCGCATGTTCCGGGTGGACGATCTTTCAGAGATGGGCGATATTGCGGAAAAGATTTCCACAGAGCTGCGCAACCAATATGTGATTGGTTACACGCCGAAAGAGCTCTCTCGTGACGGCAAGTGGCGTAAAGTGAAGGTGAAGCTTAATCCTCCCGAAGGGCTACCTCCGCTGACGGTCCATGCACGTACCGGTTACTATGCGCCTTTGCAATAACGCTGCTCTCGTTCTTCTTCTCACAGCAACTGCGCTGCCGCTACGGGCTCAAGAAGCTCCCGCGCAGCAAGCGCCTGCCCAGACTCCATCGCTGCAGGTGGACCGGGATCCAGTGCGTTCGCCGGACGCCGAGATACCCGCAGCGCCAAGCGCCGCGGGCGTGCCGCTGCGCAAGGAGGGCGAGGGATACGTCCTGCACACCGACGTGGAAGAGGTGGTGCTGAACGCCACAGTGCTGGATGGCTCGCAGTTGGTTCAAGATCTGAAGAAGGAGAACTTCCAGGTCTTTGAAGACGGCAGGCCACAGAGAATCATCAGCTTCCAGCACAACGACCTGCCGGTGTCAATTGCGTTGGTGGTGGACAATTCGGGGTCCATGTCGCGCAAGCGGCCGTCGGTGAACAAGAGCGCGCTGGACCTGATTGAAGCGTCAAACCCCGAAGACGAGGCTTTCGTGGTGAACTTCTCCGACGAAGCCTATATCGATCAGGATTTCACCTCAAGTGTGAACAAGCTGCGCGACGGGTTGGCGCACATCGAGTCCCGTGGCGGCACCGCGCTCTACGACGCCGTGGTGGCTTCAGCAGACAAGCTGGTGGCCGACGCCAAGCGGCCCAAGCAGGTGCTGGTGCTGGTGACCGATGGCGAAGACAACGCCTCGACCTTGAGCCTGGAGCAGACAATCCGCCGCGTCCAGCAACTGTCGGGACCGGTGATTTACTCGATCGGCCTGCTGTTTGGCGACGAGATGAGCCACGCCGAGGTGCGCCACGCACGGCGGGCGCTGGAGATGCTCTCAACGGAAACGGGCGGCATCGCCTTCTTCCCCAAGTCCATTGAGCAGGTGGATGAGATTGCGGCCGAAGTGGCGCGCGACATTCGCAGCCAATATACGATCGGCTACCACTCCACCAAGCCGACCAGCGAACCGGGCTTCCGCCGCATCCTGGTGACAGCCGGAGGCGAGCATCGGGGCAAGCTCACCGTGCGCACACGCACCGGCTACTTCCCGGTGGCTCGCGTGGTGAAGAAGTCTGCGGCGGACAAGGACAAAAAGTAGGGCGTCCCAGTTCAGCCCGGAGTTGCGACGCTGAATAGGTTGCCGTAAAGCGGATCTCCTGTGAGCGGTTCCCGTTTTCGCGCGCCCGTGCCAACTCCTGGCAAAATGGATTCTTCTAAACAGAGATGCGGCTTGAATTCTGTGGCATAGGATCTGAGCAATTGGAGAGCCGCTGATGGCAGTTGAAAGTGGAACCATCGCTCCCTTGCGCATCGGATCCATCATTCAGGACTCGGCGGAGCGGCACCTGTCGAAGAAAATTTTTGAGGGTGGGGTTTAGCAGTTCTGTTTCCGCCCAATGCTTCTCCTATTCTGCGAATCGACTTCCGGGTTCCGATGCAATATCAGCTTCAGGCCACATCCCACTACATGAGGGCAGGGAAGCGCCGCGCTGCGGCAGCGACCGTGTACAATTCGGCTCGAAGCGATGGGGGCACTCAGACGGCGCCTCAGGGATTGCTGCGCGCGGCTGAGAGATATTTCCCTTCGGAATGGAGAGTAGGCGGGATGCTAGGAGATTGGAGTGGGCGGAAGACATTGCCGGCGGTGGCCGCGAAGACTGCGGCGTTTTTCTTTTGTCTTATATTTCTGGCGGCTCCGGGATTCGGACAGAGCCTCACAGGACGCTGGGCAGCGACAAGCAGGACGCTGGATAACGGCGAAACGCTGAAGGCGATTCTCGAACTGACGCAGACGGGCAGCGACCTGAAGGGCAAACTCACCGGGCTGGGCTTCGGCGTGGATGTGACAGGCACGGCGACCGGCAACCACTTTGAGCTATTCGGCGTGGGGTGGGATGAAAAGAAGCCCTTTATGGTAGGGGACCTGGCGAATGGGGAACTGCGCTGGCAGCAATGGGGTGATGCGTATGTGGCAAAGGCTGCGACAGCGGCAGATGAGTTCCCGAAGCTTCCGTATCTTGAGCCACCGCCGCTGCACAAGGTGGCATACAACGGGCTGGCGAAGACTCCGCCCATGGGGTGGAATAGCTGGAATCTGTTCCAGGGCAAGGTCGACGACCAGACGGTGCGGACAATGGCGGACGCGATGGTATCGAGCGGGATGCGCGACGCGGGCTATATCTACGTGAATATCGATGACACCTGGGAAGGCGTACGCGATGCGCAAGGAGTCCTCCAAGCGAACCACAAGTTTCCCGACATGAAGGCGCTGGCTGACTACGTGCATTCGAAGGGGCTGAAGCTAGGAATCTACTCGTCGCCGGGGCCACGGACTTGCGGGGGATATCCAGCGAGTTACGGGCACGAGGCGCAGGACGCCAAATTATTCGCGGCCTGGGGCATCGACTATCTGAAGTACGACTGGTGCAGCGCGGGCATTATCTACAAGAACGATGCGCTGCAGCCGGTTTACCAGAAGATGGGCGACGCGCTCGAAGAGACGGGCCGGCCGATTGTGTTCAGCCTCTGCGAGTACGGAATGGGCAGCGTGGAGAAATGGGGACCGGAGGTGGGCGGCAATCTGTGGCGCACCACGGGCGACATCAACGACTCGTGGGCGAGCATGATCGACAATATCGAGAAGCAGGCGCCGACCGCGCCGTATGCGGGTCCCGGGCACTGGAACGATCCGGACATGCTGGAGATCGGCAACGGGCACATGTCGGACGATGAATACCGCAGCCACATGAGCCTGTGGGCGCTGACGGCCGCGCCGCTGCTGGCGGGCAACGACATTCGCACCATGTCGGCGGCGACCAAATCGATCCTGCTGAACAAGGAAGTGATTGCCATCGATCAGGACCCGCTGGGCAAGCAGGCGTCGCCGGTGAAGAGCGGCGATCTGGAGACGTGGATGAAGCCGCTGGCGGACGGCGGCGTAGCGGTGGGCCTGGTCAATCTTGGCTCGGCCCCGGCGCAAGCCACGGTCAAGGCAAGCGATCTGCAACTGGGCGGCAAGGTGAAGAAGGCGCGCGATCTGTGGACGCATTCCGATGTGAAGTTTGAAAACGGCGCGTACTCGGTGACTGTGCCGTCGCACGGCGTGCTGCTGCTGAGGGTGAGCGCAAAGTAGCTTGGATTGGGACGATGTCTGGAATCGCATGAGTGGTTGATTCAATACCCTCGTGCGCCGCGATAAGCTAAAGGCTAGGAGCTATTGGCTAAAAGCTGACCATGTCCCAACACAAATATTCGACCCTTTCTGTACACGCCGGGCAGGAACCGGACCCGCTGACGGGCGCGGTCAATGTGCCCGTTTATCTTTCCTCCACGTTTGAACTCACCGGCATCGGCACGGACAAGGGCTGGGACTACTCGCGGGCCGGCAACCCCACGCGGGACCGGCTGGAGACGGCCCTGGCCGCGCTGGAAGGCGGAACCAGCGGACACGCGTTCGGCAGCGGCATGGCGGCCATCTATGCGCTGGTGGCTATGCTGCACGCAGGCGATCACGTGATCTGTTCGCACAACGTCTATGGGGGCACACAGCGGCTGTTTGACCAGATCGTGCGCCACTATGGCATCGAGATCGAATACGTGGACACGGAGCACCTGGACGCCGTGGCCGCGGCGATCCGGCCGAACACCAAACTGATTCACGTCGAAACGCCGACCAATCCCCTGATGGTGCTGACCGACATTGGCGGTGTGTGCGAGATTGCGCACGCCCGGAGCGTTGATGTGAGTGTCGACAACACCTTTCTGTCGCCGGTGTTGCAGAGCCCGCTGGAACTGGGGGCCGACATCGTGATGCACTCGACCACCAAATTTCTGAACGGTCACTCGGACGGGATCGGCGGAGCGCTGATCGGCACCACACCGGAGCACAAAGAGCGCTTCCACCTGGTGCAGAAGGCCGTTGGCGGCATCCTGTCGCCCTTCGAGTGTTTCCTGGTATTGCGCGGCATCCGAACACTGGCGTTGCGCATGAAGCAGCACGAGGAGAACGGGCGCGCAGTGGCGGAGTTCCTGTCGACGCAACCGAAACTGACCCGGCTGGCCTATCCGGGCCTGACGAGCCATCCGCAGCACGCGCTGGCCGTGAAGCAACAGCGGGGCTTCGGGTCCATGATGAGCTTCGACCTGGGAACGCAGGCAGCGGCGGGGCGGTTTCTGGGCGCGCTCAAGGTCTTTTTGAGCGCCGAGTCGCTGGGCGGGGTGGAGTCGCTGGCGTCGCACTCGGCCACCACTACACACGCCGCGTTGAGCGATGCGGAGCGGGCTGCGGTGGGTATCACCGAGGGGCTGGTGCGACTTTCAGTGGGCATCGAGGACAAGGAAGACCTGATCGCCGACCTGGAGCAAGCGCTGGCGGCGGTCTAGTGGGGGCAAATGGCTGAATCCATGCTTCTGCTGGGCATCGACACCTGCGGGCCCTTGGGCTCGGTGGCGCTGGGGCGTGCGACGGACCGCGCAGTCACGATTCTGGGGCTGACTGAGCTGGCGGGACGCAGCTACTCGGCCATGCTGGTGACGGCGGTGGGCGAACTGCTGGCACGGCATGGTGTGGCGCTACGGGAACTGAGTGCAATTGTGGCGGTGAATGGACCGGGCAGCTTTACCGGCGTGCGGGTGGGCCTGAGTGCGGTGAAGGGGCTGAGCGAGCCGGCGAGCATTCCGGTGGCGGCGGTGACGCGGCTGGCAGTGCTGGCGCGCAAGGCCAGGGTGACGTCCGCGGCCCTGGACGCGCATCGCCACGAGGTGTTTCTGCGCCTGGGCAGGCAAGGAGCAGAGCCGCGCGAGTTGCTGGCAGGAGAAGCGGAGCTGGCAGCCCTGGCACCGCCGCCGGCGCGGATTGCCGTTTGCGACGAGGCTGCTGCCGCTCTGCTGATCGAAGCCTGGCCGGGGGCAGAACTGATACATAGTGCGGCGCCCAACGCGGCCGATGCAATCGAGCTGGCCTTGGCGCAGGTTTTGGCTAAGGAATTTGTGGATGTGGCGCTGCTGGATGGGCACTACCTGCGCAGCTCCGATGCGGAGATCTTCGGCGCGCCGGCGGTAGGGACGCAGCGCAAATGAATCGCCAAGCGCGAGAATTGCGGATTCGCCCGATGACGGCGGGGGATCTGGACCGGCTGGTGGAGATTGCGGAGGGGCTGGAGCAGGCGCCTCATTGGCCACGCCTGGCCTACGAGGCTGTGCTTGACCCGGCCTCTCCAAGGCGTATAGCGCTGGTGGCAGAGAGTCTTGGCGTCTTGTTCGGCTTTGCCATGGCTCGCCTGACCCCTCCCCAAGCAGAGTTGGAGACGATTGCCGTGACCGCGGAGTTCCAGCGGCGAGGTGTGGCGCGGAAACTTTTTACAGACCTGGCCGATGAACTGCGACTCGCGGATGTCCACGAAATTTTGCTGGAGGTGCGCGCGTCGAATCACCCGGCACGGGCGTTCTACCGGTCACTGGGTTTTGCGGCGGCGGGCCAGCGACCACGCTACTACGCTGATCCGGTTGAAGATGCAGTTTTAATGCGCCTTGGACTGCGGCCTCCCGGACGAGTGGGTCTGGAGGGGTAGCATTTCCCGCCCGTTCGCGGTGTTTCGGATGGCGCGCCGAGCGACAAGAATGTGATGCGCGTCACTTGTGCTAGGTTTGACGAGGGAATTCCACAGCCTTTGATCATTTTGGCATTTCTTCCCACTTGCCGTTTGTTATGCGGCAGAGATATATGTAAAGGTTCTGTTAACAGCGGAGGTGCTTGATGGATGAATTAAAGGACTCCACGCTGAGCGAAGAAATAGATCGCCTGCAAGCCGAACATCGTCGCTACGCTCAGCGGTTGGAAGAGTTGATACAGAAGCCGTATCTCTCCGAAGATGAACAACTCGAAGAAGTGCGACTGAAGAAGTTGAAACTCCATGCCAAGGACCTGATTTACGCTCTCGAACACCGTTCAGCGGCGTTAGCGTAAGACTTTCGGGCTTTTGGTGAATGCAGGCGATGCACGGGACGGCGGCTTGGACCGCCCGCTAGGCGATTGTGTGCGTTACTGCGGCGAACAAGCCGGCAATTCGACCGTATAATCGTTGGGGACCATGGTTCGTGACGGTTACATCTACGGTTTGAGTTTGCTGGCGGTTGCGGTGGTGGTGGCGTGGGCCACGCGCGGCTGGGCGTGGAGCGTTGCGCCGGTTCTGCTGGCTGTGTTTTTTCTCTGGTTTTTCCGCGATCCCCAGCGGGAGATTCCGGCCGGCACCGGGCTGATTGTTTCGCCCGGCGATGGGCTGGTGACCGAAACGGCCGCCGTGACGACTCCCGATGGACCCCGGCAACGCATCAGCATCTTTCTCAGCGTGTTTGACGTGCATGTGAATCGCTCGCCGATCGGTGGCGTTCTTACCGCGGTTCGCTATCAAAAAGGACAATATCTGAACGCGATGAATCCGGCGTCGGCGGACCGCAACGAGCAGAACGCGGTGACCGTGCGCGGGGAGGGTATAGAGATTACCTTCAAGCAGATTGCCGGCCTTTTGGCGCGCCGCATAGTCTTCAACTTGCGCGAAGGTGACACGGTGGAGCGCGGGCAGCGCGTGGGCCTGATCAAGTTTGGCTCGCGGGTGGATGTGCTGCTGCCGGCAGAGGCCACGCTGCGCGTAAGGCCCGGCCAACGCGTGAAGGGCGGCGCCACCGTACTGGCAGCGATGCCTCCGGTGGCGGGAGTTGGCCTGTGAATCAGGTGGATCGAGCCGAAGCCAGGGCCAACCGGCAGGCGCGGATGCGCCGGGGGATGTACCTGCTGCCTTCGCTGTTTACGGCGGGCAATATCGGCGCCGGCTACTTCTCTATCATCCAAACTATCGCGGCCATCAATGGCAACGCGGAGACGCACCTGGACTGGGCTGCCATCGCCATCCTCTTTGCCATCCCCTTTGACGCGCTGGATGGGCGCATCGCCCGCATGACCAACACCTGCAGCGACTTTGGCAAGGAACTGGACTCGCTGGCGGATGTGATCACATTTGGTGTGGCGCCCAGTTTGCTGGCTTTTGTGTGGGGCTTCCATTTTCTGCCTGAAACCGCCAACGCGCAACTGCGGCAGCACCTGGTGCAGGCCGGGATTTTCTTCTGCTTTCTCTACCTGATTGGCGGGGCCTCGCGGCTGGCGCGGTTCAACATCAGCCACGACGCGCAACCGCGCAATCCGGGGCGCCCCGGCCGCAAGTATTTTGTGGGCATGCCGATTCCCGCCGCAGCCGGCCTTCTGGCTTCAACAGTGCACTATTTTTACGGGATTCCAGTGCAGGCGTGGTGGGTGGCTCTGATCTGGCTCTTGCTGGTTGGATTGGGCGGCTTCCTGATGGTCAGTACCTGGCGGTTCTGGTCGGGCAAGGAGATCAACCTCACCCGCAGCCATCCATTTCAGTTGTTGTTGGTGATCGCGATCGTGTTGTATGTCATGATCAGGTTTTCGAACGTGTTCTTCTTTGCCGGAGCGCTGATCTACATGTTTTCGGGCATCTGGGCGCGCGCGGCCTATTCGTGGTCGCGGCGGCGGCGAAGACGGCCCGGGGGTGGACCCGCAGGCGCATCTGACCCGGGTGCACCCGAGCCAGATCCATTGAGACCTGCATAGGATTTTTCAATCACAAAAAAGGATGCTTGTGTACAAGATTGCAATTGCCGGCGCCTCCACCCTGGTGGGCAAGGAACTGAAGGAAGTAATCTCCGATTCGCCCCTGGCCGCGGCCAGCTTTGTGCTGCTGGACGAGGACGACGCATTGGGCCAACTGGACCAGGTGGGCGACGAAGTGACCTTTGTCCAGGCCATCGGGGCGGATGCTTTTGACCATGTGGACTTTACGTTCTTTTGCGGTACCGAGGAACTAACGCGGAGGCATTGGAGGCAGGCGCTGAGAGCTGGTTCGACGGTGCTGGATATGAGCGGGGCGCTGGACCAGGAGCCGGGCGTGCTGGTGCGCGCGCCATGGATTGGCGCGGAAGTGGTGAGCGCCGACCTGTTTACGCCTGCGGTGGTTCCCGCCCATCCTGCGGCGCTGGCCCTGGCGCTGGTCATGGAGCGGCTGCTGACGGCGGCGCCCGTACGTTTTGCGGCTGTCACACTGATGGTGCCGGCCAGCGAGTTTGGCCGCCGCGCCATGGACGAGTTGCACCAGCAGACGGTGAACCTGCTCAGTTTTCAGGGGTTGCCGCGTGCAATCTATGATGCGCAGACGGCGTACAACCTGCTTTCCGGGCTGGGCGAAGCCGCCAAGGCCAGCCTGGCTGCGACCGATGCACGGGTCCGGCGCCATTACACCGCGTTGGCCGGGCGGCGCTTGCCGGAATTGGCGCTGCAGACGATTGGAGCGCCAGTCTTTCACGGCCACACATTCTCGATTGCCGTGGAGCTTGAACGGCCAGTGGAGATTACGGCCCTGGAAGAGGCATTGAGCGGCGACCATCTGGACCTGGTGCTCGAAGATACGGATTCGCCTTCGAACCTGGCCGCTACCGGGCAGAGCGACGTGCTGATCCGGCTGCGCCCGGAACAGGGCGAACGTAACGCCACGGAAACCACTCGCTTATGGCTATGGGCCGCCTCAGACAACCTGCGCCTTCATGCGATCAATGCCCTGGATTGCGCGCTGGACCTGCGCCGGCTGCGGCCGCAGGGGACCGTGCAGTAAGAAAGCGTCAGCGCCCGCCGCAACGATTCCAAAGCTGTTCGATGTAGCTGTCAGTCATGCCGGCGATGTAGTCGGCGACTGTGCGGGCGAGACCTTCAGTGGGAATCTGCGCGCGATGGTCCTCGGGCAGCAGGCCGGGATCGGCCATCAGGGCTGCAAATAGCCCTTCCACCACCCTGCCGGCGTGGCTGTGCGCATCCACCATCTGTGGGGAGTTGTAAAAGCAGGCATACAGGAACTGCTTGGCGGCGGCGCGATTTGCCTCTGCCGCCGGGCTCAGGGCGGCTAGTCTTTGGGGCGTGCGCCGGATCTCATCGAGCGTTGTGGCCCCGAGGGCGGCGACGCGGACTCGCACCTCGGACATCAGATCGGTCACCAGCGCATTGAGGACACGCCGGAGCGCCTCGGTAACGGTCAGCTTTTGCGGGGCCGCAGGGTACAGGCTGAGCACATCGTTGTGAAAGCCGCGGAATAGGGGCACGGCTTCGCGGACCTGGTCCAGGGTCAGGATGCTGGAGTCCAAACCATCGTCCAGATCGGCGGTCAGATAGGCGATCTCGTCGGCCAGATCGATCAGTTGAGCTTCAAGAGGCGGAAATTGATCGAGGAAGTATTCGGCCAGCTCCGGATGTTGGGCGGAAGAGTAGTCACGGGAGTGCTTGACGATGCCTTCGCGCACGCCGAGGGTCAGGTTGAGGCCTCGAAATGCGGCGTAACGCTCTTCAAACCAGGTGACGATGCGCAGGGCGTGCAGGTTGTGGTCGAATCCCAGGCCGTGCGCCTGAAGAGCGTGGTCCAAGGCCGCTTCACCGGCATGGCCGAAAGGTGGATGGCCGATGTCGTGGGTGAGCGCCAGGGCCTCAGCTAACTCGGCATTCAGTCCCAATGCGTGGGCCACCGTGCGGGAGATTTGTGTGACTTCCAGGGTGTGCGTGAGGCGGCTGCGGAAGTGGTCGCCCGGCGGATTACCGGGGAGGCGGTTAAAGACCTGGGTTTTACCAGCCAGGCGGCGAAAGGCTCGGGCGTGAAGGATGCGGGCTGCATCGCGTGCAAATGGAGTGCGATAGGGGTGAGGCGGCTCGGCATAGACGCGCCGGGAAAGGGCACCGTGCCCATCGACGGCAATTCCGGGATGCAGCAGGGTCTCCGGCTTGGAATCTGCGGCCATGGCCGATGTGCAATCACGCTCCACGTCTGGTTATATCGCAGTGAGGGACGCTGTGGCAGCTAAACCCAACGTACGTGTTCTGAATCACGATCCGATTCACCTTGCAATGGTATAAAGTCCCTTGTGCGGCAGGGACTGGACAGCCAAAGTCTTTCGGGATTATTATCTTGCCGGAATTCTCGGAGGGGCTAGCTGGGGCACGATTTGGCGCGCGGGCGTCCAATTCCATTCGACTGAGGGACCGAGAGGCATATATGAAGGCAATCAAGACAACAGCGGTGGCATTCCTCGTGCTCGGAGTTGCATTCATCTCCGGGTGCGACAGGCACTCGACCAAGGAAGTTTTTTATCTGGTTGCGTCGAACATGCAGGTGCCTTACTGGCAGACGGCAGCAGCGGGATTTAACAAAGCGGCGGCCGAATACAGGGTGACGGCCAAGGTGGTTGGACCGGCGAACTACGACCCACAGGCCGAGCTGACCGCACTGCAACAGGCCGTGGCGGCCAAGCCGGCGGGGATCCTGGTGCAGGTGTCCGACGCGGCTGTGCTGCAGCCGGAAATCGACGCGGCAATCGGCGCTGGAATTCCAGTAATCACCATTGACTCAGATGCCGCGAGCAGTCATCGCCTCTTCTTTATAGGCACCAACAATCTGGAAGCTGGACGGCTGGGTGGACGGCGCGTGATTCAGAAGCTTGGGGGGAAGGGGAACGTGGTGTTTTTCACGTTCATGGGCCAGCCCAGCATCGATGAGCGCCTGAAGGGTTTCAAGGATGTCTTCGCCAGCCACCCCGACATCAAGATCGCGGACGTGGTGGACATCAAGGGCGATCCCCACACTGCCTTCGATAAAGCACAGCAGTATCTGGTCCTCACCGGACCCAAGAAGATCGACGCATTTGTGTGCTTGGAGTCCTCTTCGGGCAAGATGGTGGCCGATGCGATCCAGCGGGCCAACGCAACCGACCGAGTGCTTGTGGCATGGGACTCAAGCCAGGATACGCTCGACGGGATCAAGGCGGGAACCATCGACTCGACTGTGATTCAGAAGCCTTTCACCATGGCCTATGTGGGTCTGAAGTCGCTGGACGAGATTTTCCACGACGTACCTAAGCAGATCGGTAAGGACTACAGCACCGATTCATTCGGACCGTATCCGGTGTTTGTGGATACCGGTACATCCCTGGTGGACAAGAGTAACGTGGACCTTTATGTCGCCTCGGCGACCGAGGGCACCAAGTAACCAAGACGCCCCCATGGGGCAGTGAAGCAAGACAAACAGATCCAGTAGCACGTAGCGGCGGCCGTTCCCAGGTGGGAAAGGCCGCCGTTTCTGCTTGTGCTCAATTTCAACCCTCGTTGCCGCGCCGCCGAAGCCTCCCCGCGATCCGAATGCTTCCCGGTCGCGGTTCATTTCGAGATTTCATGAAGATGTGCGGTCGAGTGGGGGCAGAGAAATCTATTTGCAAATGGCCGGAGTCGTTCTTCCTGAGAGGATGCACCTGATAGCAAATAGAGATGTCATCTGTAGTAATGAAACCAACTTCGAAGCAGATAGTACTCGTTGATCGGCTGGTCATCTCGCAATGCCGGTGCTTGAGGTGCCTCGGCGACGATTTTGTCCAGCGATAGCTCGTCCGAGAGGACTGCATCGAACTGTTGTTGGGCTGTTGGTTGCGGACCCCATTCCACAAAGTCAGAAACTGCGGCATTCGGCATTCGTGCGGCCAACACTGAACTTGAGGTGATGGGCAACGGCTTCATACTGGCCAGGAAGTGAATCCCAAACCCGTCGTACGACTGAAAGGCACGGACATAGGGAAAGGACTCCATAAGGGCCTTGGTTACGGCAACAGTGGTAGAAGCATCGCCTTGTATTGCAGGGTACCAAGTCTGCAATATCCCGCCGCTGCGCAAATGCCGTTTAACGACTTCATAGAATTCATGCGTGTACAGCAAGCTGGAACCTGCGGCTTGCACGGGAGGGGGCGGGTCCACGACGATGACGTCGTACGTCTCGGTTGAAGCGTCGAGAAAGCGGCGGCCGTCATCGATTACGACGTGCGCCAAGGGAGAACTCATCACCTTCGACGCATCGGCGTGGTAATACCCAAACAGTGCTGGAACACTGGGGACCAGATCTACGGCGGTGGTGGGAATTCCCCAGGAAAGCATGGAGCGGAAGCTGGTTCCCATTCCGAAACAGATCACCAGGCCGTTTTGGGGAGGCCTGGACATGAATGCGAGTGGCAGGTGGGCAATATACTTGGTGATCGGAGTCAGGTTGGTCATCCCAATTCCGTTCACCAATAGCTTTCGATCAAAGCCTTTTCCCGTTGCAGTGACAGTGGCGGTGTAATCTCTTCGGACCTGTCGTGCTGCGAATTGGGTTTCGAAGTCGTGGCTCACACTAAAAAGCAGGATTGCGGCAACGGCTGCAAGGGCGAACTTGAATTTAAGGTTGAGACCGGACTTGGGTCGTGCGGTTTCGGGTGACTGGTGAAACGCCGTGAGAGCGGCCACTACAAACAGAGGAATTGAAAGAACAGCGATTGACCACCGTTCTCCCAACAAAGGCAAGAACAAGAAGCTGGCTACGAGGGGTCCGACAATGCAACCCGCAACATTGACGGCATAGGCAGTTCCGGCTCGATCGGGATCGCCTGATGACCAGGAATCCACCAACAAGGGAGTAAGAAAGCCCGCCAGAGAGCAGAAGAGCGCGATAGAAAGGAGGCGCAATCCGCCGGAATAGACGTCTCCTCCGAGGGGCAGCAGGGGATCAGCCGCAACCACCGGGATTATGGCAAAGAGTGCGAATAGACTCCATGCTGAAGCACTCTCACCGGGCTGGTGAGATTCGGACTTAGAGCGGTAGTCGCGCGATCCCAAAACAGTGGCCAGAAGATACACCGCGAGGATGGCGGCGAAAGCGTAGACGACATTCCCCAGGAACGGAGTGAACTGGCGGATCCAGACGACCTCCATACCCATGCTGACCAGTCCGGTGGTGAACAAGAAAAAGAGAGCGGCGTTTTTAGGAAGTCCATAGATCCTCTGTCGTGCCGCCTGCCCAGAGACTGGCTTTTCAACCGCAGGGGATGAGAGCAGGGAGAAGCTTATGAGGAAGGCCAACAGCGCCAAGATTGCATTCAGACTTCCGGCGACATAGAGGGTTCGCTGGAATCCCAGCAACTCAATGAGGATGAAGGCTGAAGTGATGGTTCCAAGTAGTGCGCCAAGAACATTGGCAACATAGAGGTAGCTGAAGGAGCGCTCTGACGTTGGCCTTGCGGTTTGCCGAATGACTGCCATCAGCAGAGGAAATGTCGATCCCATGCAGATGCACCAGGGGACAAGCGTGATGGCGACCCAAGTGCCGGCCAGGAAGTAGTAGCGCGAAGTTTGCCACGCTCCAAAGCTTCCCAGGTGTTGCATGAGAAAGCGTCCGAACTTCAACTCGAGGGGAACGGCCAGGGACGAGACTCCGATCAGCAATTCAGCGATGGAGTATAGGCGCAGCGCCCGCGGTCCGTTCGTCTCCAGGACTCGGCGTGTCAGCACTCCTGCGCCCCACGAACCGAGGCCCAAGCCGGCCATGAACATCGAAAGAACTATGGAAACAAGAGTCGTAGTCACGCCGAAGCTGGCCATGGCGAGTCGAACCCAAACCACCTCGTAAACCAGGCCGCAGAATCCAGAGGTGACGAAAAAAAGGAAGTACCAGCTCAGATTGGACTTTGAAATGGAAAGTTCGCGAGTATTCGACTTGCTCTGTTCCTTCAAAACAGGCATTCATGTCCTCACAATTTAGCCAGAATCTCCTCATGGTCTCAGAGTTGTCGTTCAATTTACAACATCTTGCACGGCTGATGGTTATGCCTAAAGTTTCCCAATCGCCGCTTTGCGGCCATCTGCTCCCGAATTCAAGGAGACTTCTGCTGTTGTTTAGTGCGAAACGGCACGCAAAGGGGAGATAGGATCGTAAAGCTCCGGAGGCGTGTGGGGAAGGTTCGGCATAGACCAGGACATGCAGTCCCTTCTCGACACCCGTCCTCGACACTCCGGTGTAGTAGCGCGAAGTTTGTCACGCTTCATGGACTTGGAGACCATTACAAGGGGTTTCCGATCCAATTAACGGGTCTGGTTCTGAGCCCCGAAAGTGACCTTCCCACCGTTTGCCCCACTACACTGCCTCAGCAGGAGCCGTGCAAACAATTTCTTCCCTCCACTTCGGCCCGACGTTCGAGGACTCAAGACAACTCCGGGTTGGTGCGAGCGGTCGTTGCCGGGCCATCAGGCGCATTGCCCTATTTCCTTCACTCAAATGCGCTTGAATCGGTATAGCATTGGCGCAAACGGTTAAACTGATGCGACGGGGGCAGCGTTTCTTGGGTGCAATCTTTCCCCTGTCAACGATGCACGAAGTGACTGTTTGGAGATCCAGTCACGCGCGATAAACGACTGGAGCGAAAAGGGGAGGGTCTGCCGTTGGCTAGCGGAAGCAGCAGAGCTTCAGAAACTCACACCATGATCAACGGAGCGCAAAACGAGCAGAAAATCGGTCTCCGCCCCTGGCAACATGGCGCAATTTTTGTCTTCGCTTGTGCCGTCGTGGCCTCGCATCGACCGGATGCGATATTCCACGCACAATTCTGGGCCGAGGATGGGCGCGTCTGGTATGCGGATGCCTACAACCTCGGATGGTGGCATGCGCTGTTCCACGCAGCGGCCGGATACTATCAAACCCTGCTGCGCCTCGGAGCTTCGCTCGCGCTGCTTATGCCGTTATCCCGGGCTCCCCTGGTGCTTAACCTCATCGCGATAGCCGTGCAGGCGCTGCCCGCAAACCTGGTACTTTCCTCCCGCTCTTCGGCGTGGGGCAGCCTGCGCTACCGCGCTCTCTTGGCGGGCATTTATCTAGCCTTGCCGAATTGCAAGGACATGTACGCGATCATCACCAGTTCACAATGGGAGCTGGCCCTGTGCGTTTTCCTACTGCTGGTAGCTTCCACGCCGAGAGGCGTTGCGGGCCGGCTGTCCGACATCTTTATCCTGCTTCTCTGTGGCTTGACAGGGCCGTTCTGCATCTTTCTGCTTCCCATCGCAGTTGTCCTTGCATGGCGGCGTCGAAATCGTTGGCAGTGGGCCATGACCGGCACTCTTGCTGCGCTCTGTCTTGTTCAGGCGTGGGGGCTCTTGATTGTCAATCCTTCAGGTCGTTCCCTTCCCGATGCATTGGGTGCGAGCCCTGCATTGTTTGCACGCATACTTGCCGGTCAGGTTTACCTTGGGGCATTGCTGGGCACTAATACTTTGGCGTTCAATCCGGGCCCTCGACTCTTTGCCGTCCTCTTATTGGTTGCGATCGGCGGAACTGCTATTGTTGTAATCTGCTTCATCAAGTCGACCGTTGAGATGAAGCTTCTCCTTCTTCTTTCCTCCGTGCTCTTTGCCGCAGCGCTGATTACTCCTGTGGCTTATGCGCCCGCCGGTGTCTCCAGGTGGCAAATGCTTGCCGCGGCAGGCGGAATTCGCTATTGGTTTTTCCCAACGCTGGCCTTTGCATGGTCTCTTCTCTGGTGCATCCGAAGCCGGGTTGTCGTTCTTAAGATCGTTTCGGCTGCCCTTTTGTTCGTAATGTGCTTCGGAATCATTCGCGATTGGAGAAGTCCCGCACTCAAGGATAAGCGTTTTGCAGAATATGTAAGGCGCTTTGAAGCTTCGCCTTCCGGAACGGCTGTTACCATTCCGCTCAACCCGGACGGCTGGAGCATGTGCCTCGTCAAACGCCCACCTAGCTAAGTTCAAATCGAATTGCATCGGCGCTCTGCCGCTGGCGAATCGGCTCAGGTTCATCCGTCTGAAACGCCAGAGCACGTCAGGGCCAGCTCTGGCTCTGAGACCGGCCACATGATCGCCAGCCACAGGCCACCAGAAAACTGCCGACACAGTATTGACACAGACAAGGAACTCAGTTGAGGTCGATTCTTGATCGACCTGTATTTTATCGATTTCATTCGAACTCAATTGGCTAGCCTAGTGTTGCCTATGGAATCCACGTGCTGTCCCTACTCGACACCCCATCCCACCCATTCCGATGGGGAAGAGGCTAGTGGACACAAGAATAGAGATCCACTTTCAGAACGGGATGTCGTCGTCGGAGATTTCGGCAGATTGCGCGACGTCGTCGTGGCCGGCAGGCGGACGCTGGTCGAAGCTGGCTGTCGAGCCGGATGAACTGGCGGGGCGGGTTTGCGCGCCCGAGCCCTCATCGCGGCCAGAGAGCAGTACGAGTTCATTGACGAGAATCTCGGTGCGATAGCGCTTTTGCCCGGACTCTTTGTCGTCCCAACTGTTGGTCGTGATCTTTCCCTCGACGTAGAGTTTGGAGCCCTTCTTCACGTAGTCGCGGACGATCTCGGCGGTGCGTTTAAAGGCCTTCAAATTATGCCACTCGGTACGGTCCTGCCAGTTGCCCTGCGCATCCTGAAACCTGTCGCTGGTTGCCAGCCCAAAGCTCGCAACCATAACTCCGCTGGGGGTGGAACGAATCTCGGGGTCCTTGCCCACATTACCCAAGAGGGTGACTTTGTTGACGCTTCTTGCCATGATCTTTAACTCCAGTAATTGACAAGAATAGCAGACCTTCAGCGGTGCCGGGCGATGGCGCGATTGCGGAGCCACTTGGCCGCGCCCAGGGTGAGCAGCAGGCCGCCGAAGGGGATGCACATGAGGGCCACAATCAGCGCGAACCAGCCGGAGTTGGTGGTGGCGCCGGTGACGGTGAAGCCACCCAGCAAGGTTACGAGCAGCAGAGCGGCCAGAAGGCCTGTACCCAGGATAGACGAGCCCCATTGCAGCAACTGGCGGGTGCCGTCCGCGGGCATTGCGGGGCGGGGGCTGACGGAATCGGGTGTGGGGCGTCCGGCGGACATGGGATTCACGAGCCTTGGGCCAGGCGCAGCATCACGTAAGTGACGACGCCGGTGATGGAAACGTAGAGCCACAGGGGGAATGTCCAGCGGGCCACTTTGCGGTGCTGCGGAATGCGTCCGGTGAGAGAGAAGAAAAAGGTGACCAGCACAAGGGGCAGAGCCACCACGGCCAGGACGATGTGACTGGCCAGCAGCGGCAGGTAGACGGAGCGCAGGGCGGCATGGACGGGATAGCGCACGTCGCCATGCAGCGCATGGTGGAGGATGTAGCTGACCAGAAACAGTGTGGAGAAGCCAAACGCGGTAAGCATCGAGGCGCGATGGGCGGCGATGCGGTGGGCGCGGATGAAGGTGTAACCGATAAGCAGGGCGGTGGCGCTGAGCCCGTTGAGCAGGGCATTGAGCGCGGGGAGGAACGCGAAGCGCGTGCTGGTAGCGTCCATGGCGGGGTGGACGTAGATGAGCCAGAAGAGAAAGAGAGTAGCCGCCGCGCTGACAGCCAGAATGGCGGCGATGGCGGGGCCCGTGCCGGATCGAGAATTGGCGGAGGGAGCGAACGTGGTCATGGTTCCTTAGTGCGCGGCGATGGCGCAGAGCATGAGCGTGGTGAGCAGCAGGGGCAGATAGATGACGCTCACCTTGAGCAGGTCGCGCGCCACCATCCGGCTCTCTGCCGGGGTGACCGCGCGCAGGATGCGGGTGAAGCGGATGGTGTAGGCGAGGTAAAAGAGGCCCAGCCCGGTGGCCAGCAAAGCATAGGCAGGGCCGGCCAGCCCGAGACGCCACGGGGCCAGGCTGACGGGAATCATGAGCACGGCGTAAAAGAGCGCCTCCACCACGGTGGACCAGCCATCGGGCTGGACGACCGGCAACATGCGAATGCCGGCGCGGGCATAGTCATCGCGATACATCCAGGCGATGGCCATGAAGTGGGGAAACTGCCACACGAAAAGAATGGCGAAGAGAGCGACAGCCGGCCACTCAATGCGATCGCGAGCGGCGGTCCAGCCAAGCATGGGACCCATGGCTCCGGGAAAAGCCCCGATGAAAGTGGCCATGGTGGTGACGCGCTTGAGCGGGGTGTAAACCGCGATGTAGGTAAAGGCCGTAAGCAGCGCCAGGGAGACAGTAAGCAGATTGGTGTGGAGCAGAAGCCACCACGCGCCGAGCGCCAGCGAGCCGATGCCGGCCAGGATGCCCTGGACGAGCGAGATGCGCCCAGCGGCAATGGGGCGGTCGGCGGTGCGGATCATGCGCGCGTCAGTAGAGCGCTCGATGGCCTGATTGAGAGCGCTGGATCCGGCGGATACCAGGCCGATGCCGACGAGCGTGTCAAGCAGGCCGCGCTGCACGCTGGAGATGCCCGACTGCATGGAGCCCAGGTAGAAGCCGGCCCAGCCGGTAATGAGCACCATGCCGGTGACGCGCACCTTGAATAACTCGCGGAGGTCGTGAATCAGGGTGGCCGTGGAGCCCGGACGCGGCGCGTGAATCGCTCCGTGGAGGTGAGATTCGGCGGAGGTTGCGAGTTCTGCCGGGTTGGCGGCCTGGGAAGCGGGAGTCATGGAGGCAGTGGACGACCTGGGCGGCAGCGCGATGAAGACGATGCGCCTGATTCGATGATAACAACGTGCGGATAGTTTTGTGCGGCAGAGAACTCGATCGGCCCCGGCAGAGTGAACAGTGTCCGGCACGCCTATGCCCCTGAAGTGTCAGGCAAGATATGATGGAGTTTCAGAGACATCCAATAGAAACAGTCCTTTCCGAAGGGCACTTTTTGCACTCGGCGAGCAAGGAAAATGATGGAAATCAGGACCAAAAGAGTTGAGCTGTTCGATACCAGCCTCCGGGATGGGATGCAACAACCAAATCTCGAAATTTCAGTGCCTGGCGCCGTCATCCTGCTTGAACGGATGGCCGCATTCGGGGTGCAGTTTGCGGAGATCGGTTTTGCCGGAGCCAATCAGTTTGTGGGAGATTTGACGCGCGCTCTTGCCGCTGTCGATACGGGAGCCATGAAGCTGGCCTTGTTCGGCAGAACGCGCGGACGCGGCGCCAGGGTTGAGGATTGGCCCGATGTGCAATTCATGGTCAGCCACAAGGGGCGCGTTCCGGCGGCGGTGGTGGTGGTCAAATCCAGGCTTCTGGATGTGGAAAGGTCCCTGGAAACTACTCCGGAAGAAAACTTGCTGATGGCTTACGAGACCATCGAGTGCCTGCATCAGAACGGCCTGGAGGTTCTCGTTGACCTGGAACACGCGATGGACGCCTGCTGCGGGCGGCGCGAAAACGGGAACCAGTGCGACGCCGACTTCAGTAAGCGCAGCTTGGATTACTTTCACCAGATGACTGCGCAATGCGTGAGTCAGAAAGTGAGCCGCATTATTGTTTGCGATACCACGGGCGGCGCAAGCCCGGAAGAAGTGACCCGCGTGATTGGTGGCCTGAAACAGTGCTATCCCAATGCCGGGTTCGGATTTCACGGGCATACGGATCGCGGTCTTGGAGTTGCCAATACGCGCGCTGCAATCCTGGCCGGCGCGGATCAGATTCAAGGTACGCTGCTGGGCACCGGCGAGCGCTGCGGCAATGTGAACCTGACTACCGTGGTGGGCAGCATGCAACTGCGGGGTGAAGCTGAATTTGTGACACCCGAATCACTTCCGGGGCTCACCATCCTGGCGCATTCGGCGTATGCGGCTTTCGGGCTTGAGGCGCCGCACGGGACTCCTATTGTAGGCGCCGGGGCGTTTGGTACATGGGCCGGGATGCACGGCAGCAGCGAACGTAAGAACCCGGGTGCGTACATGTGGTGCGATCCCGCCAGAGTCGGCGCCAACCCGACGATCGGGGTCAATGCGCAATCGGGAAAAGCCAACATCCTTCTGCTTTCGGAGTCGCTTGGCGTGCCGCTCGACTCCGCACAGGCACAGGTTTTCATCGATAACAACCAGGCGATGATTGAAGGCGGAGGTTTCACGGTGAGTGAAATCTCGTTCAAGCTGGCCTGCATGAAGGTGCTCGGGACCTTGCCAGATCGCTTCAGCGTGCGCAGTTGGAGGGTTTTCGACGAATCGGACGAAATCGGGAACCGGTTCGTGCAGGCCTTCATGACCTTGTCCATTGGCGACGACACGGTAACTACCAGCAGAGCCGAGGGCGCCGGTCCCGTGGATGCGCTGACCAAGGCCATGCGCCGCGAACTGGAGAAATGGTATCCGGCGATTGCACGGATGCGCCTGGGAACCTTCAGCGTGGCCGCCATCGACGTTTCGGCCCACGACTCGGCAGCGCACGTGCGGGTTACTGTAAGCTTCCACGCCGACGGGTACGAACCGTGGATCAACGCCGGGGTGAGCAGCGATATGAACCAGGCAGCGCTGATGGCCATCGTGGATGGATTTCACTATTGGCTGCTGAAGAACCCGTCATAGGCAGCTCTCTCACCAGCAGGTTTCTCGCGAAATAACAAATTAGTTGCGCAGCCGCTCAGGCCAGGCCGGTCGCCCGGAGGATCGCATCGGCGACTTCGTCCGGGGTGAGCGCGTCCACGCGGATGGAGACGTGGGCGGTGCGATAGAGCGGCAGGCGGCGGTGATAGCGGTTGGCGAGGTTGGCCTGGTCGGCGAGAACGGGCCGGGTGTGCTCGGTGCCTTGGCAGCGGGCGAGGGTAGTGGCCAGTTCCACTTCAAGGTGGACGAGAATCGTTCCCGGCGCGGTGAGCAGCAGGTCGCGGGTTTCAGCGCGCTCGATGGCTCCGCCGCCGAGGGCCAGCACGAGGGCGTCACTTGCGGCCAGGCGCGCAATGGTCGCATGCTCGCGGTCGCGGAAAGCGGCTTCGCCGTGGCGGGCGAAGAACACGGATATGGGAAAGCCGGCCTCCGCTTCGATTACATCGTCGACGTCCACAAAGCTCCAACCCAGGCGGCGGGCAACCAGCGGGCCGACGGTGGTTTTGCCCGAGCCCATGAAGCCGGTGAGAACGATACGGCGAGGCGGGGTGGCGAGACGGGGATCGGATTGGATGGGAGAGGTCAGTGTCGTCTTTCTGTAATCTGCGCAAATGGAATCTACTTGTTCAGTATAGGGAAGCAAGGAGCCGGACCAAGCTCAGCCCAGTACCATCACCACGGCTCCGGCAGTGATGAGCAGGCCGCCGGCGAGAACCGGAACGGTGATCTTCTCACCCAGCAGCAGCCACGCAAAGACCATCACCAGGGGAACGCTGAGCTTGTCGAGCGGCGCTACGCGCGAGGCTGATCCCAATTGCAGAGCGCGGAAATAGCACAGCCACGAGAGGCCGGTGGCCAGGCCGGAGAGCGCGAGAAACAGCACCGTGCGGCGGTCGAGCGAGCGAATCTCGCCGTGTTTGCCCAGCGCCAGCGTGATGCCCCAGGCAAAGACCACCACCACGCTGGTGCGGAGGGCGGTGGCCAGGTTGGAATTGACGTGTGCCACGCCCACCTTGGCCAGCAGGGCAGTGGCGGCGGCAAATACGGCAGAGAGCAAAGCCCATCCAATCCAGGTCATGAGAACAATGCTACGCGGCGGGCGTTGAAACCGGAGCGGCTAAACTCTGATCTATGGAGACTGGCAAAGCCAGCAAGACAGCTCTTCGGGTAGCGATTCGCCGCGCTGCGCACCAACTGATGGAGCATCCCCGCGTTCTGGACGATCCGATTGCGGTTCCGTTGCTAGGCCCCGGATTCGCGCGGGACATGGAACGCGCGATGCACAAGGTGGCGCGGGACTTTCGCGCCTTCATGGCCGCGCGCAGCCGATATGTAGAGGACAAACTCGCATGCGCGGTTGCGAAAGGGGTCACTCAGTACGTGGTGCTGGGCGCGGGGCTGGATACCTTTTCCTATCGCAACCCGTTTGCTGAACTGCGCGTCTTTGAGGTGGACTTTCCCGCCACCCAGGAATGGAAGCGCGCGATGCTGCGCGAGGCCGGTATCGACGCGCCTGAGAGCCTGACCTTTGTTCCGCTCGACTTTGAACGCAAGACACTGGCCGAAGGGCTGGAGGAAGCTGGGTTTTACAACCGAAGGGCTGCGTTTTTTGGCTGGCTGGGGGTAGTGCCCTATCTCACGCGCGATGCATTCCGCGCCACCCTGGCTACGGTGGCACAACTGCCGCCCGAGACCGGCGTGAGCTTCGATTACGTGTTCTCCCCGGACACTCTCAGTCCCAAGCGGCGGATGGTTTTCGACGCGCTGTCAGAGCGCGTAGCCGCTGCCGGAGAGCCCTTCCGGCTTTTCTTCACGCCCGAGGAGATGGAGTCGGAATTGCGCACTGCTGGATTTCAACGCATTGAACAAGTGGATTCGAAGCAGCTTAACGAAATCTATTTCAAGGACCGGGCAGATGGTCTGAAGCTTTCTGATTCGAGGTCGGGCATGCTAGCCACGGCATGGGTGTAGCAGCCTCGACGGGCAACGCGGTGCACTAAGATTGATTCATGCGTGTGCTTGCCAATGTACTGTTGACTGCCGGCCTGGCGGCGCTGGCCGGATGCGGCTATCACACTCTCGGCGCAGCCTCCCATCTGCCACAGGATGCGCACACGCTCTCAGTGCCTGTCTTCGCCACGCACACGGAGGCTTATCACACTGAAGCGGTGATGACCAGCGCGGTGATTCGGGAGTTCGCCACCCGCTCGCGGCTCAGGGTGACGCCGGATGAAGGCGGAGAACCAGACGCTGTGCTGCACGGAACGATTCTGAAACAGACGGTGGCGCCGCTTACCTACAACACCTCGACGCAGCAGTCTTCAAGCTACCTGATTACGATAGTGGTTTCAGTCACGCTTACGGGGCGGGACGGTAAAGTTCTTTACGAGAATAAGAACTACGTCTTCCGCCAGCAGTATCAGTCCACCACCGATCTGGCATCATACCTGGATGAGAGCCCGTCGGCCGTGGAGAGGCTTTCGCGCGACTTTGCGCGGGCGTTGGTGGCCGAGGTCCTGGAAGGGCTGTGAGAGGCGAACGGCACGAAGGGTCGAATCTTCGCGCCGTCCGGTGGGGGAGGGTAACTGCTATTCGAATCCGGCTGATCGAGAGTAGCCGGTATGCCCAGTGGGGTAGGTGGGCATGTCCAGCTCATTCCACATCGGAGGCAGAGAATGAGCAACCTGACCTTCAGGCTGCGCACAGAATAGCCACGGCCCTCGTGCCCGGCAATGAGATTTCGCCTCTAAGTGGCTCCACACTGGCCGCAGGACGTTACGAGAGTACAGTATTAAGTCTGAGTAACCGGCATTACTTACTCATCAGTTAATAGATTGCGGACGAGGTCCTGAGTCTTCGCAGGGGTTGGCGGGAGGGTGCGGGTTTGCCGGCAGCCGTTGTATCTTGCGGCAATATTGCACATGCAGGGCTGGCGAGGCGAGCCCGGGAAGGGTATTCTGGAGCCGGATGATCGCTGCATTCATTGCCCTTAAGGTGATCTGGCGGGAGTTGGTCCTTTGACCGGCCCGGTGGGGACTCGCGGCTCAAACCCTATCAAGCCAAGTGCGGGCTCGGCGGGGACCCGGGGTTTCGGCGCGGTGGGCCGCTTTGTGGCGGAAATCGAGGCGGCTGGGGCGGGGAAGGGACCATTGCGGCCCGGTTATGTGCTGGCCGGCGACGAAATTTTCATGCTGGACCGCTGCCGCGCCGCGGTGCTGAATGCTTTTGTTCCGCCGGAACTCAAGGACTTTTGCCTTTCCGACCTGGACCTGAGTGGAACCTCAATCTTTGAGGTGCTGGACCGTGCGCAAACGCCGTCGCTGATGGCGCCGTTTCAAGTGATTTTTGTGCGCAATGTGCGGATGCTTTATACGCGCGGGGCCAAGAAGGACGAGTTTGCGGCACTGGAACGCTATTTTCGTTCGCCCAATCCCAAGGCACTGCTGATTTTTGTGGCCGACTTCATCCGCATTCCCTCCGACGCACGGCGCATGGAGATGGACGACAAGAACCGCTTCGAGCGCCTGAGCGAGACGCTGGGCGAGCATTGCGGCATGGTGGAGCTGGCGCGGGTGAACGATGAAGAAGCGATGCGCTGGACCGTGGCCACCGCGCAGGAGTCGGGGGTACGCATGGACCCCGATGCGGCGCGCGAGTTGGTGGATGCGCTGGGCGCCGACATGATGATGATCGCGTCGGAGATGGAGAAGCTGCTGCTCTACACCCTGGGCCGCGGACGCATAACACTGGGCGACGTGGAGACCATGGTGCTGGGGGCCAAGCAGCGCTCGCTCTACGAACTGACTGAAGCCATCAGCGCCCGCGACCGTGCCCGCGCGCTGGCACTGCTGCAGGGCCTGCTGAACAGCTCCGACGCCGGCGAAGATGCCGCCATCGGCCACCTCTATATGCTGGCCCGGACATTCCGGCAGATGCTTGTGATTCTGGAGAAGAACGTACGCGATTCTCGCGCCATCTGGCAGGCGCTATGGCAGGGGTTTCGCATGCCGCCCTTTGCCGCCGACGACCTGATTCGCCAGGCGCGCCGCTACAAGAGCCGCCGCGAACTGACGCGGGCGCTGAGGCTGATTGCCCGGGCGGACCTGGAACTGCGTTCCTCTCCGCCGGACAAACGGCTGGTGCTGGAACGTCTAGTGTATGAGTTGGCGTCGGAGCCCAAGCCGGCGGCACCGATGTGGGCTTCGGCGCAGCTGTCGTTTGAAGCCTGAATGGATTCCAGTGGACCGAAGAGCAATCCCTAATAGACGCCGCGGGCGTTGAGCCAAGGGCCGTATTGCCGGTCGTGCTCTTCGATATGTTCAAAATACCAGCCGCCCAGGAAATAGAGCAGAGAATGAATTTCTTTGTCTTCGTGGCGTTCCGCGCGGTCCGCGGTTTCGCGCATCTGCAGCAGCAGTTGCTGATGGGCGGCGCGATGGCTTAGCAAGCCGGGGAAGCCCTGCTGTTCGAGTAGCTGCTCCTCGCTTTGGAAGTGCATGCGAGTGTACTCGATCAACCGCTTCAGATTCTCGTTGATCTGCTCGTGTCCGCTGCCGCGCAGCAGTGCCAGGCGCAGTTCGTTCATGGTGTCCATCAGGATGCCATGCTGGTCGTCCATGGCCTGCACGCCGACATTGCGAGAATCGTTCCACGTGAGAAGGGTCACAGCAGTCTCCACTCAAGACTCATGATTGATCCGCAGGGCGCATCCAACAATCCCCATATTGTGGGTGGCAGATCACCCTGACGTCACATGACGAAGGAGCGGCTACTCCAGAATCACGTCGGGCTGCGGCTCATGTCCGCGGGTGGTGAGGACGATGGCTGCGCCCAGAATCAGCGCTCCACCAACCCATGCATGAGGCCCCAGGTGTTCGCCCAGCATTTTGACTCCGAGCCAGGAGCCGAGCGCCGGCTCAATGTTGAGAAAAACCCCGGCACGCGAAGCTGGAACGCGGTGGATGCCCCAGTTCCACAAGAATGTGGTGGTAGCCGTGCAGGCCAGCCCGCTAATGGCCAGCGCAACCCAGGCCGTTGCGCTGACGTGGGCGAGGGGCGGTGGCTGGCTGTGGTTTGGCAGCCAGGGATTCAGGAGCCAGGGACCGAGGATCCAAACCGCCAGCATCATGGTACCGACAAGGATGGTATAGGCCGTGACCAACAGAGGGCTGTGGGTGAGCATGAGCTTTTTGCTGAGCAGAATCCAGGCCAGGGAGGTGCAGAGCGAGACCACCACCATCAGGTCTCCCACCAGAGAGGCCTCGCCGTGCACGGCAGGGCCATGGTGGCCGCCCAGAACGATCAACGCCGCTCCTACAGTGGAGCCGACCAGGGCCAGCCAGCCAATACGATCCAGGCGCTCGCCGGCAAAGAGCGCAGCCGCCACACCGAGCAGAACCGGCATGGAGCCGACCATCAGCGAGGCGTGGCTGACCGTGGTGCGAGCCAGGCCATGGAACTGGATGAGGAACTGAATGGGAATTCCGAAGAGCGCGGAGATGAGCAGCAGGCGAGTCTCGCTCCAGGTCAGGCGCACCCTGTTGGCCAGCGCCACCGGCAGCATGCCAAGGCATGCGAACAGAAAGCGGTAGAGCACCATGTACTCCACGCTCATCTCGTTCAATGCCAGCCTGCCGAAGTAGAAACCCGTGCCCCACAAGCATCCGGCCAGGGCACACGCGCTATAACCCAGAAAGGCGCTATAGCCCCGCACTGTGAGACGTGGGCCGCCCATCGCGGCGACCAAGACCTGTTGCCGCGGATCTCGACTAGTGGTTGCGATCTTAGCCATCCCTCTTTTACTGTCGCACAAGCATGAGGGAGGGGTATCACAGCGCAAAACCAGCGCCATCGGCGAGAATAGC
The DNA here is from genome assembly GCA_003165075.1 of Acidobacteriaceae bacterium. Taxonomy (GTDB): domain Bacteria; phylum Acidobacteriota; class Terriglobia; order Terriglobales; family Acidobacteriaceae; genus Telmatobacter. Next base: position 46,567 of record PLSM01000187.1, on the reverse strand, counting down.
TAACGATGCTGAAGTGGCTTCTACAGGCCGGTGAGAGACAGGCTGGTTATTGCATCCGCGCGAGCCTCGGGCTGGCGGTAGTGGCGGCTGCGCTGGTTCAACCGGTGGCGCATGCGCAAAGTCTGGGGTGGTTTTCACTACGGCACCACAAGGCCGCCAGTAATGTGCCTCCGGAAGGCGAACCAGCCGTTCAGCCCTCCCAGCCGCCAGCATTCGCCATCCCCGTGGAGCCGCTTGGATTTACCGCTCCAGGCGCCTATTACGAGGGCCTGCGCGAGAGCCTTGTTTCATTGGATTTTTTGGATGAAAACAGGCTGTTGTTCACCTTTCACGTTCCTGGGCTCATGCACAGATCGGGAGAAGACGGTGACGAGCGGCAGATTCGGGCGGTGGTTCTCGGATTACCGCAAGGGACGGTGGAAGCCGAGGCCTTGTGGACCCTCCATGACCATGCGCGCTATGTTTGGATGCTCAACGACGGGCACTTTTTGCTGCGGGACCAGGAAGATCTGGAGCAGGGCGACTCCACGTTGCAGTTGAAGCCGCTGTTGCGCTTTCCGGGGCCGGTTCTGTGGATGGAGATGGACCCCACGCAGCAGTACCTGGTCACCGACTCTCGCGAGCCGACGGGGACGGAACCCAAGGCCGGAGAAGTTCCCCGTCCTGGCACGGCGGTTGCCAGCGTGACTACCGACAGCCGGGAAGCCGGCGGGCAACCGGAAATCGTGCTGCGCATCCTGCGCCGCGCCTCCTGGCAGGTGATGCTGGTGAGCCATGTGCGCGCCACGGCTCATCTGCCCATCAACTCCGAGGGCTACCTTGAAAGCCTGCGCTCCACGGGTCTCCAGTGGCTGCTGAACCTGAACTACTTTACAGGTGGCAGCGCGGTTGTGGGCAAGGTGGATTCCTCCTGCGCTCCGGCGCTTGAATTCCTCGGACAGCGAGAGGCACTGGTGGCGTCCTGTAACCCTCAGGGAGGACGCTGGCTGGCGGCGATCACCACCGACGGCCGCCATTTGTGGAATGCCTCCTCTTTGCCTACGCAGGTTTGGCCTATGGTGGCGAAGGCGCCCGGCGGATCGCGTCTGGCGTGGGAGACCTTGACGGTTTCCCATCCGGTAGGTACTTTTTCTCCCCTGAGCTTTGACGACGTGAAAGGCCAGCTGGTGGAAGTGTACGACGGGGCGGACGGTAAGCGAATGCTGACTGCTCCGGCAAGCCCGGTGCTCGACGGCGGAGGGAATGTGGCTATTTCGCCTTCAGGCCAGCGCGTAGCCGTGCTGAATGGAGGGTCCATCCAGGTGTACGAACTGCCCGCTCCGCCCCCGCTGCCGGAGGGGGGCGCCGGCCCAACTTCGCCCTGAGGAGGCCTTTGGCGGGTTTTCAGCCATTGCGACCACGTGTAAACTGGGCTGCGGAGGTTAATCTTGGCCACGGCGATCGTGCACTACACAGCTGCAGCGATTACCGACCGCGGACGTAAACGCTCTTCCAACGAAGATGCATTTGCGTTCTCAGTTGAAGATGGAGTCTATGTCGTCTGCGACGGCATGGGAGGCGCCGCGGCTGGGGAGATCGCCAGTTCGCTGGCCGTGGACGAAGTGATGCGCCTGCTGACGGACCAAGGCCAAAACGACAATGGCCGCCGCAGCGAGCTGCCTGAAGCTGCCGAAAAAGCCATTCTGGCGGCCAATGACCTGATCTACTCACGCGCCCAGCGGAACAACCGGCTGAGCGGCATGGGAACAACGCTGGTAGCCCTGACCGTGGAGGACCGCCGTGCTTGGGTGCTCAACATCGGCGATAGCCGCTGCTACCGGTTACGCAAGGGTCTGCTGGAACAGATCACGATTGACCACTCGCTGGTGGAGGAACAGGTGCGCATGGGGCGGATGTCTCGAGCGGAGGCTCTGCGCTCGCCGCTGAAGAATGTGATCACGCGTGCGCTGGGGACACAATCCCAGATTACGCCGGATGTTTTTGAACTGGAGGCCGAGCCTGGCGACCTGTTCCTGCTCTGCTCCGACGGTCTGACCCGCGAGCTCTCGGACCCGTTCATCCATACCCTATTGACCCCTGCCCTATCACTCGAAGACCTGTGCAGCTCCCTGGTAAACGCCGCCAAGAAGGCCGGTGGCCATGACAACATCACCTGCTTGCTGGTGCGCGCGGAGGCTTGAGTAGCGCGGGGCCGGTCCCCGGCACAGTGACACTGCTCCACGGAGCTGCATCCTAGCGAAAGACTCATACTCCATTGCGCGAATTTAGGGCATTTCGCGCGAGAGTTACTGAAGTTGGTCTGCTTCGGTTGGATAGCGACGAATCGGTCATTCCAGCATGCTATGCTGCGCAGTGATTCCCGTTCGCTGAAGCGGCAGCTAAAAGTAGTCCATCGCCTTTTCTTCGGTACGATTTAGTAATTGTCATCGTTGGTGCAGCGAAGTTTTCTGACCGTTACACTCAATGACCGGGCAAAACCTGGCGAGCATGGCAAGCGTGCACATGACGGCAACACGGTCGCCATCTACTCCCATTGCGGTATTGACTGTTCACAGTGACGCTGGGTATCAATACGTTTAGAGAGACGCCGAAGGTTGACGCGAATCGCGGTCCGGAAAGCCGGGCGACCTTTGGCCAGTCAAGGGGGTTTTCGTGACACTCAAAACATCCTCGGAGTCGGCTCAGACAGCGCCAGCGTCGGCGCAGCGATCCTCTATGTGGCGTTTACTGCTGATCAGTTCGGCGGCCCTTTACCTGGAGATTGTTCTGATTCGCTGGCTCGGCACGGAGGTGAAGATCTTCGCCTTCTTCCAGAACTTGTCACTTATTGTGTGTTTTCTGGGCTTTGGCGTGGGTTGTTTCACTTCGAACAAGCGCGGCAGCTTATTGCCCTCTCTGTTTGCCATCACCACGTTGGCGGTTGTGGTGAATCTGCCGTTCGGGCTGTGGCACTCCTTCCTACGACTCCTTTCGACGGTTCTTTCTTACACGCCGGATGCTGCACTCTGGGGTCAGGTCTATGGCAAACTCTCTCTATCCCAATACATTTTCATTCTTGCCGCTTCGCTATTGGCTGTGGCTCTGTTCCTGACGTTGCTTATTATGGCCATGATCCCGCTAGGCCGTTGGGTGGGATATTACCTGGAAGCCTCACCCAACACAGTGGCAGCGTATTCAGTCAATTTGCTGGGCAGCCTGGCGGGTATCTGGCTTCTCGCCATCCTCGCATTCTGGTGGCTTTCTCCGTCGTATTGGTTTGTTGTCGCCTTCGCTCTCGTCCTACTTGCGCAACCTCTTTCGTGGCGCTCCGCGCTCGTTGCTTGTGCCCTGTTGGGGATTACACTGCTGGCTTTGAGACCTACAGCCGGGAAATCAGTTTACTGGTCTCCGTACCAGAAGCTCTCAGTCACGGATGTCGGTAACCAGCAATACGATATCGACGTGAACAATGAGGGCTACATGTCGATTGCCAATGCGAGCCCCGAGTTTCTGGCCAAGAATCCACAACTGGCGAGCAAAATCCAAGACAGTTCTTATGACAGCCCATTTCACTTTGCCGAAGGTGCAAATCGTGTTCTGGTGATCGGATCTGGAGCTGGGAATGATGTAGCTGCCGCGCTGCGACATGGAGCTTCGCACGTCGACGCAGTGGAGATTGATCCGCTCATCTCCACAATAGGCACGCGTCTCCATCCCGAGCGCCCTTATAGTTCTCCAAAGGTCCATCTAATCACCAACGACGCCAGGAACTATCTTCGTAAATGCCAGGACAAATACGACGTCATCATCTTTGGGCTGCTGGACTCACACACTGAGTTCTCTGGGTACAGCAACATGCGGGTTGATAACTACGTGTATACAGAAGAGTCATTCAGTGATGCCAGGCGGCTGCTGAATAAGGACGGGATACTGGTTCTTAAATTTGAAGTGAGAAAGCCCTGGACCTGGATCGGACAGCGGTTCTACGCGATGCTAAGCCACATTTTCCCACGGCCCCCTATAACTTATTACGCCGCTTCGCTCGGCTCCCTGGCTCCGGCCACCGTTTTCATCGAATCGGATTCTCCCCAGCTTTGGCAACGAGCTGGTGAGGCACAGGAGTCAGCTTTCGTGGGCGCACGTCCGCCTCAGTTCCCCCTTACGGTGGACAATGCCCCACCGCCGACGACGGATGACTGGCCCTACGTTTATCACAATCGGCATTCCATCCCCCGGGCTTACTTTGCGGTGTCTGCAATCATTCTGGTGATGGCGTTCTTCCTGGTCAGGCCAGTCTTGAAACCGAAGCAAACCGGCACATGGCAATTCTTTCTGCTCGGAGCAGGATTTCTGTTAATGGAGACCCAACTGGTGAGCCGCCTCGCCTTGTATTTCGGTACAACCTGGCTTTTGAACTGTATCGCATTATCAGGTATTCTTACGGTTCTGCTTTTGGCGAACATGTTCGTAAGGCGTCAGCGCCCAGGTAATTTGAGCATCTACTACGCATGTCTCTGTGCGACGCTTTTGGTTGACTATGCGATTCCCTGGTACAAGGTGCCGGGCTCGGGAACGCAGGTAGGTCTCCTGATCTGTTTTGCATACTGCGTGCCCATCTTCTTTGCGGGAATCATATTCACCGAGAGTTTTCGCCGCGTGGCCGGCCGAACCGATGCCTTTGGCGCGAACATGCTCGGTGCAGTCGCGGGAGGCTTGGCACAGAACCTGTCCTTTGTCATAGGGATGAAGGCCCTTTTGCTTATTGCCGCTATTGCCTATGGCTGTGCGGCTCTTCTTCAAATGGTGAAACCATTTCGTAGTCTGGCGGGCGAACCGTTGACGTGACGTGCGGCTTCTCGCTCTGCTGCTTTAGCAGAGCTCTGCGCAAAATGGCTCCTGGCAGCCGATTCGACTCCCGATTTTTAGCGGGTCATTCTTGTGGAAGGCGCTTGAGACCTATAGCGATACGGGGCGAGGGAAGCGAGGCGAGCTGGGGCTTAAATTCCGGATCTTGGGCGGGGAGAGGAGACTCGACAGGGGCCCTAATGTCGAACAGTGGGGCACCAGAAGCTACTATTTAGCAAATTGGCCTTAACTGGTCGGGGCGCTCGGATTTGAACCGAGGACCCTCTGCTCCCAAAGCAGATGCGCTACCAGGCTGCGCTACGCCCCGACTGGCTCATTTGATTGTAACGCGGATCGGTATTTCTCTCCGGATGGTGATCGTGGCCGTGCACGTTGAGGGTCTGACCTCATACATGCCTAGACCCTAACGTCCATCGAGCACGAACAGCAGCCATATTACCAGGGCAACAGGAATAGCGAAGACCAGCCCCAGTGCCGCGACCAGCAGAAGAAGGAATGCCCAGTCTCGCCAGTTGTGGCGACACGACTCGCCCAGGTGGTGCTGCAGCAATTGGTAGTTGCGGCGGTTGGCCTTCCATGCAATGTCGAAAGCGTCGCCCAAAAATGGGATGGAACCCACCAACACGCCAATGCCGAGATTTGCCGCCATGCGCACAAGTGTTACATAGGGGACACCGCGCACCCAGGCAGCGAGAGGGATAATCAACGACAGCAACCCCGCCAGCACGTCTCCCAGGCCAGGGACCAACCCGATAATCCCGCCCAGCCCGAAGCTGATGCCCGTTCCGGGAATCTTGAAGGCCTCGTCGAGTAGGACTTCCAACCCTTGGAGAGTGCGGTCACTAAAGAGCCCCGCGCCACCGGCCCATCGTACCGGGTGTTGTGCCGAAAACCTTGGCGGCGAATCCTGGCCTGTTATGGGCAGGTCACCGGGGGGCGGGTTGAAGGCATTTCGGGGCATGAGCGGAGGGGTTCAAGCCGGGTCGTAACCCCTGAATCGATGCTACAATCAAAGGGTCACATGGCGGCTATAGTTCAGCGGCAGAACGCCTGACTGTGGCTCAGGATGTCGTGGGTTCGATCCCCACTAGCCGCCCCAATATAGAATCGTATTATTCCGTATAGTTTACAGATTCGTCTCGCTCTGACCTTGCTCTCAGAATGTGTATCCCATAACGGTCAGGCGGCCTGCGTGCCTGGGTTCTCCCAGCGGCTTTCGAATTCAGCCGGGCTGAGATAGTTCAGGGTTGAGTGCATGCGTTGGCGGTTATACCAGAGCAGCCAGGCCAGCACCGTGTCCTTGGCCTGTCGGATGGTTTCAAAGCGCTCACCGTGTAGCCGCTCCACTTTCAGCGATCCGAACAGCGTCTCGGTCACGGCGTTGTCCCAGCAGTTGCCCTTGCGGCTCATCGAAGCCAGGATGCCGTGCTTTTCCAGTACCTGGCGGAAATCCTCGCTGGCGTACTGACTGCCATGATCACTATGGAAAATCAGTTCTCCTTTCCGCGGATGGCGTTGAAACAGGCCCATCTCCAAGGCGTCGATAACCAAGCGGCGACGCAGGTCCGGTCGCATTGACCAGCCCACCACCTTACGGCAGAACAGATCGATCGCGACGGCCAGAAACGACCAGCCTTCCTCGGTGGCGATATACGTGATGTCACCCGACCACGCCTGGTTGGGCGCGGCCGGGGTGAAGTTGCAGTTCACAAGTTGGGCGCGATAGGCAGATCATGCCCGCTGTCAGTGGTCGCAACACGGAACCGCCGCTTGCCACGGGCGCGAATGCCGTGCTGCTGCATCAGCCGCTGCACCCACTGCTTGCCCACGCGGATGCCGCGCTTCACCAACTCTCGCCAGATGCGCGGCCAACCATAGGCCCCGCGATGTTCTGCATACACCGCGCTGATGTGCGCCAGCAGCGCCGCATCCGTCAAATGCCTCCGATGCGTGAGCCGCCGCCGCCGAGTCCGGTGTTGATGAAAGCCGGATGCCCTCACCTTGAGCACTCGGCACTGCACACAAATCGGCCAGAGATGCCGATGGCGTTCGATGAAGGCATACTTCACTTCTGGCCCTTTGCAAAGTATGCCGTCGCTTTTCCCAGTATGTCGCGCTCCATCTTCACCCGCGCCAGTTCCGCGCGTAGACGACTGATCTCCATCTGCTCGGCCATCACCCCCGCCTTGCCGCTGACTTCCTTCAGCCTTCCCTCGCGCTGCGCCTTGACCCAATTCGACAGCGTCTGCTAGACCACGCCCAGACTGCGCGCTGCCTCCCCAATGCTCTGGCCCGACTCCACCAGCCACACCGCCTCCTGCTTGAATTCCAGCGTGTACCTGCCTCGCTTCCCGTTCCTCATCTGCGTCTCCCTTCGCTATTACAGCAACTCGCTAAGGGATACGTTTTGCGCGGGCAAGGTCAGTTTCCATAAGGCCAGCAGCGCGGACACCTAGGCATCCACTCCATGATCGGAATTTCTTGCGGACACAGGCCTTCGCATGTGCCGGATTCGATACAAGATCCGGAGCGCTGTTCTTCTGGGAGACACACCCGGTACTTAAAGCAGGCGCAGTCGATGTCATCGAATAGATACGCGTAGTTGAAGAATCCAAGGTTACTCGGAATGTCGACACAGTTCGAGCACGTTCTACCGCAGCTGCACCTGGTGCAGGGAATGACGGCTCGCGCGGAGTACTTTTCCTTATCTCGACAATCAGTTTCTGATTCGCTTTGCTGAAGCTGTGCGCGCGTGACACGTCGGCGGAATGGGGATTCTCTTCTGCCGGTTTATGTCGCCCAAGCCACTGAGAACGACAGAGACCTCCGGCCGGTCCCAGAGACAGCCCAATGACCACTCGGCACTGGCCGAACCATGCAGGCCGAAATCTCCAGGTCGTTTTGGCTCAGTTTTGTTGAGCGGGTCAGTTTCTAAAAAGCTTTGAGTCGCATGGGCCCGTGGCTTGTAAATCATCACTTTACAGACCGGTCGAGTCGAGTAATCTGGTTCCATGAGTGCACTTTTCGTTCTGCCGGCTCTGGTCTCCCTTATTCTCGTGATCCGGGGCCGAGTCGAGATTGCGTTCCTGTGGGTTTACCTGCCAGCTCTATTGCTTCTCCCGAACGGATACGTATTCAACGTGCCTCACATGCCTGCAATCTCGGCTGCGCAGGGCGCGCTGATCCCGATCGGCGCCATAGCCCTGTATCGATTGGTGCGAAGTGGCGTTCCTTCGTTCTTAGACATCCTAATGGTCCTGTTCATGATCTGCCTGGGTGTAAGTGAAATCACCCGTGAGCATGTCACGAATGACGGTGTCTTCCTGACTTTTACAGCGTTTTTGTCCATCTTCCTGGCATATGTTACGGGACGAAAGATCATTGAGCCCGGTCTACGACATGCGACCGTGAAACGGATTATCATTCTGATTCTTTTGATGGGACCTCTGGGCTTCTACGAGTGGCGGATGGGACAAAGCCTCTATGGTGTCGTAGGTCAAGAGTTTTTTCAAACGACTGCTGTACAGTCGAACGTTCAATTGCGGGCCGGACGCGGACGAATGGCGGTCTCATTCAATGATGCTGAATTGGCGGGGATTGTCTTTGGAATGACCCTGGCGTTGAATTCATGGCTGTTCTATAGAACCAAGGCGCAATCGAGCGATTCGCCGAAGGAACTTCCCGGCAGGTTAGAGAAGGTCCATCTTCCGGGCGTGCTGTTGTTCGGGTACCTATTGCTGACACAATCCCGCGGCCCACTCATCGGCATGGCCGCTGCAGCAGTGATTCTTCAGATTCCAAGATTCAAGAGTCGAAAGCTGGCTACTTGCGGTGTTGTATTACTGCTGGCGACGGCGGCATATGGATCGTATCTTTACTTTCTTCGCTACACGAATGTTGCTGATCGACTGGCACTGGCCGACGAGCGACGTGGCAGTGCAGTTTACAGACGCCAAATGAATGAACTCTACCAGCCAATTGCGCAGGAAGGTGGCTGGCTGGGTTGGGGATACTTAAGCCATCCCCGCATCGGGGGAATGCCCTCCATCGACAACGAGTATCTATTGATCCAGCTCTCCTACGGAAAGCTTGGGCTCATCCTGTTTCTACTTATCGGGGCTGAGACATTCCGGCGTCTGATTGTTAACGTATGGAGATTGAAGGCCCGTGAGGATACAGCCTTTGCTGTGAGCCTGCTGGGAGCGATGGCAGTGTTTTGGATCACGATTTACACCGTCTATATGGGAGAACAACTGCCGCAGGTTGCATTTCTATTGATCGGCTGGAGTCAGTCCATCGTGCCTGCATCCGCCGAGGCGAGTGCGATAGTAGAGGTTCCGGCACGTCCCAAGTTCGCGTTCAAACGCGTATTCGGTTGAGGGTCCTAGAAGGAAGGCGTCTCCCGAAGATAAGTCCATTCCATAATGATGTATCCTCTGTGTTTCATGTGAACTCCATCGGATGAGTATCCGGGGTGGCCCAAGAGAGGATCGTAGTAATCAACGAGCTTCCACTTGTGCGCGGCGGCAAGCTGGATAATTTGTTGATTGAGCGTGTGAACCTGATTTGAATAATCAGTCTTATCGTTGGGATCGAAGCTGTGAAAGATGGGAGGGATTTCACAGAGCACAGGCTGTGCGCCCGCTTGTACCGTGTAGGTTCCGATCTCCTGAAGATTATGTATTGTGACAGTGGGATCAATGCGCAGCAAGACATCGTTCGTACCGCCGAGGATCACGACCCGCCTATAGTGGTGTCCTTGGATCTGGGCGGGGAAACGTGCGAACATCTGTGCTGTTGTATTCCCGTAGATGCCCAGGTTAACCCGTGGATATACCCACTCCTCAGTGAGGGAATCCCCTAGAAACGCGGTGTTCGCGGAAGCCTTGATCAAGTGATAAGCGATGGGAAGGCACAGCAGAAACAAGACGAGCAGTAAGAATAAAGCACGCCTTTCTGCTGAAGGCCACTTTTTCACGCATCCCTCCTGGATAGAGATTTGACTGAATTGACATAATATTCGACGCAACTGCCAGCCGGAATGGCTGAGAACCAAGCTGAATTTGCCTACTTTCTTTATGCGGCATCGGCAGGGAGCAGTTTACAAACGGATGCGATTTTGCCCGTTCGAGAGCCCTGATGTCGAGGCCGCTGATTCTATTGTTGGGATACTTACCTTGTCGCCACATTTGATGTGGCGGAGAGTTGAAGTGAGCCACGATTCGCGCCCACAGCCGCCTGGCCTCCCACAGCATAATCGAGTGCGATGACAGAAAAGGGAGGCAGGGTTATGGAGCGTGGGTTCGAAAGAGCGGTCGTCCTGACCGAGACGGTAGCGGGAGTCCGGTTTGTCGCGGTCCCAGTCGGCGCCTCGTTCATTTCGTTCAGTGATCCCGGCGCAAGCTCACGCTGCGAAACCACACCCTGAGGGGGATTTGTTCCAGCGAAGCTTATGGTGTGACTACTGGAAAGATCCGTGTTGATCAATACCAGGGATCGCCGCGTCCCCTTCTCAAAGCAGAATGCATATAGATAGGGAACGTTGTTAAGTTCCGGCATGGGCTTCACACCGTTCGGCGAACCCGCGAAGTTATAGGTGGGATTGGCGGTAATCGGGCAAGAGTACATGGGGCCGATGATCGATTGGTTGACCAAGGACACGCCCAGGAACGAAGGACGCACATTATTGGTTGCGCCCCCCATGTCGACGACGTTTCCCCAAAGCTTCGCGGTCTTGTTGTTGGGAGCCGGATTCTTGTATTCAGTGAGCGCGAACAACGACTGCGGACCGATGCCGAAGTGTTGCAAATTCAGTAGAGGCTGCAGGGCCATCACTACGCCCTCGCCAGCTCCGGCGTTGATGAAGTCCAGATGTGTCTGATCGATACCACCGCCCGTGGTGTCCTGCCCCCACTCATAAATATTCACATTGCACCGCGCCGTCCCCGATGCTCCGCAAGACGAGAGCGATTGATAGTCATGAACGGATTGGTAGAAGTTCTTGACATCGGATGGGTTAGTTACCGTTTCGTAGGGTTCCACCAGTGCTGGCTGCCACAATGCAACTTCGGTGTTGAAGCTGCTTACCGTGGGGTAAGTGTAGTCCTCGATCTCGATCGAATCGGGATGGGCCCTCTGAATTGCCAAGTCCATCGACCAGGAGACCGCGGTCTGAGCATTCATCACCAGATCAAACGAAGATGCGGAATAGTAGCTGACTGCACGCATGGCAGCAAATATATCGCGGGCGCGCACGCTGTAGTCATAGTAGTACTCGGAGTTTGGCGTGTTGGGCCGGTAGGGAAGCGACTGTCCTCGAAAGGATCCCCAGTTCCAGCATTCGTTGCAGAAGGAAAGATGAATCTTGTTGAAGACGGTGGTCCAAGGTTTCGATTGGCCCAGGCCTACGCGCCGATCGCCGTAGGTGGTTGTGGCAGGCGGGCTGGCGAGAAACTCAATTAGACTCTCCGCATCGGGGGTCGAGAAGGTCACTGGGACTTCAAGATAGGGCTCAGCATTGAGTAACTTGCAGATGACCAGGTAATCTTCGAGTGAAAGACTCACAGCCCCTGCTCCGTTCGGACCGACGAAGTACCCCGCGCCCCCGCTGGTAGGCGCGTGCGCGTAGTCCGGCAGGGTCCAGTTGTTCATGTTTTCGGCGTTCTGATTTACCCAGTATCGGAACATGCCAGGGTAACCTGTCGATAGACCATAGTAATTCTGCAGAGTTTCAATGACTTCATCGCGAAGGACGGTAGTGTTATTGGGATTAGTGCCGATCTTTTCAAAGCTGAGGTTGTCAAGATAGAGCGATCCGCCTGTGACGCGAATTGCTACTTCGACGGGACCCGGTGCCGTGGCTGTAGCCGATTCCGTCGCTGTACATGTCCATTTATATTGCGCCCAGTGTGCAGCAAGCTCTGGCGTGTAGGTACCGCAGTTGAATCCACCCTGCGAAATACGGCGGACCGCCGCAGTCAGGAGTGGAGTGCCCGAAGCCGGCTTGGCCCAAAAAGAGAATTGGTAAGTGCCGCTCATCAAGACAAAGATATCTTCGGTACTCGCGCTGTCGAAGTAGGAGTCTACGGTAGCCGATGATCCTTGAGCCGTAGCATTCATGTTGAGAGCCTGGCTGCCGCAGGTGTCGCAAAGGTCGGTGGTATCGGAAAGAAGCTGAGCACCACCCTTCACGGTCCCTGCGACGCCACCGCGGCTCCCTGACTCCCACCATGACTCTGGGGTCGGATATACGGACTTACTCATGATGATGACGTCGCCGACGTTGAACCGCGCATTGCATGGCGATGAAACGCTGATCGCCGGTGGGACCCAGTTCGTTACTCCCTCTTCAGGATAGTTAGGCCCGGTATTGGACGCGATTGTCCCTTTGCATCCCAGCTCAGCCCCGCCCGATTGAGATTCCACCACGCTAAAAGCTCCACCTGCCCAGTAGTTTGGTGGCACCGTGTCGTATTTATCCGGAATGGTAAAGGCGCTCGTGCTCCCAGCGGACGTCAGGGCCCAGATTTGCTGATCCAGCAAGGGCTCAAATCCAGGGTTGGTGGAGCCTATCAGGTTCTTCAGAATCTGACCGTTATCCCAATAGTCGATCGCTCCGATGTTTAAACCAATCCGACTCGGACTTTTGCGCAGGATGGACCCGTCGTTCAGCGTCAATGTCTGCGCCGATACGGAAACCGAAAGGAAGGATAAAAGGACCGCTGCAAGCACAGCCGAAAGTTGTGCGGTAGAACCCTTGATGTAAGACATCCTGCGAACCCTCTGCTGGAATGCGATGAACAGCGGTGCGGCTCCCCGGCCAGAGGGGCGACCTGCTAAAGGCTGCCCACCGGCATCGCAAGCTGATTGGCAGTCTAGCTGGAGGCCTCGAAAATAGTGGGCAGGCCAGCACGTTGGTTGCTGCCCGGCAGGAACTGTTAGTGCGCACCGCGCATGAGATGAACTGCAATCAAGCCGCTGTCACTGACGGGATTCATCTGAGCAACCGTTACACCCAGAGGTGACTGCTCACAGCCTCTATCTGATCTTGCAGTTCATAGTCTAAGGCCTCGAAAACACCATCGATATACCGAACGTATCAGTGGCATGTATTTCAGGTCAACCGGATTGGCGCGATGCACAGGGCGCCAGTTCTGTGCTCTCGAATCTGTGCAGGCGAGCGTTGCACTCTCAATTCAGTTATCGACATGAGCCCGACAACGGATGAATATTGGCGGACACAAGGTGGTTTCGGAGAACTCACAAGCTTTCAATATGATACGGAAGCGCCGGTCATTGTTGAGCTGCGAAATTTGGTGAATTTTCGATTACGTGTGCGCCGCGCCATTGCAATTAGCGGTCGTCTGTGTTTTATTCAAACCATAGCACTGGTCATTTAGAACCGGTTCCCCCTCAGGGGATAACTAGAAGTTGGACGGTACTGTCCCTTCGGTTGCAGCATGGTCTGTGGGCTTGCGACTTCAGTGAAGGGCTCAGTTCGGATCCAAGGTCCAGTTTTCTTACTGGATATTGCTGTGGGCATTAAGCCTCCTCATGCTGTTCTTCCTGCCTTGCCAATAGAGAGAGTTTAAGTGTTGGGCTCAGTCATCCACCCTAGCTGTGGAATCTGGCTTGTTGTCGTGTCTCGTCTGGCGGCGTACGAGATAGCCCGACGCTTCGATAACTCTCTCTAAATCGCGGCAATTGACGCCAACGTGCACAGTTGCACGAGGAGAGGATGGGTGTGTCTTGAGAACAAAGCGACCATTGAGCCTGCTTAGCATGAGCGATTGTCAGGTGCAGAAGCGCAACCGGGAAATTTATGGCGTGGTTGGGACTCCGCCACTCGCGAAAGCCAAGTTTCAAGTACATAACTGCCCGAGAAACTGCGCGGATGCATATGTGGGTCCGACGCGCGTTCCGATAGCGCGGACCCGGGCCGCCAATTACAGAGCACCGTGGGAGGATATCTGCAAAGTGGCGCCGGGATTCACGGTGGCAGCCCAATTGATGACCCTGCTCGGTCCCTGTAACTTTGCCACGCCGGTGTACAGATTCGGCTCTTCTCGCGCCAAGGCTTTAAATCGCCGAGACGACGGTTTCTCAATTGGTGCAAATGCCATCCTGGAGATAAGTACAAGTTATTGTACTGTTTTACTTTAGTAATCTTCAACATGAAACTTTGGTTGTATCAAGTCACCAAAACGGGTTACTCTTGCATTGTTACTATCAATTCAGACTTTGCATAAGAAGTGGGGTTCTGACGGGGCTTTTTCTTCGAAAAGGCCTCTTGCGGGTCGACCACTTCACGGGAGCTCTGAATACGTAACTGGAACACTACCGCAAACATGCGGATTTCTTATGAAGGGCTTCCTGATCGTGCCGATAGGTCCTTCAAAGGCTGCCAATGGTTAGGAGGGTTATGGACTACTCCCACATCTTTGGTTGTGCAAGCGAACCTTGGAATTGCGTTTCTACCCGTAGGGACGTTACCTCTTCCCCGGCGGTAGTTACTAAGATCCGCCTAAAGGCAGGACTCTCGGAAGTCATCTCGCTCATGTGGAATTGCTCGATTCCCGGCGAGTACGCCAGCCAGATTCTACGAGAGATTCGAAAGTCAATTGGCTCGCACCGGTTAGTGCGAGGGCACTTTCTGCCTAGATGGGCCGCGAAATCCCTGAGCGCGGCACCAGGCAACACGCATACGGATCCCCGTATTCAACCGATATTCGCAGCGCGAAAGCCGCGGCTGGACATTGAGGAGTTTTTACGATGAAGCACATAACGGGGTCAATTTTCGCAATATTTTCGTTGGCTTTTATGGCATTGATGTCGGTAACGGTTTCTGGACAGACGTTGTCGTTGAACGACGGCACGGTGATCCAGAGCAAGACCAATCGCATTGGTGTGAATATCGGATCGATCAACTACTATGACAGCGGCCAGATTCTGAAGAATCTGATCGGATCGATCAACCCGGGATTTGAGCCGGTGCTGAGCCAGCAGATCTGGGTTCTGGCGTCGGCGGGAACGTCGACGACCTTTACCGAGCCGGACACCTACGACAACGCGCCGGCCAACTACTGGACGGGCGCGACGTTCAAGGTGGTCGATTCCCAGTCGGGCGGCGCGGAATTGGGCTGCACGGGAACGATCGCCTCGAACGCGGCGGGGGCATCTCCGCTGTTCACGGTTTCCTCTGCGTGCAGCGGGGCCTTCAGCGTGGGCGACATCATCACCATCAGCAAGGCGACGTTTCCCACCCCCGAGTCGTGGTGGGAGAGTTCGCAGGGCGGAGTGTGGGGATCGGTATCCGGCGGCGGGCAGCTTCTTTCCGATACCACCGACCTGTGCGCGACCTGCGGGACGCAGTCGTTGACCCTGAACGCGTCGGCGAGCGGCTCGTCGGCCAACGCGGCTCTTTACTTCGACAGCGAGTATGGCGACGACCTGTTTGTTCTGATGAACGGCACCTACCAGCTTTCGTTCTGGGCCAAGGCGGCATCGGGCACACCAACCCTGACAGCTTCGGCCAGCCGTACGTCGGCGGGCGGATTCAACTGCGGCAGCTACACTCCGAAGCTGACCTCGACCTGGACCCAGTACACCTTCACCTGCACGGCCTCGGAGACGCCTTCGACGACGCCCGGCACGGCGCAGGTTTCCTTCAAGACGGTGGGCGGAGCGGCATATCTGGACAATGTGGATTTTGAGAAGACCTCTTCGTCGATCAACAATCCCACCGTGCTGCGCGACGAAGTGATTCAGACCCTGCAGAACTACTACGGCGAGGCGGCCAGCGGCCCTCCGGGCATGTTCCGTTACTGGCTGGACCAGAACGCGGAGACAGCTTACAACTGGACGCAGCCGGACTACGCGCGTGTGCCCACAGTGGCCGGAACGGGCTACTATGTGGGCCCCAACGGCGGCGGGGAGACGTTTCTGTCTATCGAGGACTACCTGGTGATCTGCCAGTTTCTGGGCGCCGATCCCTACCTGGAAGTTCCGGTCACCTTCACCCCGGCCGACGCGGCCAACCTGATTGAATTTCTGGCCAGCCCGTCGAATACGACCTATGGCGCGCGGCGCGCCGCCCTGGGGCAGGCCGATCCCTGGACCGATGTGTTCGACAAGATCCATCTGTCCTATTGCAACGAGTGCTGGAACTCGATCTTTAACGGCCAGGCGCTACCCTGGCGGTCCAATGCGCCGAACACGGAGTTCTACTACGATTACGGCTCGCGGGCCAAGGACATCTTTGCCGCGATGCATGCCGACAGCTACTACGTGGCGTCCTCGTTCGACCTGGTGCTCAATGCGCAAACAGCGATCAACTGGTCGATGGATACGACCATTCAAAAAGTTCGTCCCGATTCGATCGAGATCAACGATTATATGTACGGGACGGTGAACGACACCAGCAGCGATGCGGCGCTGTGGCAGCCGGCGATGGTGGAGCCCTGGGAACGGGTCAACGACGCCAGCGATCCGTACAACGTCTATCAATCGGTGCACGACTACCAGTCGCAGACCACCTGCGGCGCATCAGGAACGGCGACCTGCGGCGTGAACATCTACGAATGGGGCCAGAACACGCTGGTGGGCAGCATCGACCAGACGCATCTGGACATCATCAATGCCGGAGCCGGCCAGGGAGTGATCATGGCCCTGGAGCCGCTCTTGAACCTGCAGTACTACGGAATCCTTCCCCAGTCGCTGTTCTCCCTGGCGCAATACCAGTTCCAGGGCGCGAGCAACGGCAACAAGGCCAAGCTGTGGGGCGCGGTAGTGGACATGGGCGGGGCGACCAACAATATGCGTCCGGCATTTCTGGGTGTGTCGCTGGTCAACCAGTCGATCATCGGGCCCATGTATTCCTGCCCCATCAACAACAACGCAACGTATAACTTCGCCGGATCGGTTAACGGCAGCAACCCCATTCCGGCATTCAGCAATGTGCCGTCGCTCTACGCCTTCTGCTTCGAGAACGGCAACGCGCGCTCGGTGGTGCTGATCAACACCGACCTGACCGCCAGCCACACCATCAGCTTCGCGGGAACCAACACTCCCGCCGGAGCGGTAACCCAGCGGCAGTTCGCGCCGGCCTCGTTGGACGACCTGAACGAAGCGCATACCGGAACGGCATCGAACCAGACCGCGGCCACGGTTGCGATCGAAACCAGCTCCTTGTCGAGCCCCAGTTCCATCACCCTGCCTCCGCACTCGGTCACAGCGCTGGACTACATTACGGGCGGCCAGGCAGCCGCGGCGGAGCCGACGTTCACCCCGGCCGGCGGCACTTACGCCAGCGCGCAGACAGTCACCCTCAGCGACGCGACCAGCGGAGCCACCATCTACTACACCACCAACGGTACAACGCCCACCACTTCGTCGGCTGTCTACAGCAGCCCGATCACGGTGAGCGCGACAGAAACGCTGAACGCGATTGCGGTCGAGACAGGCTACGCCCACAGTGCGGTCGCCACGGCAGCTTACACCGTCAGTTCAGGGACATTACCTGCGCCAACCATTACGCCAGCGGGTGGAACCTACACTGCATCACAGACTGTGAGCATCAGCGACGCGACCGCGGGCACAACAATTTACTACACCACGGACGGCACGACGCCAACCACTTCGTCAAACAAGTATTCGAGCGCGATCACGGTGAGCGCCTCGAAGACGTTGAAGGCGATCGCCGCCGAAACGGGTCACTCCAACAGCCCCGCGGCTGCCGCGGCTTACAACATTGAAACGGCGCTGCCTGCGCCGGCGTTCTCGCCAGCGGGTGGAACCTACACTGCGTCACAGACTGTGAGCATCAGCGACGCGACCGCGGGTACAACCATCTACTACACCACTAACGGCAGCACGCCGACGACCTCGTCGGCTGTCTACAGCGGTCCGATCACGGTGAGCGCGACGGAGACGCTAGAGGCGATCGCGGTCGAAGCAGGATACTCCAACAGCCCGGTGGCCTCCGCCAACTACAGCATTGGAGGGGCGGCGACTGCCAAGAAGACTCCCAAGTTGAAGGCGACACCGTCTTCGAGCCAGGTTTCGACGGATGAACCGCTTGCGGTAGCTGTGTCGGTCAGTGGAGACACGGGTCAATCAACACCTACCGGCACTGTCATCGTCACCACCGAAAGCTATAGTTCGCCGGCCACGGCGGTGAACAACGGCAATGCGACAATCAACATTCCCGCTGGATCGCTCACACCAGGTAAGCACACCTTGACGGTTAACTTCACGCCGGACGGAGCCAGTGTTGCGACCTGCACCAGTGCATCCACCGCAGTTCCAGTGACAGTGGGAGAGGCTAACTATTCGTTGGCTGCGACCGGGGTAACGGTAGCTCCAGGCGCATCGGGCACCTCGACTGTAACGGTAAGTTCGACTTCAGATTTTGAGGGAACTGTGACTCTCTCCTGCGCGGTCACCTCAAGTCCCGCGGACGCAACCGATCTGCCTAGCTGTATCGCCAACAAGGCGGTGAAGCTCGACTCCAACAATATGAAAGAGACTACAACGGTAACGGTGGATACGACGCCGAACAGCAGCGCCCAGATGATGCCTCAGCCCGGAAACGGCAGGGGCTGGAGCGGAGCCGGCCAGGGCGCGGTTCTGGCATTGCTCGTGTTCCTTGGGATCCCTGCACGGCGCCGCAAGTGGCAGGCAATGTTGTGCGCCTTGATTATGGTGGCGGCGATGGGTGGACTGGTGGGCTGTGGTGGCTTGGTCATGGGCAAATCGGTTCCCACGTCCCATGTGACAAACCCAGGAACCACGGCCGGAACCTATACGTTCACGGTGACTGGAACCGGTAATGATTCGGCACAGACAACAGCGACGACCACGTTTACGCTCACGGTGAACTAGGTCTGTAAGCGAGGGTACAGTACACTAAGCTGTGAACGGCGAAGGAGCATCACGCTCCTTCGCCGTTTGCGCATGAGATCGGTAGGCCCGCGCAGATGCCCCTAGTTTTCTTCCTCGCACTCGGTTCTACTTCGTGAATTCATCCAGCGGCTCTGCGATGCCCTTGCGTACAACTTCGTCACGGTCGGTGACCGGCTTCCAGCCGAGAACGGTTTTTGCGGCAGTGCAATCGAATGTGGCCCTCATCGTGCGGGTTTCCCAGTCGCGAAAATGTGGGAACTGCCGATCGGGGAAACGCAGTGCGACCTTCGCCACCCACTTCACGAGGTCAATCAGATAGAACTTGAAGATGGGCGTGGTATGACGCTGCACGTGAAAGCCGCCACATCGGTTGAGCTCATCGAGATATTCCTGGGCGTTGAGACACGGATCGCCTACGAGATTAAAGGAGCGGCCTTCGATGTCCGGTGTGTCCATTGCCGCGATCATGCCCGACGCCACGTCCTCGACCAGAACCAGCGGCAGTTTGTTTTGGCCATCGCCCCAGGTCTGGCAGACGGCATCGTGCCACCACATGGCCACTCCCCAATGGAATGGACTGCCACCACGCCCGATCACGACCCCCGGCCGGAGAATCACGACCGGCAGACCTTGCTCCTTATGCATCTTCCAGAGCAGTTCTTCGGAAGCCGTCTTGGCTCGCGCGTACAGGTTGCCACGTGCGATTTGCGGGTCGAGCGGCGTATCTTCAGTAATCGTGCCAGCTCTTGCACCCTGATAGTACGAGGCAATCGTGCCTGTGTAAATGAATCGCTTGACTCTCGCTTCGAGCGCACATTGGGCGATCTGGCGGGTGGCGCCGATTTCAAATTCCTGATACTCCGCCCAGGTTTTCACATTTGAACGAGCCAGATGAATGACGCAGTTGACCCCATCCATCGCCTTGCGCAGGCTGGCGATGTCCATCACGTCACCGACCTGGCATTCGACCTCCGGAACAATCATATGGCGATGAAGATTGCCTGGGTTGCGGACTAGCAACCGGACACTGCGGCCAGTCCCGATCAACTGCCGCACCAATTCTCTGCCGATGAAGCCGGTGGCGCCCAGCACCAGAACACTGGGAGCGGGGGCACTGCGGACAGGCGTTGTCGACGATGGCGTGACATATGTGCTCGGCGGAAGATTCGCACGGGAGCCGATCTCTTCGCATATCCGAATGACCCTCGCTCCCATCCATGCATCAACGCGTTTATCGAGCGGCATGCCGGACGCAGCATAAAAGGCGTCCATAGCGCCGACAATTGTCGCACCGTAGGGATTGCCACGCGTGCCCAGGTCAAGCTTGGAGCGGAAGTAATGAAAGAGCGTGCGTCGCGCCTGCGTCTTCAGGCTGTTCGCGTTGCGGATAATCATCGCGTAGGCATCAAAATCGGGGTCGACGGGACGATGCTCATGGCGCGTATAGGTGCTGCGCTCAAAATCCACGGTAGCGGATGCCAGAGAACCGCGGACATGAATCGTGTATTCAGAAAAGCCCGGCACGAAAGAGAAGCGTAATTCAATCGCGGTCCGGTCTTTGAAGGCATTCACCTGCCAGCGTCGGAAGAACTTGCGGCCTGTGGGCAGGTCCATGGGGTTGCTGGGGTGAACAAGCATCTGTTCGGGCTCCCCGACCAGATCGACCATTTGGGAAACAGAATGCGAACCGATCTCGAGCATGATATTGCGGGGATCGCGAAGCATCCAAATATTGAATGGGCCGAAAAGCGTTGGCGGCAAAGGGCGGTGCCAGGTGATGGTCACATTATCGATCAGACCAAGGACGCCGCTTCGCACATCCTGTCGCAGTTGCTCGTAGACCTGAGAAAAAAGAAAATTGTGGCTTACGCCGATGCGCAAACCGCGCTCAGCTGCAATTCGCGCCAGCGACTCGCAGTCAGAGGCCTGATCGCACATGGGTTTTTCAAGGAGAACATTTACGCCGGATTCGAGCAGCGTGCGCGCCGCCTCAAAATGCTTGTCTGGCGGTAGCAGGACATGCACTGCGTCTAACGGTTCTTCCGCAAGCATCGCCTGGAGCGAATCGTAGGCCCGGGGCACGCCGAACTTGTGGGCCAGAGCTTGCGCCTTGGGTAGAATCCGATCGCAGACTGCAACCAGTTCTACGCCGCTCACCTTGGCGATAGCTTGCGCGTGCCAGTCGGCGATATAGCCGGTGCCGAGAAAGCCCACCCGGCGTTTTGGACTGGGGTTGGGGGCGTGACTTTCCGCATTGGAAGAAGGAATCCTCCCGATGTTTTCCGTTGTTTGTTCAAGGGAGGATTGCATCATGTGTTTTCAGCTCCGTTTGTATTCAATGATTGTAAAACCGTGTCCGCGCCACCGCCGCCAATGGTATTCGAGCAGGCCAGTGAGGGCAGGAAACTTGAAAAGGATGGTGAAAAATGAGTAAATGCAGGCTTGGCGAGCCGACCATCCGCGCCGTCGGCCACGCATGTAAACGTGCGCGAATTGCCATCCGTAAGCGCAGAATAACACCAGCACGGAGACGCCATAGGTGAAGGGTGCAAGAAGAAGCGCGACCAGGGGCAGCACAAAGGCCCAAAGCCAAATGCGACGGCAATCGGCGACAAAGTACCGGTCCTCACTCTGGCCATGTAGCAAAGATACCTGGGCGAAAGCATGTCCCGTCCTCTTTGAGCGGCGCCACCATTGGCTGAATCGGGTCATCGCCACATCGTGCCGAGCCATCTCCGCATCCAGTTGTAGAATCTTTGCGCCGGCTCGGCGTACCCGCACGCAGAATTCATCATCTTCAGCGGCAATCACCTCGGGCCGAAAACCACCGACCAGGCGGAAGACATTAGAGCGAGCCAAGAAGATTCCACCGGAAGCGCGTATCTCCCCCGGCGTCTGCTGCCACTCGAGGTCGCACAACTGGTTGTAGATGGATGCCTGAGGATAAAGCTCGCGAAGATGGCCTCGAACCACTCCCACATCCGGCCGCTGGGTGAGCACAGAAAGACCCTGCCACAGCCAACCCCCATCCAGATCGCAATCGCCGTCTAGAAATTGGACAAAGGGCACATCCGGGTCGTCCTCCATCACACAAGCGAAACCTTCATTGCGCGCGCGTGCGGCACTGAGCGGTTGCGAAGAGTCGAGTTCGACCACGCGGCAGCCCATGGAAGATGCGTACTGAGGACTTCCGTCAGTGGAGCCGGAATCTACATAGACGATTTCCTTTATGTAAACGTCCCGCACCTGCCGAATGGACTCAAGGCATCGGGCAAGACGCTGGCCTTCATTGCGGCCGATCACGACAATTGACAGCACCGGGAGAGTGGCGGAATCACGGCCTCCCGGGCTGCTCTCAGAGATTTCTTGCATGTACACCGCGCATTTGGAATACCTCTAAATTCACAGGGCTTCCGCCCGTTGCGACTTCTCATTCGTGCAAGTACATCCGCCCGAACCCCGGGCGCACTCGGGTCGGAAGGACGGGTCCGCCAGAATCACTGTACGGTCTGCTGGGCATGAGGTGACCGTCATCTGGCGCGTGAACCAGCAGCGGCTTCAATCGGCCGCGCGGGTACACCCACGACTGTCGCACCCGCCGGAACATCGTGCGTGACTACGGCATTGGCACCCACGGTTGCGCGGTCCCCAATTGTGACGCCGCCTAGCACTGCTACGCCACGGCCGATCCACACCTCATTGCCGATATTGATGGGCCGCGCAAGGTGACCGGAATCGCGCAGAGGCAAGCCTGGCACACGGATGTGATTTGCGTCGCGGATGCTGGAGTACTCGCCGATCATCGTGCCGTGGCCGATGACGATCGCTGCTCGCGATACAAGGTGAACTCCGTGCGAAAGAACCACACCGTTGCCAATCTCGATCGATCCTCCCTCCTCCGTCTCCAGATACAGCGCGGGATACAAAAGCGCGTCGCGTCCAAAGCGAATCGCGGCTGTGCCGTGCACTTCCGGCGGACCCAGCACCACGACTGAAGCGTCAAGCGGCGCTGCGAGACGCGAGGACAGCAGCGCGTGGTTCCGAGTTCTCCCCAAGCCTCGCCGCAGGCCATCGGTCGCGCGGTAGACCGAGGACAGGAGAGATGAAAGCAACGACTTAAGACTGCGGCGCATGAGGTTTGCCGGCGAACCGAAGTTGATCCCTGCAGAAGATGTTTTTTACCATGGCTGTGCCGGAGAGAGGCGTCCTCCACGTGTGTCCCGCCAAGCCTGACTCATAATCGATACCAGGCACCGGTCAACGCTTGCGGCGTTGCGGCGAGCCGAATTCATACTCAGGCGTCTGCGCTGTGACCGCATCCAGAACCAGAAAGTCTCAACCAGCATGATGCACCTTGCAGCGGGACCATGATGCTTTCGATAGTAGAGCAGCATGCTTCGCATGCGCCAGAGAGTAAGCTTCGAGCCGGTCTTGGAAAGTTCAATGGGCCGGAGCTGCCGCGAGGACTCGCCCCCGATATGCACGACGGCGATGTCCGGCCAATACCAGATGGAATAACCCTCCTGCTGAATGCGCTTGCACAGGTCGACCTCCTCGTAATAGAAGAAGAAGCGCGGATCAAAAGGGCCGGACGCCGCCAAGGCTTCGGGGCGAATGATGGAGTATGCGCCTGGAACCCAGTCAACTTCCGCGGGCTCCATTTCATTGGCCCAGGTGCGGTCGAAGTACCCAAAGAAATGGGATTGAGGATAGCGTGCCGCGAGTCCCGAAAGCACAATCAGATCGCTGAAGACAGTGGGAAACATGCGCGCTGAAGGCTGTTTGGAGCCGTCGCGCCCGATCAGCCGTCCTCCACCAAGACCTGCTTGGGGGGTTGCGTCCATGTGCTCCACGGAGCGTTGAAGCGATCCCTCGGCGAGAAACGCGTCTGAATTCAGGAGCACGATATAGCGTCCTCGCGCTGCCTGGAAGCCCAGGTTGTTTGCTGGTCCAAAGCCCAGATTCACTTCACTCCGGATTAGCACCACATCCGGAAATTCCTGCTCGATCATGGCCGCCGATCCATCCGTTGAAGAGTTATCGACCACGATGATCTGACGGCGAAGAGAACCCGCTTCACGATGGACCGACAGCAGGCATTCCCTCAATACATCGCGTGTGTTGAAGGAGACAATTACGATAGAGACGTCGAATTGATATGAAGGTGAACTGGGTATAGTCATAGAATTTCAAGCGATATTGCGAAGATGCTCCTTAAAGACACGTGCCAGCGTACAAACGTTTTGTGGCAGGTTGTAGAGTTCCATTACGCGCCTGGCGCCTGCAACTCCAAGACTATGCCGAAGCAGAGGATCCTCGATGAGCCGCTGCAATGCCGAGGCCATTGCCTCAGGTGAAGATGCGGGAACCAGCAAACCATCGAGGCCATCACGAATCAGTTCGGGAATGCCGGCGACAAATGTGCTCACGCACGGAACCTCCATGGCCATGGCCTCCATCAAGGCTACAGGCACGCCCTCAGCAAAGCTGGCGAGTGCGAAGATATCCGCGCTCCCAAGTGAATGCATTACCTCGTCGTGGCTCTTTGCGCCTTCGAAGACCACCGGGACGCCGTGCTCGGTGGCGAACGTCTGCAAGTGATTTTGGTCGGGCCCAGCACCCACCAGGTGTAGCCGGAGGGAATGACCGCGCGAGAGTAACAATGTGCAGGCGCGCAATAAGATAAGCTGACCCTTGGACGCGACTAAGCGCCCCACGCACAGAATTTCAACCGGGCTTTCCGGATTGGGTTTCTTCGGTACAGGCAAGAACACGCTGGGATCAACACCAAGCCGGACCACGTGCATCTTGTCCCAGTGCTCAGGAGTCGCAATGCGCATGAGCTGGCTACGGCAATAGTCGCTGATGCACAGGATGAACTGGGCGTGTTCGACTTTCTGACGGAGAAAGAACTTTTCCACATCGTAGAATTCGTCCGGTCCATGCACGGTCAGCGAGTAAGGAAGCTGCCAGGCTATCGATGCAATCATGCCCACCGTTGCCACGGGTCCGCAGAAATGGATGTGCAGATGGCGATGCCCGCGCAAACGCATCCAGTCGCCGAGGATGAGAGCCTCAGCAAAATAGAAGAGGGCGTAGAGAGTCGCGGCCGGATCCCATCGGCCGAGCCGCAGAGCCAAAGCCAAGCCGCGCACAAAGACGCTCGGCCTGCTCAGAAGCGTTTTGGCAGCAATCCACGCTGCCCATGCGGCTCCCTGAGACTTGATGTAGAAGGTCTTCTCCGCTTCACCTGCTTCTACTGCGGGCATCGATGAGCGCGAACGGTCGGGCTCGTTGATGGAGGCGACCTCAATTGCGAATCCCAGCTTTCTCAGTTCCAGCACTTCGTTCAAGAAGAATGTGTGCGAGACGGCCGGATAGCGGCTGAGAAGATAGACAAGCCGACCCTCTGGCGCCCGCTCTGGGATCTTCGCCGCAGATGTTTCGGTACCGGGCGTGGAATCCGTTCGCGGTTCAGCATCCAGAGTCATTGCGGGACTCGCAGCTTGCGGCTTTACGTTTTGGAGGTTCGCGTCCATATGTGAGTCGAAGAAGACTTAGTGGTGTTGAGAAACTGCGGCGGGAGAAACACGGCGATCCTCGAATTCCTGAGAAACGCCTGTCTTTTCAGCCAGCGATCGGTAGATGGAAATCACCTGATCTATCTTTTGTTGCCAATCAAAATCGCGGAGTACCCGCTGGCGCCCGGCAGAGCCCATTGAGTTTGCCAGAGCGGGGGAGTCAATGAGCTTTTGCATCGCAGTGGCAAATCCCGTCACCAGTGCCGAGTAGCTTTCCGGATCCACAAGCATCCCGCTTGAAGCGTCAAGGTAATCCGCTGGGCCGCCCCAACGGGTAGCAATTACCGGCTTGCCCATGGCCATGGCCTCCAGCACCACGGCGCCTCCGCATTCAAATAAACTGGGCAAAACCAGTGCTGTAGCTGAGTGTAGGTGTGCCGCACACTCCTGCTGTGGCAGCCACCCAGTGAATTGGATGCGGTTCTGCAGGGAAAGGTCACCAGCCAATCTCGTCCAAGCGTGGCGCATCGGACCATCCCCGATGATTTCGAGTTCGGCGACCGGTACCTTTTCGAGTGCCCGGATGACGACATCGACCGCCTTCCAATCCACCAGGCGTCCGATGAAGACGAAGCGAGGCAGCACACTCTCTTTGGGCTGGGGGACGGCTTGCCAATCGCCAATGTCCACCCCGTTTTCTACCAGCTCTATGATTCTGCCACGAATGCCGGAGGGCAGAGCTCTGCGTGTGCGCTGATTAGCCACCAGCACGACACTGGCGTGTTTCTTTCCCGGCAGCAGAGTGTTGGCCGCATTTGCGAAAAACCGGGCCAGAGCGATGGCCACGCGGCTGATCCACGACTCGGTGTGGTGAAAGGCAGGAGGGTATTCCATTCCACCGTTCAGCGGACCGATCACCACAGGTTTGCCCAAGGCAAACAGCATGGAGGGAAAACGTGGCGCCACCGGGATGGGCTGATGAATTACATCAATCCCCTGGTCCCGAATGAGCTGACGCACGATTGCGCGCTGGCAGAACTGCGTGATGAGCTGATTGAGCAGTCCCAAAGTGGCTTCAGACAGCCGACGGGGGAGAAAACGGCTGCAAAAAAAGATCAGCTTGTGAATCCAAAGATCAGGAACAAAAAGAATCCGGTCAACGTCCTGCGGGAAGAGTTGGAGCACTTCGCTCCGCGTTCGCGAGTGGACTACAAGCCAGCTATCAATCCCGCGGGCGCGCAACAGGCGAAAGTAGTGCACGGGAAGGATAGCCTCACCGCCGAAGCGTGTAGAAGCGTGCTCAGCGACAATACAGATTCGCATATCAGCTCTCACGCGGGACGGAAGATCTGGTAATAGCCCATGGCCTGCAGCACGCGCTTGAATGCCCGTTGACGTGCATAAAGTGCAGGTGTCAACTCTATAAAGGGAATGATGCGGCCAGGCTGGCTGTGATCAGCCATGGCGTCCAACATTCCCGCCTCTCGCGCTGCGTGCAGCCACCATTTTGCCTCACCGCCGGCGTGAAAGCATTTGAGCCCGGCCCAAGGTTCCGATCTTAGAATGTTCAGGCCACTTACGCCAAGCTTCGCCCTCACCCGCGATGTGAGTGAGCGGCGCCAGCATCGCCAGTACTCAGGGTCGAGGTGCCCGCCGCCAATGCGCATCGCCAGAGCCGCCCAGACAATCGCCTCCACATGCATGATACGGGGCAAATTCGTGCCGCCCAATTTGCCGATCAACCAGTCCAGCCAGTCCAGGTCTGCGGAAGCGCGCCAGTGCGCGACTCCGATATCCACATGGTGCGCGAGGCGGATTCCCTGGTCGATGGCCGTTTTGACCACCTGGGGCGGAAACAGGCAGTTAGGGCGCTGCCACATCAGTAGCAACCCGCTTTGAGGCGTTTCTTCAAACGCGAAGCGGTTGGGAAAATAAAGGTCAGGGTCGAGCAGCACCAATTCCTCGCCGGGATCGCTCAAAAGGAGCGGATCGGTGATCTTGCGCCAGCAGGGATGGCCATGGCGGAAAGCGCGGAGGTTGAAGTGTCCCGCGAAAAGCGCCTCCTCGCGCGCGGCCAGATCGTCTTCAGAGTACACCGTCCACCGATGCGTGTTCGCCTCGAGGCCTGCAACCACGTTAGACAATTCCTCCTTGTCCTGCTTCGAGTCGGTAATGAGGCGGAGGTGAATCGGTTCAAGGGAATTGTGGAACAGGCTCTCCAGCGCATCCCTGGCATAGGTGAGAGAGCGCGGTGAGAGAATCATATAGATTTGGCGCATGGCGGGCATTTGAGCGACTCTTCGGCTACTTCGTGGTGTGTGCGGGTACGTTTAGACTACCTTCGTCCGCATCGGATTTCTCAAGACAGATGCGGATCTGCTCTGCCAGGACCTGGATGTTCGGTTCCTGGAAGACCAGATCGTGATCGCCAGGAAGCTCATATACTTCGACGCCGCCCTGTGCCAGAGGCGACCAGCCCAAGTCTCGCGGCAAGCGGGGATCTGGCTGAGCGGACGCACGGAAAAGCGTCATGGACCCAGGCCAGGGCTGAGGCCGGTAGTTCATCGCCGCGACCCAGGAGATATCGTCTGTGCTTTTCATGAACGAAGGTACGGAGCGGATACCGAGTGCAGCCGCCACCGTGTAGATCCGGCGCAAGGTTCGCGTATAAAACTTGTCCCACAAGTAATCGATCTTTTCCAGGAATGAGAGCCGTCCGATATTGCCGAAAAAGCGTGCCATTCTACGATCAAACCGTGATCGCACGGAATCTTTCCTCTGCATCACAACCATATAATCGCGCTGACGGCTGTCTAGCATTCCCAGCAGGCCTATCTGCTCTCCCTGCGCGCGCAGTTGATGTGCAATTTCCAGAGCCGTCGTTCCGCCGAACGAATAGCCCAGGAAATGATAGGGCCCGTGGGGCTGAATCTGCCGGATTTCAGCCAAGTAGTAGGCCGCCTGATCCTCCAGGCGAAGTAACGCGGGCTGCCCGGCCAGCAGAGATTGCGCCTGGACTCCATAGATGGGGTGGTCGGTGCCGACAAGCATGGCAAGCTGGTAAAAGCGGATGATGTTGCCTCCGGCGCCATGGATGATGAACAGTGGAGCAGCCGACCCGTGCGGCTGCATGGGCACAAGCGAGGAACTGGTGTTGGTAGCAAGGCGGTTCTGGATTAGTTCCGCCATCCGCTCGATGGTGTTTCCGGAGAAGAGGGTAGCCAAGCCGAAGTCGAGAGAGTAGGCTCGGTTGATTCGAGAAACGATGCGCATTGCAGCCAGCGAACGCCCACCGAGATCGAAAAAGCTGTCCTGGACGCTGATCTCCTTCATCCCCATGACGGATTCCCATATACGGGCCACCTGCAACTCAAGCGGATTATGAGGCGCAACGTACTCGCGGGACCCCAGGCTCGCCGACACCTCTTCTACAAGCAGAGAAGAGCCGGAGCGGCGGTCGGATTCGGCGGCACTGTGCCCATTCCCAGCGCTCATCACAACAGCCGAATGCGGCTCACCGTCATCAATGGAGGGCAACTGCTCCACCCGTCTGCCAGTATCCTGCAGCGTGGCATCGAGAACTTGGCGGTAGAGGCGAAGAATGCGCTGCATGGTGGAAGCGCGGAAAAAGCCGGGATTGTACTCGAGTTGCAGGCGAGGGCCTTCGTTGCGCTCCACTATGCTGAGCATCAAATCGAACATGGTTCCGGGGCTTACGGAGCGCAAGGGGACGATCTCCAGCGATGGGGTGCGCTGCACCTGCATGAAGGCCTTTTGATAGATGAAGTACACCTGCAGGGGAATCTGATTGCGCTCGCTGGAAAAGAAGTCGTCTTCATTGAGATCTTCGAAGGGCAAGTCCTGATGTGCAAGCGCGCCCAGCGTCCACGTGCGAACGCGCTCGAGGACAGTGCCAAGATTGTCACTCTTGTCCATACGCATCCTCATCACCTGGGGATTGGAGAAGGGACCGATGAGGTCCTCCGTTCCTGCGCGCCGGTTGGCGCAGGGCGTGCCGATAAGAAAATCGTCCTGGTGGGTGAGACGGCCAAGAGTTAGGCCGTAGACCGACAGCAACAACATGTAGAGAGTCAAACCACGGGCCGCGCAGAAATCGCGAGCCCGCTGCGCAAGATCCGACGGCAGGAGCAGTGTCTCAATCTCGCCCTCTTCCTGGGCTCCGCCCCCGGGAAAGTCGCGCGCGATCTCCAGAGGAGTGAATTCGCCGCCTAGGGCCTCACGCCAATACTGCAGAGACTCCTCCGGCTCATTTCCCTTTCTCCACTCGTCCAGCCATACCGCGAAATCGCCAAATTGGATTGACAGCTCTGGCAGATCGGGTGGAGCATGGCGCATCAAACCGTCGTAGATTGCGGCAAAGTCCCGCAGCACGACCCCATTCGACCATCCGTCGCAGACGCTGTGGTGGATGGTGACAAGGAATACATGTTCGTCGGGCCCCAACCGGATCAACCGGGCGAAGAATAGGGGTCCTTTCTCCATATCCATCTGGATTCGGGCTTCCGAGCGGATGATCGCACTGGCTTTCTGCTGCTGCTCATCCCTCGGCAGGGCAGTTAGATCCTCCACCGGCAGGGGGGTGGCGAAGGGTGGCTGAATTACCTGCGACAGCTTGCCATCCACCACTTCGAAGCTGGTGCGCAGCGACTCGTGGCGGCGTATCAACTCCGACAGCGCCTCTGCCGCACGAGCCTGGTCGAGCGCGCCGCGACAAGTCCACGCGAGGGGCATATTCAACGCGCGATTGCCAGGGCGCATGTGTTGCAGCCACCAAAAGCGCATCTGGCTGGGTGTCACCGGCATTACGAAGATCTCTTGTTCCGATTTCGAAGTGCCGGGGTCGGGCTCTCCGTCGGGAGACGAGATTGTCTTGTGCGTTCTGCTTTCCATCAGGCCTTGGCTCTTCGGTATTTTTCGCGAGAAACAGAAGGAATGGCGGGGCCGGCGGGGACATGCTCCGGACTCGCAGTCATGGTTTCACCGAGTGCGTTCGACAAATTGGCGATGGTGCGATGTTGAAAGATTTGCGCCGGCCGGAGAGGTAGGCCTTCCCGGTCGGCACGGGCGGAGATGCGGAAAATAAGCAGTGAATCGGCTCCCAGTTCGAAGATGCTGTCGTTGATGCTGACGCGGTCCAGATGCAGAACGTCGGCCCAGATTTCCGCCAGCTTCTTCTGTTGCGGCGTCTCCGCAGGAGTGAACGGTCGCTCCTTTGCCTTTTGAGCAAAGACCGTCGCAGTGGGAAGGGCTTTGCGGTCGATTTTGCCGTTGGGCGTGCGTGGCAGTGAGGGCCGGACGGTGATCACCGACGGCAGCATATATTCGGGCAGCTTTGCTGAAAGCATGGAGTAGAGTTGCGCTGCCAGGTCATTGGGCGGCTCCGGCTGGGCGGTGTCTACCCAGGCCGCCAACCGCGTGTGCCCGAGCCCGTCATCGACAGCTACCACCACCGCATCGCGCACGGCGGAATGGCCGGCCAAAGCGGCTTCGATCTCGCCTAGCTCAATCCTGAATCCCCGCACTTTGACCTGATAGTCAGTTCGGCCCAGTAACTCGATATGACCGTCGGGGAGCCACCGGGCCAGGTCTCCGGTGTAGTAGATCCGCCCGGTCCCGAAAGGATTGGGAAGAAACTTCTCCGCTGTGAGCTCGGGCCGGCGCCAATATCCACGCGCCAGACCTGCGCCCCCGATGTAGAGTTCGCCGATCACGCCCACCGGGACTGGTTGCAGACCCTGGTCGAGCACGTAGAACTGGGTGTTGGCAATCGGTGGTCCGATCGGCACCGGGCCGGCCTGCTTCTTAAGCCGGGTGGCTGAAGACCAGATCGTGGTCTCGGTCGGTCCGTAGACGTTCCACACTTCGCTGCCGTACTCCAACAGAGAATCGGCCAGATCGCGGGGCAGGGCCTCGCCGCCGCACAGGACTTTCATTTGAGGCTTCCCGCTCCACCCAGCTTCCAGGAGGATCCGCCAGCCGATGGGCGTGGCCTGCATCACGCTTGCTTGCGACTGTTCCACCAGACTCAAAAGACGATGGCCGTCGTGAACCTCGTCGCTGGTTGCGATCACCAGCCGCGCTCCCACTATCAGAGGCAGGAAAAGTTCCAGCGCCGCAATGTCGAACGACAAAGTGGTGACCGCGACCAGTGTGTCGCCTGCACTGAGTCCTGGCTCCCGCTCCATGCTACGCAGAAGGTTGGTCAGTGCACCGTGCTCCACCGCGACACCCTTCGGTTTACCCGTCGAGCCCGAGGTGTAGATAACATAAGCCAGCGAGTCTGGGGTCGATTCAATTTCGAGGTTGGCTCCGCTTTCCCGTGCCCAAAGACGCTGTTCCGTGTCCAGACAGATCACCCGTGAGCCGGTATGCAGACGTGCCGCCACCTGCTCTTCGGTCAGTAGTACTGCAACCTCTGCGTCAGCGAGGATTGACTCGATCCGTTCGGCCGGATGGGTAGGATCCAGTGGTAGATAGGCCGCGCCAGCCTTGAGAACCGCAAGCACTGCACCCAACATCTCGCGTGACCTCTCCAGGCAGACGGCCACTACCGACCCCTCGCGAAGACCCTGACGCCGCAGGTGACGCGCTGCCCGGTTGCTGTATTCATTCAGTTGCTGGTAGGTCCATTCCGCTCCGTTGCAAATCACTGCGCGATGAGCCGGCATCTGCGCCACTTGCAGTTCGATCATCCGGTGTACGGGCTGGAACCTACCGAAGTCCACCGCGGTGCGATTCCATTCCTCCACTACCAGGCGACGTTCGCTCTCTTCCAGAATCTCCAACTCTTCCACACCGCGGCTCGCATCCGCCGCAATCCCGTGCAGGATGGTCTTATAGGATGCCAGCCACCGCTGGAGAGTCGTCTGGTCGATCAAGTCCGTGTTGTAGTCGCAATTCAGAAGAAGATCGTTCCCGGCTTCAATGGCATTCAG
Organism: Acidobacteriaceae bacterium; assembly: GCA_003165075.1. Classification (GTDB taxonomy): domain Bacteria; phylum Acidobacteriota; class Terriglobia; order Terriglobales; family Acidobacteriaceae; genus Telmatobacter. The sequence continues at coordinate 14,343 of PLSM01000187.1, read as the reverse complement.
GAACAGGTCAGTATTCACAAATCTCTTCGGATTGGAATGCATCTCCGTCCGCAGTCCCTCAAAGTGGAGATTTGTCCCTAGCTTTTCGAGATTGAACTGGACTTCGATCAGGGGCAGTCGGCTGGGGTCGCGCGGGATGGAAAGCTTGCGCAGAAGCGTACCATAGGTGAATTCCTGATGATCATAGGCGTCGAGGAGCCGCCGGCGCGTTGTCGTGAGGTACTCTTTGACCGGGCAGGTCTTTTCCAACTCGCTCAACATGGGCAGGAAGTGTACGCAGTGGCCGACAAGGCTCACATCATCAAGGAGAGCCTGTCCTGCGGCGGATATTCCGACCACAACTTCGGACTGCCGCGTGAGGCGATGCAGCAGGATCTGAAACGCAGAGAGCAGAGTCACATAGAGCGTGCAACCCAGCCGGGCGCTCGCCTTCCTCAGATCCGCAGTCAGTTCCGCGCCCAGCGAGACCCGCAGTGTGGCGCCGTTATAGGATTTCATGGTAGGCCGGGGACGGTCCGTAGGCAGGTCCAGCACCGGCGCCCGCCCCGCGAAAACATCCACCCAATAACGCTCATTTTCAGCGTATGCACCCGCCTGCGCCGCTTCGTGCTCACGGATTGCATAGCTGCTGAACGGCATCACCTGCGGCAGGGCGGGCACCGTGTGGGTTTTTGCCGCGGTGAAGATCTTGCCCATATCCTCTAGAAGCTGATTGGAGGACCACCCATCGAGAACAATATGGTGACCAGTCAGCAGGAGCACCAATTCGTCGGGTGCTGTGCGGAAGATGGTGGCACGCAGCAGCGGGCCATTTGACAGATCGAAGGGCGTGTGTCCTTCTTCCGCGATTCTGGCGTCGATGAGTGCCGTGCGCTCTTCAACGGAGAGTGCGCTCAGGTCGACGCACGCGATCTGACCCGAAAAGCTGGGCGTGATACGCAGGCATTCCTCGTTCGAATCGACCGTCGAGCGAAGGGCGTCGTGACGTTCAATGGCCGCGATGAGCGCAGATCGCACCTCTTCATTGGTCGCCGTTCCACGCAGGTCGAGGGTGAGCGATTCGTTGAAGGCGCAGTTGGCATCGTCTCCGCGCGCAGCGGCAAGCAGGATCTCGCGTTGCGATTCAGTCAGCGGCGCCTGGGAGAGTGTCTCAATGTGTGCGGCCGGATGCATCTGCTGCGATGGGGCCACGGATGGCGTGGAGACCGATGAAGATGCCGGAGCCGGCAACATATCGCCCCGCTGCATCTCCTGGATTGATTCGCGAAAAGCCTCGACCACGCGTGCGTAGTCCTCGTCGGAGTGCGCGGTCGTGAAGAAGCATGCGTAACTTTCGAGGATATGGATGCCCTTCTCGCGCAAGTGGTAATAAAGAAGACTGCCGAAGCGGGCTTCCGCGGGCAGGCTGAACATGAACCATGCGCCGCACGGAGTCACCTTGGTTTCGAGTCCGGCCTCACGGAAAATTGCTTCCACGGCACGAGCAGTCTTGGCGACTTTGTGGCTCAGGGTTTCTTGCAGTCCAGGCCCAGCATCCTTCAGATGGTGTAGGACGGCCCTTGCCGCGGCGAGCACGAGAGGATGGCGCACAAATGTTCCGGCAAAAAAGGTCATGCCGGCCTCGGGAGCTGAGTCGTCTCCGTACTGCCACGCACCGCCGTCAAGCGCGTCGAGATACTCCGCCTTACCCGCGACTACGCCAATGGGATACCCGCCGCCGATTACCTTGCCATAGGTGGCCAGATCGGCGCGAATTCCGTAGTACTCCTGTGCTCCGCCCAGGGCCACGCGGAAACCAGTCACCACTTCGTCGAAGATCAATGCCGTCCCGGCCTGCGCAGTAATGGCGCGCAGTTCCTGCAGGAAGGTGCGCGGCTGCATATCCGGGTGGCGGCTTTGAATGGGCTCGACCATCACGGCGGCGATCTCGCTGCCGTGTGCGCGGATGTATTCCAATGCCGAGTCGGCGCCGTACTCCAAGACCACTACATTGCCGGGGCCTCCCGCCATGATTCCGGGAGCGATGGGGGCAGCGCCATGCGGCGTCGCTCGCAACAGAACCTCGTCGAAGGTGCCGTGGTAGTCGCCAGTGAAGTAGACAATCTTGTCGCGTGCGGTGACAGTGCGGGCAACGCGCATCGCCGCCATCACCGCCTCAGAGCCGGTGTTGCAGAAAGCGGCGCGCTCCATGCCGGTTAACTCACAGATCAGCGACGCAACTTCACCGGCCATCGAACTCTGCGGGCCAATCTCCACCCCAAGGTCGATTTGTTTGTGCACCGCTTCGGTCACAAAGTCCGGCCCGTGGCCGAACATGACCGCGCCAAATCCGTTAACGGTGTCGATATATTCGTTACCGTCGAGGTCCCAGATGCGTGAGCCCCTCGAACGGTTGGTCACCAAGGGATAGACCATCTCTTTCCAAATGGAGCGAAAACCTGCGACAGCGCGAGGATCGGCGAGATGCGGACGGTGCGCCTGCGTATACTCCTTCGATTTGCCGGTGCGGCGCGTGTAGCGGGATACGAGGGCCTGGATGTACTCGCGTTGCTTCTCTGTCAGCCCATCCCTTGGACCGGCCTGCACCGGCTTGAACGGCCCGTGGGGTTTGGGTGTGTCGCCGGACACCGCGGACGCAACTGCGGCAGAGGGCATCTTCACCGTAGCAAGAGGCGCGCCGCTCTGTATTGATGCGGAAGCGCGCGGTATCTCCGCGACAGGCGCCGTGCCGCGTATTGCCGCTAATTGTTGTTCAAAGAGTTGCGACATGGCCTGCATCTGCGCTCTGAGCAATTCTTCGAGCTGCGAACTGCTCGCAGGGGATGGCGCTGAAACAGATTTCGTAGATGCAGTCGTCGCTGCCGCAGCCTGCCGTGGCTTCTCGACTTGAAAGGCATCCGCGGGCAGAAGGGAATCAAGATGTGCGGCGAGCGCGCTGATGCTGGAATGCTGCTCGACAATCTGCCGGAAGGTCACCTTCACGCCGAAACGGCGCTGTACAGCCTGAGTGACCTGGGTGAGAAAGAGTGAGTCGAAGCCTAATTCAAGAAAGGAAGCGTCGAAGGATTCAGGCCCAGTTGCTATCCCGCTGAGTTCTTCGAACAGGCTTGCCACAATAGGCTGAAGCCTGAACCGGCGTTCGGGAGCAATTTCATTTGTATCGGGGGACATGTCAACTTCTCTCATGGTGTGAATTTCAGTTTGTTGCAATGTGACAGGTGTTGTGTCAGGTGCGGCGGCGTGCGCGGTGCGTACAGGTGGTTCAATCCAGTGCTTCTTGCGGTCAAACGGATAAGTGGGCAGTGCAACGCGCTGCCTGTGCTCGCGGCTCCAAAAGTGCTTCCAATCGGGATGAATTCCGGCAGCCCACATGCGTCCGAGGGCCTCTAACATCGTTCCTGAGGCGATGGCCTCGGCGGCACGCTCCGGCATCGATGCAATGATTTGTATATTGCGGCTGCCGCGCTGCTGGTGTGCAAGAGTGGTCAACGACTGGCCCGGCCCCACCTCAAGCAGCACAGCGTCCGGAACGTCGAGCAGAAGGGCCACCGCGTCGCCGAACCGCACGGGCATGCGGCAGTGGTTTCTCCAGTAACTTGAAGCCGCGGCATCTTCCGCTGTGATCCACGTGCCCGTTACCCCTGACACATAGGGAATCGACGGGGCATGCAAGGTGGTGCTGCGAACTTCATCCTCGAAGGCATCCAGCATCGGATCCATCATGGCGGAATGGAAGGCGTGGGAGGTCCGCAAGCGCTTGTTGCCGACAGACTCCCGCTCGAACTGTTTCTCGAGTTCCTCGATGGCATCGATGGGCCCGGACACAACACTTAAGGATGGGCTGTTCAGCGCGGCAAGGGAAAGCCGCTTGCCGATTAGAGCCGAAATGGGCTCCTCACCGAGCCGCACGGAGAGCATCGCTCCGCGTTCCATCTGTTGCATCAGCCGACCACGTGCCGCCACCAGCCTCAGTCCGTCTTCGCGGCTCATCACATGAGCCATAACCGCGGCGACAAACTCACCCAGACTGTGACCTGCCATAGCCTTTGGTACGACACCCCACTCCATCCACAGCGTGGCCATTGCCAGCTCCGTGATGAATAGTGCGGGCTGGGCCAGCCGCGTTTCCATGAGCGCTTCGGCGCTTGCTTCGTCGTCCGGCTCCGCAAGAAGCAAAGTCCGCAGATCAAGATCGAGAATTGGCCGCAGAATCTCGGCGCATTCATCGATCTGCTTTCGATACACGGGTTCCGTCTGGTAAAGAGTGCGACCCATGCCAGGGAACTGCGCTCCCTGCCCGGTGAAAAGGAAGACTGGCTGTGGGTGGGCAAGGACGCTCGATGATCTGTGAATCTGCTTGTTGCGTGGATCTGAGAGCGCTTGAGCGGCTGCACCCACAGCGGAACACACAACTGAGGCGCGATGTTCAAATCCGTGACGTCCGGTCTGGAGCGTGAAGGAGACATCTGCAAGGTTTGCATCCGGATGTTCCTGCAAATGCCGGCCGAGGTTTCCGAGCGCCGCATCAAGCGCCACATCAGATCGCGCGGAGACAGTAAGCAACTGGGCCGGGCGGAGAGATGGATTGACTGCATGAGACGGCGCTTCCTCCAGCACCACATGCGCATTTACACCTCCGACGCCAAAGGCGCTGACGCCGGCAATGCGCGGACCGCGAGGTTGCCACGGTGCGGCTTCGTGGCTGACATAGAAAGGAGTGCTTGCAAAATCGATGCGCGGATTGGGCCGGCGGAAGTTGGCCAGAGGCGGAATCGTATGGTGCCGCATGGCAAGCACGGTCTTGATAAGCCCGCTTACCCCGGCTGCCGCATCCAGATGGCCAATGTTTGCTTTGGTGCTGCCCAAGGCACAGAACCCGTTGCGTTGCGTACTGGCTCGGAAGGCCTGAGTGAGTGCGGCGACCTCGACCGGATCCCCGAGAGGTGTTGCGGTGCCGTGCGCCTCCACATAAGTAACGGCGTCGGCACTGATTCCCGCCATGGCTTGCGCGGCCGCGATTGCCGCTGCCTGGCCATCCACCCCAGGAGCCATGTAGCCGACCTTGGCGGAGCCGTCGTTGGTGATGGCATAGCCGCGAATCACCGCGTCAATTCTGTCGCCATCGGCAAGCGCGTCTTCGAGTCGCTTCAGCAGTACAACGCCCACACCGTGTCCGAAAACGGTGCCTGTCGCGTCGGCATCAAAGGGGCGGCAGCACCCATCGCGCGACCCCATGCTGCCTTCCTGATAGATGTAGCCGCGATGCTGGGGAAAGGTGACCGACACGCCTCCGGCCAAAGCCATATCGCACTGATAGGTCAGCAGGCTCTGGCTAGCCTGGCAGATGGCGACTAGGGACGTGGCGCACGCGGCCTGCACTGTGACGCACGGCCCGCGCAGGTTCAACTTGTAGGCTACCCGCGTGCAGAGAAAGTCCTTGTCGTTGCCCAGTGAAGCCTGAAATTCACCTACCTGATAGTTGCCGGTGAGCTCGTCGATGAATTCCCGGCTGGCGCTCAGGTTGGCCAGCAAATAAGTGTTCAGACTGCAGCCCCCAAATACGCCGATCTGCCCCGAAAACTGCGCCGGATCGTACCCGCCGTCTTCGCATGCATTCCAGCAGGTTTCAAGAAAGAGTCGATGCTGGGGATCGAGAAAATCGGCATCGCGGGGCGAGATGCCGAAGAAACCGGCATCGAACAATTCGGCGCCGTCGAGAACGCCGTGGGCAGCCACGTAATCGGGACCGAACTCCAGGGCGGCACGATCTCTCGCCTCCAACTCGGCGCGCGAAAAGTGGGTGATGGTATCTCTTCCCGCAGCCACGTTCTTCCAGAACGAATCGAGATCCGGCGCGCCGGGAAACTTACCGGACATCCCGATGATCGCAATACCTTCCGGATGATTCTCGTATTCTGAATTGCTCATGGCCGACCTTCTTCCATTTGCGGGTGGTGATAAGTTCTGCAGCCGGGTTTCCGATTCATCAACATGTCTCACGTTGCGAAGTTCAAGACAGGCGGGTAGAAACGGAAGTGAGCGTCTCCAAGGGTGAAATTTGCCAGTGGATCCCAACTTGGCCAAATTCGGCCCGCGAGCCAGGAATCGCGTATCACCATCCACGAAGCCAAATGAAACTGGAAATCGTGAGAAGTGTGACCGACCAACAAGTAAGGCACAATCGGAATGAGAGAAATTACAGCCAAAGGCGGTAAGGTCTTTCGGGTCTTCATAATAAGTCCTGACTAACCGGTAGATCAGTAAGAGCCGCGGCTGTCGATGGTCTGTGTTCTCACGCCTAAATCATATGCGCGTGTGTTTCTCATTGGTGATCTTTCTGTCGAGCAAAGGACGCGGTTAGCATAGCTTCATTCCCAAGCGTAGCTAAAGTGCCGCCTTTTTTGCAGCACGGGCGCGTGCAAATGCTGCCCGCTGTTTCTTCGCCTGATCCTGCACCAAATTTGATGATCCTGATTCAAGAGCCGACTTTCCCAGTCTTGCTGATAATGCGCGAACTGTTGTGTATGCAAAGAGATCGGTGATAGGAATCTTTTGGCGGAGCAGGATCTCGAGTTGGGTATGAGCCGACACCAGGGAGAGCGAGGTTCCACCAATGTCAAAGAAGTTGTCATCCAGGTTGATGTGTTCCGCACCGAGAACATTCCGCCAGATGGCAGTGATCTGCTGCTCAAACTCCGTGCCCGCGGGTTCTGCAAAGGATGCAATCGAGCCTGGGGAGGGCGCTGGAAGGGCTGCCAAGTCCACCTTACCGTTTGGGGTCAGCGGAAATGCCTCGATAGGAAGATATACAGAGGGCATCATCCAGTAGGGCAGCTTAGCGCCGAGGTACTCGCTCAGTTCTCGCACCGGCACCGGCTCGCGCTCCCGAGGCACGAAATAAGCCACCAACCGCTTCGTCCCCATCGCATCCGTATGCGCAATTACGCGTGTCTCTTGGATCCGGGGGTGTGCCATGATAGCGGTCTCAATCTCGCCGAGCTCGATACGGAAGCCTTGAATTTTTACCTGTGCGTCGCCGCGGCCGAGATACTCCAATTCGCCGTCCGGAAGGACTCGAGCGAGATCGCCGGACTTGTATAGCCGGGCGCCGGGAATCCCTGAAAAGGAGTCGGGTATGAAACGCTCGGTGTTTAGTTCGGGCCGATTGAGATATCCGCGCGCCACACCAGCTCCGCCCACATAGATCTCGCCTAACTCTCCGGCTGGAACCAGTTTCCTGTCGGCACCGAGAAGGTAAAGCTGAAGATCTGGAATCGGAATCCCAATCAGGCTGTGCGCGCCGCTTTCTACATCGGCCGCCGTTACCTCCCGGTAGGTTACGTGGACAGTGGTCTCAGTAATGCCGTACATATTGATCAAGCGTGGACGGCTGTCGCCATGGACAGCGAACCATGGCTTCAACATGCTGAAGTTCAGTGCCTCTCCGCCGAAGATGATGACTCTAAGGGAGAGTGCAGAGGATCGCTGCGCCTGATCAACCACTACAAGTTGATAGAACGCGGAAGGCGTCTGGTTGAGAACCGTGACATGCTCTTTTACCAATAGCTCATAAAAGTCCTGTGGTGATCGCGACGCAGCGAAAGGAACCACCACCAGCCGGCCACCATGGAGCAGGCAGCCCCAAATCTCCCAAACGGAGAAGTCGAAGGCCAGGGAATGGAAGAGCGTCCAAACATCATNNGATCTCCGCATCGTGTTTACCTGGACCCGCCGTGTCGTCCCGATCAACACATAGGGTATGGCCGTCGTGAGGTGGCAACGCAACGAGCAGCTGGTGCTCGGTGAGCACCACCATCGGGCGTGCATCGTCGAGAATCATGGCGAGACGCTGCAGCGGATAAGCCGGGTCAAGCGGCAGATACGCACCGCCCGCCTTGAGAACAGCCACCAACGCAACGATCGCTTGTATCGAACGCTCCAGAAACACACCCACCAGCGAGTCGGGGCCCACGCCCAAGCCGCGGAGACGACGCGCAAGCTGGTCTGCCTGGATCTGCAAATCGCGATACGAGAGCTGCTGGTCGCCAAATGACACAGCCGTGCGGCCGGCGTGCCGTGCAGCAATCTCGTCAAACAACTCCCCAAGCGGCTTGATTGGTGAAGGAACAAAGTTCTCCACTGACCGCACCCTTGCAGCCGGCGCGACTTCTAAGATATTCGGAGATGTGTTGGTGGTCGTCATAGCAAATTAAAGAATTCGAAAATGGCGCACAAAGCGATGGGTCTTACGTTTCAAACCAGCAGTCCCTTACGGGACGGCTGCTTCAGCGGGTGATGGCTTCACGTAAAGCGAGCCCCGCTCCCACAAAAGCCAGAAACACTGCTGTTGCCTGCAGGTCCTGCCTCCACGTCGAGATGCATTCCCGGCTGGCTCCGATGACGGTAACGAGATAAAACGGAAAATCGCTGGCGGCCACGGCCACGACCGCGCCGAACATCCCGAAGAAATGAAAGGCCACGGGGATGGCTGAAAGAGCCGTAGCGCAATAGAATGCGTTGCCGATGGCCGAGTACTGCGACTTTCCGAGAGAAAACAGAGCCGGCTGTGTGGTTGCATACATCAGTGTGTGCCACAGGCCAAGCGCCAGCACCGGAACCATCCACGAAGCGGCGTGATAGCGGTGATCATACATCTTGGTCACTAAAAAGCCGCCGAGGTGCACCATCAGGCAGAGCATGGCCGCGCCTGCCAGCAGAGCGCGAAACCGGTAGCGCAAAAATATCAAGCGGAACTCGGCCACCGGCAGGTGAGCCATCTTGGCAATGAAGGGATAGCCGACTTTCTGGGCGAACGCGTTGATGACGGCGCGCGGAATATCAGAAACCGAATACGCGATGCCATACACTCCAAGCAGGCTGAAGCTAATGAGTTTTCCCAGGATCAGCCGGTCTGCCTGAGAGGCAAAAAAGAAGAAGGCTGTAGACAGCAGAATCCATTTGCCGAAATGAACCAGTTCGTGGATGCTGGTGCGATCCCAGCAGAAGGAGTTGCGCATGCCAGGAATGAGCGGGCGATAAAAGCTAAGCAGAAGCCGGCAGATCATACTTAGAATCGAGCCGATGACCAGCGCCCAGACCGACCTGTAAATCAACGCGCAACTGGCCGTGACCAGCAGTGTAAAGATCTGAGTTATGGTGTCGAGAAGAAACAGCCGGCGCACTCCCATGTGCCGCGACATGGAAAGCAAATTGGTGCTGTTGAATGAACTGATGACAACCGTTGCTCCCAGAGCCGGCAGAAGTCCCATCAGGCGAGGCTCATGGTAGAACAGCGACATGGGCCAGGCCAGCAAGAGAGAGACCGCAAAGATGCCCGCACCGCGCACTACCTGGAGTGTCCAGACGGTATTCAGAAAGGCGTAATCATCACCACGGGGACTTTGAATCACGCTGGGCGCAAGGCCGATGTCGGAGAGCAGACTGATTCCGACGACGAGCGTGGCGACCACAGTCATTAGACCGAACGACTCCGGCACCAACAGGCGGGTTAGGACCATGCTATTGACCACGCGCAGCGCCATCGAGACGCCGTAGTCTGTCACGGTCCAGAACGTCGCCCGCATGGCCGTCGACTCCAGCTTTTGCCGTGCCTGCACTTCCACTGTGGCGCGGTCTTCTGCTGTCGGGTCCGATTCGGCGAGTTCAATTGTCGTTGATGTGAAGTCAGATAGCAAAGTGTTCTCGGAGTAGAAAAATGTCAAGGAAGAGCGGGGTCGTCCTGCCGTCAGCACTCACAGACGATAAACCCAGACCGGCAGGTCCCCCATGCGTTCGCATCCGGTTGCCGCGGGTGAATCCGGTTTGAGCCAAGCCACGACGGCTGTGGCGCCAGTGGAGCGGAACCGCGCAACAACTTCTTTTTGGCCGGCTGGCGGAAGATCCCAGAACTGCTTCCAGTCGGCGGTAGTGGCTATCTCGCCCGTGATATGCAGACCCGCGATGTACGCACGGTCGCAGTGTAGGCTAGGTTCCCGTGAAATGGTGGCGATCGGAACAGGGACGGCTGAAATCGTCGAACGGATAAGAGAATGTCGATCTCAGGATGAACCTGACTCAGGGAATCCCCTGACTGCAATGAACATACGAAGCAACGGGTTAGATCCCAAAGCGGGAGCGGAGGGTCTTGCGCGTGAAATGCGCTCCTGCGTAGAGCTTGCCGAAAATCAGATTTTTCATTCTATCGAGGGCGGACGAGTGCCCAGGTTCGGTGGGATGCAAACCGATTTTTCGCGCATAATAGTTGGTTCGATAAGCGCCGACGGCATCGTTCCGCACCCGCTTGAAATTGATGCTTACTGATACCGAAACATTGTCAGAATTCTTTACCCAGTGAGGGAAGGTAGCCGGATTAAAGACACCGAGCCCCGGGGAAACATCGTACCGCCAGTGTCCATCAGATAGCTCGTCATGCCACCTGGGCGCGAGCAAATGGCCTGTCCAGTATCGCTCCATCTCCTCTTGAGTCAGGATGTAGGGATCCTTTGCATTGTAAAGAAACACCGACTTCCTGCCCTGAACTTGCGCCAGGAAGTTAGCCTCGCCATCCAAGTGGTAGGGAGTGATTCGGTTGGGCGAAGTGATGAAGATGGTCAGGATGTGATCATGATACCTGCGGCGCAAATCGACAGCGGTTAACTCCGACAGTTCCGTGATAAGTAACTCCAGTGCTGCGCGGTACTCCGGCTCTTCGTGAATACGCTTGAGAATGATCCAGTTTCTGCCCTCCCCAATCTGCTCCAGCGCCTGGACTAGAGTCAAATCCGCAGGCTTGTTGCCAAAGTAGCCATTCACTACCGGTTCGCCGGTTTCGTAGTGGCTCTTGTGTTGTCGCTTCTGCATGCAGCGTTCGGCGAGCTTAAGCAGCGCCGGCATCTGAAATAACTCCATCTCATATAGAGCATGGCGGAACTGAAACGGGCTTTGGTCGAAGTTGGCGGCAAACAGTTTACCTGTCTCGGCATCGTGGGGGAAGACGGTAGATGGAGTCGTCCGTTGAGATGTTGTAGCCATGGGACCTCCTTCTTCTTTGCTCCCGCAGAGAGTCGCTACTTGCGATCATCAAGCAGAGACACCTCAGGCAGTCTCTATCACGCTGGCTTGCAAGAGGATCCGGCTTTGCCAGTTACCTGGGGTGTTTTAAGGGCCGGCTAACACCTCAACTTGCCGGGAACAATCCAAGGGCCTGACACGGTGGGTGGCAAAGGCCTACACGCCCAATTAGTGATATGACGATTGGCAACCGCCCCGGGCAGGCTTCGCCCATGTTACTCCCATCCGACCCTGTGGAAATAACTGTTTTGTAACGAGATATGACTTTAATGAGAAAACAGTCATCGCGAATTCAGAAAGAACCAAGGCAACGGAAAATGCGGCGTCTTTGTGCATTCCAGAGCTTCTGCCGCAGCTACTCTGAATAGACTGAACATACACAGGTTAGCAACAAATTGCCATCCCCGACCGGTAACATAATTCGGTTCCCGATGGGTAATTACCTCAGGGTGCGAATTTGGGAAATAGGCCTTTTAAATCGAGCTTGGACCGGGTACAGAACACGGCAAGAAAAGCCGGCGGCGCAGGTCGAGAATCGTAGAATTGAGAACAGAGGAAGCCGCTTTGAACAGATGTGCGCCATGGTTTCAATGCAGCCCGATGGCTGCGCGTCCACGGGTGCGCCTGTTCTGCTTTCCTCATGCCGGAGGCGGCGCCAGCGCATTTCACTCCTGGCAGACTGCGCTGCCTGCTCTGGTGCAGGTTTGTCCCATTCAGTTGCCAGGCAGGGAAACGCGTTTCTCCGAGCCGCCGTACACCGAACTGGACTCTCTGGTGGACGCGATTGCCGAGGAATTGCGGCCTTGGCTGGACATCCCCTACGCGATCTTTGGGCATAGTATGGGGGCTCTTCTGGCCTTCGAGTGGGCCCGGAGGCTGCAGCATGAGGGGCGATCGATGCCCGGCTGGCTCATTCTTTCCGGCCGTCGAGCCCCCGATATCGAGGACGATGCAGGCCCGTTGCATGCGCTCCCAAATCACGCATTCGTGGAAGAGTTGAATAGCCGCTACCAGGGAATGCCGCGGGAGTTTCTGCAGAGTCCGGAACTCATGGAGGTCTTCCTGCCAATCTTACGTGCCGACATTGCTGTCGTGGAGAGTTATCAGTTCAAGGAGGGCGAACCCTTGAACTGCCCAATGATTGTTTCCGCTGGGATAGGTGATGTGAGCACAACCTATGATCAGTTACTCGCCTGGACGCGTCACACACGCGCAGAGTTCATTGCGCAACTGTTCCCGGGCGGCCACTTTTTTCCGCAGGATCCGTTGCTGCGTTCGATTTCTGCAAACCTGACCAAATTGATTTCTGAGCGTGGATGAGCGGCGAAATGCAGCGTCAGAATTGCGCTCCCAAGTGCTGCAACCCGTAACGGATAGCCGATCTCGCCACAGGTTTTCTAGCGCCATTGTGTCAAGCCGCCTGGTGCACGGTTTGAAGAAATGCTGTGAGTTGCGGATCAAAGCTGTAGATCCACGCCCCGGTGTCGGCAACAGGCGTCCAGCCAGTTGCAGCAAATCCGGGTTGTGCAAGAGAGATGACCGCCCGGGCACCTGTCCCTTGAAATGCGCGAATGACACGCTCGCGCTGTTCCGGCGGCAAATTCCAAAACGCAATCCCAGAGTCGTTGTCCGCCGCCTCCGCCTGGGAGTGGTCAAACGGCGTACGGTCCCATGGCTCAATACGCCAAGGAAGCGAGCCGAACTCCGCAACAAGTCGAATTCGCGCTAAATATGCCCAGGAACAGAGGAAGTGAGGCTCCCCGCTGCCCACGAGGGCCACCGTGTCACCCGGTCGGAATCCGTCCGACGCAAGCGCGGCAGCCAGCTTCCATTGCGGATCACGATGAAAATCCCGGCGGTGAAGCGCAGCTTGCAACGTCGCGCCGCAATTGTGCTCCAGCTCCAAGAGGCCACACAGGAGGTAGAGCGCGACCACAAACGCGAGAAATGACCGTCTTGACGAGAGCGTCGGGTCGAGAAGGACCGTCAGAGGCAGAAGGCTGAGCACGAGCAGAATTCCGCCGAGATAGCGATCTTCCACGTGTACCAACAGATAGGTCACCGTGGCGGACCCACTGAGCAGAAGAGGGGGCCAATAGACTCTCACGAGGCGCAATGCCAATATCCGCCATTCGCGCTTCAATCCAATGCCCAGCAATATAATCAGAAACGCCCAGAGAATCGGATGGTGCCTGACGATCCTTGTCATGAAGTAGCTTGTTCGCCCGACCGCCGCTATCTGGTTCCTGATACTGAACGAATGATCGAATCCCCGATACCAATAGGACAGATTGTTATAGGGTGGATAGGTGCTTGCAAACGGTTCAGGAAATGAGAAGACCGGCAGATCGCCGAGCAACTGCATGGTGGGATGAAGAGGGCTGCCAAATTGGGGCGAACTTCCCCGCCAATTTGTCCAGTGGGGCAGGTGGTTCACATGGAAGGCATAATTCAACTCCCCGGATGTGCCCAGAGTAAATTGCCCGTAGGACAAGGAAATTGCCGACACATACGGAATGAAAAGCGCGAGAAACACCGTCGTACTGGTTCCAAGAGTGCGCAATGAGACCCTGCCTGTCCAGAGGGCCAAAACAAGAACCAGGAGAAACAGTGCGGTGTAAACGGTGAAAACGCTCTTTACCCAGCAGCCCAGACCGAGAATTAAACCGAGAAGCGCAGCGGATTTCGCAGAGGGATGACCAATCACGCGAAGAATCTGCGCGGACCCGAGGATGAACAGCATGGAGACCAGAAGGTCAGGGGCGACGCGTGAAACCCTATCGAATCCAAGCTCATATCCCAAGAATAGAAAGCAGACCGCCCATGTTACAACCGGCCGGGAGAGTTCCCTGGTCACAGCCTGGCCGTGAAATTCCTCCGCCTGACGGAGCAGATAGCGCAAAGATGCATACGTTGCGAGGAATATGATCCAGTTCAGCGCAGTGATGGCGTACCACTCACCCACTGCAGTCGGAGGAGCGAAGCTACGTGCCAGAAACACCAGCGCCGGATAGCCGGCATTCCACATCGGGTCGAAGATGCATTTCCAATCATGGCTGGAAATGGCTCTGCTGACATTTAGATAAGAAATCCAGTCGCCCAGGTAATTGGTTCTTCCATAAATACCCTCCACCGCCCCGAGAAGACTTACCACTAACCAGGAAAGAGCAGTGTGTAGCCAATCGCGCTTCCAGAAGGCCATCGTTTTCCCCAAGAATCCTTGGCAGGCAGTTGTGGACAAGTCCCAGCGTTTCTAGCAGAAGCTCTATTCTA
>PLSM01000097.1 GCA_003165075.1 Acidobacteriaceae bacterium | reverse complement strand
TCAGCAGCCGTGGGTGCTCGATTCTGCATCTCACGGATACAACTCCCACGAGCATTTCAAATAATGCCGCTGCAATCTGCTCACTTCTGCACAGCATTGTAGGATCCTGGATGGGGCAGGCGCCCATCAAGTCAATTCGAGAGCCGGATGGACTTGCAACATTCCTCATATTGCGCAGTTACCGCCAGTGTCCCTTGCGAAATCGGAGGTATGAAGATATCCCGCTCTCCCGGTTTGCCAAACTCTGCTCCCAGCCCACTGCCCGAACTCTTCCCCGCCGAACGCGCCTCGGGAGAGAAGGGCTGCTTCCGCTACGCTCCAGTGCCCCTTCTCCCCCGAATACTCAATAACTTGAGGTCCAACTACTGGCTTACACTGCCCCGGCAGGATCGGGCGAAAAGAATACTCCATCCTGACCGTTCCGCCGTTTGTTTCCCCAGCAACGCGCTAAGAGGACATGACCCGAAGGCAAGAAATCGCCCCCGGCTATTGCGGATGAGAGTAAGATAATTGGCACTGGGAAGCCAAAATGGCAATCCTGGCTTCCTCCAATCTGAAGCGGTCGCGTACCCTTCCGAACTGCTCCCGTGAAGACCGCATCCGGGACGGGTCATTCAAATGTCGGAGGTGAGAAGCATGACCTTTGACCTCGCCACTTTTCTGGAAGGAGCTGGAGTGGGACGAAGAGTCGTCCACTTGCAGCCAAAGCAGGTCTTCTTTTCGCAGGGAAGTTCGGCTGACTCCATCTTCTATCTTCGGACGGGCAGCGCAAAACTCACAGTCGTTTCGCCGGACGGCAAGGAAGGCACGGTCGCGCTTCTCCATGCCGGGGAGTTCATAGGAGAGGAGTCTCTCGCCAGCGTGGGTGGGGTGCACCTGGCCACTGCCTCTGCCATTGCCGTTTGTACAGCGCTCCAGATAGCGCGGGAAGAAATGATCCGCGTGATGCACGAGGAGCATTCCCTCTCCGAAATGTACATGAAATTCCTGTTGGCCCGGAGTATGCGAACCCAAGCCGACCTCGTCGATCAGCTTTTCAATTCAAGCGAAAAGCGTTTGGCCAGGATCCTCCTGTTGTTGGCCGAATTTGGTGAGCCGGGTAAACCGGAGCCCTTGATCCCTCCCATCACGCAAGAGACTTTGGCGGAGATGGTCGGCACCACACGCTCCCGCGTCAGCTTCTTCATGAATCGCTTTCGCCAACTCGGCCTTATTGAATACGACGGTCGCATCCGGGTCCATAAGTCGCTGCTCAATGTGATTCTGCACGATCATTTCACCGAGCAAGAACCCCGTGTCGGGGGCGGAGTAAAAGGGACCTCGGTGCAAGAGCTTAGCCAGTGATGGGGTGATTGAGATGGAAGACCCTCGGTGCAAGATCGCGGCGATAAAGACGGAAGACCCTCGGTGCCAGAACCTGCTCAGTGGCGTGGAAATTGAGATGGAAGACTTGCGGTGCATGAGCTTGGCCATTCGCGTGGTGATTGGGATGGAAGACCCTCGGTGCAGGATTGAGGCGGTAAAGACTGAAGACCCTCGGTGCCAGAACCTGCACATGATGTGGTGATTGAAACTTCAAAAGAGAGACCTCCCGGTTCGGCCACGTCAAGTTTCGATCAAGGCGACCAACTAGCGGCGGAAATGGCCATGTAGCGCCGTGAGAGTCTAACCCTGTCATTCATGGGGCTTCTCAACTACGTAGTTTATGCACTTCCTGAGTCGGTTGAAGATTCGCTCCGGAAGGACTCTAGAGCCCGTTATTAACTTCAAGCAAGCAACCTGAAGAGGTTGGCGATCATGAGGCAGGCGAAGGCGAGAAAGTAGAAGGCTCTGAGAGTAGTTGCGAGTCGTTCGTAGTTGCGGGCCATGCGGCAAAAGCGGGCGCCCCAGGCGAACCTTCTTTCCACCACCCGCCTTCGCGGTAGCAGTACGAAGCCGCGTTTGGCCTCGGTATGCTTAACCACTTCCAGTCGGATTCCATGCTGGGCTGCGGCTTCTTCCGCCGCCTCTCCCGTGTAGCCTTGGTCCACATAGGTCAGTTCAACATTCTCCTCCGTGATCTGCTGCACCTGCCGGGCCAGTTCGCCGGCCTGTGCGCGATCCTGCTCATTGGCCGGGAAGAATGAAGCACAATCCAGTTCGATGAGTGAGCCGGATTCCCAGACAATGAACTGCTCGCACAGGACAAACTCCCACTCCTACCAAGAAGCGTATAATTCGTGCGCTTCAGCGTCGAGAAAGGAGATTCCAGTGAAAGCAAAGAGGAATCACCCCGTTTCCGTAGGATTCGCTTCGATCGGCTGCGCTTCCGTGCTTTGGTTGGTCACCCTCTCAAGCCCGGCGCAGCAAACGCTGCAGGTATTACATGACCATGTCCGGCCTGCGGTTTCCAGCGGCCAGGCCGCACCAGCAGGCTTCCTGCCTGCTACGCAGCACATGAATTTCTCCATTATGCTGCCCCTGCGCAATCAGGCCGAACTCACCAGATTGTTGGGCCGGCTCTATGATCCTTCCAGCCGCGATTACCGCCATTTTCTCAGCGTTGCTGAGTTTACTGAAGAGTTTGGCCCCACGGTGGAGGATTACCAGGCTGTCGTTGATTTCGCGCGTACCAATGGTTTAACCGTCACCGATACGCCAGCGAATCGCATGATTGTACCGATTGACGGCACCGTAGCGCAGATCGAAAACGCCCTCCATGTGTCGATGAGGGTCTATCAACATCCAACAGAGAAGCGTACCTTCTATTCGCCGGACCGCGAGCCTTCGCTGGCTCTAAGCGTGCCGGTATGGCACATCGAGGGTCTCAACAACTTCTCCGTACCGCGCCCCTTGTTGACGAAGGCCGCTGCGGAGCAAGCGATCCCCGCAGTCACGGGCTCGGGTCCTGGCGGCTCGTACCTTGGCAGCGATATGCGGGCAGCCTATTACGGCGGCACGGCCCTGACCGGTAGCGGCCAGATAGTAGGGCTGTGGGAGTCGATCAGCTATGACCCAAACGACGTGAATTTGACTTTCAGCAACACCGGACAGTCCTACAGCGTTCCCATTAATAACGTTCTATTGGACGGTATTACCGTCGGAGATGCCAACGGCGATGCTGAGACTGTGCTGGATATCGTGCAGGCGATTGGTATGGCTCCAGGCTTGAGCCAGGTTCGTGTTTACCTTGGGAACAACCAAGTGGACATCTTCAATGCCATGGCCACGGAGAATATTGCCAAACAACTGAGTGTTTCCTATATTTGGGAGCCGGATAACTATCAGACACTCGACCCCATATTCGAGGAGTTTGTCGCCCAGGGCCAGACCCTCTTCGCTTCATCAGGGGATAACGGAGCCTACCAGCCGTCAGCACCTCAATACTATCCAGCGGAGGATATTTATGTGACGGCTGCCGGCGGGACTAGCTTGCTGACCGACGGCCCGGGTGGTTCCTGGACCTCGGAAACGGCCTGGCAGCAAAGCGGCGGCGGCAATGGTCCCATACCCTACGTCATCACGATTCCAGTCTGGCAGGAAGGCGTGGCCACTTCATCCAATGGAGCTTCCACAACCCTGCGCAATGTGCCGGACGTAGCCCTTGATAGCGACTATAACAATTACGCATGCGAAGCGGGCTCATGCTCAGGCGGTTGGGGTGGCACTAGTTTCTCGGCTCCTCGATGGGCAGCCTTTATGGCACTGGTGAATGAGCAGGCGGCGGCCCAGGGTAATCCGCCCCTGGGTTTCATTGACCCGGCCCTCTACTCCATCGGCCTAGGTTCCAACTATGACAGCGATTTCCACGACATTACCAGCGGAAACAATGATTGCTGCGGCCAAACGGTGGCGTACAGTGCCGTTCCCGGCTACGATCTGGTTACCGGATGGGGAAGTCCGAACGGGCAAGCCCTGATCAATGCTCTGGCGGGAGGGTTCACGCTTTCGGCTTCGCCCGGCAGCCTGACCGTTACGCAAGGCAGCTCCGGCACAACCACCATCACGGTGGCCGACGAGGGCGGATTCACCGGCAGCGTAAACCTGGCTGTGTCAGGCCTACCCAGCGGTGTGACCGCTTCGTTCGGTGCGAATCCCGCAGCTGAATCCGCCGTGCTGACGTTGACTGCGAGCAGTTCCGCCACTCCCGGAACTGTCACGATAACCATAATCGGCACCTACAGCGGCCTTACAGAATCCACCACCCTGCCCCTGACAATTAATCCCTCGTCGAGCACCTTCACCGTCGAGGCCTCGCCGACTTCTCTGTATTTGACCCAGGGTAAGAGAAGCGTCAGCAGGATCACCGTCACCGGCGTCGGCGCTTTCCGTTCCGCGGTACAACTTAGCGCCACTGGATTGCCCCGCGGGGTGTCGGCGAGGTTCTCCAGGCCGTCGGTAACTCCGAGAGGGAACGACAGGGCGACCTCAATCCTTCAGTTCATCGCCTCGAGTAAGGCAACCACCGGAGCTGCCACCGTCACGGTGACCGGATCCTCAAACTCAATCAGTGCAAGCGCAAACATCACAATCAATCTGGAGAAAAAGCGAATGGGGAATGTTGAGCAGCACTGGGAGCGGCATCCGCCTCTTGGTCGATGAAAACCAGTGCTTCACGGTCATTGAGATGTGAGGGTGGACAAAATACGATAGTTCATTCAGGTTGTGCGACTCAAGTAACAGGCAACGATGTCTTTTCCTTTGCAACCACAAATGGACTATGAATAATGAACTCACCCTTCATGTCGCCCCCACTCTAGCTTGCAGTGGATTCCGACCTCTGTTGGCGCTAGGTCTCTGACCGCTTGATGTTCAATCAATGTCGGGTGCCCCAGGTCGCGGGGTCCCCGGCGACAGGCCTTCGTCGCTGGGGTGAGGATTCGATTTTAAGACCTGGGAAACCACAAATCTCAGGAGCGAATCCATACGGTCAGAGACCTGGTGCGCTAGCCGGGTTCATCTTTCAGAGCCACTTCTGTACATGCTCCTTCGAAAAGCCCGCAAGCTCAATCGGCCCCGTATTTTTGAACCAAGCTGAGGGCTAGTCTTCAGCTGATTTGGGCTTCAGCCAGACCGCGGCTGCGAAGAAAGCCAAACGCCCCAACTTGCTGCGGAGATACAGTCCCGAGGCTCTAAACAACTCCGCAGTTCCTATTGCGCTGAACTGGCTTTCTGATTCTTCACCTGTAGGTTGTTCACTACTTGCTGCACGTTCGGCACGCCGGTCGCTACCTTCTCAGCTAGCGTGCGATTGTCTTGTGAGTTCACTTCTCCGGTCAGTGTGACTACGCCGCTCTTCACACTGTATTTCACGTTATGGTGCATCTTGTTCTGGATCAGCGCGGCGTCCAAGTTCTTCTCGATGCCTTGGTCCAGATCAGAGTTCATGGCTTTTGCTTCTCTTTCTGCACCCACAGGAATCACGGCGATCTGGTCCGCGACGACCTGTGTGCCCGCGAGGGACTTTGCCAGGGATTCGGCCTGTGCTTTCTGGTCGTCAGTAGCCACTTGTCCGCCAAGGGTCACGATGCCTTTGTCAGTATCTTGAGCGACGGAGACGTCTTTGAGGCCTGCCTGATCGAGCGATTTGCGGATGCTGCTCGAAACATCCTGTGACTTCGTGGAAAACCTCGAGCAGCCGGCCATCGTCCCAATTGCGAGCAGGGTCAGCGAGATTACGAGAAACTTAGTCGTTTTCATATTCTTCCTTTGATCGGCGCCAGGCCCGAGTCCGGGAGAGTGAGCAACTCCTGCTCCAAGGAGCCGGCCTCTAGATTCACCCACTTGCCTCGGCCGCGCTGTGCAGATTCGCTCATGTTGTGCGGAATTGTGTCCTGCCGGGTTCACGGGAAACTCTCTGAACTCTTCTTGCTCTCGTGTAAGGAGTCACGCGCTCGGATTCAAGTGCGGTCAATTCTGAACAGCTTCCTGAAACATACAGTTTGATACTTGCTCTTCACAGGGGTCTGACGAAAAAGAGAATTCCGCGAACAAACTTGACTTTGGGGAGATTTCGATGAACCTAGATCTGCTGGATCCTAAGGTGATTGTGCTCGCAGCGGTGGTGGTGATTCTGATCATTGCTGGGGCGGTTTGGCTCTATGTCCGACAACGCAGGAGTACCACTGCAGACCTGCGACAAAAGTTCGGACCTGAGTATGACCGGGCGGTGCTCGCCCATGGGTCAGAAAGAAAAGCTGAATCGAATTTAACGGAACGCGAGAAACGGGTTGAAAAGCTCAAGATCCGCGATCTTGATCCGATAGAACACGAACGTTTTTCGAGACAGTGGAAGTCCGTGCAGTCTCACTTCGTCGATTCTCCGAAGGGAGCGGTCGCAGAAGCCGATGATCTCGTGTCCTCGGTAATGAAAGCCCGCGGGTATCCCATTTCTGATTTCGATCAACGGTCCGCGGACATCTCTGTCGATCATCCCCGCCTGGTGGAGAACTATCGCTCTGCCCATGACATTGCGCTTCGGGTTGGGAAAGACGAAGCAACCACGGAAGACCTGAGAACGGCAATGGTCCATTACCGCTCTCTATTTGAGGATTTGATGCAGGTGCCGGCGATTGTCGACAAGAAAGCGGTGGCGTGATGGATGAAGTGAAAACACAAGAATTGGAGCGCAAGACCGCCGACCTCCCGGGCAACGGCGCGCCGAAGCCGTCCGACGGGTTACTGCTGGTAAAGAGCCAGAAGCCGGAAACTCTAAATAGAGCAGATGTAGTTTCGGCGCCTGTTCCCTTGTTTTCTGAATCAGAGATGGCGGAGTTCCGATCGCAGTGGGGCAAGATTCAGACCTGTTTCGTCGACGAGCCACGCGGGACAGTTAAAGACGCCGACAAACTGGTAGCTGCGGTGATGCAGCGACTCGCGGAAGGATTTGCCGGCGAGCGTTCGGGCTTGGAAAAGCAGTGGGACCGGGGTGACAACGTGTCCACCGAGGACCTGCGGCTTGCCCTTCAGCGCTATCGTTCCTTCTTTGACCGACTTCTGAAATTGTGAGATGGGGCACTTTTTCGGAGGCCGACAGTAGACCCTGACACCGGGATTCGCCCAAATCACGGTTAACAGAACCTTGCTTAGTCGATCCTGAAATAGCGAGCAACTATATTTAGAATCAATAATATAGATTGGATAAATGTGCTATAATTGCCCCAGAAAGAATCTCAATCCGCCACATAACCTGGGGAAAATCATGCGCCCGATGAGAGAGCCGGAGCAGCCGCAGCGTGAGTTGTTCCAAGCGGAGCTGGAACAGATAATCGATCTCGATCACCGGCTGGTTTGTCTGGGGAAGTG
>PLSM01000101.1 GCA_003165075.1 Acidobacteriaceae bacterium | reverse complement strand
TCGGTGGAAAGATTCGGGTCGGCGTAGCACAGGCCGCCCTGGCTGTTCTCCTCGTCGAGCCAGAAGAGGTGGTTCAGCTTTTCGAACGTCGCGGCGTGGAAGTCCCAGCGCAGACCGATACTCAAGCTCAGCTTCGGGCTCACCTTCCAGTCGTCTTGCGCGTAGGGGGCAAAGTAGTTGTAGATGTGGGTTTGTGGGTTGCCGGCCTGGTCGGTGGGGCTCAGCGGTCCGGGAACGAATCCGGCGGCGCCGTCGTAATACCCCAGCATCATGTCCGAAACACCGTTGGCAGTGCCGCACAGTCCGCTTTCATTGGGGCAACTGGACGCGGAATTGGTGGCCGAAATCGCTTCGCTGTTGGTGGAAATGGTATTCGCACCGAAGCCCCAATCGCCATAGAAATCGTCATCCAGGTTGCGGGTGATGATCCAGTGGCGATAGTCGAAGCCAAAGCCCAGCGTGTGCTTTCCGTGAACCTTGGTAAGTGAATCGGCGAATTCCCATTCAGGAATAAACGAAGCGCTATAGGAGTTCACCGGTCCGCCGCCGCTGTTGAACCCCGACATACCCACGTTCGGATACGTCTGTTGCAGAGGTCCGAAGGTGGTAAAGATGCCGGTCTCGGCAAGGTCCGAAGCCAACGTAGCGGGCGGGGCAGAAGAACCTTCCGGAGCATTGGCCGAGAGATAGCCAAAGCGGAAGTTGTTCACAGTGCTCTGACCGATGTTGACGGTGTGCGAAATCTCCCAGGATTTCCCCTTCTCGAAATACTGCTCGAGACCAAGAACTGGGGAGCCGGAGTTGTAGTTCGACGAGTTTACGTAGTTGGAATACGTGTAGCGGCCAAAGACCGAGCCCCATTTTCCCAGGTTCTGGTCGCCGCGATAGGTCTGCTGGTTCATCGTCAGCGGCCCAGGAATGGCCTGGATGTAGTTGGAAACGCCTTCAGGCTTGTTGGCAATCGTCGGCGTATTCCAGAAACCGTACTTGATGGAAGCCAGGCCTATGCGCGACGTGAACATGGCACTTGGAACCGTCGTCATAGTCGCTTGGCCGACGGGATCGTACGGCATGCAGTTGTCGCCCAAGGCAAGCAGCGCCGTGCACTCGGGTGTTCCGTAGTCAGGCAGCAGGCCGCCCGGCAGAGCTACCGAGGCCCCGTTGACGGTCTGATTGGCAAGCGGGGTATAAGTCTCAGCCGAGAAATCTCCCGTCAGGATCGCCGGGTTCGGGACGGTCTCTGTCAAAAGCTGACCGTTATTCATGCGCCAGCCTTCGTAGTTGGCCATCCAGAACGACTTGTTGCGCCCGTCATACAGGTGAGGAATGTAGACCGGCCCATCCGCCACGAACCCAAACTGGTTCAGGTGCAGAACCGGGAGGCTGGTGGGGGTGCTGGTGATGAAGGTGTTGGCCTGGGCAAACGGCAGTGCGTCGAACCCGTTTTCGCGGTGGGATTCGAACAGTGTGCCGTGCAGCTTGTTGCTGCCGCCCTTGCTGACCACGTTGACCTGGCTCGCGGAGAATCCATACTCGGCCGGATAGATGCCGCTCTCGACCTTGAACTCCTGGATTGCATCCTGCGAAAGAATCACGGCTGGTGTTTCCATGGCCTGGTCGGTGTTGACCAAACCGTCCAGCGTGAAGTTGTTGCCCTCAGGACGGCCACCGTTGATGCTGATGGCGTTGCCTTCGCCCTGGCGCATGGTGCCCTGTTCGCCGCCGACCGTGACCGCGCCGGCGCCCAAAAACAGCAATTGGACAAAGTTACGCCCGTTCAGCGGGAGTTCTTCTACCTGCTGCTGGCTTACCAGTTGCGACAGCGCTGCGCTGTCTGTGTCCAGTTCGACGGCCTGCGCCGTCACTTCCACGGTTTCTGTCACCGCGCCAGGCTTCAACGCCAGGTCGACGCGGATCTTCTGGTCGACTGCCAGTACGAAGCCGGTCGTGACAGACTTTTGAAAACCCTTGACCTCGGCTGAAACCGTGTAGGTTCCAGGAGACAGCGACGGAGCGTAATAGTCGCCCGACGAACTGGTGACTGTCTTGAAGGCTTGGTTGGTTGCCGTGTTGGTTACTGTGACCTTGACGTCCGGGATGATGGCGGCCGAACTGTCGGTCACCGTCCCCAGAATCGTGCCTGTCGCGCCTGCCTGCCCGAACATCCTGCCGGTGCCTATACCTACCAGCAGGAGGATCAATGCAAAACAGATTCGAAATGTTCGCATTATGGTGCCTCCTTGAAGTTTCTTGCTTCGACCTTGTCTAACGGGAAGCCGGCAATGACTTTTGCTCTGCGGCTTCTCGACTGGAGATGAAACACACTGGCTGCAGAGGAACCCGCACCTACCCCAATGCGTCGCAAGGGTACGCATCAAGTATCAGGAGTGTCAAGAGAAAACTATATTCCCATATGAAATACAAAGACGCCGCAGATATCCCTCTATTGGAAGGCAGTATATGCGTCTGAGATTAACCGGTTATTCTGCAAACTATATCGATTCACTTGGCCCCGGCATGCGTGCTCTGTGGCGCCCGCATTTGGCGGCTAGATTCCAATACGTGAAAGCAATTGAGCCTCTTCGGGGAATAATCCACAAATCGGACAAGCAAACGTCCGGTCCTTACGCGTCATCTTGAGGCCAGTCCTACCTCTCTGGCCAATCCGAAATGTATTGAAAACAGAAGATTTAATCCTCAATTACGTATACAGCGCTCTCTGGACCGGCATCTTATCTGGAAGGTACCAACTCCATCAACGTGACCGGCCCCAGCATGCCTGACGGCAAGGGATGCAGATCCTGCATATCCTGCGGTACAAAAAGCATCCCGTAGCGGTCCCACAGAAGCCGATAATCCGGCAGCGGCTGTCCTGCCAAGGCGTTAATTGCGGAGTTACCCACCACTACACGCAGTTCGTTTGTGCCGGGGTGGACTATGTTAGTGACGTCGAGCCGGTAGGGTGGTCGCCAGACCACACCTGCTAACTGGCCATTGACATACACCTGCGCGGCTTCGCGAATCGGCCCCTCGAGATAGGCCCGCATGTTAGGCCTCCCCGCCGGCGACGGAACAGGCACCCTGGTTCCCGGCCCAAAGTCCAGCACAAGCTTCGTTCCTTGCGGCAGCTTTCCGCTCCGCAGGTCGAATTCCTTTTGATAGGTGGCAAGTCCTGAGAAGAATTGCGTCCTTGCATCGTTGCTCCACGATGCAAGCCGATCCATATCCACGCTCAACCCGCTCTCGCCGAACGACACCTTCCACTGTCGGGATAAGTCCGCGATCACGCTCTCGCGTCTCTTGGGTTCTGGTGCAGCGGTCACGGCGTCATCTGAGAAGAAGATCAGGCGCGATTCGTAGGGAGCCAGATCGAGGTCGATATTCTTCGGATCGGGAAGGCCCATAATCTTGCCCGTGAATGCATCCCATGCTTCTGCGTGGCGGGCGGCATTGCGAAATTGCGCGCGCACCTGCCTGGCCTCGTTGGCCGTGTTGGCTACGAAGTAGAGGTCGCCGCCGGAAAGCTTGCGATGAATGAATCCAATCTCCGGCGTACGCGGGGATAACGTCATATCCGGCGCGGCATACTTTGCCAAGTCCGCGCCTAGTTGAGTTTCGTCCGCAAGAAAATGCGCGGAAGCGATGCCGCTCTGAAACAGCGTATGCGACAGTTCCTTGAGACGTGCCGAGTCTTCTTCGGCATGCATCAGCCCGGGAGCCGTGGCCGGCAACCGCCGGGTGGCGATCACGATTCCACCACTGCGCGCAAAGGCGACGATCTTCTCGTAAGTAGAAACAGGCAGCCGGTCCACGCCGGGAAGAATCAGCACCCGGTATGGAATGCCCACCCTGTCGATGGCATCGGGATCTATGAAATCCACATTGAATCCGGCATCGAGAACCTGCGCGATCACATGCTTGCCGAGCAAGTAGCCCATCGACTCATCGATGCTTACATTGGATCCCGACTCGTCGAATCCGGCCGGCGATGTAGGCGAGGCATGCTTCTGAAATCCCGCAGAGAACTTTGCCCACGCGTCGTCGTTGGGCAGCAGCAGCGCCACGTCGTTGGCGGGCTCTCCTTGGCGCAACGCAAAGCTCACCCTCTGTAGATACCGCGCCAGATCGGGCATGACCGGGAACCAAGGGTTATGCGCATTCAGTGCCGCAGCCGCATACATGCGCCAGCCCGGCTCAGTTGCCGATGGCGGCGAATAGGGCCAACCGTGACCAACCAGTTGATTGATCCCCTGCAGAAAATGCAGGTCAGCTTCCACCTTCATGTCCAACGGCGTGGCTCGGAATGCGGGTGAGTGCAGCCAGGTCCACGTCTCTGAAGAGATGACCGGCCGATGAAACAGGTGGCCCGCCGATGCCGCCCAGCGTGTGTCAGAGAACTCCCGCCACATCTCAAAGGTGGCCTTGCCCTCCCCTTCGGGCAGATCGGCCAGCCGGTTGCTTGAGAGCGTCACGGGCGGGAATCCGTAGGTCTGCGAGCGCAGCAGCGTGTGATGCTCCTGAGCCCAGGTTTGCATGGGAGTAAGGAAGTTCTCATCCGTCATCTCGGTGAGAGTTTTGCCCCAATCGTGGCGAATCGCGGCTGTGTCCGGTCCGGCATTCACCGATAGCGCCAGCAAATGAGGTCGCAGATCGTACCCGCGCCGGCGCTGGAACTCGGTGAGCAATGCCGGGCTCCAATCCGATCCATAATCCTCCAGGCTGTCACTGAAGACGGCATAGGGCGGATGATCGCCGAAGGCCGAAAGCAGACGATCACCCACCGCATGGAGGTGGTCTTCCATGGCCACATGATCGTAATGATCCAGGACAAAACCCGCCGCACCCGCGGAGGGCCGTTTCACCATCATCCCTGTGCGGCTGGAAATATAGACAATCAGGGTACGGGCGGTGGGCGCGGAAGAAACTGCGTACCGGCCTGCAACCGGCACTGCCATCGATTCTGCGCCGGAGATCTCCGGCCCCAGAGTGGAATGGGAGAACCCTTTTGCGGGTGGGGGGCCAGGAATCAGAAATGCCGCGATCAATTCCTCGCCCGCGTCCACATAGGGAGCCTGAACAGAGGTCGCGCCCGGCTCCACTGTGAGAGTCTCGACACGCAGCTTGCCGGCGGCTTCAGTCACCGGAATGTGCGGGCCGCCGAAGGGCCAGCCGCTGCACAGCGTCACATCGACGCGCAGTCCCAGCCGCCTCGCCTCCTGAGCCGCGAAGCTCAACGCATCCAGATGCTCCTGTGATAGGTAGGGCGTGTTGTGGAACCCAGTCGACGGATCATCGAGCGCCAGAGGATAGAGGTTCGCGATTTCCACGCCGCCAATGCCCGCGGATTTCATCTGTTCCAGTTCCCTGGTCAGCTCGGGCTTTGTCGCGGCAGGTCCAAACCACCACCAGCGCATCATGATACGGCTCGAATCGGGCGGATCGGCAAACTCACGATGGAGGTCGGCAGTGCTCGCGGTCCCTTGCGCCAGCGTAGGCCTGCACGCCGGCAACCCAAAGCCGACAAGCAACAGCAATGGCCAGAAATGGACCGTGCAGTGGAACAAGCGGCGGCTTGCAAAATTGGTCGACGACATGAAAGCTGAACCCCCTCAAGTTGCGCCCAGTGCATCTACGGCGCGGCTTGCCGTGAATTTGATTGGCGTGTTCCTTCATAGCAGAGCCAGCCACGATCGGCAATGCCCTCGACACTGCAAAATTCGAATAGAAACTTTTTTGCCTTTCGGATGTTAGGCCGATTGTGCTAATGTCCTAGCGCCTCTAGAAGTGGTGAACCATCGCGTCTGGCGCTATGGATCAATGGTCTCGTATCAACCCGAGAATGAACCGCAAGTTGCTGTAAACAAAGGGAAAAACAATGAATGTGTTGACGAAAAGTTTGATTTCGGCAAGCTTGGTGCTGATCATGGGGCTCGCCGCTACGGCGCAAACCAACCCTGATCCGCTCCAGAGTGGCTTCCAGGATCCGCCCAACGGCGCCCGACCGCGGGTGTGGTGGCACTGGATGAACGGCAATATCACCAAGGAAGGCATCAAGCTGGACCTGGAGTGGATGCACCGGGCCGGCCTGGGAGGCTTCCAGAATTTTGACGCTGCGCTGCAGACACCGCAAGTTGTGGACAAGCGCCTGGCCTACATGACGCCGGAGTGGAAGGACGCATTCAAATACGCCACCACTCTCGCCGATCAGTTTGGCCTCGAAGAGGCCATCGCCGGTTCGCCGGGCTGGAGCGAGTCCGGCGGTCCCTGGGTACCGGGACCCGAAGGCATGAAGAAGTATGTGTGGAGCGAGACCTTTGTTGAAGGTGGCCAGCCTTTCACCGGCACACTTGCCAAGCCTCCATCGAACACCGGGGCGTTTCAGAACATGAGCATCCATGATCAGCAGCCTCCGCCGGGCACCATGGAGATTCCGCAGTTCTACGCCGATGCTGCAGTCGTAGCCTATAAAAGAGCAGCAGCCGACGAGTCTGTAGAAGACCTGCACGCCAAGATCACGGCCAGCGGCGGCTCCCCGGACTTCGCCATGCTTTCAGATGGCGACCTGGAAAAGGGCACCAAACTGCCCATCCCGGCAGCGGGTGCGAGTTCCTGGATTCAATACGAATTTCCTGCGCCACAGGCCATTCGCGCCATCACGTTTGTCATCAAAGAACCGGACATGATTGCGTCGTTGATCGCCGGAATGGGTGCTCCCGAACAGACCCTTGAGGCCAGCGACGATGGACAAAACTTCAAGGCCATCGCCACGCTTTCCGGCGGCAGTGCCCCCGAACATACCATTTCCTTTCCTGCAGTGACGGCGAAGTTTTTCCGCGTCTCCTTCAAGCGCACGCCGCCACCTCCGATTCCCGCCTGGGCTGTCGGACTCACTCCGGAAGATTTCGGAATCAAGGTTGGCCCACCGCCCACCGACTATGAACTCGTTGAGCTCGTGCTTCATCCCGGGGCGCGTGTGAACCGGTTTGAAGAGAAGGCAGCTTTCACCGCGGAACCGGACCTTTACGGTTTCGCCACGCCGCCGGTGGACCCGGCCGACGCAGTCGCCAAGTCCGATGTAATCGACCTGACCTCGAAGATGCGTCCCGATGGAACCCTGGACTGGACGCCGCCTCCCGGCCATTGGGCCGTGCTTCGCTTCGGCTATTCCCTGCTGGGCATCACCAACCACCCCGCCACCGCAGAAGCCACCGGTCTTGAAGTGGACAAGCTGGACAGCAGGTTTGTCAGAAAGTACTTCGACACCTATCTGGACAGCTACAAGGAGACAGTGGGTGCGGACTGGATGGGCAAGAAGGGCATCCGCTATGTAATCAACGATAGCTGGGAAGCCGGTTCGCAAAACTGGACCGACAATATGATCGCCCAGTTCAAGAAGCTGCGCGGCTATGATCCAACGCCGTGGATGCCGGTTCTGGCCGGGCAGGTGGTAGAGAGCGCCGCAGCCAGCGACAAGTTCCTGTGGGACTTCCGCAAGACCATTGGCGACCTCATCGCCAACGAACACTATGGCGAGTTGGAAGCCGTGCTGCATCGGCGCGACATAGGCCACTATGGCGAGTCGCACGAGTCCGGCCGCGCCTTTGTGGCCGATGGCATGGAAGTGAAGAAGTTCAACGAAGTGCCCATGAGCGCCATGTGGACCCAGGTCCCTGGAGTGAACGAGGAAACATTCGGTTACAACGCGGATGATCGCGAGTCGGCATCCGTGGCTCACATCTACGGGCAGAACCTTGCCGCCGCTGAATCCATGACCGCTGCCGCGGCACCCTGGGCATGGTCACCGGCAACCCTGAAGCCCACAGCCGACCAGGAATTCCTGAACGGCATCAACCGCTTTGTCATTCACGAGTCGGCCCACCAGCCGCTGGTGAACAAGGCGCCCGGAATGACGCTTGGGCCGTTCGGCCAGTGGTTCAACCGCAACGAGACCTGGGCCGAACAAGCCGATACCTGGATCAGCTACCTGGCACGCACCAGCTTCATGCTGCAGCAGGGACACTTCGGTGCGGACCTGATTTACCTCTACGGCGAAGATTCAAACCTGACCGCGATCTTCGACAGGAAGGCGCCCGATGTGCCCGCGGGCTATGGCTTCGACTACGTCAACGCTGACGCGCTGATCCACGAATTGAGCGTCTCCGACGGCCGGATCACCACCCCCAGCGGCATGAAATATCGTGTCCTGGGACTTGATCCGTATAGCCAGCACATGTCGCTGCCGGTTCTGCGCGCCATTCACAAACTGGTGGTCGATGGCGCCGTGGTTGCCGGACCAAAACCGACCGATGATCCCAGCCTCTCCGACGATCAGGTCGAATTCCAGATGTTGAATGACCAACTGTTCGGCGACGGTACGGGAGTACACCAGGTAGGCAAAGGCACCGTATACGCCGGGCAAAAACTCGGCGATGTCTTCGCCGCCATCCAGGTAGCGCCCGACTTCGACTACACCAAGCCGGAGAGCGACGCTCGCCTGCTGTTCGTTCATCGCAAGCTGGACGATGGCGATGTCTACTTCGTGGACAACCGCAAGGACCGCAACGAATCTGTGGATGCAACCTTCCGCGTAACCGGCAAGACGCCCGAGTTGTGGCACGCTGAAACCGGCGCAATGGAACCCGTGTCCTACAAGATCGCCGACGGCCACACCACGATTCCCTTGAAACTGGAACCTTGGGGCACCGTGTTTGTGGTCTTCCGCAAGCCGGCCACCGAGACCTCAGTAACGCTGCCTGCCAAAACCGAGACCGCGGTTGCCACACTTTCTGGTCCGTGGAAGATAACCTTCCAGCCGGATCGTGGGGCTCCGCCCTCCATCACCCTGAAACAGCTCTCGTCCTGGACTGAAAGCTCCGACCCGGGAGTGAAGTACTTCTCCGGCGCCGGCACTTACACCAAGACGATCAATGCCAAGGCAGCCTGGTTCAAGAACGGCGCGAAGGTGTGGATCGACCTGGGCGACGTCAAGAACCTTGCCGAAGTCACAGTCAACGGCAAATCGCTGGGAGTAGTCTGGCACACGCCGTATCGTGTCGACGCCACCTCCGCTCTGAAGCCTGGAGCCAACGAAGTAACCATCAAGGTGATCAACGCGTGGGTCAACCGGCTGATTGGCGATGAGCAGCCCGGTGTCACCACCAAGATCACTTTCGCCGACGTGAAACCGTACAAGGCCAAGTCACCCCTGCTTCCTTCCGGGTTGCTTGGACCTGTGCATGTTTATTCAGTCTCCGCAAAGTAAGGAATGCGGTGAATTGGTAAATACTCGAAGGGGATTCCGAGCCATTATCTTCGCGGTCTCTGATCATTGAGTCAGCGAAGAATGCAATAACTCGGAATCCCTTCAATGCATCGCCAGTTCGGTGTATCAGCAACTGCACAAAGGGCCCGTACTCGACAGGCGAGTACGGGCCCTTTGTGCTGGGTGCAAGGCAGAGTGGTGCGATCAGGATGAAGGCCCTTGCGTCTCACGTGCACAAGGAGCGCACCTGAAGTTATCGCGTCCCGGCGCAATGAATTGCTATGTAACTCGCGCGGCCGGAACCAGCGTAACAGGACCCATCAGCCCGGATCGGAGCAACGGCGCATCCTTGCTCCAGACCTTGATGATGCTGAACGTAAATCGCCCGGTCGGACTCGGCTTGCCGTCAAGCAACCACTGAGGAAATGCCTTGAGCGTCTGGAGCAAAGGTCGGTGCGGCTGAGCTTGCGCTGTGCCTTGCGCCGGCGGCGGTCCCATTCTTAAGGGAGCATTCCACTCGCAGTCGTCGGGAAGATTTTCGTCTCCGATGATCCGGTTTGGCCACAGGTTCACCACCGTCACTTCCAGCGAATTGGCGCCCGTGCGAGCCGCGCCGCTGACATCGATTTGGAACGGAGCTCTCCACAGAATGCCGAGGTCCCTTCCGTTCAGCTTCACCCTGGCGATGACCCCCACATCTCCAAGATCCAGGAAGAGGGCCCGATCTCTGCCCACGAGCGGCGCCGGGATATGGATTTGTTTTAGGTAGGTCGCCTTCCCTGAGAAATACCGAACGCCAGGATCGGAATGCTCGCTCCAAGAAATTAATTCCGGCAGTTGCACTCTCGCCGGCGCGCCCCAATCAGGAGTGAACTCCACGCTCCACGGGCCGTTGATCTTGAGCGGATCAGGCAAGTGGGCAACATTCACCGCGCGCTCTGTGCCAGTGGCAAGCCGCAGGCTGTACTGCCCCGGTTGCCAGACCAAGCTCTCGAACGAACTGCCCTGTCCCCGGCAGACCTGGATAGTGTTTCCTGAGCCAGCAGTGAGCGCGTTGCCGTTGCGCGTAATTGCGGTAACCCGGTCCACTTCCGGTTTGCTGTGGGCTGGGAAAATGACGAACACCGAGCCGAACTGGTTGAGCGCGACCGGGACGCGGGTCACTCCATCGCCTTCCTCATAGACCGCAGGCTTCTCGATGCGACCACTCTCCGGCCACCAGAATTCCGGACGCCGCCCGCTCACTCTGAACGAGCACAGCACCTCCATGGCCTGGTTGTTCTTGTTGGCGACAAAGTAAATGTCGGTTCCATCTTCGGCGCTTCGGTGGATATATCGATAGGGCGCAGGGTCTCCGCTTGTGAAATCTACGGGAATATTCCATGCAGCTAGAACTTCCTGTGGCGTCCGGCCCCAGACCACACGTCCCTGCCCAACTTTGCGGTCGCCCGCTGGTGCAGATGCGCTGCCCCAAAGCCTGTCGGCAATCGCAGACAGATCCTTATCGCAAGCGGGATAGTTGGTCAGGCTCGGCGATTTCACGGGCCGCGGCCCAACCACCGTCATTCCTTCGCTGACCAACTGCTCGATCCGTTTCAGGAGCTCCGGTGTCATCAACCCTGCCTGCACCTGTTCGCCTTCCTTCGGCAATACCAGCAGGCGGTAGCTCATGCCGTCCGGAAGTACGATCCGGCCATCTTTGATCGAGATGCGCTTGTAGACCGTGTCAGCAGTGCAGCCGTCAAAGTTGTATCCCGGAGGGTCGGGCGGGACTGTGTTCTTCATATCCACGCCGGGCGGCATAAATCGATTCGGCGCCGCTTCAGTCTGCAGATAGAGAAGGTCGGCGACAAAAAGTCCCTGACGCAAAAGGTATTGGCAGCGCATGATGTATTCGTGCCATGCCCTGGATTCTTCCCACCACGTCTGCGTCCGCTCGTAGTGCTGGCCCCAGAAGGCCATCGTCATGCCGGGTTTACGGTTCAGAAACGGCTGCATGGCGTAGCGGTGGAAGATGAAACGGTTGATTCCGCTACAGAACGCCCAATCGCCGAGCGGCTTTAAGGTGGCTGGGTGGCCAAGCCAATTCTCCCCCGGCATCGCCGTAAATGCTTCGCTGGCCAATATTCTCTTGCCATTGATATGTGCGGCTGAGGCCATCACCGCCGCCCAGGAGTAAGAACGATTCACGTTCCCGAAGTCACCCGCTTCATTCAGGGGCTGGCTCTCGCGCCGGTACCAGAACTCTGTCTGCGGCTCGTCGAGATAACCCGCGGACGTCATCTCGTCCATCGGATCCCCGTCATAGGTCTCCGCGGAGAAGCGCAGGCCGGCTGCATTCGCCAATTCGCGAAGGCGCCCAAAATAGTTCTCCGCGATCAAGTCGGAAACAGTCTTGCGCAGGTCCCACAGAAAGCGTTCCGAAACTTCCGCATCGCCGACCACTCTCCCGGTCATGACTGGCAGAAAAGGCAGAACGTCGTAGCCGCGTCTTTTCTTGAACTCCTCTCGAAACAGGGGTGACCAGTTCTGCGAACCCACTTCCCAACTGTCGACGTGCGTGGAGACCAACGTCTTGCCGCCAAGCGGGCCAACCAGTTTCAGTAGCTCCCCGATGAAGTGCTGGAAATGCTGATCGACCGCCGCCTTGCTCAGTTTGTCGCATTCCAGGCCCTGTCCGGCCGGCGGACACGGGTGGTTGGACGCGCCCGTCGAGCCGTGGCCGAACCGAAGCACCGTCCAGCTTCCCGCCGGCGTATCCCAGGTCAAGCGACCGTTCTGGTAATGCTCCGTGATATCGAGAATCCGGGCTTGATCGACGGTGGAATTCAGGGGAGCGGGATTAAAGCGGATTGGCAGCAGAGGAATCCCCATTCCCATCCCGGGCGGAGTCGACAGGGCTTCGAAATCGGCTTTGAATCCAATATTCTTGAGCCGATAGGACAGGTCCCCTGGTGTGGGAAATGCAAGCACTGCAATATCGCGATAATAGTCAGCGCCCAATGCAGGCTCTCCGGGCGGCCCACCGGGTCCGCGGCGGCGACTCTCCTGTGGTTTGGGCTGGGGGAGCTCACCGTCGAACTTGCTTCCACCCGCAACCGCAACCTCTGACCACAACACTCGTTGCATCGACAGCTCGGGCGTATTCCAGGGCCCACCGCTGCCCGCCCAACCGGCGTCGTTGTTCATGTTGATTTCGAGTCCGAGACGGTTCGCCTCCTGGCACGCGAATCGAAACATCTCTTTCCACGGCTCGGTGCCGAACGCCACTTTGCCCTGCGGCGAACCGTCAACTTCCATGATCAGGACTCCGCCGATCCCCACCCGTTCCATTGCTTCCAGATCTGCGGTAATGCCTTCCCTGGTGAGATTGCCGTTGATCCAAAACCAGTAGACCCAAGGCCGGGTAGACGCTGGCGGATGCGCAAAGCCATCCGCCAATTCTTCCGTAGTGGCCGCGACGGCCTGTTGCGGAGAACCAAGCCCGATCCAAAAACCGGCGGACACTGCAGCCGCACCCTCCAAAAAAGTTCGACGATCAATTTTCAAAGCCTTTGCCATCGGATGACTTTCCTTCCCTTGCAAAGTTCGGCGCCCAGTTCGCCGCGAATGCTCCCGTGGTCTACTTGTTCGTTGTCTTAATCACTACCACGGGACCGAGCAAACCGGAGGTCAACAGTGGCGAATCCGCTTTGTAGGGGTGAATGACCGTGAATGTGATTTTCTCCGCGTTTGGTTGCTGGTCGCCGATCAGGCGATTGACCCAGGCGTTAGCCACTTTGATTGAAATCTCGTTCGCGCCGGGTCTCAGAGCACTCGTGACGTCCACACGGTAGGGCGCGTGCCAGACAATGCCAACTGGCTTTCCGTTGACCGCAACTTCGGCCAGGTTCTTCACATCGCCCAGATCGATCCAGAGCTTTGCCCCTTGACTGAACCAGCTCGCCTGGGCATCGATCGTCTTTGTGTAAGTGCCGATGCCGCTGAAATACCGAATCCCCGGGTCGGAGTTCTCGCTCCACGACGTGAGATTGTCGAGGGTCGCGGTAGCAGGCGCACCCCGGCCGGCCTGGAAGCTAACCGGCCAAGGTCCCTCGACCGTGGTCAGGGCGGTCTCTGTAGGCGCAGGAAGGATGGCTGACATCGTCTTGGTGGGCTTACGGAAAACGACGAAGACCGTGCCCCAGGGTTCGAGTTTCAAAGGCAAAGTGGTGTTGCCATCGGCTATCGTGTAGCTGACCGGCTCGCTCAAACCGGTTTCAGCATGCCACAATTCGGGCTGCTTGCCGGTGACACGGAACATTGCGTTGAGGCTTTCGCTGCGGTCGCTTCGGTTGTCGACGAAATAGATGTCGGCATTGGGCATCTCGCGATGAACGAAGAGCAGGTCGGTGTCGGCTTCTGGTTTAGTGTAGTCGAAATCCGGCGACAGCTTGATCTTTGCCATCGCCTCGGCAACAGTCTGCCCTGCGAAGACCTTGCCCTTGCCTACTGTGTGATCGCCGGAACCGTCGCCGAAGAGTTGCTTTGAGAGCATCTGGAATTCGGCCGTATCGTCCGCGAGGCTGGGATCATTCGACGGCTTTGGACCGGCAACAGTCGCGCCATCCTCGACCAGCTTATGCAGGGCGCGCAGTACGGGCAACGACATATGCACGCTGGCCGGATCGAGACCCAGCACGCGATAGCTCATTCCGCTCTTCGTTACCACGTTGCCGTTCTTCACCGCCAGAACGTGAATCAGGCCGTCGGCATTGATGTAGTCGAAGCCATAGCCAGCCGGTACATCGGGGCTCTTGTCTGCAAAGATCGACGTGATGTTGTCGTCCTCACCATAAAAGTAGATAAAATCCGCAGCGAAATGACCCTGTTGGAGCATGTAAGAGCTGCGCGCGAGGTAATTGACCCAAGCGCCTGCCTGCTCCGCCCAGGTCTCGTTGCGTGTGAACCACTGACCAAAGGGTCCAAGGCCCAGTGCCGGCGCTTTGCCCACAAGCGGCTGGTGGACGGAGCAGTGAATGACGAAGCGATTGATGCCCTCAGCCAGTTCCTTGTCGGCAGTGGGCTTGAGGGTCGCTGGAGACCATGCCCACGGCGCCCTTGAGGCGGTCATGGATTCCGCGGCGGCAATGTTCTGGCCATAGATATGGGCCACGGAGGCCGATTCGCGATCATCGGCGTTGTAGTCGTACATCTCCTTATTCACCCCGGGAGTCTGCGTCCACATCGCTCCCATGGGAACATCATCGAGCTTCTTCACCTCCATGCCATCTGCGACGAACGCGCGATGATCCTCATGGGACTCGCCATAGTGGCCCATGCCCCGTTCTTTCAGCGATGCCTCAAGCTGGCCATAATGTTCATCGGCAATTAAGTCGGCGATCGTCTTGCGGAAGTCCCACAGGAAGCGGTCGCTTGCCTCCGCGCTCTCTACAACTCGCCCGGCCAAAACCGGCATCCAGGGCCGCGGATCGTAGCCGCGCCGCACCGTGAACTGATGGACCATGTCGTCAGTCCAGTTCTGGTTGGCCGCTTCCCAGCTATCGGTAATCACGTACCGGATGCCTCGGCGGCCTATAAATTCCGCCCCCACAGCGTCCTTGTACATGTCCAGGTAGTGATCCATGTAGTTCTTGACGTAGTTATGGTTGAGCTTGTCCACTTCCAGTCCGGTTGCCTCTGCACTGGCTGGCGAGTTTTTCGCGCCGGTCAGCGAGTATCCGAACCGCAGCACCACCCACTCTCCCGCGGGCGGTGTCCAGTCCAGCGTTCCATCCGGTCGCATTTTGGAGGTGAGGTCCACAACGTCATTTTTAGAGATGGCGCTTCCCGCCGTTCCCTCAGGCGTGGCAGAGGCCGACAGATCCGGCGCCGTGGCGAAGCCTGCCTTTTCTTCAAACCGGCTGACACGCGTACCCGGATGCAGAGCCAGTTCGGCAATCTTGTAATCCGTGTCCGGCTTCGGCGGGTTTGCAGCTCCCGGAAAATCGCCGCCAGGCATCGCGGAATTTGCAGGTGGCTTTGCTGTGGTCCAGGAAACGCGGAAGAACTTCGCCGTGACCGGGGCAAATGCGATGGTGCGCTCGGGCACGTCTCCACCTGGAGCAAATCCATGCCTGAGTGAAGTCAGTTCCGCGACCAGATGAAACTGCGTTCCGTCATCGCTTGACTCCAATATCGGAGTTGGAATTGGTGCGCCCCGATCGAAGAATCCTCGCGACCCGCCCATCGCGAGTGTGATCGCCTGCACTGTTTGTGGCTGGCCGAACTCGTACTGAATCCACGATTGTTCGCCAACCGCTGCAATAGGAAGCAGCGTGTACTTGACCAGATCGCCATCGGTCAGCACCTTTGAGTCAACCTGCCCTCCGCTGCTCGTAATCTTGGGATTA
Organism: Acidobacteriaceae bacterium; assembly: GCA_003165075.1. Classification (GTDB taxonomy): domain Bacteria; phylum Acidobacteriota; class Terriglobia; order Terriglobales; family Acidobacteriaceae; genus Telmatobacter. Next base: position 38,828 of record PLSM01000101.1, on the reverse strand, counting down.
AGAGACATCACCGGCACATCTCCCGCCGGTACGCGATAGGCAATGACCTCACTGTCGGTGTAGTAATCAGGCGCCGGTTTGGCACCAGGGTTCATAAAGCTGGCGGCCGGCGTCGCATCCTGAAATGGGCCTGTCTTCGTGGGCGGCTTTGCCAAAGTACCTTGGAACGGCGCTCCTCCATGAACCTGCGTCTCGCTCCACACAAGCTTCTTCATCGCCTGTGCAGGCGGAACCCACGGCCCACCTGTCTCGCTCCATCCGGGAGAGCCTGCAATTGCTTCTTCCAGCCCGAGTTGGTCCGCAAGTTTAGTTGCGTAGAGAAACGTTTCCTTCCACTCCGGAGTCATATAGACCAGGCGATGGTCCACCACCTGAGGCGTCATGAGCGCCGCATCAAAGGTCTGGAATCCGCCCAGTCCTACCCGGTGCATCCACTCTAGATCTAACTGGATCCCTTCCTTGGTGATATTGCCGTTCATCCAATGCCACCACACCCGCGGTCGTGCTCCGTTGGGAGGGTTCTCAAAGCCGCTCTTCAGTGAATCTCCGGCACTCTGTGCGTACGCCAGACCCGCACCAATAGCGAGAACCAGCATGCCGGCCGCCGCTCGAACCATCCAACTTACCGCCGCAGTCTTCTTCATTTGTGTCTCATCTCCAAACCGCTCTTGTGTTCTGCCAGTCAGTTTCCGCCGTTGTACCTCGCACCTGAATGCTTGCGGCCGGCGCAGAAATGCGACCCATTCCGATCACGGCAGCATGATCTGCTGGTGAAGGGGAAGGTCCTGTGAAGACCCCCCAGCCATCACGATGTAGTTGCCGGGAACCAGCTTCCAGCCATCGGAACCTTCATCGAAAATGGTCAGTCGGTCGCCACTCACGGGAATCGAAACCTGCTTGGATTCGCCGGGCACCAACTCGACGCGGGCCCAGCCAATCAGCCGCTTGGGCGGTTCACCCGCCGCCTCGGGAAGCGAAGCATAGACTTGGGCGATTTCGGTTCCGGCACGTTTCCCGGTGTTGCGTACCGTGAAGGACACGTTCACAGTTTCCCCGCCCCTCACGGTGAGGCCGGAATAGGCATAGGTAGTGTAGGAGAGGCCAAAGCCGAATGGAAACAGCACGGGCTTCTTCTCAGCGTCGTACCACTTGTAGCCGACCTTCAGCTTTTCGTCGTAATAAATCTGGAACGGTGGCAGGCCCTTGGCCATCGTGGCCATAAAGCTGGAAATGTCTGCACCCGGCGCCGGACGGCTGGGTTGAGATGCCGGCGGCGGCGTCACAAGGGTGGGATGAGGCAGGTCGGCATCGCTCCTGGGGAAAGTAATCGCCAGTTTGCCGGCTGGATTCACCTCTCCGGTCAGGATGTTCGCCAGCGCTTCAGCGCCGCGGATACCGGGATACCAAGCCTCGACGACTGCGGCAACGTGATCGATCCAGGGCATAGTCGCGGGGCTGCCGGTCTCAAGCACCACGATCGTTCTGGAATTGGCAGAAGCGACCGTTTCGATGAGCTTATCTTGATCTTCGCCGAGATCGAGCGTCTTGAGGTCCGTGCCTTCCGACTCGCCCTGGTATGCAAAGACGATGGCCACATCGGCTCCCTTGGCAGCAGAAGCGGCTGCGGCAAGGTCATCGCCGGAGACGTAGGAAATTTTGCTCGAGGGGAGCTTGGCCGTCAGAGCCCGCAGCGGCGAGCTGGGCAACCAGACTTGGCGCCTCATGAAGCTTGCCATGGGATTCGCTCCCGGCGCCGCGGGTGGCGGAGGTACGGCGGAGCCTCCCGGAGCGTCAACCTGCGCCGAGCCGCCGCCTGTAATCACGCCCACATCGGCATGGCCCCCGATCAATACGACGGAACGCAGCTTTGCGGACTCCAGGGGAAGAGCGTTGTGGCTGTTCTTGAGCAGAACAATACTTTTCTCGGCGAGGCTTTGCGCCAGCGCGTAACCTCGCTCCACGTCCGGCACCTGCTTCGTCACTGGATGATCGAAGAGGCCGGTGGCAAAGATTGTACGCAGGATGCGATGCACATGATCGTTGATCTCGTCCTGGGAGACTTCCCCCCTCTCGACCGCCTTCTGCAGCGCGTCGCCAAAGAATGACTTGCCCGGTTGCTCCTGGTCCAGTCCGGCGTGCGAGGCTTTGGCCGTGGAGTGCGTGCCGCCCCAGTCGGAGAGAACGAAGCCCTGGAAATGAAAATCCTTCTTCAGCACATCGGTGAGCAGGTAGCTGTTTTCGCAGGCAAAATCTCCGTTCACGCGGTTATAGGAGCACATGAAAGCGCCTACATCTGAAATCCCGAGCGCAATTTCAAAGGCGCGCAAATCGGTCTCGCGCATGGAACGCTTGTCGATATTGGCGTTCACGGCGTTCCGGCCGCTCTCCTGGTCGTTGATGGCATAGTGTTTCAGGTCGCCGATAATGTGTTCGGACTGCACTCCCTTGACGAAGTTGCCCACCAGCGTGCCCGCCAGTAGCGGATCTTCGCCCTGGTACTCGAAGGTGCGGCCGTTGCGCGGCTCACGCGACAGATTGACGCCCCCGCCCAGCGACATGCTGTAGCCCTCGGCCCGCAGTTCGCGGCCGATCAGGGCGCCGTATTCAAATGCGGCTTGCGGATCCCACGCCGAAGCCGCCGCCAGGTTGTTGGGCAGCGCGGTGGAATAGCGCCCCGAGGCCGCCCCACGCGTAACGCCGTAGGCCGAATCCGCCATTTGGATGGCGGGAATCCCCACCCGCGGAATGGCGTTCGACCATCCTGCTCCACCGTTGGACTCCGTCGTGCCTCCGTTACCGCCGAATCCCTGCCCATGCAGCAGCGAGATCTTCTCTTCGAGCGTAAGTTCCTTGATCACCAAGTCGGCGCGCGTGTCAGGCGAGAGGCTGGCGTCCGACCAGGCATAATGCTTGGGTTCAGGCTGCTCCCTCCCTGGAAACTGGGCCACCGCAAGCGAGACCACCCCGAACGCCGCGGCCAGCAGAATCGCGCTGGCGGCACGGTTACGCCAAGTGGAATGCGTCATCATAGTTGTCTGCCTCTCTCAAACCGATCTCACATGGTTCTGATTGCCACTGGACAGTTTCTTCTTACTTGCCACCAGAGTGCAAATCGTGTGAGGTGATGCCTTGTGGCCGGTCCTTTGCATCCTGCAATTACTGCACCCTTATGTGGTCCGGACTTGTTGTCCTTCGTCGCGTTTCCCGGTTGCGATGAAGTGAGATCAATCAGCCACAATCCTCAACGGGTAGCGGAATTCAACGCGCCTTCGGAGATTCGGTGCGCGCTCGATGGTGCAACACGGTCCTCCACTCTTCCTCAGAAACTCGTGGCGCTTGACACGATCGGCCGCGAGGTTTCCGAATCGATGCGAAGGAAACCAGAAGTGAGAATACGCGCGCGCAACCCGCCGCGGCCTTGGAGTGCCCCTTCTGCGCCTGGCCCAATTGCCAGGTCCATCCAATAACATGGCTTGCACTCTTCGACGCCCTCGAACTCGATTCCTTGGACGGAAAAGTTCTTCCCAATCAGGGCATTCAAATCAACGCCACGAGTGATCACGTTACGACGCGTAAGACCGGCTGTTTTGTCACGGATACCGAGCGCGTGACACACGTCTTCGAAGACTTCACTTGAAAAAAATGCGATCTGCCCTTTGTACCCTTCTTTGTAGTCAAAGAACCGGTCGCAGCGAACCCCACGGCCTGCAATACACTCAATCTCGGTAACTTCTCGTAATGGATTGGCACCCGCCGGCTGCCCATGATGACCAAAGAAATTGTGTCCCGGTGAAATATACAGATGCTCAATCGAAATGGGAGGCATGTGGGTCCTAATCACTTTGAAGAACGAATCTGGCGGTCAAAGCGGAAGACATACCGCAGCAAGCCGGCGTTGATGCAAAGGAGGATGGTTGAAGCCGCGGCCGCGGGTAGGAGAGTCCTCATTGCACCGCTCAAAAGAGCCTCCATCGATACGGTCAGCAGCCAAAGTTGGATTACAACAGTTGTCGCGACCAGAAAGAGAATTCCGGTGAAGAGGACGGTGCCTTGTTGTCTTGTGCTCACTAGGCCTCCCGCTCTGTTGCATAGATCTGACCACCCGATTCTTCCAGCCGTATCCGCGGCAAGGGGCGGGTTGGCGGGCCTGCGATCGGAGTACCTTGCTCCAAATTGAAACGCCCATTGTGACAAGGGCAGAACAGACTTTGCTCAGCCTTGTCATAAACCACCGCGCATGAAAGGTGGGTACAAACCTGAGAGTACGCAACCAGCTTACCCTCCACAGTCCGCACGGCTATGCACGGATCCTTTTCCGTTGGATAGCGGAAAAGCGCCGAGCCGTTCACTTTCAAATCGTCGGATGGTCCAAGTAATTGACGATTTTGAGACCCACGGCGAAGACTCCTGGACCCGAATGCCGTGATCCAATTCGCCACTGCGAGGAATAGAGACCCAAGAGTGAGGAACTTAACCATCTCGCGTCGGGTTACGTAATTGTCGCCTTCCCATTCAACCGGAAAGTCATCGCGCCACTTCGCAGATTTCTTACAAGAAGTGCAAGGTTCCGTGCCGGTATTCATTCCATTCCCTCCAGCATGAGCGCAACATCGTACGGATCATTCGGCAGCGCCGAAGGCGTCGAGTGAATCTGGACCAGCCCGATTTCTACTCGCGTCACTTCTCTAGGAACCATCACGTAGACCTTCGTCTTCACTTCCTCGGCTCCGAACTTCCAACTGTTGACGGGAATGCCCTGGCGAGTTCTCTGGATTTCCTCCATGGAGGTGTATGTCAAGGCACCCGAGGGGCAGACCGTGGCACACATGGGCTTTTTGCCGACGCTGCTGCGGTCGTAGCACATATCGCATTTCATCATCTGGTCGATGCCGCTCATGTATTTCGGAACGCCGAAGGGACAGGAAAGAACGCAATTTGAACAGCCGATGCATCGTGGTTTCAGTGAACTCTGGACGACGCCATCAGGCGTTTTTTTGATGGCATCTGCCGGACACACTTGAGCGCATATCGGATCTTCGCAGTGCATGCAAATCTGCGGCGCGGTTTGCACACTGTCGCGCCGATCGATGGTCTCCAGGTGAATCATGCTCGTTCCGCGATGCGTGTCGCACTCGGCACACGCATTGACGCAAGCCTCGCAGCCGATGCACCGAGAGTAGTCGATGAAGAAGGCAGCTTCGCTCATCGAACTCCCCCGGCCTGAACTTCAAGCATGGCAATAGCGTCTGTAGGTTGATCGACCTTGCTTAGTCGAACAGCGCAAATCTTGAATTCTGGAATATTGGAAACAGGGTCAATCGCTCGATTGGTGCAGTTGTTTGCCGAACGATCGAGAGGCCAGTGGTATGGAACGAACACGGTGTCCGGCCGTATGGTCTTTACGACTTTCGCGTGAACGACGACGTTCCCTCGGCGACTTTCGACTTTTACGAAATCCCCATCTGAGATGCCGTACTTCTCGGCAAGCCGAGGGTGAATCTCGCAGAATGGCTGTGAGGCCTGATCGACAAGGGCGCCGATTCGGCGCGTCTGTGTTCCCGAAAGGAATTGAGACACGACGCGTCCGGTCGTAAGAATGACCGGATATTCTTCATCGGGCATCTCGTCTGACGGCCTCCACTCCACAGGAATGAAGTGGGCTTTGCCGTCAGGATGACCAAACTTTCCGTTTTCGTAGAGGCGAGGAGTCCCTGGGTGGCCTAACTCCGGACAAGGCCAAAATAGGCCATTGGTCTCATCAAGTCGCTCCCAGGTCATGCCGTAGTAGTCGGAGACGCCGCCCTTGGACGCAACCCGGAGTTCTTCAAACATCTCCTTGGGCGACACGTAGTTGAACTTCTCCGCATAGCCCAGGCGGCCCGCAATTTCGCAGATGATCTTCCAGTCTTCACGCGCCTCGGCGGGAGGAGTGACAGCCTTGCGATGCCGGATCACTCGGCCTTCTACATTGGTTGTAGTCCCTTCATCCTCTTCCATCAACGAGCCTGCCAGGACAATATCCGCATAACGAGCGGTCTCAGACAGGAAGAAGTCGATGCAGGTAAAAAACTCGAGTTTCTCAAGCGCCTCTCGCACGAAGTTTGCATCGGGAAGTGAAATCATCGGATTGAAGCAGATGGAGATGAGTCCCTTGATCTTGCCGGCATGAATGGCTTCGACGAGCGGGATGGCAGACAAGCCCTTTTGTGGAATGGACTCCTCGGTTACCCCCCAGACGCCGGCGATGTACTTGCGGTGCTCCGGATTTGAGATGTCGCGGCTTCCCGGAAGTTGATCGCATTTCTGGCCTTGTTCGCGTCCACCCTGGCCGTTTCCCTGGCCTGTAATCATGGCGTATCCGCAACCCTCGCGCCCGATCCTTCCCGTTGCGATGACAAGGTTGATGGCTGCCATGCAGTTGTCCACGCCCTTGGTGTGGTGTTCAATCCCTCGCGCGTGCATAAGGAAGCTGGTTGGCGCGGGACCCCAGAGTTCTGCGGCCTTCACGATCATTTCTGAAGGAACGCCGGCAATCTTTGAGGAGTACTCGGGTGTATATTTCTTCACCGATTCGGCGAGTTGATCGAAGCCGGTGGTGTGTTCATCAATAAACTTGCGGTCGATCCAACCGCGCTCGATCAGGATGTGCAACATGCCGTTGAATACGCCGATGTCGCCGCCGGGTCGAACGGGAATGAATAGGTCTGCGTTGCGAGCGATTGGCGTCATGCGCGGATCGAGGATAATCAGCTTCGCTCCATTCTCGCGAGCCTGCCAGATATAGTCGGTGGTAATAGGCGCGCATTCGGCGATGTTCGCGCCTGCAGCAAGGATCACCTTGGCCTTCGGAATATCGCTCCACGGATTTGCGCTGCGGTCCATGCCAAAGATCTTTTTCGATGCGGCGCCAGCAGAGACCATGCACAGTCTTCCGTTGTAATCGATGTTGGCCGTCTGCAAGGCTACCCGCGCGAATTTGCCCATGAGGTAAGCTTTCTCATTGGTGAGCGACGCGCCTGTCAGCACGGCGAAGGCGTCTTTACCATAAGCCGCCTGGATTCGCTGGATCTCGCCGACCACGCGCTGCATGGCAAAATCCCACGAGATAGCCTCAAAGCCAACTCCTTCCACCCTCTGGAGCGGATGCTTCAAGCGATCCGGGTGCTCGTCCTGCATGTAGCGTTTCACGCCCTTGGGGCAAAGCTTGCCGCGATTGAAAGGAAAGTCCTCCCACGGCTCGAAGCCGACTACTTTGTTGTCTTGTACCCTAAGCTGAATGCCGCATTGTTGACCGCAGAAGCAGCAATGGGTCTTGACGAGCTTCTCGTCTTCCGTCGTCCGGGTCCACCCGCCCCCGGGTACACGATGCAGCGTGGGACCGAAGACGCGAACCAATTCTGGAGTTTCAACTGGAAGTTTGGCCATTACAGCAGCCCCCTTTTCGACATATCCGTCGATCTCCACAGGGCGTCTTGTGTGAGTGCCAGGTTCTTTCTCCTGCACTGTGGGCACACGTCCTGATAATGAGAACCGTCCGTCATCTGGAATCTGATCTGAAGCTCTGCCTGGACCGTCTTGAGGTCCTCAATTTGCAACGCCGCCCCGTACTCCTGACCGCAACGTATGCATTTTGCCTGTGGGCCTTCTGCTCCGGCTCTCTTGTAGAAGTCCAATCCAAGTTGAGCTGGACGCTGGAAGATATGGAAGAACTTTCCAAACGGCAGACAGAGGAGCGTCAGAATCACGGTGATGGCGTGCAACTGCGAAAGAAAAATGTAGTAAAGGCCATGCATAAGGTGCGTGGAGACGGTGAGGAAAAGACCCGTGACGCAGATGGCAAACAGCATGATCAGTGGAGTCAGATCGTTCGAGAACTGCTGAACACTCATCGCTCCGTGATCGCGCCCACGCCTCCACAACGCAAAGAAAACTCCGATCAATACCATGACGGCGGCAACGTCGAGAATGTTGAAGGTAAGCTCTGCTATCCAAGTCCCAAGGCGAAAACTGCCGAGCGGAATACCGAACATGAAGGCGCGATAAATCTGCTGATTATCGACAGAGGTCTCAAATCGTACCCAACCGAACGACAGCGGGAATGTCACAGCTCCAGCGAGAAGACAACCCCAGGCGAGGAACCAATGCGCCATCCACCGCTTATGGGAACGTCGTTCGATAAAACGCTGCAATACGATGTTGTTCCAGAAGATGCGCCCGAGGTGGAAGACGTTGCGCATGAAATGCTTCCGGTCCAGGAAGATATGCCATCCGCGATACCAGTACAAGCGGGTAGGAGGACGGCGCAGCCACATTGCATAGCGATAGCCAAGCCCAAACGCGGAGAACACACACGCACCGGCGTAAGACACGAGCGCAGGATCGAAGTCTCGCAGCCCGCGGCTACCGACAAAGATTCCAATTACGAGCGACGTCGCAGCGATAAGGCCCCACGTCATCGCATGCGCCGAGTCGGAACCGGTCGTGGGAAAGATACGCTTTTGCATATGCTCCTAGGAAACGGGAACGGGCACGCTCTTCGGGGCTGAACGTACCAGAACGGCGAGACAAATCAGGGAAAAGACGCCGAGGAGAACGAAGCCCATTGTAAAGCTTCCAGTCTGCTGCTTGATCAGGCCGAGGGTTAGAGGAGGGAAAAACCCACCTAATCCTCCCGCCGCTCCAACGATTCCCGTTACGCTTCCGACAGATTGCGGAAAGTATTCCGGAACCAATTTGAACACCGCTCCGTTCCCGAGACCGATAAAGGCCGCGATTCCCAATGCGCCAATGGTGAATGTCAGCATCATGGGACAAGCAAGAAAGATGCTGAACAATGCTGTTGCCGGGAACACCCATTTAAGAATTGCACGACCACCAACCTTGTCGGCAAGAAAGCCGCCTAGGGGCCTGGTCGCTGTCGCCAGTACTACAAATCCCGCAGTCCGAAGGCCAGCTTGCTGCGGGGTCAGCTTAAAAGATTCGGTGAGAAAGATGGGCAGGTATACCGCCATCGCGACAAAACCTCCAAATGTCAGGAAGTAGTAGAGGCTCAAAACCCAGCTGCGAGAGTTTGCAAGGGGCCGCATCGTCTCGGCAAAAGATTTTGGTGGCGCTTTCCTAGGAGCATTCCGAGCAAACACGGCAAAAACAATAAACCACACCGATAACAGCACACCGAATGTCCAGAAGCCCCATTTCATGCCGAAAGCGGCCGCAATGAAGGGTGAGCCAAAAGCTGCAAGAGACTGACCAATATTTCCGGCGCCGTAAACCCCGAGGGCGGTACCCTGCTTTGCCGCTGAATACCAGCCACTGACAAAGCCTACCCCAACGGAGAAACTGGCGAGCCCGATTCCGATGAAAAAGCCGTAAGTAATCAATTCCGAATAGCTATGCACATTGCCCATGAGCACTGCAGGGACAATTGTCAGAAACATGACAACGCTGAAGACGATGCGCCCTCCAATGCGGTCTGTGAGCATACCCAGAGGAATTCGACCCAGACTGCCGAGAAGGACCGGAACAGCCACCGCGATACTCTTCTGCATGGGCGTGAGGTGCATTTGCTTACTCAAGATCGGTATCATTGCGGACAGGGAGCCGAAGACGGCAAAACAAAGGGCGAAGGCTCCTGTGCCCAAAGTCAATTGGGCGGTTGCGGAAGGTTGATTTTTGACAAGACTGGCCATTCCCGGATTCCTCATGAATTTGTCGACGTTTCTTAGGGGTCTGCGCTACCAAGACCTCTGCCAGTATCAGACCTGAGCAAGTTGAATTGCACAGTGACCAAAGTCTCTACCCATTCTAAGAAGCAAAGCGCGTCCCATTGTGAGCGGGCGAACGGCCTTAAAACGAGATTCGACCGGTTGCGATGACAGCATGGTTGTAACTGTGGAACTCGGAGGTCGCGATTTGCATGCCGCCTCCGAAAATAAACGCCAACCGGCTGTTCGACTCGTGACTGAACTTCACTTTGCTAATCATGAGGCCCGGCGTTACAAAGGCCTGGATTCGGCCGTCATTTGGACCGCCGCGATAAAACGTTGAGTTGAATTCGATTTCCGGCCAGAAGAGCCGCGTAGCCCTGTATTGCGCGACCGCGTTCCAGGCAATCGGTCTGCCCGACTTGGAAGTGTGTCCTGTCGGCAAGGTGATTGCCAGACTGGATTGAGCATCGAACCGGTCGAAGCCTTTGCCTCCATAGAGGGTTGGCGAAACAGAGTCGTCCGAGCTGCCATTCTTATAGCTGCCTGTCGGCACGGTGCCATTTAAAGAGCCGCTGAAAGAGTAGTCCCCATGCTTTGGGCCGGCAGCCAGAAATCGATATTTGACGAGCATCAGCCAATCGCCGGCGCCGTCACGCACGTTACTGTTGTGCTCAATATAGGAGGGCAGCGTAACATCCACTTCCGTTTTGTACCAGGGGATGAAGTCGAAGCCTTTGCTGTTCCCATAGATCCACGTCTCAGTATGGGTTGAGGTTATCTGACGAATCGCATCAAAACGTGCGAGCTGTACGAGTCCTGATGGGGGTGTTGCAACGGGAACTGGCCAGGCTGGTTGTTCGGCCACTGTTGTGCGTACCCGTCCTTCCCACGAATTAAAGAAGCTCGCTTGCGCGTTCACCGAGGGAAGGCAGCACGCGAAGATCGCTCCGAACGCGACCAAAAGAGCGGCGCGACTCACTTTAGCCCTTCGATGGGAAAGACAAGAATCTGCGTATGGTGAGGAATGCGCGTTTTGGTTAGAGAACATTTTGAGATCACTCCATCGGTGTTACTCGTCAAGAGTACGAATTCACAGGCGTTGCCACAGCGACTTTAGTTACAGCTTCGAAAGAAATTCGATATTTCTCTGATGGTGACGTCGCTGGTCATGCCGCGGTCAATTTTGACAGAAAAGCTGAGTCGCCGCGGTTACCATCTGTCTAGCGAATATGGCGTTGATCCGCTCGAAATGGTCAGCGTGGCGGAGGTGATGACCGAGCCGTCGGCGCCAGTGGAAGCATGGAACGGTGGAGGCGCCCCGGCGGATTTGCCGGATGTCCTTGCATACTCGGACGAAACCTGCCGGGCTGTGGCCGAGGAGATGGCAACCACGGGCGTTACGAGCATGCCCGTGGTTGATCGGGAGACCGGACTCATTTGCGGTAACGCCAGCGCACAGGAGCTCCTGACGGGACGGAGGCGAGCCGTGGTGCGAGAATCTGAACGCAATAGCTCGTATCCGATTTCGTCGCGACAAAAATGATGACGCATGATTACGATTGGTCCTTCATCTGAACCAACAACATGCGAAGCCCTGTCTTTGCAGAGATCGCGTGGGACAGCATTGGAGGCATGTAAACGAAGGAGCCAGCCTCGGCCTTGACCTTGTCCGTTCCTAACTGTAGTTCGGCTTCGCCCTGGAGGAAATAGAGAACAGCCGGCGTGGGGGCGGAATGTGGTGAGAGTTCCTCGGCCGCCGCAAAGCCGAACAAGGTCACATTGACCTTCTCGTCTTTGTGCAGAACGCGGCTCAGGATGCCCTTTTCTGGAAGTGTAAATTCCTGTTGCAGATTTGCGAAAAATGTATAGTCCATTTGCTGCTCCTTCATGTCACTTCTGTTCTTCAGCGTGGTTGCATACGGCGCCCTTGATACGACTAGGACCATTAAATACGCCGCAGGAGGTGTTGGGCGCGACCTACGATTGGGCACACGAAGGAGATAACTCCGGTACTGGGAGCTAGCGCGTCTCGTGTACCGCGTAATGGGCCGTGAGTAACTAAGCAACCGCTTGTTGACTCGGGTTGTTCACGGCAAATGCTGAACGCCCGATCAGGAATGTGAGTGCCATGTTGGCCGCAAAGATCAATACTCCAGACAGCTCCAGCATGCCCGAGACAGGCAGCACCTTCCATGCGAATGAGACCAGCCTCTCATAGGCGAGAGGCTCAGAAGAAACACGCAGCAGGCATCCTGTCTGAAGACACAGCAGACTAAGAAGCATCAAACGCTTGCTGAAGATACTCTGAATACCTGCGAAGTGAGGCAGGATACGCGGCCCAATTGCGAATACCATCGTTGCCGCGAATCCGACCGTAAGCGCATGACGCGAGGCACCCCAGATACCGCCGTGCATATCGGAATATGCTGCCCAGACACTCATCGATCCAGCCGCGATCAGCCATGCATACACCAAACGGATAAAGGTTGAAAAGCTTGGATGGATCCCCTGAGTCTTGGCGTGCCCGTGTGGCCGTTCCGCAAAGCGCAACGCGAATCCGATCGTGATTGCGCTCAAGGCGAAGAGGATCGTTGCGGGCTTAGGCCATCCTGCCACGCCGAAGACAACGCCCGCTGCATCCAGGCATAACGCTGCCCGAAACCAACGAACGCTGGGCTTCGAGATTGCGAGGAAAGACGGCAACCATCGCGCAGAAAATCCCCATACCACTGGAACGACAAATCCCCAGCCAAGCACCACCAGATATTTCTGATCAAGTCCATGCGGAAAAGACCGAAGACCGCCCTGCATGCCCAATCGAACACACTCGACAAAATTGAAAATCACAGCGGACGCGAGCCCCGCAGTCCCGATCAGGACGGAAACCATCCAGTGTTCCATGGGAGACTTCGCTCGATTTCCCTGAGTCGATGTTGGCAGCTTATGGTACGACGCGGCATAGAGAAACAGAATGACCGCAACGAGCTCAAATCCCGCAGAGACGGGGAGGAGCGCGCGCCAATGCCATCCATAAATGTTTGCGAACCATCGCATAGCGACGCCGGAAGCCCAAAGGATGAAGCACGATAGAGGCAGACGAGTGACTGACCGTCCATGCGCGGGCTGTGAATAGAATCCAATGCCAAGAATGAAACTACCGATCCAACCAAACATCTGTGCATGCCCGTGGCCTTCCATCCATGCGGCCGGCAATGTGCCGAGACCGTGATGAGCACTGATCGCCATCAGGTTCGAGAATCCCAACAAAGTCCCAGGCAAAGCCATAAAGAATATTCCGCTCGCGATCCATGCGCGGAGCATCAGGCTCTTCCGACATTCGCGAGCAATAATTCCCAAATTCTCTCTGATCGAGGCTGAAGGGGCGAACGGTTCGAACAACGGAAGCGTAGTCATATCTAGCTCCTTGACTTGAGTTCTGCTTCCAGTTGAATGGCACGGGGAAACAAAACGTCGTTCTCGAGATGGACGTGCTGCCTGAGGTCAGCCTCGAAATCGCGGAGCCCGGAATAGAGTGCGATGTGCGTAGCGCACGCCCATGAGAGCGGCTCAAAGTGATTTGTCAGCTGGGTGAGCTGGGCCACAATATGGCCGGCCGACTCGTGCTCCTGCTCCATCATGAAGATCGGATGGGTAACCGACCGGAAGCATGCGTGCGAGGGCGGGTAAGCGACGATCGATTCCTGATCCATTTGCGAGATGAACGGAAACAGAACCTGCTCTTCCTTCTGAATATGCGCATACATTTCGCTATGAAGTTTCTCTATCAACTCGGCGATTTTTGCCAGTTCAGGCGCCCGATCGCCGCGCTTCGAAGCCACCTTGGAAGCCATCTCGGCCAGTCTTGGAAGCTCTTGACGAACACAATGGTGATGAACCCGCACGATGTGTTTAATCAGGCGTGCGAGGGACAGAGCTGCGGGATCCAATGCCATACCGCCGCGTTCCTGAGACTCCGAATCGGCGAGTTTCTCCAAGACTTGATCGACCGAGAGTTGCAGTTCCTGGCATGCCCCTTCGAGCGATAGATCGGCTTGCAGGCTCAGGTCAATGTCGAATCGATGAAGGACTTTAGCTGAGCATGGATGTTGCATTACTATTTCGCGGATGGACTGGGTTGAGGTCGGCATAAGCACTCTCCACCTGCAACCGTATCGCTCTACGAAGAGCAGAGCAGTAACTTATGTCACTCGGAGCCCAAGTGTTCTAAGAAGTCGTCTCCAGGAGGGACTTCAAGCCGCCGAAGTCTTTTACCACGATTTGTCGCGCGTCAACGTCCAGAAGCCCCTCCGCCTGCAAGCGCATCAGGTTGCGGGAAACCAACTCGCGCACTGTTCCGAGCTGATTGGCAAGCTCCTGATGGCTCGCGGGGAGTTGAAACTCGATTCCGCGAACCGTCTTCTTGCCTTCGCTATCCGCGAGCTTGAGCAATGCCGAAATCAAGCGCTGGCGAATGGTCGTGAACGATAGCTCCTCAATGATCCCTACCAGGCGCCGCAACCGAGCGCCCACCACCTGGAGCACTTTGAGCGCAACTTCCGGATGCTCCATGCAATACGATTGGAAATCGAACCGCGAAATGAAAGCAATTTCAACGTCGCCGATCGCCACCGCGGACGCGGGAAATGGGCCACCATCGAAGACAGGCAATTCCGCGACAGACTCGCCCGGAACGTTCACAGCCAGAACCTGCTCGCGGCCACCCACAGAAGTCTTGAATATGCGAACCTTCCCTTGAGCAATGATGTGCAGCCCGTTGCAAGGCTCGCCTTCTGAGAACAGCAATTCTCCTGCACTGAATAGCTTGCGAACTGTTCGCGCAGCGAGGGTTTTCAATTCTTCCGGCGTGAGACTCAACAATAGTGCGGTCTTCCCGAGGGCAGTTGCAAGATCAGTGCGTTCGGTGGTCACTGAGAAATTCTAGCAGCCTGGGACTTTGGTCACTGCATTATGCGGACGTGGGCTGTCTTATAAGTTAATGAATCCGCAAATCAACACCATCGACTTCAACGAACGCCCATTCATCGCTATCTGGGAGGTAACACAGGCCTGTGACCTCGCCTGCGTCCATTGCCGCGCTTCGGCGCAGCCCGACCGCAACCCCATGGAACTTAGCACCGATGAGGGCAAAATCTTGATTGACCAGATCGCTGCTTTGAAGGTTCCCGTTTTCGTGCTGACGGGAGGCGACCCGATCAAGCGGCCTGATCTGTTTGAGCTGATCGGCCATGCTCGCTCCGCGGGAGTTCGAGTATCGCTGACGCCGAGCGCTACCCCGCTCCTTACCAGGGAAGTTGTCGTCCGCCTCAAAGAAGCGGGCCTGGCTCGGCTCGCGATGAGCATGGACGGCGCGAGTGCTGAGACACACGACGCATTCCGCGGGATGAGCGGGTCATTCGCGCGGACGCTGGATGCGGTTCATTGGGCAAACGAGGTTGGCCTGCCGGTGCAGATCAACACCACGTTCAGCCGCAGGAATATTGCTGAGATCGACGAGGTTGTCACTTTGATGGAGAAGTTAAAGATAACGCTCTGGAGTGTGTTCTTCCTCGTCCCCACGGGACGCGGGAAGCTGAACGATTTGTTGAGTGCGGAAGAGTTCGAGTCGGTCTTTGCAAAAGTGTACAGCCTATCCAGGACCGCGAGCTTTGATATCAAGACGACCGAAGCGCAGCATTACAGGCGCTTTGTCTTGCAGCAGAGAGTAGCCGACCAAAAGTCGGGAATGGGTTCCAGTAGCGGGCATGAAAGGTCCGTCGACGCGATCGGGCGTGCACCACGCGGTCTCAATGACGGCAAAGGGTTCGTCTTCATCTCGCACAAAGGTGAAGTCTTTCCGAGCGGCTTTCTTCCCCTTTCGGCCGGCAGCATCCGTGAACAGGAACTGGCCACGATCTATCGCGACTCGCCGCTGTTCCGCGACTTGCGAGATACGTCGAAGCTTGAGGGAAAATGTGGATCTTGCGAATTCAAGGAAATCTGTGGTGGATCAAGAGCCCGCGCACATGCTTTGACCGGAAACCCGTACGCGGAAGAGCCATGCTGCTCCTATGTTCCGAAGGGCTATGTGCAACCGGCACCGCAGGTGAAAACAGCATCAACGCTCCATGTGCTCCAGGGTGCTTGAGACCGCTTTCGCGCTCGAATGGAAGACAATCATAGGAGCAGTAGGAATTGAGGATACGCAATGGGGATCCAGATTGGCGCAAAACCCGATAGCGGTTTCGATGATCCTATTGGGATGCTCAAAGACTGCCACAGGAGGATCGAGAGCTTCCTCGGCATTCTCTGCGTGGTGGTTGGGCGCGCCCGGGGGCGAAGCCTCACAAGCGAAGAGCGCGATGCGGTGAAGGCTGCACTGCAATACTTCCGCACAGGCGGAAAACGCCACACGGCGGACGAAGAAGAGTCGCTCTTTCCACGGCTGCGTGAATCGGACGCGGGTTCTCTTGAGAAGATTGACAGGCTAGAGAGCGACCATCGCGAGGCAAACGACCTGCACCGAGCAGTTGAGAGGCTGTACTCGACCTGGATCGCAACTAGCGAATTGACATCAACAGATGCACTTCAATTGCGTTCCGAGACTGAGCGACTCAAGCAGCTTTACTCCGACCATATCCACGTCGAGGAAACGGTAGTTTTTGCTCGTGCTGCTCAGTTGCTGGACAGCCACGCTATCGCGGCGATCGGGACCGAGTTTCGATTCAGGCGCAAGTAGCCTCGCAACGGCTCCCGTGGTGAGCATTTTCATTCACGCTACAGCTTCGTCCAGCGTGACGCAGTCGAGGCCATTGCTGGTTCTGCTTCGCTCCTTACATACCCAGACCTGACCGGTGGACGAGCTTTTTCTTTCCTTCCTGCATGTTGGTCAGTACTGCCGCTTCTGTGCCCATATCAAGTTGCCCTTCTCAGCGATTGTGTCAGTCCTCATTTTGAATTTGAAGCGGCAGTGCGAAGTGATCCTTCGCACTGGCCACGAGATCAATCATGCAAGCATGGCCGCAAGGTCTGCTTCCGCGGCGCCGATTGCCATAAGGTTGAATTTCTGGTGGAGAAGGTCGAGCACTCCAGGCGAGAGAAACGCCGGCAACGTGGGTCCAATGCGAATGTTGCGAACGCCCAGGTGAAGAAGGGTAAGCAGTACAGCCACCGCCTTCTGTTCATACCAGGAAAGGACCAGCGAGAGAGGTAAATCATTGACACCGCATTCGAAAGCCTTGGCGAGCGCAAGTGCGATTTGCAGCGCAGAATATGTATCGTTGCATTGGCCGATGTCGAGCAGGCGCGGCAGGCCGCCGATCTCTCCGAAGTCGAGCTTATTGAAACGGAACTTGCCGCAGGCCAGCGTGAGGATCAAGCAATCCGCCGGAATAGATTCGGCCAATTCCGTATAGTAGCTCCGGCCAGAACGGGCTCCGTCGCAGCCTCCGATCAGGAAAAAGTGACGAATGGCGCCAGCCTTTACCGCATCAATCACTTTGCCGGCAACGCTTAGGACAGCGTTGTGGCCGAAGCCTACAGTAATCTCTTCGTTGGAACCGTCTTCTGCATAGCCGGGTGCCTGAAGCGCGGCGGCGATGACTGGGCCGAAGTCCTGATCGGCGATGTGCGCCACTCCAGGCCATGCCACCGCGCCCGAAGTAAAGATGCGTTCCTTGTACTTGAGTTTCGGTTCCTGAATGCAGTTTGAGGTCATCAGGATAGCGCCAGGGAATTCCGCGAACTCATCCGCCTGATCTGTCCATGCACCGCCATAATTTCCGGCGAGATGCTCGTAAGCTTTCAACTTTGGGTAACCATGCGCAGGGAGCATTTCGCCATGCGTGTAGATTTGGATGCCAAGCCCCTTTGTCTGCTCAAGAAGCATATACAGATCGTGGAGGTCGTGGCCCGAGACGAGGATGGCTTTGCCTTTGCGGGCATGAAGCCTGACCTTCGAAGGCACAGGATGGCCGAATGTCTCGGTATGCGCCTTGTCCAGAATCTCCATCACGCGATAGTTCAGTTCACCCACCGCCAGGGCATTAGTCAGCAGCTCGTCGGCCGTTGGCGCAGGCTTGGTCAGGAAGTCGAGAAGCTCGTGAATCTTCGCGTACGACAGAGGATCGCCGACTCCGAGGGCAAGCGCGTGTGCGGCGTAAGCAGCCACTCCTTTCAGTCCATAGAGGACGAGTTCCTGAAGGTTTGAGACCTCTTTGCCTTCGGTCAGGAACCGGACCGGAAGCAGGGTTTGCTCACCTTGAGCGAGAAGACCTTCGAGAGTCGAGGCTGGAACCCAAGCCGCAGGCCCACCGAGGTAAGCCGGAGCAATTCCCGCTATAACGCTGGCACGCTCGTACATGTCACGGGCCGCATCGCGGATTGTGACGGCCTCATGAATCAATCCAACCAGACGGTCCGGATCGAAATTGACGTTCGTCATCGTCGTGAAGATGGCTTTGATTGTGAAGGCGTCGATTTCCGGATCAGATGCGCCAAGCTGGGAAGCCCGATGCGCGTACATCCCGATGCCCTTGATCACATGAATCAGAAGATCTTGAAGAGCCGCAGTTGTCTCATCTTTCCCGCAGACGCCAAGAGTCTGGCAGCCTTCCCCTTTTGAAGTTTGCTCACACTGGTAACAGAACATCGAATTTGCCTTCCCTGTCTGAATTGGTTTGCAGACCAAGCATAGGACTACGAAAGAGAAGGCTCAGCGACTTAAGTCACAGCATCGGATTCCAGACGAAGTTCCCTTATTGTGGGTTCCAGTGACCAAAGTCGCTGTAGCCGATCTTGTGATCGCTCTAAGCTGGGATTCAAGGAGATCGAAATGACCCCAACCACACAGACCGTTCGCGAAATCGCATTGGAGCAGCCGTCGTCAATCCGCGTATTTGAACAATTTGGAATCGACTACTGCTGCGGAGGCCGCAAACCCTTGTCAGAAGCGTGCACCGCCGGAAATCTGGAAGTCGATGCCGTACTCGCAGCATTGGAAGCGGCGGCGCAAGCACCGGCGGAGAATACTGAAAACTGGGCCGGAAAGTCCCTGGGGGATCTGAGTTCGTACATTGTGGCAACACACCACGCCTATGTAAAGCGGGAGCTTCCGCGGCTGGCGCTGCTCGCCGAGAAGGTTGTAAACCGTCATGGCTCAACAAAGACTGAGTTGCCGGTGATCGCGGCAACGCTAGCGCAACTTGACGAAGAACTGACGCACCATCTTGCGAAGGAGGAAGCGGTTCTGTTCCCCTATATCGCCGGTCTGGAGGAATCCATCGTTAGTGGAATGCCCAAACCAAGAAGTTGCTTCGGGACCGTGGCCAATCCAATCGCAATGATGACGCAGGAGCACGATGCGGCAGGAGCTCTGCTGGCGGAAATCCGTAATCTCAGCGCGAACTTCGCAACGCCCCCCGACGCCTGCCCAACCTTTCACGCGTTCTACGACGGTCTGAAGGAATTCGAGCAGGACCTCCACCAACACATCCATCTGGAGAACAACGTTCTCTTTCCGCGAGTCATGGACTTAGAAACCTCCGTTGCTTAAGCGAAAAGGCGCGGCGGACACCGCCCAATTCCTGCTGAAGCGTCCCGATCCCGTCTGTTTCCTGTGACCGAATAGTCCGCTGCGATCTCAGAAATCATGCGTAGTCTGGGCTAGTGATGGCTAGGCTCTGTCCGCCGGAGTTGAGCAATGAGGGAACCGAAAGCATTGCATGGAGAGAATATTCTGTGCAAGCCCCAAGCCGCTGAAGTTGGGCTAGCTTTCGAAGCCTTCAAAGGCTTCGCGGAAGATGGCCTCAATAGAGGTCACTTCATCGCCGGGGCTCACCATCTTGTCTATTCTGTTTTGCTCAACTTTGAGGGGTTCAGGATACGGTGACGAGCGATTGGCGGAATCTAGTGACATGCCGGCTGATCCTGAAATTCGTGACTCTCCGTCATGGACACAAAATCCCGTGCGCAACTCAGAATCTGGTCTTCAAGAGGACTGCTGTGGAAGGTGTCCGGTGAAATGAACGTGGCCTGCTTGCGGATCGCGAGGTAGAGTTCACTCAAGTTTTGCATGTTATTGAATTCGGCAGAAAGCAGCGGGTAAGCACTGCGGTCGTCGTCCGTCGATACGGCCACGGAGGCGAGCTCCAGATTCTTGTCTGCCAGCCTGTGCTGCGCAGATATCCAGTCTTCGGACGCGGGACTGTTATTCCGGACCGCGTTGACGATCGCAATCCGCCATTCCCGGATCACGCTCATCTCCTCGATGCCCGCCTGGATGAAAGCTCTTGAGAAGCCCGCACTCACATGCGGTGCGGGCGGCTCTGAATTCGACGGAGGAAGCGTGAGAATTGTCTGATTTGCTTTGAACGACAGGGTTCCTTGAGTTAGCCGCGCAAGTGTCTCAATGTCGATATACGACTTACCATTGACCTGAACGAGCTGTGCTTCTCCCGGGTGTCCCGCGACGGTGAGGGTGGAATCCTTTGGTGGCGTTTGCGCGTGACAATTTGCCATCAGCACCGGAACAGCGGCCAACATGATCGCAATCAAGGCAATTCTCATTTTCATAGAGTGCTCCCCGACATTACCTGTTAGTTTCTCATTGACCAATTCCGCATACTGTTCAATCTTGTGCACCACGGGCGTATGGCCAGTTCTAGATAAGAACGTCTGAGGGGCGCGGCCGGTGGCCTCGGCACCTCCAGACGGCAACCGATCGCCAAGAATATGCGTTCCGGCCGGATTGTGGCCAACACTTCCCTATGCCGAATGTTCGCCCAAGGAAGCATTCAGGCCCCCGGGACACTGGGTAGGGGTAAGGTCAGCCGGATCGCCGTTTTTGTCTCCCGTCGCCCCGAATCGCTCCGCCGTTTCGTACAATCGGTGATCATGAAAGCAATTGCGACGGTTATTGTCTTGTCTGCGGGCCTTCTCGTCCACGCCCAGGCCCCGGCTCCCAAAAGCGCTCCCGCCAACGGCTCTCCCACCAGACCCAGTGCCGCCCACGCCGCTGCTGCTAGTCCGTCCCTGCTGAACCCGGCATCGCTCAAGGCCAAGGCGCCCGCGGTCTTCAAGGCGAAGTTCACCACTAACGCGGGCGACTTCGTGGTCGAAGTGCATCGCGAGTGGGCGCCCCGCGGCGCAGAACGCTTTTACAACCTGGTCCGGTATGGCTACTTCACCAACGCGGCCTTCTTTCGCGTCGTGCCCGGCTTCGTTGTGCAGTTCGGGCTCAGCGCCAACCCCGCCGTCAACAAGATCTGGAAGACCGCCACGATCCCGGATGATCCCGTCGTTCAAAGCAACAAGCGCGGATACCTTGTCTTCGCCACTGCCGGTCCCAATACCCGCACCACCCAGCTGTTCATCAACTATGCTGACAACGCCCGCCTCGACCGAATGGGCTTCGCCCCCTTCGGCAACGTCGTCGAAGGCATGGACGTGGTCGATAAAATCTATCCTGTCTACGGCGAATCTCCGCGCCAGGATCTGATCACCGAGCAGGGAGACGCCTACCTGAAAGCCAAATTTCCTGACATAGACAGGATCAAACTGGCTCGGATCGTGCCGGCCATTGCGCCCGCGACGCATGCTCCGGCGGGGGCCAAACCAGCGGCCAAGCCTTCTCTTCAACCGGCCCAGCACTAGGCCCCGAGAATGCGTCACATCGGTCGACTGATCGGCAGGTTCACCAGCCCACGGCCGGGAGCGGAAGACAAAGGCTCGCCTATTGTCTAATCAGTAATTGACAAACAGGCGTGTTGAAGGATTGAGTGCGTAAGATCGGACCTCAATGGACCACCACGGAATGACTCTGCGTCTCGACACGCCAGATTCAAGCAATCTTCACCTTAGCGGACAGGATCGGTACTGTTAAGTCGGCAAGGCTTCGCCCATTTCCCTACGCAAATGGACATCGGCTGACAGGTCTTACCGCTTTCCTGGAATGATACCGGTTAGAAACGTCCATTGGCGGTTTGCTCTAAGCTGCCAGCGCGGCAGGGTGTCCCGGCGCGCGCCGGACCAAAGTCTTTGACCGTGCTCACAGCCGAATTTATCCCTTGATCGTCTTCGTCGCCTCGTCCCATGTCGCAGCGGTGCCATGGAAGTATGAATAATTAGCCAAGTGGCAACCAATGGCGGCATTGTTGCCGAAAACCTCGTCTTCAACGACATGCTTGCGCGTGACCACCGCACTGAAGAAATTGGCAATGTGGGCGGCGGTATCGTCATAACCCTTCGGAAGCGTGAAGGTCTCCGCATCACCCGGCGTCGGAAGCGTCTCCGGATGTTCCGCTTTCCACTCCTCCATTCCCTGCTGGCGCTGCGCCGCCGTCATCCCACCCCAGCCATAAGGCTCGAATCTCGGCCTCACATCCTGCGGGGTGAACGTGACCGTCGTCCCCGTCAATACCATTGTCCCTGTAGAACCATAAAACTTGATTCCTTCATTGCCGTCATTGTTAGCCTGGTTGCAATGCAAATGTACCTGCACGTCTCCGTTCTCTGAGGGAAATTCATACAGAGTCTCCAGCAAGTCAGGGAACTCGCGGCCGTCTTTGTAGCGGTAGGTACCGCCCATCGAGTAGGCGCGCTTGGCCGGTGCGTTTATCCCTGTAATCACCTGTATGCCGCTCAGCAGATGCACAAACAGATCCCCGCCCAACCCCGACCCGTAGTCTCTGAACCAGCGCCAACGGAAGAAGCGCTGCGGATCGAACGGTCGATCCACAGCATCCACCAGAAACCCTTTCCAATCGACCGTTTCCGGACTCGCGTCGTGCGGAATCGGATAAAGCCAAGCGCCTCCCGGTGTATTCCGGTTCCACTGCGCGTCAATCTCGTGCACTTCGCCCAGCCGCCCGGATGCGAAGATCTCTCTCGCCTTGGAGTAGAGAATGGAACTTACCCGTTGGCTGCCTGCCTGAAAGATGCGCTTGTTCGCCGCGACCGTTTCCAACATCTTGAATCCGTCCGTCACGGTGTGCGACATCGGCTTTTCGCAGTAAACGTCCTTGCCAGCCGCAACTGCATCCAGCGTCACTCGACGGTGATGGTGGTCCGATGTGGCTACCAGGACCGCGTCCACATCCTTGCGGTCAAGCAGCACCCGGTAATCGCTGGTCGTGGGAAAGTCGGCCCCATACGCCTCTTTGGCAGCCATGTGCCGTGTCACGTACAGGTCCGCCGCGCCCACACAGACTCCCGTGGATACCTTGCGCGCCGATCGCAGCAGATCGCAACCGCGAATTCCCGTGCCCACAATCGCAAAACGAACCTTGCCACCGTCCGCCGCTGTCTGCGCTGCTTGTAACGGCGATTTAACCAGCGTGGATGTCACGGCCGCTGCGGAACCAAGTCGCACAAAATCCCGTCTCGTCATTGAAGTTGTTTTCATAGCCCCCACCCATGTGCGTACAATTTTCGCTGTCTGCACTCGGTTGTGTCGAACCAGCCGCGGCAGCCGTTTCCATCTCCGAGCGCCTTGCCACCGCGCCCGGGACGTGCTCCAAGGCTGGGAATCCATTGCGAAGCTCGTTCAAGTCGGTTTGTGCTCGCCTATCCGACTGGTCATGATCTTGGGTTGACGAGAACGGGCTAACCTGCGTTTCCACCGTCGGTTGCCCTGGAAGTACGCTCAGGCGATGACGCGTAAATTGATCATCGACCCATCCGAGCAGACTAGAAGGCGGTCTTGTGGCAACTGAAGATCGTTGGCGGCACAAGTCGCGACTTGCTTGTTGCCCTTGTGGTCGGGCTGGCGGCCAAAAGGCTGGAAGCTCATCGCGCACTACTTGACATGAATATCGGGCTCGCTGCCCTCCGCTTCCTTTGCGCGAAACATACCGAGAGTATTCGAACTCCAGATTGGGTCTCCGGTTGGTGCGATCACGATAACGCCGCCCTCCCCGCCTTTGAGTGCCGGCAGCTCTGTATGAATCATATGGTCAGCCGCCTGTTGCGGTGTTTGCCCTTGCTCCACCAGGGTGCAAATCTGTCGTGCCAAGGTAAGCCGGATGAAATATTCGCCGACTCCTGTGCCGGACACGGCGCAAGAGTGATCGCTCGCATAGGTTCCCGCACCAATCAGCGGGGAGTCGCCTACGCGCCCCGGCAGTTTGCCCTGCATGCCTCCAGTTGAGGTGGCTGCAGCCAGGTGGCCCTCACTGTCGCGGGCCACCGCACCGACGGTTCCGAAGCGATGCCCGAACATGTGCGGTCCGGCCGAGGCTGTTGGACCGGTTGCAGGGCCGACCCCAGCCGGGCGCGGAGGAACCGGACGGCCACTTGTACGCATGATCGAAACAAATTCCCGCCAGCGCAACTCTGTGAAGAAGAATGAGGGCGGTTGTTGCTCCAGGCCCTGGGCTCGAGAGAACTCATCCGCTCCCGCGCCGACCATCATCACATACGGGGTGTGCTCCATAACAGCACGGGCGAGTGCGATCGGATGCCGCGTGAATTGCACATCGGCAACCGATCCGACTGCGAGTGTCGCACCATCCATTAGCGCCGCGTCCATCTCGTTCTTTCCGTCGGCGGCAAACGCAGAGCCTCGGCCCGCGTTGAACAGCGGATCGTCTTCGAGCACCTTCACGGCCGCCTCGACTGCATCCAGTGCCTTGCCATGCCGCTTGAGAACGGCCGATCCTGCCGAAAGCGCCTTCGCGAGGGAGTCGTGGTAAGTGACTGCTGTCGCCGGGTCCATCTGTTCCCATTCACTTTCCCCTGCGCCGCCATGGATAGCGATCGCCCAATACTGGGCTGGCATTGCGCTGTTATTTCCTGCTGCAGGTGTTGCACCGTGCGCAGGGCCGTGTAGGACGCACAGGGTGGCAAAGAGGAACGCTGCTGAAAGACCATTCCGCCGGCAAGGAGTCATGCAAACCATCTTAAACTTACGCGGTTTAGTGGTCGCACGCCGCAGCTTCCTATCGTCCCACAGCTCATTACATGCATCGCGAAAGATCGGCAATGAGATATCGGCCAGTGTTCATGAATCTGACGTAAGCTGGCCCTCACCCTGCTCCCCACTCCACCTTGAATATTCTGCCATCACAACAGATTGCAGTCACCCGCAAAGCAAACATCGGAGTAGCTTCCAGAATTCTTCGCGTGTAGACTCATGCTCGTGATTGCGTCGACCTACGGACCGCGCTGAAACCTCCATCCCTACATCAGTGCGACCTTGATCAGCACTTGCGAATCGAGTTTGATCTCCCGATTGATTCCTCGGAACTCGGTGGTCCCTGCGTTGTCAAATGATGATCCAGGTATACGCCCCTCAGCGTGTCCGCGGCAGAAGGATAGCGGCGTGTTGTCCAGGCTGCTGATCATCGAGGCTCGCCTGTCGGACGGGATGAGGCTGGTTCGCCTGATGCTCGACTCCGGCGCGAACGTTCCTCTCCTCTACAATTCCCCTCAATATATGGCGCTGCAGTTGTCCCGAACTGCGTCTTTGCGCGGAAGCGGCGTGGACGGATCCCAACGAATCTCTTCCACCCTTCCCCTGCAGGAGGTAAAGATCGGCTCACGCGAAATGTCCGGCGTATCCTTTGTCAGCCTCGCCGGCGCCCAGAACGACTCCCGCGCAAAGGGGTTCGACGGCGTGCTGACGATGGGACTCTTCCGCCGCATCTTCATCGACCACGCCGATCACTTTGCCGTCCTGGAACCGTGAAGACACGGAAGATTGGGCCATTCCGGTCGGTTTGTGGTCAAACCTGGAAGTAACTCGGTGAGACGCTGAACGGGATAAGAAACGGGAAGTTGGATTCTGGCAACTGATTGACAGGGAGTGTTCCTTGCATCTCAAGAGGAGCCCTGTCACCCGCGCCTTAAGCGCGGGGGAGGAAAGGGGGACAATTTCCGTCAAAGAGCGACGGTGAAATTGAAACCACTTCACATTTTCTGTGTGGAGCTATACTACCGCGGGCGCAGTACACCCATTAATACCCATTGATATTAATTTTTGATCCATAAGTATCAAGACTAGGTAGGGAAAACACGTTCCCCTACCCCGTCCCAACCTAAAAGTGAAACCTCAATTGGCGGGCGAAAAGCGGGCAGAGCGAAAAGAGTTTCAGAGAGGCAATCCGGCCCATCCGGCCACCTGGAAAAGGCTCCGAAACTACCCGGCTGCATACTCTCAAGAACCGGAGACCCACCCCGCCGGCAACAACTGACAAACAGACACAAGCAGGCACAACCAGACAGATCGTGAGCACAGTTCTGCCGGGCGCGCGCGAAGTTTTTTGTGTGAGGCAGGACGGAGAGACCTAGTTGTACTCCTGGGAGTAGGGAGCGACATCGGCCAGGATGGCCATCTTGTGGATGTCGGGATAGTCTTCGGGGTTGACTCCGTTTAACTCCGGATGAATGGCTTCGTAGCCTGCTCCTGGCAGGCGGGCGAATCCCTGGTCGACCTTGACGTAGGGATCTCCCACTCTGAAGTTGGTCAGGTAGTCATCCCCTGGCAACCAGTGAGGCATGTTGTTGGGTATTTCGTTGGCTTGTGGAGAGAAGTCTTCGCGCTGGACAAACCGGCGAAATGGCTCTGTATAGCCGAAGTGTTCCCGCAGGGATGGAGAGGGAGCAATGCCCGCACCCAGCTCCCGCTCGTAATACCTGCGAGAGAAGTTATCCATCTGGCGGGGTCCCTGGTAGAAGACCTGCTTGCCCTGATTAACTCCGGGAAATATGGCTTGATATCCACTCTTGGCGATAAAGCCATAGAGACCGGTGTACTCGGCGAAGATGTTGACTTCTTTTTTGAGTGCTGAGCCTTTGGTTGTCCTATGCACTAAGTGCACACTCATCGTGTAGTTCAATCTAGGCGACCGATTTCTTGCCTTAGTCGCCACTTAGGAGTAATGAGTATATGCACACTGAGTCTTTTTCCGCCGAAAATATCGCTGCTATCCGCCGCCAGTCTTGGGGTCGGTTGTTTGGTGGTGGTATCGAAGAAGCCCGCAGGACCGCCGGCCTGTCGATCGATCAAGCTGCTGAGGCCGCCGGCATGGAGGCTTCGGAATGGCGCGCGATCGAAGCTGGTCATGTACCCGGTGACTGGGAACGGCTGCGTGCGATGGCGGATGCGATGGATGTTCCGCACGACCAGATGGCCCTGTATGCGTTTATGTGTCAGGGCGTTCACCTAAACGGGTGCCACCTCGCTGTAGGCGGGGACCAGCAAGACACCGTCGAAAGTAAGGGCTTCAGGTAGATATTGTGCCAGCATAATACTCTGATGCGCCTGGCGGTCAGGGGCTCGTGTCCCCGACGCGTCAGGCGCTTTAAGACTAATGTAGCGGAGGTGCCTTGAGAGCATCGAAGAGGTGCTGGTTTCGACTAGAGAGCTGGCAATTTCAGGTGTATTATTTGGCCGACGCATTTTATGCGCGCAATTCGTTGTCTCCAATAGGATGCGGCTTCGATTCATGAAAGGCCAAGGCCGTTATGTACGCATTGGGGCGAATTTTCGCATTCCTTTTGTTGTCAATGGTTTGGTTCTGTGCCTGCAAGGCGGGAACGCAAACACCGGCCCAACTAACAACCATCAATGGCGCCCAGGGGGGCAGGATCGTCTATGGTGGGATGGCCGGCGCCACCACGCAGGGAGCCGCCTTGCGCAAGCTGCTTGCCACTGTGCATACCAACTGCGGCGAGAAGCCGCAGATTGGAAGGGTCTTCCAATTTACTGGCACCAATTCAGTCGGGGTGTTCTTCACGGTGACCGACCATCCGGAGGGGAACCAGCTGCTGGCGGGCATGGTGATTGCCACAGCTACCGGGCCCAACCAGGTGGAAGGAGCCATGCTGTACGACTACGCGGCGCGCTTCAGCACCACGGTGAATCCGCTGCTGCAGCAACTGAGCGGCGTCTGGCATCCGGGGACGGCGGCACCGGCGGCTGCGGGGTCCCAGGGCGGAGCGAGCACGGCCGCGGCAAATACTGCCCCGGCCGCGGGTTCGCCCGCCGGGATGCACTCGGTCACGCTTCCCGACAGTACGGCCAGCGTGAGCATTCCAGCCGGGTGGACTGTCGATCCACAGAGCGGCGGTGGGACCATGCTCATTCACGGCACGCACGGGGAGGTGGTGATCCTCGGCAATATGTTTCTGGCGGTGGACCCCAGCGCGTTGAAGGGGCCCGTGAAGCCTCTCAAGGGGCAGATTGTCTACCCGAGCAACGTCGACCCGGTGAAGTCATTCGCGGATCTCATCCAGCAATTCCGCAAGTCGAACAACATGGGCCCCGCTCCGATTCAGATCCAGAGCGCTGAACAAGTTGCGCCACCGTCAGGAGCGGAGTTCCGGGGCGAGCGTTGCGCTCAGGCAACAGGCCAGGTGAATCCCGACGGCAAGGGCATGCAGGGCATGTTCAGGGTGATCTGTGTGACCCCAGGACAATTCGGGAACTTCAGCTTCCTTGACTACGTAGCCGAGTTCCCTACTTCCGAAGCCGGTCAGGGGAATGCGATGGCGGCGGCAATCATGAACAGCTTCAATGAGAACATGGCACTGGTATCGCAGCGAGCCGCAGCGGAGGCCGCACCCCACATCGCTCAACTGAAGCAGGTGGATGCTCAACAACGGGCGGCAAACCAGGCCTTCACGGCGAATGCCATCAACAACATTCACGCCATTGGCGCGGCAGCTACGGCACGGATGAACGCCACCGAGGCCGCCAATAGCGCCGAACAAGCCAACTGGGAAGCCAGCCAGAATGCCAATGCCCAGAACGCCCAGGGCTTCAGTAACTACCTGCTCGATCAGACGGTCGTGCAGAACAACTACACTGGTGCCCACGGTACGCAATGGAACTCGGCCGCGGATGCAATGGTAAAAGCGAGCCCAAACAAATACTCGTACGTGAACACGCCCAATTACATTCCGGGGACGGACTACTGAACGTCAACGAGATCGTAGCTATTGGGGGTAGCGTCATCGTCAGTGGCGCCGACGGGCTGCAAGACAACTTTCAGCGCTCCGTCGTGTCTGCAACCCTATGATCCAAGGAAGGAGAACGACCATGTCCCTTTCACGACGCGATTTAATGAGTGAAGCGCCGATTCTCGGTCTTCTTGCCGCAATGGCACCTGAACTTAGCGCGGCACGTGCGGAGGTTCCTCAGGTCTCAATTGAGGATGCCCCGCACGACTCCTATAGTTTCTGGAATGGGTTCTTCGATTCAGTGAATCCAGACATTCAAAGCTCAGGTCAAAAGGCAGCTACGCGCGGGCCCACGGATCAGTTGCCCGATCCTGGCGTTCAGACGCAGTA
The DNA here is from genome assembly GCA_003165075.1 of Acidobacteriaceae bacterium. Taxonomy (GTDB): domain Bacteria; phylum Acidobacteriota; class Terriglobia; order Terriglobales; family Acidobacteriaceae; genus Telmatobacter. The sequence goes on along the minus strand of PLSM01000101.1, from coordinate 9,834 downwards.
TCTGCATTACAAGAGTGACGAGAAGAAACTGCGCTATGCCACTGAGATCGGCAAGGAAGAGTTGCTCGATCATGAGGGCGACGTGGCGGTGGGCATCTCGCTTTCGCAGTACCGGCCCGCAATCGGCAGCACCACGTCCGCCGATCACGCAGCTCAACTCCGCCTCGATACCACTCAGATCTACCCCTTCAGGAATCTGCTGTCACCGCTAGCATGGACGTCGATCGCCTCAGTGATATCGGAAAAGGGGGGTTACGTTTCGCTCGACCACTTGGGTCTCAAGACAGACCAAGCGGCGCAGGGAACGAGCAAGATTCTGCTCACAAAGGGTGCTGGCAAGATAGCTGTTAACATCTCGAGAGCTCCACAAACTTCCATGTTCGTGAAGGCGCTCAATGTCATCACGCAGGGACTGAAAACTGCGGCGCCATTGGTTTCACTGCCTGCCATCAGTGTGCAGGCTCTGAGCGCTTTTACGCAAACAATGAGTTACTGGGAAGATCGCACACGATTTATCATGGCAGGCAATCTGACCTCAGCCGTAGCTACCCGGCCGGCGCTAGACGATCCGAAACGCGGGAATCCCTATGTCGGCCTGATCTCGGGCGACTACCTGATGTTCGCGCAGCAGCATGCCGACACGCTGACCAAGGAGATGGGAAATCTTGACCTGGTGCAGGGTTACCTGGTGCGTAAAGATGCCGATCAAAATTTGCCATTACAGAAACGCGCGATGAGCGCCGTTCCCGATGTTTCGTACTTTTCCATACGTGTCAGCGTGAAGGCACTCGACTCGTCATCCTCGGACTAACCACAAGGCCACTGTTAAGGTGAGCAGTTAGATCAACGTCTTTCATTGGCAGTTCCAGGAGAGATTGGATTAGCGCCAATCCGGAGGGGCGGAGGAGCGGCGTTCAGCTGGGTGCAGCTAGAAAGAATCACAACTTTCAACTCAAAAATACGTCTTGATTCTTTAGGGAGTAGCGGGGATTATACTTTCGGCAGTTTCTTTGACGAGGCGCATATGAAAGTGCAAGTTGCGGCTCTTACGGCGTGTTTATGCCTGTTCTCTGGAGCGCGGGCTTCGCCGCAGACGCAACGGGCACTACTCATCGGCATCAATACCTACCAGCCCGAAGGAACCCAGGCACAACATCCCGCCGGGTGCACCTATGGCCGATGTGAGATAAATCACTTTGAGAACCTGGACGGCGCGGTCAACGATGCGCAGGCCATGGCCGATCTTCTCACCAATCCGAAATTCAGTTTTCCAGCGAATCAAGTGGTCTTGCTCACTAATCCGGCGCCGCCTCGACCGCAGCCTGGAGTTATGGTGCTGCCCGCCGCACAGACCGATCGCGACGGCATCCTTGCCGCGATGCAGAAGTATCTTGTGGATGTGCCGCGGTCAGGCGACACCGTAGTTTTTTATGATGCCAGCCACGGCTCCCTGCGCGTAAATTCGAAGGGCACCAAGCTCACCGTGCTGGTAAATGGCAAATATGTGCACGCAGACAGCACGCTGGTTCCTGCCAATGCCTACAAGGGCGGTTACGATGTGCGTGACCGCGAGATGACCCGCATCTTCAATGCGGTGCTGGACAAGGGCATTCACCTTACAGTGATCTTTGACAGTTGCCACAGCGGCGGCATCAGCCGCGGTATCGGCCCCAGGTACCGCGCGCGTACTCTGGCCTATGATCCCCGCGATATTGCGGAAGCTCCCGACACGCTTGCCGATGGGCAGCCGCAGCCCGCGCCCACCGAGCGCAAGGACAACCCGGCGCTCGTGTTCTCCGCTGCGCAACAGGATCAAGCGGCGCAGGAAATGCCTCTGACGGACAAAGTAACCGAGCCGCATGGAGCGTTTACCGCGGCACTGATTGAGGCGCTCCTGGCCTTGCCCGCCGATTCGCCGGCCTCCATCGTTTATCAGCGCGTGAAGGCCGTGCTCGAGGGCAGCGGGATCTCCGGCCAGGAGCCTGATTTGGACGCGGAGACCGCGCGGAGGCAGGAACCACTTTTTGGAGGAACGGCTGCGAACACAGGAAAGGCACGCGCCGCGGCGCTTCAAACCGACGAGGACGGCAATGTGTGGATGGACATTGGCCGTGCTTCCAGCGTTGGCGTCGGCAGCGAATTTACATCGATGGTTTTGGACGGAAGGGGGCAGAGCGTCAAACTTCGCGTGACAGAGCTCGAGGGCATCGCGCGTTCGTCAACCACCGTCATCGGCCCGTCCGGCGCCAAGGTAGCTCCCGGAGATATTTTCGAGCTGACGAAATGGATTCCGGCGGAATCGGTGCCGTTGCACGTCTGGAATTGGCCCGCCAATCTTGGTGATGACGAGATTCTTGCCGTCGTATCGCAGATCCGCGCCTCAGGAATTGCTTTCGTCTCCGATCCAGCCGAGGAACCGTGGACACACATCCTCTGCTGGGACGGCACAAATTGGACGCTCGAACAAGCCGGTTCGCATTCCCCCACCGCAGTCGGCACGCAGCTAACGACGGATGCGTTGAAGAAGCATCTCCCTGCCAGCGCCAGGCTGTGGGTCAACCTTCCACCGCCGCGTGAGCTGACCGCGAAGCTTTTACCCGCCGATGGCAACAGCGCGGTTCAAAAATCGCCCGATCTTGCCCGCGCCGACTACGCACTCACCGGAACGTTGACCAGCGATGGTCCGGCGTATGCATGGTTCCACAAAAGCGAACTTTCCGCCGGTCCACCTGCGTCTATTCCGGCGGATCACAGCCCGGGCTGCTCCTCCACATCGCAGTATCCAGTGCGCAGCGGCTGGGTTGTGGTTACCGACGCGAGCGGTCTAGACGAGGGAGGTAAGGCGCTGAACAAGTCTGCAGGTTTGCTGGCCAAAGTACACGGCTGGCTTGAGCTGGCAGAAAGCCCCGCCGACGCATCCACGGCCGACTACTACACACTGGCCATGGTGCACGCATCTGACGAATCGCCGATAACAGCCGAGCAGCCCGCACGCCAGGGCGAAGTGCTGAAGATGGCCCTGCGCTCCAAGGATCGCGTCATCGAGAAGCGCTGGGTCTACATTCTGGACATCGATTGCCATGGCAAGGGCTCACTGCTCTATCCGCTTGACTACGGGGAAAACCAGTTTCCCAGCGCGGCTGACAACAGCCGTCAGTTTGTGCTGCCGGGTGCGCGCACCCTGCGCATTGGGGCGCCTTATGGCGTGGATACGCTCATTCTGCTGAGCACCGCGCAGCCCCTTCCCGATCCCTACGCGCTGAATTTCGAAGGCGCGTCCACGCGTGGAGCGAAGGCTATGGAATCACCTCTCGAAAGGCTCCTGACGTCGACTAGTAGTGGAACCCGTGGCCTTTCTGGCGAAATACCCACTAACTGGGGCATATCGCTGACAACCATTCGCAGTATTCCAAAGGACACAACCAAGTGAACGCAATGCGCTATTGCGTCAGTCAACAACTCGCATAGCGGGGTCTCGGATCTTTTTAAGGAGAACGACCATGTCCATTTCCAGACGTGCTTTTGTTACCGATGCCTCAGCCCTCGGCCTGCTTGTGGCGTTGCTGCCCGAACTTGCGGCCGCGCAAAGCACCGCTCCGCAGTCCGCTACTGAGGATACGCCGCACGACTCCTACGATTTCTGGAACGGGTTCTTCGACTCCGTGAATCCATACAGCCGCAACTATGGACAAAAGGCTGCCTCGCGAGGGCCGAAAGATCAGCTTCCTGATCCGGACGCGGAAACGCAGTATCTGCACTATAGGAGCGACACGAAGAAACTGCGCTATGCCACAGATATTGGAAAAGAGGAATTGCTGGATCACAGCGGCGATGTGGCCGTAAGCATTGCTCTCTCGCAATACCGTCCCGGGAACGGCACTAGCGAAGCCAAGGTGCGCGCAGCGCAGCTTCGCGTGGATACTACCCAGATATATCCTTACATGAACATCATCGCTCCACTGGCGTGGACGGCCATTGCATCGCTGACGCCGGACAAGGCCGGCAAGGTTTCGCTCGATCAGTTGGGATTCAGAAACCCGCAGGCAACACAGGGCACCAGCAAGATACTTCTTACGCAAGGCACGGGAAAACTGGCCGTGAATGTTTCAAAGGCTGCAGCCACTTCAGTGTTTGTGAAGGCGCTCAATGTAATGATGCAGGGAGCAAAGGTGATCGCCCCCTTGGTTACCTTGCCGGCAATCAGCGTACCGGCACTTAGCGCTTTTACCCAAGTGCTCAGTTATTGGGAAGATCGCACCCGGTTCATTATGGCTGGCAATCTGACTACCGCCGTTGCCACTCAGCAGGCGTTTACCGATCCCGATCGGGAAGATCACTATCTGGGGTTGCTCTCCGGCGACTACCTGATGGTTCCGCAGGAACATACGGAAGAGTTAGCCAAGGAACTGCCCAATCTGGATTTGGTGCAGGGTTACTTGGTGCGCAAGGATGTGGATTTGAATCTTCCGCTGCCAGCGCGCGCGGAGAGCGCCATCCCTGGCATCACGTACGCTTCAATGCGAGTGAGTGTGCAGCCTCTCGAAGCCTCATCCACGGGCAAACAAGCTGGCTCGAAGGGCAGCACTGAAGCTTCTGAAAGCGATAGCAAAAAATCACATAGCAGCGGCAAATCACAAAAGGGCGGCAAGAAAAAATGTGACCGATGTCCTTCCCAAGGGCCGACAGAATGAGCGGGTAGAAGCGGTCGGCATGGCACCAACCTTGAACCAGGAAGAGGAAACATGAAGCTGATGGGGGGGCTGAGGATGAAAGACTGGAAGCGAGTCGGACTACTTGCATTGGGTTTTATGACTATTTTTGTCATACCTGCTCGTGCATCCGCGGCGGGGACGAAGATTGACTTTTCTTCGCTCGATCCCAACCAACTCTACAGATTGTCGGGCACACTTTACCTCCCGAAAGACGCTTCGAGTCCGGTTCCTGCAATCGTTTTGATTCACGGATCCACGGGAATCGACCGGCGCGGCGTGCTTTATCGCCAACCGCTCCTCGATGCGGGAATTGGGATTTTCGAAGTCGACTTCAAGACGGGGATTTTCAAGGGCACTACGGACCGGCCAAACCCCAACTCTTTTCTGCCGATGGCTTTCGCGGCGCTAAAGGAATTGCGAAAACTACCCTCCGTCGATCCCAACCGCATCGGCATTATGGGCTTTTCTTTGGGCGGCAACATAGCCTTGAGAACAGCCATGGAGACCAATGTTAGACATTGGATGGGAGATGACAAGGGATTCGTTGCGTTTGTTATGTTCTACCCGGTGTGCAACCACTTCACAAAAGAGTTTGAAGCGAGCGGCAGCAAGCTGACCGGCAGTCCGATGATCATCTTTTACGGAACCGAGGACTCTTACGGCGAGGGCAAGGCCGTTCCGGAACTCAAAAGCCTGCTCGCGAAAAAATACAATTTCCAACTGATCACGGTTGAATATGCGGGTAGTACGCACGGTTTCAACCTCAATGGACCCGAAATGAACTTATTCGATCCGGCCGCCAAAGGGATGAGAGCCCACATAAGATGGAACCCCGAGGCAACGAACGATTCGGTAACCAAAGTGGTGGCATTCCTGCGTGAGCATTTGGTTGCAAGATGATCGATGCCGGTTCATGGCTGCGATGAGGGAAGAGTAAGACCGACTGACTCATGACGCGTCAACCCTGCGAACGGAGGGAGAAAGATGTATTTGGCGCAGAACGTTCGAGTGATGGCATGTCTGGGCTTGGGGCTGCTTGCGGTTACGGTGGCCAATTCGCAGAGTTCGCCGGTACTTGATCAGATCACCCAGCATGAACAAGTGCTCGCGGAAGCGCGGGCGGCTCGACGCGTGAGCGATGAAGGATTTGAGCTGATTGTGCTTGGCTATCTATACAGGCAAGCAGGGCAGATGCAAAAGGCGCTGAATTGCCTCAACGAGGCCTTGTCGATTGAACAGAACGCGGGTAACCAGGCCGCCCAGGCAATGGCGCAGAACACCATGGGCCGGGTCTACAGCGACCTCGGCCAGCAGCACCACGCATTGGCGCTGTTCGACCAGACGTTGCCCATTTGGCACAACCTGGGGATTCGGCAAGCGGAAGCCAGCACGCTGACCAATATCGGCAGGGCTTGTAACGACCTGGGTCGGCGGGAAGAGGCGCTGAATGACCTGAATGAGGCGCTGACGATCTGGCACGACGTAGACAGTGGGCAGCGCGGGGGGCGGATGCTCGACAGGAAGGACATGCTGCGCAACCTGAGGCAGCTGAAGGCTCTCCGGGAACTGAGCGAAGCGCTGCCGGCGAACCTGAAGGAGGCGGGCGGCCGCGCCGGCGAGGCGAACACACTGGACAATCTAGGAGAAACATACTCCGCCATGGGACGGGAGCAGGAGGCCTTTAATTATTTCAATCAGGCGCTCGCCATGTGGCGCGACGTGGGAGAGCAGGGTGGCGAGGCGCTGACCTTGAACAGCATGGGCAGAGCGTACGCCGACCTGGGGCAGAAGCAGAAGTCCCTTCAAGCTTTTAACCAGGCGCTGTCGATGTCGCGTACGATCGGCAACCGGCAGGCCGAAGCGCTCACCCTGAACAACACAGGGCGCCTGTATCGTGATCTGGGGCAACAGCAGACGGCTATGGACTACTACAACCAAGCGTTGCCGATCTGGCGCGAAACAGGAAATCGCATCGGGGAGGGGATGGCTCTCAACGATATCGGCAGGGCCTATGCCGACATGGGTCAGCCGCGAAAGGCACTGGAATACAGCGAGCAGGCGTTGCCGATCTGGCGCGAGACTGGGACCCGGCGCGGCGAAGCGATGACGCTGAACAACATGGGCCGGGATTATTCCAACCTGGGAGAAACAGGCAAGGCACTGGAATATGACAGCGAGGCGCTGCACATCTGGCATGAAGTCGAGGACCGGCGCGGCGAAGCGCTGGCGATGATGACCATCGGCTGGGCATACTCGGCGCGGAAAGAGCCAGAAAAGGCGCTGGCGAGCGAACTGGCGGCTTTGTCTTTGGCGACGGCCGCGGGCGATCCGGAGATTCAAGGTGGAATTGAAACCACGCTGATGATCGGCTTGCGCGACCAGCATCGCCCCGAGGACGCAATCTTCTTTGGGATGGAAGCGGTGAGCGCTTACGAACAGATTCGCAATAACATTTCAGGGATGGATAAGGATCTGCAATCTGGATTTGCGCAATCGAAGTCGATGACCTATCGCGTGCTGGCGGAGCTTCTGATTGAGGCCGGTCGGCTCGGCGAAGCCGAAGAGATTCTCGACCTGCTCAAGGAACAGGAGTTGAGGGACATTGTGCGCAGCGCCACTCCTGATGGCGCGGCCAAAATTGAATCGTTGAACCTCACTGCCGCACAGCGGAAGGCGCAGAGCGACATGGCGGATTTGGAAAAGAAGGCGCTGGCCTTTGAGCAACTCAGTGTTGAGGCGGCAGGCTTGCAGATCAAAGCGGCGCGCACCCCCGAGGAGGACGCTCGACTGAAGAAACTGATCGCAGGCATGGACGAAGAAAACTCAGCGATACTGGCGTACTTCAACGGGACAATCTATCCGGATCTGGAGCGGAAGTCGGACGCCTCTCAAACAGCTGGAGTCTCGAGCGACGATCATTCCGCGCAGAGTTATCTGCAAAACACGATGACAAAACTGGGACCGCATGTGCTGGGTATCCGGCTCTTGCTGGGAAAGGATCACGCCTATGAAATCGTGGTCACTTCCGGCGCGCGAAAAAAGTTCGAACTGCAAGCCACCCCTGCCGAGTTACGCGGCAAAGCACTGGAAGTGCTCAAGGTTCTGGGCTTGCGCAACTCCGATCCGAGGCCACAGTTGGCTCAGCTCTATGGCATGATCGTAGCTCCCCTGGAAGATGAATTGAAGACCTTAAACACGGCTTCCGACGCAGGGGACCGCGTCCCGACCCTGCTGTGGTCCTTGGACGATGTGCTGCGCTACCTGCCGATGGGCGCGCTTTACGATGGCCACCACTACATGGTCGAGCGCTTCAACAACGTCCTCTTCACGCCCGAGAGCTACGGACATATGACGGATTCACCGCTCACGCACGGGTCCAAACCCAGCGTATTGGCAATGGGCCTGTCAAAGAGTTACGGCGGCTTGCCGCCGCTTCCCGGCGTGATGCCGGAGTTGGATGCGGTGGTCCACGATCCCGCGGTGCCTGAATCGCATGGCCCGATGGAGGGAAGGTTGCTGCCAGATGAACAGTTCACGCTGGCTGCATTGAAGACAGAGCTTGGCTCCGGCAAAAGTTTCTCCGTGGTGCATATTGCCAGCCATTTTGTGGTGGAAGCCGTCAATGGTGAAGAGCCGTTTCTGATGCTGGGCGGAGAAAACAACGGAGACACGAAGGGATACGAGTGGAATCTTTCAGATTTAGAGAATTCCCCGGTTGCCTTTCACGGCACAAGACTTCTGACGCTCTCGGCTTGCAGCACGGCGAAAGACTATACGTCGAGGAACGGCCTGGAAATGGACAGTCTTGGCATGGTTGCGCAGCAGAAGGGTGCCGAAGCCGTAATGGCCACGCTGTGGGACGTAAATGACGCCAGTACCAGCCGTATCATGAGCGACTTCTATTCGAGATGGGTAAAGCATCCCGACGATGGCAAAGCGGAGGCATTGCGCCAGGCGCAGATCGCATTCCTGCGTGGGTCTTCCGCGTCGCCGGGCGGTGAAAGCAACCGCGGCCTTCAAGTAGAACCAGAGCCAACGTCCGCGGCGCATGATGCCGGTTATTCTCATCCGTATTACTGGGCACCCTTCGTTCTGATTGGAAACTACCAGTAGCGTCGCCAAGGTCAAAGTCTCGGTGGCGTTCCAAGCTAATGACGGACAATCTGGAAACTAGCCCTCACTTGACGAGAACAGACCAAATCACTCATCCAGGTTCGGTTCCGGTGTGTCTAGAAGATTCGTCCTGATAACTCGGTAGGATCGAGGAATCCGTCGAGAAAGTGTTGGCTGCCGGTTTGTCCAGCGCGAAGACTTCTCTCCACAAGCCAACGAAATACCCAACAACATGCCTCACTGGTTGCCAGGGGATGACTACCTGACCAACTTCAGAGTGGGAGATCCCTACGTCAAGGTCGACCAGGGATTCGCCCGCCTGCCAGGAGCAGGCTACGAAGCCATTCATCCGGAGTTAAAAGGAGTCAACCCCGAAGACTATCCCGACATCCACAAGATGGCCATCCTGGCCGATGTCGCTCCCTACTCACGGGAGTACAACATCTTCCGCCAGGCGGTAGCCAACCAGGCGGAGAACAACACCAGGGTTCTTCGTCCTGCCTCACCCAAAAAACCTCACACGCACGCCAGGCCGAAGCTTCGCCCATAATCAGCGTCGCGCCTCCTGCTGGCTCTTTCGTATTTGCAATGAGAGCAAGTTCTCCGTCCTGCCTGACCCAAAACCTCATAAGCGTGCGCCCGGCAGAACTGTGCTCACGATCTCTCTGGTTGTGCCTGGTTGTCAGTTGTCAGTTGTTGCCGGCGGGGTGGGTCTCCGGTTCTTGAGAGTATGCAGCCGGGTAGTTTCGGAGCCTTTTCCAGGTTGCCGGATGGGCCGGATTGCCTCTCTGAAACTCTTTTCGCTCTGCCCGCTTTTCGCCCGCCAATTGAGGTTTCACTTTTAGGTTGGGACGGGGTAGGGGAAGGCATTTCCCTACTTACTCTTGATACCTATGGATCAAAAATTAATATTTATGGGTATTAATGGGTGTACTGTGCCCGCGGTAGTATAGCTCCACACAGATAATATGAAGTGGTTTCTATTTCACCATCGCTCTTTGACGGAATT
>PLSM01000074.1 GCA_003165075.1 Acidobacteriaceae bacterium | reverse complement strand
AGCTGCTCGAATTGTTGATTGAGAACGCGCCGGTCTCCCTCTCCATGTTCGACCGGGAGATGCGTTACTTGGCGGTGAACCGCCGCGCTCGAAAGGAATTTGGACTCGGCGATCGCGAACTCATCGGACTGTCCCACTATGAAGTGCTCCCGTGGTTTCCGGAGAGTCTCAAGGATATGCATCGACGTGCATTAGCGGGCGAAACCGTAGAATCCGCCGAAGACCGCTTTGAAAGGCCTGATGGGACCGTCGGTTGGGGGCGGTCAGAGGCCCTGCCCTGGCGTTCGAGCGATGGCGCCATTGGCGGCATCATCCTGTTTACCGAGGACATCACCGAGCAAAGGAAAGCTGAGGCAGCTCTGCGCGTGAGCAGGGAGATTCTCAAGCTTTTCATCGAGCACGCACCAGCTGCCCTGGCCATGGTCGACCGCGAAATGCGCTATCTGGCTGTAAGCCGCCGTTGGCTTGAGGATTACGGCTTCACCGCCCCCGAGATTCTTGGACACTCGCACTATGAACTCCTCCCCGAGATCTCAGAGCGCGTGCGAGAGTTGCATCGCCGAGCCATGAAAGGAGAAATCATCCAGTCGGACGTGGACCAACTCCAAAGGGCGAATGGCAAGATTCATTGGCTCCGGAGGGATGTGCGCCCGTGGCGGACTGACGATGGCCAAATCGGCGGCATCATCCTTTTCACCGAGGACATCACCGAGCGCAAGCGAGATGCGGAACGGTTAAATCTCATCGCCAGTGTCTTCACCCACGCATCGGAGGGAATTGTAATCACCGATGCTGGTGGTTCAATCCTCGAAGTGAATGATTCGTTCACCCGCATCTCCGGCTACACTCGCGACGAGGTCCTTGGCAAAAACCCGCGGATATTCAAGTCCGGACACCAGGGCGCGGAGTTTTATGAGGCAATGTGGCGCGCACTGGTTCGCGAAGGCCTATGGTCCGGAGAAGTCTGGAACCGCGCAAAGAACGGCGAGGAATACGTTGAGAGGCTTACGATTAGCGCTTTACGGGATGCTTCCGGCAAGACTGAGAAGTATGTTGCGATGTTTACTGACATCACCTCAGCCAAAGAACATGAGAGTAAGCTTCAGCATATTGCGCTTTACGATACCCTGACGGGCCTGTCCAACCGGGCCAATCTTGCCACCCGCCTGCATCAAGCCATGGCTGATGCGAATCACGGTAAGCGGACGGTAGCGGTTGCACTTATCGATCTCGATGACTTCAAAGCCGTCAACGACCGCTACGGGCACAGCATTGGGGACGACCTTCTAATCGCCATCGCCCGCCGCATGAAGGCTACGCTTCGTGAGGGCGACACACTCGCTCGACGGGGTGGCGACGAATTTGTTGTCGTATTGCCGAATATCGCCGATATCGAAAGCGGTTGGCAAATTCTCAATCGCGTTCAGAAGGCCGCGTCCAATCCAGTGCAGTTCGGAGACCTGTCGCTTCAAGTATCAATCAGCACGGGTGTCACATTCTTTCCTCAGACAGAAGCCGTCGACGCCGACCAGTTGCTGCGTCAGGCCTACCAGGCGATGTGCCAGGCGAAGCAGGCGGGCAAGGGACGCTCCCAGGTCTTTGATCCAGCAATCGACCGCAGTGCTCGCGATCTTCATGAAAACACTGACCGCATCCACCAGGGTCTAATTGACAATGAGTTCGTTCTCTATTATCAGCCCAAGGTGAACATGAGCACCGGGCAGGTGCTGGGCGTCGAGGCGCTCATTCGCTGGCAACACCCTGAACGGGGACTCATCCCCCCTGGCGCGTTTCTGCCCGTCATCGAAGGCCATCCGCTGGCGATCGAGGTTGGGAAATGGGTCATCGACAACGCACTCACCCAATGGGAGCGCTGGCGCGCAGACGGCCTGGATCTTTCCATCAGTGTGAATTTAGCGGCAGAGCAGCTGCAGCAACCTGGTTTCGCAAGTTACCTGGGCGCTGCGCTGGCCGCACATCCAACCGTTCCTCCGTCCAGATTTGAACTGGAAGTGCTGGAAAGCAGTGAATTCAAGGACGCTGTCCGAGTTTCCGAAGTAATTCGTGACTGCAAGAAGCTGGGCGTGACGTTCTCTCTCGATGACTTTGGCACCGGCTACGCCTCGCTTACATATCTCAGAAAATTGCCGGTCGATGTGCTCAAGATCGACCAGACCTTCGTGCGCGACATGCTCGACGATGCTGAGGATTTAACCGTCCTGGAGGGGATAATTGCCCTCGCCAGAACTTTTCGTTGTCAGGTCGTTGCCGAGGGAGTGGAGACTGCGGAGCATGGCTTGATGCTGCTGCGGCTGGGCTGCCAGATCGCCCAGGGCTTCGGCATCGCAAGGCCCATGCCCGCGCGTGATCTGCCTGCCTGGGTTTCCGCCTGGCGCCCCGGTCCCCTCTGGGAGAATGTGCTCCCGTTTGACCCCGGTGACCGGCCGGTGCTTTATGCCGGCGTCGAGCACCGGGCCTGGATCGTGGCCATCGAGGACTTTCTTGACGGCAAACGGCAGAGCGAACCGGCGCTGGATATCCATCATTGCAAATTCGGAATCTGGCTGCGTGGCGAAGCATTGGTAGATGGAGAAGTCGTGCCTGGGCGCGGCGGCCTTCTTGGTTTCCGGAGCATTGATTTGCTGCACCGGCGGATTCATGCGCTGGCGGATAGGATTCTTACGCTGAATGGAGATGGACGGAAATCGGAAGCCATATGCCAGTTGGCAGAACTTCACGCGTTGCGGAATAACTTTACTGAAAAACTGGCAAACCTCGTGCAGCCTTGATATGGCTCGCTGGCAGCGACAGGAGTTTGGCCTGCTCCATGCCTTGTGCCAGTGAATTGTTGGTGTGGCGCGGAGGGAACCCCGGCACTCAGGGACGTGGCAACGCCCATGCTTGAAACTGAGATGCGCCCCGAAGAAGTCTACCGGATGCGATCAGAGAACGTGAATCTGGCGGGCGGATTCCTTTTCAACCCCTTCGGTAAGACAAAGGCGGCGCGGCGGCGGGTTCCGTTGACGACGACGGCGAGGAGCGTTCTAACTCGGCGCATGGCGGAACTGGAGGCGCCTTTCCTCTTCCCGGGCGACACGGACGCATTGCGGCCCGTGCCCAAAGTCAACAATGCCCATGACCGAGCGGTGAAAGTTAGCAAGGGGGCAAAGTTCCGGCTTTACGATCTTCGCCATACCTGGGGCGACACGGGCGGGAGAGTCGGGCATTGACCTTGTGACGCTAGCGGCGCTTCTGGGCATTCCAAGATTCAGATGGTCCCGCGGGTATACCCACTCCACCCAAGAGCATCAGGCGCGCTCCGAGGAGCGTATGGAGCAGTTTGTAGCGGCGCGGCAGATGGAGGCGCTATCGCTGAAACAGGGAGCAGCAAAGGGGATGATTCAGTGAGAAAAGACGGGGAGTCGCTACAGTTTCCGCTAAAGAGGCCTTTTGGCCTCTCTCTTGCGACTGGTCTAAGTTGTTGAAAGGATTGGAGG
>PLSM01000176.1 GCA_003165075.1 Acidobacteriaceae bacterium | reverse complement strand
CCGCAATGGCCTTCAGTGTCTCGGTTGCCTTCACCGTGATCGCACCCGCGTACTTGGTCGATGACGTAGTCGGAGTCGTCCCGTTCGTGGTGTAGTAAATCGTAGTTCCGCTGGTCGAATCGCTAATGGTCACCGACTGCGACGTGGTGTAAGTCCCGCCTGCCGGTGAGAATGTTGGCGTGGGAAGCACTGGAGCAATGGTGTAAGCGGCTGAGCCCACCGCGCTGTTGGTGTATCCCGTTTCGACCGCCAGTGCCTGCAAGGTCTCTGTCGCGCTCACCGTGATCGGAGTGCTGTACACGGCCGATGAAGTCGTCGGTGTCGTCCCGTTGGTGGTGTAGTAGATCGTCGCTCCGCTGGTCGAGTCGCTAATGGTCACCGACTGCGACGATGTATAAGTCCCGGCCCCCGGTGAGAACGCGGGCGTGGCGACCGTTGACGTTGATCCAGCTTGGCTCACGTAGTTCCATGACAGGATATTCTGCGTCGCGCTAAAGCCTCCGGTGCCACCGGTAAATCCTACGTAGGCCGTGCTGCCACCAACAACATTGGGAATGTTCACCGCGAACACTTCCGTTGCGGTGGCATTGGTCACCGTGTCGGTCAGATTCAGGGTCAGCTCGGACCCGTCATAGACCAACTGCGCGTTCATAATGTCTCCGCTGTGCAGGTTGATTCCCGTCGACGTGAGATCAGCCGAAGGCACCGTCGGCGCCGCACCATTGAGATACAGCCCGGTAGAATCTGTTCCCTCGCCCGCGTCGTCATATAAATCGAATTTGACCGCGACGCTGCTCGGAATCCCCTGGTAGCCCAGCCCGCCTCCACCATCTCCCAAAGCCCAGATACTGCTTCCCTGGATCGTGAATGTCATGCCATCGGCTGTGGGATTCAATAGTTGAAAGGTGAAATCGGTAATAAAACTCCCCACAGGGACTGGCGTCAGAAACCAGGCACTGCGATCCTCTCCGGTCCCTCCATCGGTCAGTTGCAGCAACCCTCCAGTAACCGTCGCGCCATTGTTCAGCGACAGGTTTGTCGCCGTGAATCCATCATTGGCATAGTTGATGTATATCGTCCCTGAGCTGATGGTGAAATTGGCCGCGCTCACTGCGCTGTTGGTCACGCCTGTTGCAACTCCGATTGCCTGCACCGTCTCCGACGTGCCCACGGTGATTGCCCCTGTGTACTTCGTCGATGAGGTTGTGGGCGTTGTCCCATCGGTGGTGTAGTAGATCGCGGCGCCCGTTGTCGCGTCGTTGATTGTCACTGAAACGGGCTGCGTGAAAGTGCCCCCGTTCGGATTGAATGTGGGCGGCAGAGCCTGTGTGGAGTCGACATACGTGGCCGAAGTGACCGGGCTTTGCAGGTACCCCGTAGCAATCGCCATCGCATTGATCGTCGTCGTGGCCTTGATGGTAATCGCGGAAGTGTAAACGGCCGATGAGACCGTCGGCGTGCTGCCATCCAGTGTGTAATAGATCGTCGCTCCTGGCGTCGCATCCGTCATGCTCACCGCCAGGCTGCTATTAAATGTCTCCGCCCCAGGAGTGAATACCGGATCAGCGGCGGGATTTTGGCCACTGAGCAGCCCAAACACGCTGAATTGATATTGCGCTCCAACATACACCTTCCCATTTACCACCGTCGGCACGGTGAACTTGACCGCAAGACCGGGGTTGTCTCGAGATGAATTTGTACTGCTCGAGTAGAGAGTTGTACTTGGGTTGCCGGCGTCGTGCGCCTGCAGGATGGCCGAACCACTCGTCATGTAGCCTTCCGAATCAATGCTCCACACAATCCCCTGCGTAGTCCCATTCGCCGAAATCGCGGGGTTCGCTCCCGGAAAACCGTACGACTCCGAGGAGACGGCATTGGGGCCCGAAAGCAGGCCGTTGACCAGTGAGAATTCCTTAAGAGTGTCCTTCTGAGCCCAGTAATAGATATTTCCATTCCAATATGCCGGCGTGCTCCAGGTGCCCACGTCGCCCACTGCATTCGGAAGCTCCTGTACCACATGATCGGCCGAAGTGTAATATCCTCCAAGACCCTCGCGATTGAGCAGGTACACTTCTCCCGATTTCCCGGCCTGCACCAATAGGTGCGGGTAACTCCCGGTAGTCTGAGTGGGAAGGATCAATATCCCTCCGGACCCCTGGTCGCCATCGTATTGGTCCAGTTCGGCCTGACCCATTGGCGTGAATTCATCCTGGACAGTCGGCACGCCGTTGGTCAGGTCCAAATTCAGCACACTGTCCCCGTAATCCATGCCGGCTGCGTAGGGCGTAGTCGCCGTGTAATCGCCGTTACCCGTCGCAACGAACATCCGGCCATACGGATGATTCACCGGATCCACAACTTCGGCAGCAAGCCCTGAGCCTCCCATCCATGTTCCACCGCCATTGCCATTCGGAGTGGTGCAGAATACGCCTGTCTGCTTCAGAGTCTGCGCGTTATAGCCCATAACCCATCCGTGCCATGGGCCGGCATCGCCGTGAGAAGAGAATGCGATGTAGACGATGCCATTGAGCAACAGCAGACCAGGCCGTTGATTCTGCCATTCGTTATCAAAGGTCAGTGTCCCGCCGGAGCTGCCGTTTCCTGTGCCCGCAACGCTCGCCGTGATCACCATCGGGCCGCCGAACTTCTCCGCTCCCGAAGTTACATCGAGTGCGTGCAGACGCTGAACGAATCCCGTGCCCTCGGCGGTCGCGCTCACCACGTAAAGCGTTCCGGACGACGGATCGATCACCGGTGTGCCGGTAATGCCAACCTCGGGAATAATGTCGGTTCCCACGTCGTTTGACGAAACTGTCGTTGCACCGGCCGCTGCTCCGTGAGCCGATGTCAGCATTGAAGCGAACCACAGGGGATTCGCGTTTGCGCCCCCGTTGCTATCCGCATCGAATGCGTACACGCTGTCATGCTCGGTCGCGACAAATACCACATTGTGCGACACCCCGCCGATCGTTACGTTCTGCAGATACAGCGGCTGTGCGTAGACGTATCCGTCCACAGCCTGCGAGAAGAGCTTGCCAAATTGGGATGAGTTCACGTCCGAAGTGTTCAGGATCGTTTCGTTCAGGTTCTGCCCTGTGCGCGAGATGTCGTTGCGCCACGTAGTCACACTCAACTGCGCATGCATCGATAGGCTCCCGGTTGTCAGCAGCAGCGCCGCTCCAAACATTCCCCGCCAGTCGCCCGTTCCCAACACTGCATTGCGCGTCTTAAGCAAACTCGTCATTCGGATGTCGCCCCTATTGGTTCCGCTTACGCTTGAACAAGGGTCTGCAACCTGCGACCCACGACTGTCATTGTTTCTTTGCCGCATGTTGAGCACCCGGCTTGCCGAAGAGGTCCTGCCTGGTGAGCCGCATCAGAGCCGGCAGTTCCTCGTCCCACCCACGCTGGTGGAAATAGATTGGTTGGAGTAACAGCAAAACCTCATCACGACCCTTACCTGCGACAGAAACTCTGTACCCCATCAGGCCGAGTCTGCCCGCTTCTAAAAAGCGAAACAGGTGAACCACACTTGTTCAGAGAAATTCAGATAGGCTTGTAGCAACTCTTGTTCCCATGTTGTCGGATGCAATTTCTCACCCCTTTGGGAATCGTGGAGTGTTCATTCTAATCAAGTATTTCGGACTATCCCACTCCACATTAGTAACACTCAATGGTCACCTAGTACTCTGGTTGAGACTTACCACCGAAGCGTCTTCGTGCACACTATCCAGAGCGGGGGTTGTCTTGGCGATCTCTGTCTTCAGGCGATGCTTCATCTATCCCGATTGCAAAATGGAGAGGTATTTTGCTTATTAAAGTTCCTGTGGAGAAAGATGCTCGTGAAGGAAGGACCGAGACTGGCTTAAAGATCGCCGAACCTCTGCGACAGTTAGTGGCCGGATTCGCCTTGCTTATCCTGGCCATGGCGGTGGGAAGGCTGGATGCACAGAAACCGCCCGCCCCTCAGACGCTCACGATCAATCGCATAGCCGAAGAGCGCGAACTCAACAAAGGGCTGCCTCGCAGCTTTGCGTGGAATCCAGCGGGAACCAGTCTCGCCTTTATCCGGACTGCTCCTGACGCAGGCAAAGCTTCGCCAGCCTCCGGAGCTTCTGAAATATGGAGCATCGACACCACCACCGGCCGGCAAAAGGTCCTTGTATCTGCAGGCGATCTAACTGCCGCCTTCGGCCGCGATCGTCCCCATCTCCCCGGCGACGAAGACGAGGAGGGCGCCCGGCATAATCAGCTTCAGGAATTTCTATGGGCTCCGGACGGCCACGCTCTATTGCTTGTTACTGGCGATTCAATCGCGCGGTTTAGTCTCGACACTCATTCTTCCCGGCCGGTAGTCACAGATAGAACAGGCCTCAGCAATCCGCAGATCAGCCCCGACGGCCGTAAAGTCAGCTTCATCCAAAATCACGCTCTCTGGCTGGCAGATATCGCCACCGGCGCCGTGCACGCGTTTACTCATGCGGGAACGAGCGATCTGAGAAGAGGCGAACCGGACTGGGTCTACCTTCACCAGTTGGGTTTGCACTCGGCTTATTGGTGGTCGCCCGACTCTTCCTCAATTGCCTGGATAGAAACAGATGATCGTGCCGTCAATAAATACTCCCTGCGCAAGTCTGATGGCGATGAGCAGCTCATCGCTTATCCCGTGCCCGGCAAGGCCATTCCCACGGTGCATCTCTTCGTACAGTCCACTTCCGCAAGTGCGCCTGTTCAGGTCGATCTGGGCAAAGACGCAAACATCTACATACCCCGGGTGCAGTGGCTGCCAGACGGTAAGCACATTGCCATTGAGCGCCTCACCCGCAGCCAGAACACGCTGGACCTTCTGCTGGCAGACGCCGCCCATGGTGCATCCCGCGTAATTCTTACCGAGAAGGATGCCTACTGGATCAACCTCAGCAACGATCTTCATTTTCTCCGCAACTCACGCCGCTTCCTTTGGTCCAGCGAGCGCTCCGGTTATCGTCATCTCTATCTCTACGACCTCGCCGGACACCAACTCGCCCAACTTACGCGGGGTAACTGGGAAGTTACTTCGCTGGTTAGTGTCGATGAAACGGCGAATGTTGTGTACTTTACTGCGTCCGAAGCCAGCCCTCTGGAGCGTCAACTGTATCGCGTCAATCTCGACGGATCGGGCTTCACGCGAATCACCCAGGAAAAGGGCACGCACGATGTCCAAGTCTCGCCCGCCGGCGCTACTTTCCTTGACGGCTGGTCAAATCACGCCACACCCGGGCGTCTTGACTTACTTCGTTCCAACGGAAGCAGAATTGCGAGCCTCACCGGCAACTCGCCTGCGAACCTCACTGCAGTGCAGCTCAGCCCCCTCGAATTCCTTACCGTGGGAACACACATGGGCACGGACCTGAATGCCTGGATCATGAAACCGCCGGACTTTGATCCCACGCGGCAATACCCGGTCATCTTTTATGTTGCCGGTGGGCCCGGCGAACAGATCGTGCGCGACGCATGGGGCGGTGATGTATCCCTCTGGTGTTCCCTGATGGCGCAGAAGGGTTATATCGTATTCGCGCTCGATAACCGCGGCACCACTGGTCGCGGCCATTTGTTTGAGGAACCGGTGCACCTGCGATTCTCCGGCCCTGAGATGGCAGACGTCCGCGACGGAGTAAGGTATCTTCGCTCTCTGCCCTGGATTGACAAGACCCGCATTGGCATTTGCGGATGGGGCTACGGAGGGTTCCTCGCGCTCCATGGAATGCTTGACCGCCCCCTGCTTTTCAAAGCCGGGTTTGCAGGTTCTCCCATTACGGATTGGCATCTGTATGACGCCGTCTTCAGTGAACGTTACCTCGATGACCCGGTACGCAATCAGGACGGCTGGCTCGCATCTTCGCCGAATGAAAATGCCGGCAACCTCAACGCGCCCCTTCTGCTCGCGCAGGCAACGCTGGATGAGAAAGTGCACGTGGAGAATTCCCTCATGCTGCTCGACGAGTTCCTGGACAAAGGAAAGTATGCTGACATATTGCTGTTTGCCGACCGCCGCAGCTTATTCGACGATCGCGCCACACGCAGGATTCTTTTTGAGAGACTCACCGATTTCTTTGTCAAGAATCTGTAGGCGAAGCCGTCTGCGTTTCAGCGAGACCTTTCGCCATGCGAGCCGTTGCATTTCCCTCTCGCATGTCCCACAGAATGCCTGCGCCCGTCATCAGCGAACAGGCTGTCCAAACCAGGCTGACTGGCTTCACGCCATAAATCTCGCGGTAGAGCACCAGGTCCACGCTATGCAGCGAGACGACCTCGACACACCAGCAGGTCAGCGAGAGAATTGCGCCGCATGCAGCCAGCGCTGCTCCCGCCCTGTTTCGAAATCGCCGCAGGAGCAATCCCACTCCGGCCAACGCAGCGACTCCCAGAAAAATGAGCGTTGTAAGCTGCGGACCCGCGCGCTCCGCATAGAGGTTCCGCGTCATCGACTCATTTTCAAGTAGATCGTGCAGCAGCCATCGTCCATTCAGCGCCATGTCCAGCAAGAGCGCCGCCTCCAGCACCCCAATCACCGCGGCCAGCCGCCGCTGGTGTGCGGTTCCGTGACCTCCGGCCCACGCCAGGACACACATAGCCAGCGCAAATAAGTAGGCAGTCAACCCGATGATTCGCGTTGGGTTCAGCCATCCGGAAAGGAAGATCACGGCTTTAGCCTCCGCATATCCCGGGTATCTTCACCGCACCTGACTTCGGTACGCGCGCGGTTGCTCTGCGCCCGATAGTTATACCTGGACTTGTGGGCCATGTTATCCGGGATAGGTTATCTGGGACGAGTTATACGCACCAAGCCATGTGAGTCAGGCCGCGAAGGTGCGCTGTCCTGCCGTGTTGCGCCTGCGTCCAACCCTAGTCATTCGGCTTGGGGCTGGCCGCCGGCATTGGTTGTGGAGCGGTCGGCATCGGCATGTTCATTCCCGTCGAGCCCGGCATGCCGGACAGTTGGTCCTGCTGCACGTTGAGCGGACGCGCCAGCACCATTTCCAGCGTGGTGCCCGCCGGAAACACGACATCGTTCCCGCGCGTCATCATGGTCGCCAGAATTCCCACCGCGGCTCCGGCGCCTCCGCCGATCCCGCTGCCCAGTCCTACGTGCCCGGTCCCCATTCCCGCCAGGGTGCCCACTCCTGCTCCCGCTCCGGCGGCATCGCCAATCCGCTGCGCATCGCGCCCCTTGGTTCCGGCAGCTTCAACCGTTCCCTCGGAGTTCTTCACCTTTGCATTCGTGGAACCGGGAACATCGTCGAGCGACCCGGGAATCGCAATCTCTACGCCGTTCGGAAAGATCATCGAGGCAAAATGCATTTGCAGTTGAGCCCGGCCTTTCACCTTGCCGGGCCGCTGCACGCTGTCGATGACTCCCTTGACGTACATGCCCGCAGGAATCACCACCACGCCCTCCTGCACCACCGGAAACTCCGACACAAAATAGGTGGGGTCGCCCGGCTTTGCCACTCGTGTGCTGATCTCCTGCTTCAGCGAGAGCAGAATGCGCGTTCCGGCAGGAACCGTGTAGGTCTTCAATCCGCTCCCCGCCGTTGGCACTGGTGCCACGGCACCGCCCGCGGCTGAAACTGGAGCAGGCGCTTGTGCCTGTCCACTCGGAATCAGGCCTAGCAGCAATGCAAAACAAATCACCGAGCGACGAGCCATCGAACACCTCCGGCACAACCCTGAAGTACCCTGAGAATAGAACATCCATCCCACGCTTGAGACGCACCTCAGGTACGCCCTTTAGTAATAGGGTAACCCCGTCGTCGCAAGCGCAGCTCGCCTCTCCATCGCTCGGATGCTTTCTCCCGCTATCAAATCAAGCAGATGCTTGACGGCATCAAGTTCCCCGATGCTGGAGTTCCTATCCCCATCAGCCGTCGAGGAAACGGCACGCCGCTTCGTTCCCTGGCGTCTTACGCGACGCCCGCGCTATTTGGGGTGGAAGTCGACCGTCAGTGCGCAGGATTCCGAGCCATCGTCAGTCCAGGTCGATGCGTCGGCAAACTCAATCTTCGTCACCGCAACCGTTTCGCCGGTCCCATGTATGTCCACCGATTCGGCAGTCAACTCCCAGGCCGACTCTTTCTTCTTGCCGCTGTCGAGGCTGGCGTGGGACTTCAGGCTGTGAGGATAGGGTCGCCGATAGCCGCCGGAGTCCAGCACGGACAAGCTGAAGGTCACCGTCGAGACTTGTTTTCCGGCCTGATTTTCAAACCACACCTTGAGCTGTGGTACGGACCGCCCGCCCTCATGGTTGTAGCTCAACATAAGCTGGTCGATCACCACCGGGCACTTGGCCTCAGGACTCTGCCCTGCGCACTCTATCGCGCCACCAGCGAAACAGAGCGCCAATGCCAAAAATGCGCTTGTAGTTTTCATTGACGGCTGCTCAACATATGGGTCGTCCGGCCATCCCTCCCGGCTGAACTTCAGTCTGACCACGCGTGGATTTGTTGTCAATGGCAACATCTCCGCCCTGTTTCGTAGGTGGCCAATAGAGACCAGACGATCTCCCCGGACATTCACGATAATCCAGTGGTGTGCACCTCCTAAAACGCTAGGGATGCATCCGTGTTCGCCGGATTTCCGCGAAACGAAGGGCCCGCACAGGTGAACAGGATGAGCAGGATACAAGTCAAAAACGTTCTATTGGTTGAGGACGACCCCGAACAGGCTCGCCTGATCCGCGAGATGTTCAACGACCAAGGCTCTTATTCCTTCAAGTTGACCCACGTGAAGAGCGTGACGGACGCCGAGGCCTACTTGCAACGTCAAACGGTTGCCGTCCTGCTGCTCGACTTGAGTTGTTGCCCGGACGCATCGGGCTTCGAGGTGATTCTGCGGGCCCATGCAGCCGCGCGAGGCGCCTCCATTGTCCTCTTATCGGATCTGGAGGACGAGGCAATCGCCATGCGAACCATGGAACGAGGCGTGCAGGACTACCTGATCAAGGGCCAATTCGAACCGCGCGAACTGATGCGCGCCATGCGCAATTCGATTGCCCGCAAGATTCTCGAAGAAACCTTGTTCAATGAAAAGAGCCGTGCACAGATCACACTCGAATGCATCGGCGATGCCGTGATCTGCACCGATATCGCAGGAAACATCTCATTTCTCAACCTGGTCGCGGAGAGAATGACAGGCTGTTCACTGAAGGAAGCGGCGGGACTGCCCTTGCTTGACTCTTTCCATATCATGAACGCCTCCACCGGCGAAATCGCCGCCGATCCTACAACGCGACTAATCGGACACAGCCGGATCAATCATCTGCCGGTGAACTGCATCCTCACCAGCCGGGACGGACATCAGGTCTTCATTGAAGACTCTGTCGCACCCATTCTCGATGGTTCCGGACTGTCCACCGGATCGGTGCTGGTGTTTCGCGACGTGACCGCGGCGCGGGCGCTGGCCGAACAAATCTCCCACCTTGCTGAGCACGACTCACTGACCGGCCTGCCCAATCGATTATTGCTGAACGACCGGCTTGACCAGGCAATCGCACAGGCAGGCCGTAAAGGGAGCCTCTTGGCCATCCTGTTCCTGGATCTGGATAATTTCAAGCACATCAATGATTCCCTCGGACATCCAACCGGCGACAAGCTTCTCAAATCCGTGGCCCAGCGACTCCAGGCCTGTGTCCGCACCCCAGACACGGTCAGTCGGCAAGGCGGTGACGAATTCGTCCTTCTTCTCCAGGAAGTTCAGCATGCCGAAGACGCTGCCATTACGGCCAGAAGAGTCCTCAAGGCGATGAAGGAAGCTCATACCATCGAAGGCCGCGAGCTTCACGTCACCACAAGCATCGGCATCAGCGTCTACCCCGATGATGGAATGGACGCGGCAACTCTCATGAAGAATGCCGACACTGCCATGTACCAGGCAAAGGAGAGCGGGCGTCAGGTCTTCAAGTTTTTCAAACAAGAGATGAACGACAAGGCCGTCGAGCGGCAATCCATAGAGGAGGACCTGCGGCGCGCCCTTGAACGGAATGAACTCACGGTGCACTACCAGCCAATCTTCAATCTCAAGTCGGGCATCATCACAGGGGCCGAAGCCCTGCTGCGCTGGACGCACCCCAATCGAGGTTCGGTCGTACCGGCGCTGTTTATCCCGGTTGCTGAAGACTCCGGCCTGATCCTGCCCATCGGCGAGTGGGTTCTGCGCAAGGCGTGCACCCAGGCCAGAACCTGGGCGGATGCGGGCCTGCGCCCGATACGCATGTCCGTCAACGTCTCCGCGCTCCAGTTTCGAAGCGAGGACTTTCTCAAGAGCCTCCTTACCATCCTTGCCGACACTGGCCTGGAGCCCGAGTCTCTCAATATCGAAGTCACTGAAAGTGGTCTCATGGAGCGTGCCAAGCTAGGTATACCCATCCTCCAAAGCCTGCGAGAAAGAGGAGTCCAGGTGGCTGTCGACGATTTTGGTACAGGCTACTCCAGCTTGAGCTATCTTCGAATGCTCGATGTCGATACGCTCAAGATCGACCAGTCATTTGTCCGTGCGATCACCACTTCTCCAGACGATACGTCCATCGTGAGCGCAATTATCAGCATTGGCCGGAGCCTCAAGCTGCGCCTGATTGCCGAGGGCATTGAATCGTCGACTGACCTTGCGTTTCTCAAGGCAAGCCATTGCGACGAGGGGCAAGGTTACCTTTTCGGCCGGCCGGTCTCTGCCGAACAATTCGCTCACCTACAGAAAATGCAGGTAAACTGATTCCCGCGGACGGCTTCGCAGTCGCGCGTGCCGCCTGTTCGGGCACTCGCACGGTTCCACAAGCGTTCCGTGGAACGCCGGTCCCGGAATCCACATCTGCGAAACTTTCCACACTGGCTGGATCACCGGGCTCCCCGCCAAAGTGAGCGCATAATCGTTCGATCTGGTAAAGTTGAGATGCGCCCGCTTCAGGTTCAAGGCGGCTCAAAAAATGATTCCCTGACTCAAAACCGGGCAATCAAAACGAAACACGCAAGTGAACCAAGTGCTTAATTAAAAACAACTTCACTCTGGTGAGAGCTCGTAGCTCAGTTGGTAGAGCAACGCCCTTTTAAGGCGTGGGTCGTGGGTCCGAATCCCACCGAGCTCACCACTCCTTCCCAAGCCGGCCCAATCGAACGAGTCAGCGGTCTTTGAGACCTGCTGGTCCCAGGCGCGACCATACCGTTCTGCTTCCCCCAGGCTTATCTTCCGCCCAACGTAACCCCGGCCTGAAGCTGACCCTCTACCGTGCGCAAAAGCTCCACGACCTTTGGCGCCGCGATATGCCGGTAGTCGGTCGACAACAGTCCGTAGTCTTCGACCGCATCGTATTTCCTCCCGACGCCGCTGGATTGGGTGCCATTAAGCGGCCAATAACTCCACGAGATCAGGGGATTCTCTTTGAGCAGGCGAATAAACAGCTTGAGCCAGTCGGAATCAGCGCCACAGTCGAGCGTCTGGCACGCGCCAAATTCGCCCAGCCAGATGGGAGTCTCGGTCTCCGCGTGAAGCAGAAACAGGGCGCGCGCTTCGTAGGCCCGCTTCAGCGCATCGAAATTGGAGAGGTCCTGGCCTGCGACGTAATAGGCGTGCGGTGAGTAGATCAGCCTGTGCGCCACGGGCAGCGCCACCGGCAGCTTGTCAAAACCTGTGAAGTTGGTTGAGTACTCAGGGCTTTCCACCATGATGAGCAGCTTGGGGTTCGCCGCCAACACTGCCTTGCCGCCGCGCTCGGCCGCGGCGTGCCAGTCGAATTTCGGATCCGGTCCGCCCCAGGTCGCACCACTGCGCAGTTCGTTTCGCAGGCCGGCCCCTACTACCCAAGGCTGGTTCTGGTAACGGCGCGCGATGGCCTGCCAGTCTGCCAGCCACTTCGTCTCCGGATATTCGCGGTTGTACCAGAGCCCGTTGTCGTCGGTCTCGCTGCAGCACCAGTCTGCACGACTCATGTGGTTATCGAGGATGACCATGATGTGCGCGCGTGCTAATGCGGCAATGACGGCGTCCATGATTGCCATCGCATGCTTGCCTTTGAATTGCAGATTTGCGGCAACGGCGTAATCAGGCACCGCTGGATCGTGCTCCAGCGTTTCGTTTGCCCACGGCAGCCGTACGGAATTCACGCCGATCTGCTGAATCTGCCCGATGATGGCTTCCAGCGGAGCGTGGTCGAGACCGCCCGCCACGAATTCCTTCTGATCGAATCCGTACCAGTTCACAGACGTTAGCCGCACTGCATGACCTGTGGAGTCGACAATCTGGCGGCCCTCAGTGTGCAGGGGTGGCACGACGGTCGCACGCTGGCCGCTCATCGGCAGGGTGCCAAAGCTCAGAATCAGCGGGCACAGCCACAATACAAGAATTCTTGTGGATTTCATGGGCACGAGTATAGGCGATCCCAGCGAGCTCACCACTCCTTCCCGCCCGCAAGCCAGCCCTCTAGGTTCTCGGCCAGAAATGCTCCTCACTGCAGGCGCGCAGCCGCTGGGCCGCGTCCTCCGGCGTAATGTCGCGCTGCGGCATCCCCAGCATTTCAAAGCCCACCATGAACTTCCGCACCGTGGCCGAGCGCAGCAGCGGCGGGTAGAAATGGGCGTGGAAATGCCACTCGGGATATGCAGCCCCGTCCGTCGGCGTCTGATGGAAGCCCATCGTATACGGAAAGCTCGTCTCGAAGAGGTTGTCGAACCGCGTTGCCATCCGCTTCAGCGCGTCGGCCAGCGCATCCCGCTCGTCTCCGCTCAGTTCCGGCAGCGTCCCCAGGTGACGCCGGCTCACCAGCAGCACCTCAAACGGCCAAATAGCCCACCACGGCACCAGGGCCATGAAATGCTCGTTCTCAAACACCACACGCTCGTCTGCCGCCCGCTCGGCCTCCATGTAGTCGCACAACAGGCAACGCCCGCTGCGGGCCAGGTGAGCCTGCTGCGCCGCCGATTCAGCGGCCGGCTCATCGGGCACAAATCCGGTAGACCAGATCTGGCAGTGAGGATGCGGGTTGCTCGCGCCCATCATGGCGCCGCGGTTCTCAAAGATTTGTACGTACCGGATCCACTCCACGGCGCCCAGTTCTTCGTATTCCCGCGTCCATGCGTCCACCACCCTGCGAATCTCCGCGTGGTGCATGCGAGCCAGGGTCAGGCTATGGTCGGGATGGAAGCAGAGCACCTTGCACAGACCGCGCACAGGTTCAGCCACCAGCAGCGGCGACGCGGGCGCTTCCGTCGCCGCCGCCATCTCCGGCAGTAGCGCGGCATAGTCGTTCACAAACGAGAAGGTCGACTCATACGCTGGGTTTTCAGCACCGCCTGCCCGCTTGTTGCCGGGACACAGGTAGCACGCGGGGTCGTATGCCGTGCCTGAAGGCAGTGTCTTCTGCGCCACTTCGCCCTGCCACGGACGTTGCGTGCGATGCGGCGAAACCATGACCCACGCCTGCCGCAGCGGATTCCACCGGCGATGCGGAAACTGCCATTTCTTTTCCATGCTTGCTCCTCCAGAGATTGTAAAGTCTCTGCCGGGAGCCCACTGTTCACGGTTGCAGATCGAATGCCGGACGCACGCTTCAATTCATGCTGAATATTCTTTGCCTCGGCTCTATGACGTCGGTTTGGCCGGAGGCGGCATCGACGCCAGAAAGCGCTCCGCAAATTCCGCGCTGTATTGCTCCAGCAGCTCCTTCACCCGCTCGGCCTTCTCTGACCGCACAATCAGCCCGGCGTGGTGGTGCTTCTGCATGCGCACCACAATTTCCGGAGCCTCGAATCCGCTGGTGTCCGGCTCTGCGGTCCTGGCCAGGCAGAGCACGCTGCCTGCGTAGTTCTCCTGGGGTTGCGGCGGCAGATACGTCTCGCCGCGCAGGTTGGCCACCTCCAGTTTCGCCCACTCCCGCCACAGGTTTACACCCGTTGAAACCTCCACCAGGTCGGCAATGAACGCCCCGCCCACCCGCGCTGCAATCTCAAGAAAATAGAATCGCCCATCGGCGTGGGCGCGAATGTACTCCGCGTGAGTCACACCGCGCTCCATGCCCAGCGACGGCGCCAGCCGGGCGTTCAATTCCGTCAATTGTTTCCAATCATTGCCGCCGCGGTCCACGGTGCGCGTGGTAAACACTCCGCCCTCGTGCATCACCTGCATCGGCGGGCGTCCATATTGGTGCACCGCGGAAAACACCACCCGCCCCTCGCTCACGATCGAGTCCACATGAAAAATCTCACCCGGCACAAACTGCTCCAGCAGAAAGTAGCTCTGCCGGTCGCCCAGTTCGTCCAGCGAGCGCCACAGTTGTTCCGGCTCCTGAATCTTGCGAATGCCCAGGGCGGAGGCCTCGGCGCGCGGCTTCAGCAGCCACGGCGCGGGCACTCGGGCCATGTAGGCACGCAGGTCGTCGTAGTTGAAAACTCCGCAAAACTCCGGCACCAGAAAGCCGGAACGCCGTGCGCTGGTACGCATGGCCAGCTTGTCGCGATAGCAGGCTGCGGTGCTGATGTTCATCCCGGGAATGCGCATGTGCTCTCGAATCTGCGCCGCGATTTCCAGGTCGAACTCATCCAGCGCCACAATGCGGTCGAAGCGCCGCCCGCGCACCATCCAGCAGACGGTGTTCAGGATCTGTTCGCGGCTCAACTCCGCGGGCACGGTGGCCAGATCCTCCAGCGCCTCGCGCGGCCAGGCGCGATCGCGCAGCTCATCCACCGTCAGCAGAGTGGGCCGCACACCCATCTCCGCGCACTGGCGCAGAAAGTCCTGCCCTTTCTCATAGCTGGCAATGCACAGAAACCGCTGCATCGTGTCCACCATCCGGCCCAGTGGCTGGACCTCTGTCGTTGGACCTCGGGTGAGGATAGTTCTACCATAGACGCTGCAACCTCAGCGCCCACCCGTCCTTGAAGGAATGGCACCGATGCTTTCGGCCGACGCAATCGTCCATCTTCACGACCAACTCACCGAGGCCTGGCACCGCGAGCCGGATGTCCCGCCCGCACCCGCGCCTCGAACTGCGTCTGCCGACTGGCTGGCGCTCGTCGCCCGCCAGCATCGCGCCAACTTCGACCTTTGGCACGCCGAGGACGAGGCGCGCACTCCCGGCGCCACCGATGCCGAGCTGGCCGCAATCAAGCGCCGCATCGACCGCACCAATCAGCTCCGCAACGACCTGGCCGAGCAACTGGACAGCGCTTTGCTGGCCTGGCTCAGCGCAAAGGGCTTGCCCAACCCCCATGCGCCCCTGCACTCCGAGCCGCCGGGCCTCATCATCGACCGCCTCTCCATCCTGGCCCTGAAGATCTTTCACACCCGCGAAGAAGCTGAGCGCGCCGGCGCCGGTCCTGGTCACGCCGAGCGCAACCGCAGCCGGCTCGCCATCCTTGACGAGCAGCGTGCCGACCTCGCTGCCTGCCTGGATGCGCTGTGGCTCCAAACGCTCGCCGGCGCCCGGCGCTTCAAGCTCTATCGCCAGTTGAAAATGTACAACGACCCTGCGCTGAACCCCGCTGTCTATCGCAAACCCGTTGACTACCTCGGCAACTGACCTGTGTCTGTTCCGAACCGCCCATTGACGTCGCAGGGCGTTCTGCGTATAAAAGGGGCTCAAGCAGCGCATTTTCTTGGCGCGTAACTCCTGCCGGAATTCCTCCGGCTCAGCTGTGAGCCAAATCGTGCGCGCTTATGGCAAACCAATGACGCAAGAGGCTCGATCCGCGGCGCCCAGCCGCAAAAAAACTCCCGCACCGGCCGCCCGTCCCGGCGGTCACTCCACCACGGCTTCGGCGCCTGTATTTCAGCATTACCAGGTAGCCGTGCAACTGGTGCAGCAGGGCAAATTCGAAAAGGCGCTGGCCGCCTTTGAAAAGCTGCTCCCTTCTGCGCCCGTGGAGATCGTCGAACGCTCCCGGATGTACATGAGCACCTGCCAGCGGCAGATTGAACAGCGCGGTCTCGCATTCCATACTCCCGAGGAGCGTTTCGATTACGCCGTCTCCCAGCTCAACTCCGGCTATTTCGAAGAAGCGCGCGAACAACTCAAAAGCATTTTGGAAAGCGCTCCTCGTGCCGACTATGCCTTTTATGGTCTGGCCGTACTCGACTCCATCACCGGGCGTTCGCAGGACTGTCTCGACAACCTTGCCCAGGCCATCGCGCTGAATCCCAAAAACCGTCTCCAGGCCCGCTCTGACAACGACTTCCAAAGCATGCTGGACGATCCCCGGTTTACTGAGTTGCTGTATCCTGAAGTTTCATAGCCTCGGTTATCGATTCTCAGGCGCGTTGTGAATTCTGATTCTTCTTCGCACTCCGGAGCCTCAATTCCCGGTCCTTCTCCGTCTCCGTTCGTCCAGGCTGAAGCCCCCGTGCATCCGTTGCGGGTGGTGGCCATTGGCGGCGGAACCGGCCTTTCCACCCTGCTGCGTGGACTTCGCCGCCACGTCAGTGCCCCCGGCCAATCCGCTCTTAATCCATCCCCCATCGCCGACCTTGCCGCCGTGGTCACTGTCACCGATGACGGCGGCTCTTCCGGCCGCCTGCGCAAAGACTTCAACATGCTGCCCCCCGGCGACCTGCGCAACTGCATGGTGGCGCTCAGCGAAGAGGAAGATCTGCTGGTGCAGCTCTTCGCCCA
Source organism: Acidobacteriaceae bacterium (assembly GCA_003165075.1). Taxonomy (GTDB): domain Bacteria; phylum Acidobacteriota; class Terriglobia; order Terriglobales; family Acidobacteriaceae; genus Telmatobacter. The sequence continues at coordinate 65,137 of PLSM01000176.1, read as the reverse complement.
TCGCTTCCGCTCCGGCGACGGGCTTGGCGGCCACAACTTCGGCAACCTCTTCGTCGCCGCCCTCACTGAGATTACCGGGGACTTCGCCCACGCCATCCAGCTGGCCTCGAAGATCCTGGCCACCCGCGGCCACATCTACCCCGTCACCAACGCCAACGCCACCCTGGTCGCGCGCATGGACGACGGCTCGCTGGTGCGCGGAGAAACCAACATCACCGCCAGCCGGCTGCGCATCGCCGAGTTGATGCTGGACCCCCCTGACGCGGCCGCCCTCCCTGAAACGTTGGAGGCCATCGAGCGCGCCGACCTCATCACCGTCGGGCCGGGTTCGCTATATACCTCGCTCATCACCAATCTCCTCGTACAGGGCATCCCCTCGACGCTGGCCGGCGCGCGCGGAGTGCGTGTTTACGTCTGCAATCTGATGACCCAGGCCAATGAGAGCCTGGGAATGACCGCGTCCGACCACATCGCGCGCATTTACGACCACACCCGCGCCCCCATCTTCGACTACGCCATTATCAACACCGCGCCTTTCTCGCCCCAGATTGTCGCCCGCTATGCCGCCGAACGCGCCGCACCCATCGAAGCCGACATCCGGCGCATTGAGGCTCTGGGCGTGCGCTGCATCGCCGGCGACTTCGCCAGCGAAGAAACCGTGGTTCGCCACGCCGCCGCCCGCGTCACCGGTGCGCTGCTTGCATTGGGCAATACTTCGCTTCGCAGGCCAGCCTGACCGGCAGTCCCCGTGCTCCTTCCCGGCTCTTGGCCGACCGTAAATCTGGAACATCCCCGGCGCGCAAATCGGCGTATAATCCGCCCGTTCGGATTCCGGCCGGAATCTCCCCACCGAACCAAGGTGTCATCGATGTACACACAAGTATTCACCTCCAGCAGGCCGCTCAGGCCGGCTAGTCTGTGGCTCGTCGCGCTTGGCGCGACTGCCTTGATCGTCGGATTTGGTATCTTCGCAACCACCGCGCGGGCACAGGGCTCCGCCACTTTCCTTTCCTTTGATGTTCCCGGTGCAAAATTCACCAGTCCGGAGAGCATCAACAGCAAGGGAGAGATCTCCGGGTGGTGGTCCATTGTGGACTATTTCGACCAGCCGCAGGGCTTTGTGCGTGACAAGTGTGGCGTCATCACGGTCTTCAATGTGCCCGGTGCTAAGGAGACTTTTGACCAGTTTCCGCAGAGCATCAATTCCCATGGAGACAGCGTAGGCGGTTGGTTCGGTACCAGCCCGTGGCCACAGCCCTATTTGCGCCGCTGGGACGGCACGATTACATCGTCGCTCGTGCCCTTCGCCACAACCAGCACGGCTGAAAGCATCAACGACCGCGAAGAAATCCTGGGCACTTACTCCGCTCCCGACGGAACCGCCGGTGGATTCGTTCGCGACGCACACGGCAGGTTACAGCCCTTCAACGTGGCCGGCGCGACTGGGCTTTCCCCCCAAAGCATCAACAATCGGGGCGTCAGCGTTGGTTCGTGGTCGCAAGGTCCTGATCCCACAGTGTTCCATGGCTTCATCCGTGACCAGGCCGGCGCCATCAAGTCCTTCGACGTTGCGGGCGCAGTGGCGACCTATCCCGGAAGCATCAATGACAAGGGCCAGATCACCGGCAGCTGGAACGCGCGCTCATCTCCCATGCAAGGCTTCGTGCGGAACCCTGACGGCTCTGTCACAACATTTGCAGTCTCGGGCGCTGGAATAACCTACGCGCAGAGCATCAACAACAGGGGAGAAATCGTCGGATACTGGTTCGATGCCCAGACCAATTTTCATGGATTCGTGCGCGAACCGGGCGGCGAAATTATTCCCTTCGATGCTCCCGGTGCGGTATCGACCGGGGCGGCCTCCATCAATGACGAAGGAGAAATCGCCGGATTCTACTACGACAGCGCCAACGTCTTGCACGGTTTCATTCGAATTCCATCCGGCCGCGAAGATGCTCGCTCAGACTGTTCCCGTCACCCATAACCTGGCCGGTTAACGCCAGCAAGGGGTCCGTATTCGTCACTGCCAAGTGTGCCCCGCACTTCGCTCTGAGCCTGCGGTGTGGCTTCTTGCGCCCCGGCCCAAGTTTTTTCTTTTCTCCCGCGGGCAAATTAGGTACAGTGGGTGCGCGCTGGTCGCTTCCGGCGCACGGAGGACAAATGAAAAATCATCGCGCCGTAATCGCAGCAACTGTGTGCCTCACGCTGCTGGGGCTCTTTGCCTGGGCGCAGGTCCGCAAAGCCGGCCTGTGGGAGATGACCAGCACCATGACTTGGCAGCAGTCGCCCATGCCCCCGGGGATGACGATGCCTGCCGGTGCAAATTCGCCCTTCGGCGGCGGACCCCGCACAAATCAGGTCTGCGTGACCCAGGCCATGATCGACAAGTATGGCGCGCCCATGCCGCAGAGCCGCAACAACCAATGCCAGGTAAGCAACGTCTCCATGAAGGCCAACGGCATGTCTGCCGATTGGGTCTGTTCCGGCATGATGGCCGGAAAGGGCACAGTCGAGTCCTCGTGGACCGACCCCGAACACTCCACAGGAAAAGTGCACTTTACGGGAACCATGCAGATGGGACCCAACTCCAGGCCGGTCGAGTACACAATCGAAACCTCGTCGGTCTACAAAGGCCCCGACTGCGGCAGCGTCAAGGCGGTGCAGATGCCTACTGACAAATAATTCCGCGCAAAATATGGCTGTTCTCCAATTGCTGTAGAGCGAAACCACATCAGCCAAGGCAATTGCGCTTTGGCAGGGGTACAAAAAGCGCAAGCGGGAGAAATGATGGCACTGACCAAAGGCTTTAACGAGACCGTCAAAAACCGCCTGCATCGGAGCGAGGGATTCCGCCGGGCGATTCTTCGCGAAGCTGTCGGCTGCATGATCTCCGGCGACCTTGAAACCGAAAAGTCAGTGCTGCGCAAATACATCAACGGCGCCATTGGATTCGTGAAACTCGGAGCCGATCTCGGCCGTTCGCCCAAGGTGCTCATGCGCATGTTCAGCCCTAAGGGAAATCCTCAAGCCAAAAACCTCTTCCAAATCGTCGCCCACCTGCAAAAGATCGAAGGGAGAATGCTGAAGGTGATCGACCGGAAAGCAGCGTAATTTAAATGCTGCCTCGGCCCGTGCCCAACCCGAGTTACCTCCGAATAGGCCACCATCCGGAAATTACTGGCAGGCGTTGATCAGATCAACTTCATCTCGCGTGCCTCTGCTGTCAATTCGGGGTGCCTGCGCAAAGTCGGTTGAATCAAACGGAGATCAAGATCGACGATGATGCTGCCCATTGCTTCGACAATCTTCTGAAACTCGTCCGTCGGCTCAGTTGAACGGCTTCTCTCAAGCACTCGCGACAGTTCCTTGTCGCAGATGGTGATTGCCGGGTGCCCCACATCTCGATTCTGAGATGTGGGAATCCTCACCCCTCCACCGTCCGCTTCAACTGTCCGCAAGCCGCAAAAATATCCCGTCCCCGCGGCTTGCGCAGATAAACCGGCACGCCCTCGGCAGCCAGTGCGACGCGGAATGCCTCCACCGCCCCCGCCGACGGCATGGTGTACTCGATGCCCGGCCCCGGATTCCACGCAATCAGGTTCACCTTGGCCGGCAGTCCCGAGCGCCGCACCAGCCGCGCCACTTCGGCAGCGTGTTCCAGCCGATCCGTCACCCCGCCCAGCAGCACATATTCAAACGTGATCCGTTCCCGCGACCGCAACCGCACCTGGCGCACCGCATCCACCACTGCCTCGATAGGCCATTTGCGATTGACCGGCATCACTTCGCTGCGAATTGCATTGTTCGGTGCGTTCAGGCTGATGGCCAGCTTGGGACGCACCTCCGGCGGTTCCTGCGCAAACCGCTCGATGCCGGGTACGATTCCCGATGTCGACACCGTCATGCGCTGCGGGCTCAGTCCCACCTCCTCCACCAGCAGCCGCACCGCCGCCATGAAGCTCTCGTAATTCAGAAAGGGCTCGCCCATGCCCATGAAGACCAGGTTCACGCGCTCCCGGCCGACCTCCACACCGTGCCGGTCGAGCACCGCCACCACCTGCCCCGCAATCTCCCCCGCGCCCAGATTACGTTGCAGGCCCAGCTTGGCCGTCAGGCAGAACTGGCAGTTCACGGCGCAGCCCACCTGGCTCGACACGCAGATTGTCGCGCGCGTCCGGCTTTTCCCTTCCTCCGCCGCATCGGCGTCGCCGCTGTCGCCCGCCTCGCCGCCGTCGCCTTCGGGCATCCACACGGTTTCCACCGTCTGCGGGTCCATGGGCTGGCCCTGCACCAGGTAGCGCTCCGTCCCATCTGTCGACTTGAAAACCTGCAGAATCCGCGGCCGCCCCACCTGCCAGCCTTCCGCACCCAGCCTCTGGCGCAGCGCTTTGGGCAGCGTAGTGATCTCATCCAGGCTTGTAAGTCTCTGACGATACATGGCTTCTGCCATCTGGCAGCCGCGCCAGGCCGGTTCGCCCGCCGCCAACATGCACGCCGCCAGCGCCGCGTTATCCAAGCCAAATAATTGCCTCAAGCTTCCACCCGAGGCGAAGTTGGAGTCTAATGGTACTAATTGGTTCGAACGTGTGGTCACGGCTGGGCCCAGCATAGAGCATTTTTTCTCCCCATGCAGCCCTTGCCGCTGGGTTTAGTCTGGCTTGTCCCCTGTTTGAAAGCTCAACACCGGTGAATCCGCGCCGATTGAGATTTCTTGTCCCACAATCGATTCCGGCTTGATTACGATGAGCAACGAGCGCAACCTCCGACGCACTGTACTGCCGAACGGCCTGACCGTCCTGACCGAGCGCATGGAACATCTGCGCTCCGTGGCCATGGGCGTTTGGATGAAGTCGGGTTCCCGCTGCGAGTCGGCTGAGAACAACGGCATCTCTCACTTTGTGGAACACATGGTGTTCAAAGGCACCCGTTCCCGCTCCGCCCAGCTCATCGCCCGCGAAATGGACTCCATCGGCGGCAATCTCGATGCCTTCACCGGCAAGGAGACCATCTGCTTCAACGTCAAGTCCCTCGCCGAACATGTGCCCATCGCCCTCGACGTGCTGGCCGACCTGGTCCTCAACCCGATCTTCGCCACTCCTGACATCGAGCGCGAACGCGGCGTGATTCTTGAAGAAATCAAGATCGACGAAGACAATCCCGACGTCCTGGTCCACGAACTGTTCACCCAGAACTTCTGGAAGGATCATCCCCTCGGCAAGCCCATCCTCGGCACCACCGCCACCGTGGGCAAGCTCGCCCAGCAGCAGCTGGTCGATTACCACGGCGGCCGCTTCTGCGCCAACAACATGGTCTTTTCCGCCGCCGGTAATCTCGACCACGATCAATTCATCGCCGCCGTAGCCAAGGAGTTTGCTTCCCTGGCCGCGGGCGAGCCCCTGCACGAGTTGCAGGCGCCCGAAGCCGGCGCCCGCATTGTGCTGCGCAATAAAAAAGCCCTCGAGCAGGTGCAGATCTGCCTCGGCGTGCCCGCCCCGCCCATCACCGACGACAACCGCTACACCACTCTCATCCTCAACACCGTGCTCGGCGGCGGCATGAGTTCGCGCCTCTTCCAGACCATCCGCGAAGAGCGCGGCATGGCCTATTCCATCTACTCCGACCTCAGCCCCTATCGCGACACCGGTACCCTGTGCATCTACGCTGGCACAGCCACCGGCAAATCTCTTGAAGTGGTGCAACTGATTCTGGCCGAGTTCCGCAAACTGAAAGAGACCCTCCTCGGCGACGAGGAACTCACTCGCGCCAAAGATCAGCTCAAGGGCAATATCCTCATGGGCCTTGAAAGCTCCAACTCGCGCATGGCCAACCTGGCCCGCCAGGAGATTTACTTCCACCAGTTCTTCACCGTGGAAGAGATCATCGCGCGCATCGATGCGGTAGACGCCGCGCAGGTACAGGCCATGGCCCAGCGTCTACTCGACCCCGACCGTATCGCCGTCACTCTTCTCGGCCGCCTCGACGGCGTCAAGCTCAATCGCAAGATGCTCGTCTGTTGAATCGCATGGTGAGTTGAACGCCGCTCTGGACTTTTCAAGAATCTGACTTATACTCATTCCTATGACACAGTCGCTTCGTGCCTCCCGGCATTTCGCCTGTTGTCGCTGTTGCTTCTAACAGCGGCTCTCTCCGCGACTGAAAATCCAAACTGCCGCAGCCAACTTTTGAGATAAGCGCTTGCGCCCTCCATATCCTTGGAAGGGCACGTCGTTTCTCGCGCACTCCCGCGCCGTTGGGATGCTTCTGTCGCATGATTTTTCCTCGTCTTCCATACCCCTTTCAAAAGGAGAAAGATCTTATGCGCCGCTTTGCATCCGCATTCCGTTCATCAGCACTCAGCACTCGGTGGGCTCCAACCATCCTGCTCCTCGTTCTCTCCCTTGCTGCCCGCGCCGCCCAGGCGCAGAGCCTCGGTTGGGAGGGACCTACTGGTGTCTTCGTCACTCCTCTGGCCTACACCTCCGCTTCTCCAGCCAAAGGTCTTGGCCAACCCTCTGTTGCTTTTCACTTCCTTGCCGCCGGGCCGGTCATCGGGGAGTACAGCACTGTCTCCATCACCGAGGGTTTCGCCAAGCGCTTTGAGGTGGGTTACACAGGAGAAATTCACGCCACCGGCAGCACCGCTGGCCTTACCCCGCTGTGGAACGGCGGCTTCAGCATCGTCCACGGCAAGGCGACCCTCGTACCGGAGAATGCCTTCAAGACCAAGTGGGTTCCGGCCATTGCCGTCGGTGGAATCGTGCGCGTCAATGACAACAACGTCGGCGACGGCTCAGCCGGGCAAGGCACGACCAACGGCGACGCCTATATCGTGGCGACCAAACTCGTGACCCAGACCAAAAAGGTCCCGCTACTGCTGTCCGCCGGGCTCCGCGGCACAGACGCCTCTCTGTGGGGACTGGGCGGCAATGCGCCGGCCTTCACCGGGCGAGCCTTTGGCGCGCTGGGCTTTGTGTTCACCGGCCCCGGCAAGAGCACCATCATCCTGGCCTCTGAGGTCGCACAGCAGCCGCGTCAGATCAATGTGGGAGGCACGCCGTCCTTCGACATTCCCACCTCCGAGGTCTACGCCGTCCGCGTTGTACCTCTGCCCAAGCGCAAGCTCAATCTGGATTTCGGCGTCCTGCAGGCGGCGGGTAGAATCGCCCCCGGAGTGGACCTGCAAGCCCGCGCGCGCGTGGCCTTCGCTCTCTCCTACGGCTTCTAGCCTCTCTCTCAGCTTCCAGCTCCCAGCCTGTTTCAATCGCCCCCGCAAGTCTTCACTGCGAATGCGACACCGAACCGCTGGAAGCTGGAAGCTGCCTTTCCGAGCGTCGCATTTCCCTTCTGCGTCCGTACGTTGTAGCATTCTGTCGGATGGGCCGGTACGTCGGCCTGCCTCACGAGGCGCAGGAATCCCATGAATCACACCGAATTAATCTCCGGCAACCGCCGCGACCCACGAAGCGATAGCCAGCGTAACGGGGCCCCCGCGAAGAGTTCTTCGTCCGTGGGACGAAACGGCTTCACGCTGATGGAACTGCTGATCGTCATCGCCATCATTCTCATCCTCATGCTGGTGGCCATTCCCACCGCGGGCACCATCCGCAAGCATGCCAACGAGCTCTCCGCGCAAAAATCGCTCCAGACCTTGCAGCAGGCCGAGTCGATGTACGAGTCCAATTACGGGGCGGTGGGATATGCATGCTCTCTCCAGGCCCTCTCTGGCGACCCCTCCTCCGGGCCGCCCAGTGCCGCGGCCGCTCAGGTAATCAGCGGCGAATTGGCCACGGGCTATAAGTCGGGTTACATCTTCGCCATCACTAGCTGCACCAAGAACACCACGAATAACACCGAGCGCGTCACCAGCTTTACGCTCACTGCGGTTCCGGCAACGCCCGGCAAAACGGGAGACCGGGGATTCTGTCTTGATTTGAATTCGGGTATGAAGGCTGACCCCGCAGGCGGCACCAACTGCACCCAGATGGTGCAATGACCACAGAGATTCCGCTCAAATTCGCAGGGTGCCCCATCCTTGCGGCGCATTTTGCCGCAAGGGTGGGAGACCACAACTCCCTCCCCGCATCCCGTCGTCTCAAGGGTACGGGCTCTAGCGTGAAGGCTATGGGCTTCAGCGTGAAGGGTACGGGCTTTAGCCCGTACATGAATCCCATCAAATCGTTCCGGGCTTTAGCCCCCGAGGGATGCTTTTCGCGATTCCTGCGCGCCACCACCCTGTTCCTCCTAGCCACATCTCTCTCTACCTGCCTCCATGCGCAAGTCAACTCAATCAACGCGCACAACCTGGCCCAAAACGTCGACCGCCACTACAACCAGTTGCACTCGCTTCAAGCGGGCTTTACTGAGAGCTATGAAGGTTTGGGCATCCGTCGCACGGAGAGCGGCACCCTGTTCATGCTCCAGCCCGGCCGCATGAAATGGCAATACAGCTCACCCCCCGGCAAGCTGTTTCTGCTCGACGGAAAATACGCCTGGTTCTACACCAGCGGCGACCCCCAGGTTCAGCGCATCCCCGCAAAAAAGCTGGACGATCTGCGTTCGCCCCTGCGCTTTCTGCTCGGCCATACCCAGCTTGAAAAGGAATTGAACAACCTCAAGGCAACCGCCGCCCCCAACGGGCGATTCATCCTCACCGGTCGCCCCAAGGGCCAGGAGAATCGAGTCAGCCGTCTCAGCCTGACCGTGACCGCCGACGGGACCATCACCGCCATCGAGGTGGAAGAGATCGACGGCGCGCTGACCCGCTTCACCTTTACCGGCGAACAATCCAACGCTCCCGTCTCGCCCGGCGCATTTCACTTCACCCCACCCGCTGGCGTCCCCGTAGTAGATGCGCTCCCGCCTGTTTAGTTCCGTTCACCAATCGCCCGCGCAGCCAGCCCTTTGATCATCTCGTGGCCTACATCCGCCACGGCCGCTGCTGACGCTGTCCTTGAAAGACAAGAACAACCCCCCCCACCGATTCGCAGATATTGACAGGTCACTCCATATCAATCAATTTCCGGATTGCCCACCATCCGCCAGCTGCGGAGTTTAACAATCAGGCTGCGACTCCATCGAGACCCCTCTTTACCCGAGAGATTTGGATATACTCTTGTGGAAGCTTTGAGGAGCGAGCACGATGCGCTCTTTCTTTATACGCAGCGCCTATACCAAGATTCTCATTGTCGCGAGCGCAGGATTAGTTGCGCTAGGCTGCGCCGCCTTCGCCGTTGGCTTCCAGAGCATAGATGATGTGCTTGGCTTCGCCCTTCGCGATGCGGCTGAGAACGGCAATCTAGCCAGAGTCAAATCGCTACTCAAGGACCGTCCCAATTTGGTCTTTAGCAAGAGCAATCGAGGCTGGACGCCTTTGTATTGGGCCGTGGTTTCCGGGCATAAGGACGTCGCGGAGGTCCTGCTTGCCAACAATGCGGATGTCAATGTCAAGAACGATGGCGGCTACACGCCTCTGCATCTCGCGGCGAGTAATGGCGACAATGGCATGGCGGAATTTCTATTGGCGCACGGGGCCGATATCAACGCAAAGGATAACGGCGGCGGTACCCCTTTGCGCGGAGCAAAAGCTCCTGTGGTGGAACTGCTTTTGGCGCATGGGGCCAATGTAGACGCAAGAGACAACGAAGGCGCGACACCTTTGTTCGGGGCGAGTGCGGATATCGCGCGCTTGCTACTGGCGCATGGCGCCGACGTCAACGCCCAAGATCACTTCTTCGGGGATACCCCTTTGCACTTTGCAGTGCAAGGCCGCAAGGAAGTGGCGGAGTTGCTGCTAGCCCACGGTGCCGCTATCAACGCCAAGAACGACCATGGCGATACGCCCCTGCACCTGGCGGCAATGATGGGCTACGAAGACGAGGCCAAACTTCTTCTGGACAACAATGCCGATGTAAATGCTAGAGACGACAAAGGCATCACGCCCGTGGGTTATGCAGAACAAGATAGCCACAAGGACTTGGCGCGGATGCTCCGTCAGCACGGCGGCCACGAATAGATCTCTGAGTCGCGCAGGCTTACAACCCTTTGTCTCGTTGTGCCTGAATCACCGCCAACTCGGAAGTCATCCAAATTCGCCAACATCACCCCAATTGGCTCATCGGCAGGGCCACGGACGCAACCTCGCCCATCCAGCCAGAACCGTCAAAACAAGAGCAACAAAAAATGCCCGTCAACCGCCCCGCGATAACTCTTCTTTGTAACTGTTCCAGCTACACGACATGTACATCCTCAGGGTTTGCATATTTTCTCCCGCGGACAGCTACTCTTGAATCTCGGGAAGAAAGAACTCAGCCCAGGATTCCCAAGCAACATCAAGCGGTCAGGACGCGCTTTTCGCTCGCCACGGCCAAAGCGCCTGTGGAGTGAGCCATAACTCCTTTCCTCACAAGAATCTGCGGCTAAGCTCAATGGTAAGAAGAATTTACGGCCACGCCCCACACGCAACCCCTTTAGAATAAGTAATTTCCCCACAGAGTCAGGGGATGGGGGTATCCTCTGAATCAAGATATTCAACAAAGCCAGCCCAGCAAACCGGCCATCGCCCAACTGTTCACTGTTCACTGTTCACTGTTCTCTGTCACTCGTACCGCAGCGCCTCGATCGGGTCCAGGTTGGCCGCGCGAATGGCGGGAATCATGCCGCTCACCAGTCCGGTGATGGCCAGAATCACCGTGGCCACAATCACCGAAACCGGCGAAATCTTCAGATAGATGTCTGCCACCTCGGCATGTTTGGCAATGGCGCTGTAGAACGTGATGCGTCCCGCCATCGCCGCCACCAGGTAAGCCAGCGCGATGCCGCCCACTCCGCCAATCCATGTGATGACAAACGCCTCGGCCAGGAATTGCAGCAGGATATGCCGCTTGCGCGCGCCCAGCGCTTTTTCCACGCCGATTTCGCGGGTGCGCTGCTGCACCGCTACCAGCATAATGTTCATCAACCCCACGCCTGCAATCCCCAGCGTGAGCGCCCCCACCAGCGAAAGCAGTACCTGCAATCCGATGGAAAGAACTTGAAACTCGTGCAGCCGGCTCAACAGGTTGAACACATAGATCGCGCTGTGGTCCGATGGGCGAAAATGGTGTGCCGCGCCCAGCGTCTCGCGCAGGCTCTTTTCCGCCAACTGGTAATCGCCGGAATAGTTGAACCATATCTGGTCGAGATATTTCGTGTCCTTCAAGTCACTCATCGTACTGAAAGGCACATAGATCTGGCGGTTGCGGTCGCTGTTATCTCCTTCCTCGATCTTGGGCGTGAGCACGCCGATAATGGTGAACAGCACCCCATTGAGCCGGATAGTCTCGCCCAGCGCCCAGCCGCCGGAGAACAGCTTCGTTTTGGATTCCGACCCGATCACGCATACGTGGGCTCTCTCCTGGTCCTCGGCTCCAGTAAAGAACCGCCCCTGTTCCAGGTCCATCTTCCAGATGTCCTGAAAGCTTGGGCGGACGCCGTTCACCGTCCATGTATAGGTGTGCAGATCGTTCTGCACGGTCACATCCTTCCCCACCACCGCAGAGATATGAATGATGCCCGCAACGCTCGATTCAATGCGATCGACATCGTCCGCGGTAAAGCGTACCAGCGTGCCCGATTTTTCTCCGCCGGCCTGTTCGCTGGTGCGCCCCGGCGCCATGCCGATCACGTTGGTTCCAAACTGGGCAAAGATGGCCTCGATAGCGCGGCTAAAACCCGCACCGTAGGCCAGTAACAGCACCACCGTGGCAATGCCCCACGCCATGCCGATCATGGTGATGGCGGTGCGCCTCCGGTTGTAGACCATCGCTTCCCATGCCTGGCTCAGAATGTCTCTGATCATGTTGCCCGCGTCCCTTCCTGTCACCCTGCTCAAGCTCTAACCAGCTGACTCGCTAACTTGCCGCCTCGCTACTCCTTTCGCAACGCCTCCACGGGATCCATTTGCGCCGCCTTGCTGGCCGGATAGAGCCCCGCGGCCACACCGCAAAGCGCCAGCGAACCCAGGGCCAGCGCGGCCGACCACGGCACCAGCCGCGGTGGATCGAACCCCGGCATCTTGTCGGTCAGGAATGACTGCAGCACCGCCATGCACCCCCCTGCAATCACAATGCCCACCAGTCCGCTGATCCCGGTCAGCAGCAGCCCCTCCCAGAAAAACTGCTCCAGGATGCTGCGCTTGGTGGCGCCGATCGCCTTCAGCAGGCCTATCTCGTGGGTCCGCTCGGTCACCGACACCAGCATGATGTTGATAATGCCCACTGCGCCCAGACCCAGGGTCACAATACCCACGCCGCCCAGAAAAAGGTCCATCGCGTCGAAGATTGCCCCCACCATCTTTTCCTCGAGAACGGTGTCAAACTCATCGAAAGCGTCTTTGAGTGAGGGGTCGAAACCGTGCCGCGCGGCGATGACGCGGTGAACGGCTGCAACCGCGGCGGTTGAATCTCCCTTGATAGCCGGCTGGTACTCGATCGAGGTCAGCGCATCCTGTGGAATGTTCTCGCCCTTCAGTGGGTAAAGCTCCTGCATGGTGGTGACCGGAATGTACACTTTCTGGTCGTCGTAGTCGTTGTTGCCACGGCTGATCTTGCCCACCGACCCTACCACCGTGAATGCAATCCCATTGATGGTGATGCTCTCGCCGAGCATGGTGCGGCCATTGAACAACAGGGTCGAGGCTTTGAAACCCAGCACCGCAACGCGGCGCCTTTCAGCCACGTCGGCGCTATCGATAAAACGGCCTGTGCCCACCGGAACAAATCGCACCACCGTGTAGTTGGGTTCAACGCCCGTCACATGGCCGGAAGTATTGGCCCATTGGCTTACTTCATACAGGTCAGAGCGGGCCAGTTCTACCGTAACCGTGCGCAGTTCCGGCAGGTGGCTCAAGGCGGCCGCGTCGCCCAGTGTGAGCTTGTAGGGGCGCATCCCCGTGTGCTGGTTGGCCAGCGCCGGGATCGTGGCGTTCGACATGAAGATCACGTCGTTGCCAAGAGTGGCTAATTGCTTGTGCTGGCCCGAACGGAAGCCCTCGCCCAGACCCACCAGCACCAGCAGCGACCCCACTCCCCATGCGATTCCAAACATGGTGAGAAAGCTGCGCAGCTTGTTGGCCGCGATGGCGCGGAAGACCTGCCCGAGTGTGTCTGAAAAATTCCTCATGACGGTTCTGCGCCGCAAGCGAGCATTTGCAGAGTGATACGCACTGACCGCAACATCGGTTCTTGCTGCCCAACTGCCCTGACTTCGGTGGACTGCCTGCACAGACTCAGTCCGCTGCGCTCGGCAATTTTTAGTAAGTGTAGAACCCGCGCCCTGTCTTGCGGCCCAGCCACCCGGCATCTACCATGCGCACCAGCAATGGGCATGGCCGGTATTTGGGATCGCCGAAGCCGTCCTGCAGAACCCGCAGAATGTCCACGCAGACATCCAGACCAATGAAATCGGCCAGGGTCAGAGGCCCCATCGGGTGGGCCATGCCAATTTTGAAAACCTTGTCCACATCCTCCGCGCTGGCTACACCTTCCATCACAGCAAATGCGGCCTCATTGATCAGCGGCATCAGCACGCGGTTGGAGACGAATCCCGGCGCGTCGTTGACCGCAACCGCCGTCTTGCCCAACCGGACGGCCAGCTCATGAACTGCCGTAAAGCTCGCATCGCTGGTGGCCAGGCCGCGCACGATCTCCACCAGCGCCATCACCGGCACGGGATTGAAGAAGTGCATGCCGATCACCTGCGTGGGACGCAGCGTGAGAGCCGCCAGCCGGGTAATCGAGATTGATGAAGTATTGGTGGACAGAATGGCGCTCGCGGGCAAAATACTGTCCAGCGCGCAAAAGATCTCTGCCTTCAGGTCGAAGCGCTCCGGGGCAGCTTCAATAGCGAACTCCGCTGCGGCCAGCGCCTCTCGATCCGCAATGGTGGTAATACGAGCCAGCGCCGGCTCCACCTCTGCTGCGGCAAGCCTGCCTTTGGCGGCTTCCCGGCCCAGGTTGGTGCGAATCTGGCCCAGGGCGCGATCCAGGACGCGCTGGTCCACATCGCAAAGCAGCACCTTGAAGCCCGAACGCGCGAAAACGTGCGCAATTCCAGAGCCCATGGTGCCCGCCCCCACCACGCCAACCGTCACGATCTCGGTCATTTGCGACCCCTGACTTACGCAAGGGGAGTGTAGCAGGCGGCAGGGCTGGGCATGAAAGTCCCAGATCATTCTCTCGATTGCCAGATCGACCGCGGGTGAACCCTGCAATGCTTCCCGGGGTTTCTGACTGCACGATGCTTTACCAGTATGGATGCTCCATCCTTGCGGCGCACTTTGCCGCAAGGGTGGGAAGCACGAAATCAAACGGTCAAAAACCTAGTTCCCGCTTGTGCGGGCAGGAACAAGCCGTGTCGGCTCAGTAAGCGTCAGGATCAGCACCGTTCCTGTATCCAGACGCGCCTGCGGATGGCTCACCAGCAGGTGCGCCGTCACTACGCCCGCCCCGATCAATGTACCGGCCAAAGCACCCGCCGGACCGCCGATCATGGCTCCAGTTGCCGCGCCGCCACCCACCACAGCGCCGTACTCAATTCCGTCGCGCTTCAGCCGGGAATCCGGGCTGATCACGCCCTCCGCACCCACATGCGTGCGCGAAACAGGCGTATCCGTCACCATGGCGTGCAATCTGAAGCTCGAGCCATCGGGCATGGTCACCGTCTCTGGCCGCAGCAGCAACGTGCCGTGTCCGCCCGGGTGGCCACTGGATGCTTCTGCCACTCTGCCGCTAATCTCCGCGCCTGCGGGAATCAGCACCTGGTCCCCTTGCAGCACGTCGGACGCCACCCGGCTGCGGAATGGCTGTCCCGGCTCGCTCATCGCGCTGGAGAGGCTTTCCATCAACTCCACGCGGATCATCGTCCCCTCGCCCAGTGTGCCGGGGGGAAGCGGCCGTGGATGCACCATATCGCTATCCGGATCGGGTGCGTAGGAACGCTCGTTCAGCATCGGCGACCCAGCGCCCGGCAGGGGCGGCGCTACCTGCACAATTCCGTCATCCGTTCCCTCATTTGCCGGTGGATTGGAGGTATAACCCGCAGAGTAGGCCGGTGCTGGCGGTGCTGCCTGCTGGGCCTGGGCCGCAACGGGCGCCTGCGCCGGAACGGCCGCCTGTGCATCGGCAGGCTGACCCGCAGGGGGCTTCTCCTGCGGTTCGACGCTGGTGGTAATGGTGTCGTCGGCAGGGGGATTGGAGGTTCCCTGGTAGGGGCTGGACTGGCTCGCCTGCTGCGCTCCCAGAGCGGCAGTGGCTGCGGCAAACAGTGCAACTGCAAGAATTGGCCGGTTCATCCAAATCTCCTTTTCGCGGGCAGGACTTCCCCCGTACTCTTAGACCCTGCCTGGAGCGAAATGTTCCGGGCGAAACGTGCGCGGGAAACGGATCACGCACAGTCTGCCCACTTTAATGCTAGCCTGCGGATTCCTCACTTTGCGCGCGGCTGGTGGTCGCAGGTGCCTTGGGCGCTACGAATCAAACCAGATACTCCCTCGACTCACCCAGGCCCGCTTGAAACAACTTAGCTCCCTGTGATCGGTACCACACAGCCTCACAATGCCTCATTTGCTAGAATCCGTACGGAACTAGAACTCTTTTTGAGCAGGACGGAGAGGAGATTCGAGACGTGCAAGAGCTTCTGAACACGATTCAGAGCGCCGCCGGAGAGGCCCTTGCCGTGGATCGCCGTCCCCAACTGAACGACCGGCTGCAACACCGCATTATGAGGACTGATATGACTGAGATCGTTGCCATTCGCGCGCGCGAAGTTCTTGACTCGCGCGGCAATCCTACCGTGGAAGCTGATGTGATTCTCGAGAGCGGCGCTTTGGGCCGCGCAATTGTGCCTTCGGGTGCTTCCACCGGCGAGCACGAAGCCGTGGAACTCCGCGATGGCGACAAAAGCCACTTCCTCGGCAAAGGCGTACTGCAGGCCGTGGCCAACGTGGAAACCGTGATTGCGCCCGAACTGGAAGGCATGGACGCGGCCAATCAGCGGCTCATCGACCAGACCATGATCGCGCTGGACGGCACGCCCAACAAAAGCAAGCTCGGCGCCAACGCCATCCTTGCCGTCTCCATGGCCGCCACTCGCGCCGTGGCGCAAACGCTGGAGATTCCGCTCTACCGCTATCTCGGCGGCATCAACGCCAGCATTCTGCCCACTCCCATGCTGAATGTCCTCAACGGCGGCGCGCATGCTGACAGCAACGTCGACTTTCAGGAGTTCATGATCATGCCCGTGGGCGCCGAGCGCTTTTCCGAGGCGCTGCGCTGGGCGGCGGAGACCTTCCACACATTGAAGAGCGTGCTCAAGAAGAAGGGCTANNGGCTACAACACCGCCGTGGGCGACGAGGGCGGCTTTGCACCTTCGCTCAAGTCAAACTCCGAAGCCATCGAGCTGATCCTCGAAGCCATCGAGCAGGCCGGCTACAAGCCCGGCGAGCAGATCGCCATCGCCCTCGATCCCGCCTCCAGCGAGTTCTATGACGCGGAAAAGAAGAAATACGTCTTCAAGAAGAGCGACAAGCGTGAGCTCTCCAGCGAGGAGATGGTGAGTTTCTACGACAGTTGGACCCGCCAGTATCCCATCGTTTCCCTCGAAGACGGTTTGGCCGAGGACGACTGGGAAGGCTGGAAGATCCTTACCGACAAGCTCGGCAGCCGCATTCAGCTTGTGGGCGACGACATCTTCGTCACCAACGTCAAGCGCCTGCAGCGCGGTATTGAAGAGGGCGTGGGCAATTCAATTCTCATTAAGGTGAACCAGATCGGCACCGTCACCGAGACTCTGGACTGCATCGACCTCGGCCGCCGCTACGGCTATACCTCGGTCATCTCTCACCGCTCCGGTGAAACCGAAGACACCTTCATTGCCGACTTGGCCGTGGCCACCGGCGTGGGCCAGATCAAGACCGGCTCCGTCAGCCGCACCGACCGCATCGCCAAGTACAACCAGTTGCTTCGCATTGAAGAAGAACTCGGCTCCGCCGCCGTCTTCCTCGGCCTTGAAGGCCTCAACTACAACGACTGATGCGCGTTTGAACACCGGGTACCCCAGGTCTCGATTCTGAGACCTGGGATCGCACCATTTCGGCCCCCGTCACGCACCTTCACTCGCGCTTATCCTGCTTGCTCCGTTCACTCTGCAATCCAGTTAGCTACTCAAGGAAACGATCCGTGTCCACATCCAAGCATCCCCTCGTTCTAACCATCCTCGACGGATGGGGCTATCGCGCGGAAACCGCCAACAATGCCATTGCGCTGGCCAAAAAGCCCACCTATGACAAGCTGCTGCGCGAGTTCCCCAACACCCTGATCCAGGCCTCGGACCACTTTGTGGGCCTGCCCGACGGCCAGATGGGCAACAGCGAAGTCGGCCACATGAACATCGGCGCCGGGCGCATTGTGCAGATGGACATCACCCGCATCGACGCTGCCATTGCCTCCGGCGAGTTCGTAAAAAATCCCAACATCGTCCAGGCCATGAAGCGCGCACGCGAGGCCGGTCGTCAACTGCATCTCATGGGCCTATGCTCCGACGGCGGCGTTCACTCGCAGTTGGAACACCTCTATGCGCTCCTCCGCACCGCGCGCGAGTACGGACTGCACCGTGTCTTTGTGCATTGCTTCATGGACGGGCGCGACACGCCTCCCTGCTCCGGCGCAGGCTACATCGGCCAACTGGAACAGAAGATGCGCGAGTATGGCGTGGGCAAGATCGCCTCAGTCCACGGCCGCTACTACGCCATGGACCGCGACAAGCGCTGGGAGCGCGAGCGCAAGGCCTTCGACGCCATGGTTCCAGCCAAGGCCGAAGGCGGCGCATATCCCAATCCCGTGGCGCGCATGACCGAGTGCTACAACAACGGCGTCACCGACGAGTTCATCATTCCTTTCGTGGTGGTGGATGCTGCCGGCAAGCCCCTGGGCCAGATTCGCGACGAGGATGTTTGCATCAATTTCAACTTCCGCGCCGACCGTGCCCGCGAAATCACTCGCGTGCTCACCCGCGAAAGCGGCTTGGCCAAGGGTGGCCGCGATCTGGATGGTTGGGAAGCGCTCGACCAGGTAATTCCCCGCTCCGAAATTCCCAAGGGCCTCTACTACCTGTGCATGACGCAATACGACAAGCTCTACGAGCTGCCTCTCATCATGCCCCCGGAGTCGCTGGACAATATTCTGGCCAATGTTCTCGCCCAGCACAAACTGCGCAACCTGCGCGTGGCAGAGACCGAAAAGTTTGCCCACGTGACCTACTTCTTCAACGGCGGCATTGAGACTCCGTTCCCCGGCGAAGAGCGCGTGCTCATTCCCTCGCTGAAAGTGGCCACCTACGACCTGGCGCCGGAGATGAAGGCTGAGGCCATCGGCGACGCCATCGTCAAGGCTGTCAACGACACCGCCTTTGACCTCATTGTGGCTAACTTTGCCAATGCCGATATGGTGGGCCACTCCGGCAAGCTGGAGCCCACTATCCGCGCAATCGAGGCCGTGGACGCGCAGTTGGGCCGCATCTACAAGGCCGTCAAAGAGAAGAACGGAAGCTGGCTCATCACCGCCGACCACGGCAACGCCGAGATGATGGTGGACCCGGTAACCGGCGCTCCACACACCGCCCACACCACCAACCCGGTGCCCATGATTTACGTTGCTGAAGACGGCCCCCACTATCGCCTTCGTCCCGACGGCTCCCTGCGCGATATCTCGCCCACGCTGCTCGCCCTTCTCAAGCTCGACGAGCCCAGGCAGATGACCGGCAGTGACCTTCGCGTGCCCATCACAAAGTAACTCCGGCAGAAACAAAAGAGGCGAGGCCCATCGCGGCTTCGCCTTTTTTTATTTCTGCACGATTCGGCGCAGTGCCCTCCCGACTAACCCAAAATGATCGGGTGGCCCCGGTCCCGGGGGTGAGTGAATCCACCAAAACTGGGTGCCCCAGGTGCCTCGCTTTTGGGCACCTGGGAGAGCACGAACCTGGACCATCTGTCTTCAATTCCGCCGGGTGGCCCTGGTTTCAGTGACCGTCTCCAACCCCGCTGAGGGTGCCCCCGGTCCCTTGCTTTTGGGGACCGGGGAGGGATGGACTCACTTGTTCCAGGCGGGTGGCCCATATCTGACCACCCGAAGATGAATGGGTGCCCCAGGTCTCGATTTTGGGCAACAATATACCTCACTCATCAACCGGGACGGAGGTGCTGAATGACTAGCTTTCGTCCAACAAACCTCAATAACCCTATCGACACACCAGAGCAGCCATGGGTATCCTCGCCATACTCTTTAATTTCATGGTGGGATATGGAACAGTTCTCAGCGGAAGAGTTCTACGATATCGGAAACTATCTTGGCAGACTGGGTGAGCTTTTTAGCGACGGATCGGTTAAGGATCGTCTCAGTGAGAGCAATCAAGATGGGGCCATTCAATCTCAAATCGAATGGATTCAATCTGCTTGTATTGCATTAGGCCTGAAAGTGTCGATCAAGTGCGCCGATGCTTTTCTTGAAAAGGCGGGACGAGACGACCTTACCACCGGAGAGGCTCATCGTCTCTTTCAAGAACTTGAGAACACAATACGCAGAGAGATGGAAACAGAACTTTTTCTCTACGTTCCTGCCTCTCAAGCCCGGTTTTATGACAAGAAAGAACTGTTCGGGGCAAAGGTTGCAAGTAGATTTCCCAACCTGCAAGCGGATATTATCGAGGCCGGAAACTGTCTTGCCCTTGAACGTGGAACGGCTTGCGTTTTTCATCTCATGCGGGTAATGGAATCTGCCGTGCAAGAGTTTGGACAGGTCCTTGGCATTCTGGCAGTTAACGAGAAAAACTGGCAGAATATCCTTGATGAAGTCAATAAGGCAATCAAAGCGCTTCCATCCAAGGGCTTGCACACCTCTGCGTTAAGCGAGGCAGCAGCAAACCTCTACAGCGTAAAGCTGGCATGGCGTAACGAGGTCATGCACCCCAAGGCCACCTACACCCCAGAAGAAGCCAAAGACGTATTCCGACAGGTAAAACTTTTCATGGGAAACCTTGTAGAAGTTTTGCCGCCCCCGTCCTCAACCACAATTCAATAGGTGTGCTTTATGGAACCCAAGACATTACAACAGGCCATCGTCTACTTTGCCGATCCCAACAACTGCATCCAGTACCTTGTAGACCGTCGGCGGGTGGCCCATATCTGACCACCCGAAGATGAATGGGTGCCCGCCGGGTGGCCCTGGTCTCAGTGACCGTCTCCAACCCCGCTGAGGGTGCCCCCGGTCCCTTGCTTTTGGGGACCGGGGAGGGATGGACTCACTTGTTCCAGGCGGGTGGCCCATATCTGACCACCCGAAGATGAATGGGTGCCCCAGGTCTCGATTTTGAGACCTGGGAGGGTAAGATGTTGGGATGACGAAGGGGCTGGTTCGTTATCAGCAATGCGGCTGCTTTCACTTCGTTACTTTCAGTTGCTACCGCCGGCTGCCCTACCTTGGCATGGCGAGCTCGTGCGCGTTGTTCGAGCACTCGCTTGAGGCGATGCGCCTTCGCTATAGATTCGTTGTCGCTGGCTATGTGGTGATGCCCGAACACGTCCACCTCCTGGTGGGTGAGCCGGCGAAGGTTTTGCTGTCGAAGGCGATTCAGGCCCTCAAGCTATCGGTCTCGGTGCAGAGCCGTCAGCGCCCCTTCTGGCAGGCGCGGTACTACGACTTCAACGTCCACAACGAAAAGAAGCGTGTAGAGAAACTCCGCTACATGCACCGGAACCCCGTAAAGCGCGGTCTGGCGGCAAGGCCCGACGACTGGCCGTGGTCGAGTTTCCGGCATTACGCGACGGGCTACGACGGAACGGTTGAAATCGAATCCCAACGGACGGCCTTCCGGCGCGGAAACCGCTTGCCCAACTTTCTCTGCTGTAAGGAATCGGAAAGATGAAGCATCTTTTCCAGGTCCCAAAAGCGGGACCTGCGGCACCCGCCGCCGTTCCACACCTTTTGCAGAAAATAACCCGCTCCGGCTGCACAATCGAAATGAGGGAATGAGCGGTCAGGGATGTGAGCGGTCCGAACCCCCGGAGACACCCCACCCCCTCCCCCTCCAAAACCCGCGTCTGGAGGGGTAGTTTCTCCAGCAACTTAAATGCAATGAATAGTTTAAGAATTTTGCCTATGTACTCATCGGTAAACAGAACCCTCTGATTTTCCCCTGTTTTTGGCCTCAAAACGCCTCGAAATCTCAGAGAATGGCGTAGTCGAGGCCACTTCACGCAAGTTGCCGCGACCGGCGGACCGGGAATCAAGGTCGGCCCTTCTTCCGTGGGATGACTGGTCCCCGCCGAGTGGTAGCATCGAATCTGACAGATGCATACAAAAAACCTGAAAATTATCCCCCTCGGCGGGCTGGGCGAGTTCGGCATGAACTGCCTCGCGCTTCGCTGGGAAGACGACATTATCGTGATCGACGCCGGGCTCATGTTTCCCGAGTCGGAGTTGCTGGGTGTGGACGTCGTTGTCCCCGATATCACCTACCTGATTGAGAACAAGGCGTGTGTCCGGGCCATCATTCTCACCCACGGCCACCAGGACCACATCGGCGGGCTGTCCTGGCTCCTGAGCGAGCTCAAGGTCCCGGTGTACGGCACCGAGTTCACCCTGGCCTACGTGGAGGGCAACCTCGAAGAGAATCAATTGCTCGACGAAACCGAGCTCATCGAGATCACGCCC
Organism: Acidobacteriaceae bacterium; assembly: GCA_003165075.1. Lineage (GTDB taxonomy): Bacteria > Acidobacteriota > Terriglobia > Terriglobales > Acidobacteriaceae > Telmatobacter. The sequence goes on along the minus strand of PLSM01000176.1, from coordinate 43,396 downwards.
AAAGAGAAATTCACCATCGGCCCCTTCACCATCGAGCCCATCCACGTCACCCACTCGCTGGTCGATTGTGTAGCCCTGGCCATCGACACTCCGGTCGGCGTCGTCATCCACACCGGCGACTTCAAAATCGATCTCTCCCCGCTGGACGACAGGCCTTTCGACCTGCATACCTTCGCCGAATACGGAAAACGCGGCGTCCTCGCCCTGCTGCAGGACTCCACCAACGTCGAGCGCTCCGGCTACACGCCCGGCGAACGGGCAGTGATCCCCCGCCTGGACGAGATCTTTTCCCGCGCCAAAAAGAAGCTCTTCTTTAGTTGTTTCTCATCCTCCATCTATCGCATCCGCATCGCCATGGATTTGGCCCGTTCGCACGGACGCAAAGTGGCCGTCGTGGGCCGTTCCATGATGGAAAGCACTGAGATTGCGCAGGACCTGGGCTACCTGAACCTGCCGCCGGGCCTGGTCATCAATCCCGGCCAGATGCGCGACTTTCCCCCCGAGCAGTTGATGGTGCTCATCAGCGGCACCCAGGGCGAGCCCATGAGCGCGCTCAGCCGCGCCGCCGTGGACAACCACAAACATGCCCACATCGATGCCGGCGACACCGTGATCCTCAGCTCCCGCATCATTCCCGGCAACGAGAAAAGCATCTTTCGCGTCATCGACCATCTCTACCGCCGCGACGCTCAAGTCATCTGCGACGACGGCGCGAGCGGCCTGATTCATGTCAGCGGCCACGGCAGCCAGGAGGAGATGCGGCTGCTCATCAACCTCGTCCGGCCCAAGTTCTTTGTGCCCGTCCACGGCGACTACCGCTACCTTCGCCACCACGCCAATATAGCCATGGAGACCGGCGCCGTGGAGCACGCCATCGTGATTGAAGATGGCGACGTTCTCGAACTCGACCAAAATGACGCGCGCCAGAAGGACAAAGTTACCGCCGGCCGCGTGCTTATCGATTCCGGCTCTACCAACGACGTGGTGGAGGACCTGGTCATTCGCGACCGCCGCATTCTCAGCGAGGATGGCATCGTCCTTGCCGTACTGGCCATTAACAAGCGCACCGGCAAGGTGGACCGCACACCTGAGGTGGTCATGCGCGGCTTTGGCGGCGCAGACATCACCGACCAGGCTCGCGAAGTGGTCCTCAAGACTTTGGACAGTCTCACCGGCGAGGAAAAAACCGACTACGGTATGGTCAAGGAGAAGGTGCGCGTGGAACTGAAGCGACTGGTCCAGAAAACCACCGGCCGCCGCCCGCTCATCCTGCCCGTCATTATGGAAGTCTGAAAGCGCGCACAAGGGTCTTCTCCACATTGCCCGCCGCCGGGCGCGTCGCAAACTCCATGTTGGAGCCATAACTACAATGACCGCTCTCGCTGATTCCCTTGTTTCCCTCGAATCCATTCGCGCCGCCGCCGCCCGCATCGCCGGCATCGCCGTCAGAACCCCGCTCATCGAGGCGGCGTTTCCCGGCGTCTCCGGCTATGGAACCGGCAAAAGAATCTGGCTAAAAGCCGAAAGTCTGCAGCCCATCGGCGCCTTCAAAATTCGCGGCGCGGCCAACAAGATTCTCCAGCTTTCCGCAGCCGAAATCGCCCGCGGCGTCATCACCTACTCCAGCGGCAATCACGCCCAGGGTGTGGCCTATGCCGCCCGCGAGGTGGGAGCCAGAGCCGTCATCGTCATGCCTTCGAACGCCCCCGCGATCAAGCGCGCCGCGACTCTCGCTTTGGGAGCTGAAGTCGTCGATGTAGGCCTCGCCTCAAGCGAGCGCCTCGCCGTCGCCGAACAGCTTGTGCGGGAACACGGCTATGTGGTTGTCCCGCCCTACGACGACGAGCAAATCATCGCCGGCCAGGCCACCTGCGGCCTGGAGATCGCGGAAACCCTGCCCGATGTGGACCTGGTGCTATCCCCCGTAAGCGGTGGCGGCCTGCTCAGCGGTGTGGCCGCTGCGGTCAAGCAGTTGCGGCCGCAGGCGCGCGTCTTCGGCGTCGAGCCGGAACTCGCAGCCGATACGGCGGAAAGTTTTCGCACCGGCTCCATCGTCACCTGGCCGGCCGAGTTAACGAGCCGCACCATCGCCGACGGCCTGCGTACGCAGAGCGTGGGCCGGCGCAACTTCGCCCACATCCAGGCGTTTGTCGAAGGCATCATCACTGTTACCGAAGCCGAGATTCGAGCCGCGATGCGCGCCATCGTCGCCGCCACTCGCCTGGTTCCCGAGCCCAGCGGAGCGGTAGCCGCAGCCGCCCTGCTCTTTCATTCCGATCAGCTTCCCGCATACACCAGGGCTGTTGCCGTGGTCAGCGGCGGCAACGTGGCGCCCGAGTTGCTGGCCGAAGTGCTCACTGAACACAAATCGTAACGTCGTTGAACTATGATTTTCCCAGTGATGAAACTTCGTATTCTCACGCCCCGAAGCCTCGCACTTGGCTTGGCCCTTGCCTGTGCCGCCGTGTCTGCGCAAGGCCAGAAGAAGCAGCAACAGCCGGTGAAGCCCATGGCCGGTCCGCGCGCTACGGCCCTGCGCATTACGTGGCTTTACATCTCGCCTGACACCGGCGCGCAAAAAGTCGACCGGGTACAGATTGGCCGCGAAATGGTGGTAGCAGAAAAGAGCGGCCCGTGGATTCGTGTTTACGCCAATACCGACATTGAAGAGGAGCACCAGAGCGACGCCCCCATCTTTGGCAGCAATGAAACACCGCCCCCCATCTCCGGCTGGATGCAGGCCAAAGGGGTGGTGGTCGAGGACACCCCGAACGGAGACCAGGTGCTGATGGGCGAGGCTGCAAACCAGGAAGCACTGGCTTCCGATCCCCGCGGTCCGGCCAATGCCGCCCGTAGCGCGCGGCTGCTTTACCGCCGGCTGGTCGAGATGTTTCCCAAATCGCCGTTGATTGCACAGGCTGCATGGCGCGCGGCAGACATTCTGTGGCAGATACAAAAAGCCGATGCCTCCACGCGTCCCTCGGCCAAGGAGCGCGATGCCTACCTGCGCGACCAGATGGATGAAGATGAGCTGAAAAAGGTCATCAAGTACTATCCGCACACCCGCGAGGCCGACCTTGCGGCTTTCGAACTTATTGACAACAAGCTCTGCGGCGACTGGCAGGGCTCGCCCAAGTGCCCTGAGAAGGAATCGGAATACTACGAGAAGTATGCATCGGAGCATCCCGACGGCCCGCGCACGGCGCAGGCACTTTACCTGGCCGTCTATCGCCAGGCAGCGCTGGCCGATATGGAAGCCTCCGATGGCAACGACAAGAAGAAGGACGATGCCCACAACCGCGCCCGCGACCTGGCCGCCCGGCTCAAGGACAAGTTTCCGCAGTCGGACTTCACATGGCGGGCAGCCGCTCTCGTGTACAAATTGGATCAGGGTGTTCCAGTCTATGGCATCGACCAGGAGTAGGCGCCTCGGCAGCGCGAATCGGTTGCCCGCACATTCACAGCCGATACCGGAGGTTTTTTGAACGTCTACGTGCAGTCTATTTTGTTAGGTATTGTGGAGGGCTTGACCGAATTTCTGCCGGTGAGCTCGACGGCGCATCTGCGCATTACTGAAGCGCTGATGAAGATTCCGCTCGATGATGCCTATTGGAAGATGTATACCATCGTCATCCAGGCAGGAGCCATCCTGGCCTTGTTGCTTCTCTTTCTGGAGCGCATTGTCGGCTTCATGCGTACCTTTCCCAAGGGCGAAAATGGCGACCGCACCTGGCTCACTCATCCCCTTTCGCTCACCATCGTCGCGTTTATCTTTACTTCGATTCCCGCGCTTCTGTTCAAGAAGTGGAGCGACAGGAACCTGGACAACCTCACCGTGATTGCACTGGCGCTGCTCATCGGCGGCATCGTGATGTGGATTGTGGATGTCAGGTCTGACCGCTACGAACCCACCACGACACATGTAGAGGAGATGAGCCTGGGCCACTCCATCTGGATTGGCCTCTGCCAGTCGCTCTCGGCCATCTTCCCTGGTACCTCGCGTTCCATGTCTACCATTGCCGCGGGTCAGCTTGTAGGCCTCGACCGCTCCTCCGCTCTCGAATTCAGCTTTCTGCTCTCCATTCCCACCATGCTCGCCGCCACCACGTACGACCTGCTCAAGGAGATTCACCCCAGCAAAGTGGCCCAGGCCGCCGGTGCCGCCAGCGCCCACGTGGCGATGAACGGCGACCGCTGGATTGTACTGGCCATCGGCTTTGCGGTCTCGTTCATCGTGGCTCTGGGCGTGGTCGAGTGGTTTCTGATGTGGGTGCGCCGGCACGGGTTCACCGTTTTCGCCATCTATCGCATCCTCCTGGGCGTGGTCCTGTTGGTCTGGGGCAGCCGGTTCATGAGGTAATTTGCGCAACCGTATTCGATTCGAGGCCAAGCCCAACCTCTCCCACCCGGCAAAGCGAAACTCCACTCGCCGGACTGTAAACCGTCCATCCAGATGGGAATAATGGACTTGGCGCCCTTGAGATGTCCTTCGTTGCCCCTCCAGGCTCTTGTTCGAGCGGCGGCCATCGAGAACTGACCATTGATGGCTGAAGACTGACAACTGAACCGGGGGTCCACATCAAGGTTCCCCCTGCTTTGTTTTTGCCCAATCCCCCGCTTTGCAACAGGGATAATAAGAGCTGCTCTGGGGTTTTCTGTCCGCTCCGGCGGTTCGTTCGCGCCTCCAGCGGCGTCCAGCGAGCGGAGGCGTTCCCCTCATGAAACCCATTCCGATTGCTCTGTCGCCGACGCGCAACCGCGCCCTTAATGTATTTCTGGGGCTAGTACTGGCGCTGGTCTCGGCCCTCCTTCTTCTCGCCCTTGCTACCTATCATCCGTCTGATCCTTCGCTGAACACGGCCACTGACTCCGCACTGCCACACGATGTGCATAATTGGATCGGTCTTTTTGGCGCATGGCTGAGCGACTTGCTGCTGCAGGTGCTCGGCCTCACTGCCTTTATGCTGCCGCTTTGGCTTGGCAGCCTGGGTTGGAGTTGGATGCGCTCGCGTTCGGGTGGTTCAGTGTGGCTCCGCTGGATTGGCTGCCTGCTGACCGTTGTCTTTGCGCCCACGGTCTTCGGGCTGCTGCCCTGGCATTGGCGCTGGTTGCATGCGGTGCCGGTGGAAGGCGTGATAGGCCGGCTTGTCGCAGGCACGCTGGTTGTCTACCTCAATGTGCAGGGCGCTTGGTTGGTGGCCGCGGTGATGGCTGCCGTTGGCGTCTACTTCGCTTCGGCGATCAGCTTCTGGGCCCTCAAACAGGCCATTGAGGACAACTGGGTGCGGGGAATGGCCTGGAACGACCGTTGGCGCAACTGGCGCGAAGATCGCGCCGAACGCAAGGCCGAACGCGAGGTGGCGCGCGACCAGCAAAACTCACCTGGCCCGGAACAGCGCCTCTTCTCAGGGGCTATCTCCGCTGTGGCTCCTGAACCGGATTCAGAGGCTCAGGTTCGTCGTCCCGGCTGGTTTGCATCCTTCTTCGGCCGCCGCGAGCGCCCCGCCGAACCGGATCCGGTGGACGAGATTCCAGCATTCCAGCGAGCCGCCGCGCAGACCGCCGATGAGCCGGTTCCCACCCGCCGGTCCAGCATCTGGGAGCGCACGGCAGCCGAGGCGACCGTCACCCCCATTGCGTCCATTCACGCTGCTCCGGCTCCTGTCCCCGCCGCCGTTCCGCAAGCCGCGCCGCGCCTGGTTGAGATGCGGCCGCCTGCCCGTCCGGTGGCTGCCGAGCCACCCCCGGCGCCTGTCGCACCCACGCCCTCCTCCTCGGAAATCGCTATCCATGGGCGCGCTGACGCCGAAGTGCGTACCGTAACCGTGGCGCCAAAGAATGTGAGTGGCTTCAAGCTCCCTTCCAGCACTCTCCTCAACGCCGGCTCCGGTCCACAGGCGGTTCGTGAAGACGAGTTGCGCGAGGAAGCCAAAGTGCTGGTGGAGAAATGCGCCGAGTTCGATGTGCGCGGCCAGGTCGTCCAGATCAATCCCGGACCCATGGTCACCACCTATGAATTCAAGCCCGAAGCAGGCGTTAAATACAGCCGCGTCACCGGGCTGGCAGAGGACCTGTGCCTGGCGATGCGCGCCGAAAGTATTCTCATCGAGCGCATGGCCGGCAAAAGCACCGTCGGCATCCAGGTGCCCAACCACGATCGCGAGACCATCCACCTGCGCGACGTGCTGGAATCGGAGACCTTCCACAAGGCCAAGTCCCGTCTAACGTTGGCCATGGGCAAGGACATTAACGGCCGCATCGTCACTGCAGATCTATCCTCTATGCCCCACGTGCTCATCGCCGGCTCCACGGGCTCCGGCAAGTCGGTGGCTATCAACGCCATGATCATGAGCCTGCTTTTCCGCACCACGCCCTCCCAGGTGCGTCTTATTTTGGTGGACCCGAAGCGCGTGGAACTGGGCATGTATGAAGGCATTCCTCACCTTTTCACACCCATCATCACCGAGCCCAAACTGGCGGCCAATGCGCTGCGCAACGCCGTCCGTGAGATGGAGCGCCGCTTGAAGCTGCTGGCCGGCCGCAGCGTGCGCAATATCGACCAGTACAACAAATTGTTCGAGGGCACCATGCCTTCACTCTTCGCCGAGGGCGAGGACGAGGAGCCGCTTCCTTACATCGTCATCATCATCGACGAGTTGGCCGACCTGATGATGCTGGACCGTGCCAACGTCGAGGAATCCATCACCCGCCTCGCGCAGATGGCCCGCGCCGTGGGCATTCACCTCATCCTGGCCACCCAACGCCCCAGCGTGGACGTCATTACCGGTCTCATCAAGGCGAATATTCCCACCCGCATCAGCTTCCGCCTGACCACCAAGGTAGACTCCCGCACCATCCTGGATACCAACGGAGCTGAAGCGCTCCTCGGCCGAGGCGACATGCTCTTTCTGCCCCCCGGCACCAGCCGCCTGATGCGGCTGCACGCTCCCTACGTCAGCGAAAAGGAGACTGCGGCAGTAGTCGGTTTCTGGAAGGACCAGGGAATGGCTGAATACGTCGAGGGCTTCCTGGAGTCGCCCCGCGACGAGAGGCCCAGCGTGGACGGCTCCAATAGCGATCCCGACGAAAACGACCCCATGTTCGATGATGCCGTGCGGCTGGTCTTCGAGTTTGGCAAGGCGTCCACTTCGCTCCTGCAGCGCCGGCTGCGTGTCGGCTATGGCCGGGCTGCCCACTTGATAGATCTTATGGAACGTGACGGCCTGGTCGGGCCTGCGGACGGCTCACGCCCTCGCGAACTGCTGAAGGCTCCCGGCTGGCTTCACGAGGTCGCCACCACCAATGAGTAAGGCCGGAGGCGGCCCGGCGAAGAAAGACTGGGTTGATGCTTGGCATAAACGATAGACGCGAACTCCCCACGTTGCTGCTGATCGACGACGATCTGGTCAGCCGCGAGGTAATCGCCACCATTCTCACCCTGCACGGCTACATCGTACACACTGCGGCCGACGGCGCGGCGTCGCTGGAGATGCTGGATTCCGGCGAGTGTGCACCAGGGGCCATCCTGATGGATACGCAGTTGCCGGGCCTGAGCGGGTTGCCGCTGATCGAGCAACTCCGCACCCGCGGAAAGGCCATTATTATCGCTATCAGCGGCAGCCCTGCTCCTGATGACCTGGTGGCCGCCGCCGACGGCTTTCTGCTCAAGCCCTTTGCCCCGGAAACGCTGCAACGCCTTCTGGAAGAACGCAACCCGGAGCCGGCAGTGCCTCTCGCGGATGCAGCCGAACCGGCGGTGAACCCAGAGACACTGGCCCAATTTCGCCAGCTGATGCCGGAGCCCACGGTGCGTGAAATCTACGTGGCTGTGATGGCGGATCTTAAGAAGCGGATCGTCGCCCTGGAGGCCGCCTTTAAGCTGGGCGATGCCGCCGAGATTCGCCGCATTGGGCATACAATCAAGGGCGGCTGCGGCATGGCCGGCGCCATGCGGGTCTCGCGCCTCGGTGCTTTGCTTGAGTCTGAGGGTGACAAATTGGATAACTGCGCCGCGGTGCTTTCCGAATTCGAGAGCGCCGTTCAGGATCTGGAGCGTATGCTGAATGCAGAATTCCCTGCCTAGGGAATGCGCGGGGTTGTGAGCCGCGCAGTTCAAGTGTGAAGCATCGCCGGTTCGTGCGGACAGCCCCTGGCGAAGGCGCTGCTGTAGAATCCGGCCATGGAGGCTAGTCGCTCAGGTGGAACACCCCATCCGTATCGTATTGGCAGACGACCATCCCGTGGTCCGCATCGGTGTGCGCAACATGCTCACCCAGCACGCCGGCTTTGAAGTGGTAGGCGAGGCCGACGACGGCGACGAGGCTATCACTCAGACTCTTGAGCTCAAGCCGGATATCCTGCTGCTCGATGTGGCCATGCCACGCCTGCCCGGGCTAGAGGCTATGCGCGCCATCATGAGTGGCTCGCCGACGGTGAAGATCCTGCTCCTCACCTCGACCATTACCACTCAGCAGATCATTGAGGCGCTGCATATCGGCGCGCGCGGCATCGTGCTCAAAGATGCCCTGGCCGGCGCTCTGCAGACCGCCATCCAAACTGTGATCGCCGGAGACTATTGGATCGGCGGCAAGCGCGTGGTCAACCTGGTCTCAGCCCTGCATGAACTTATGCAGCAGGCGGCTGCGCCGCCCCACCGGAGCTATGGCCTCACCCCCCGCGAGATCGAGGTCGTCGGTTGCATCGTGGAAGGATGCAGCAACCGCGATATCGCCAAGCAGTTCACGCTCAGTGAGGAGACCGTCAAACGTCACCTGTCAAACATTTTTGACAAGACTGGCGTTTCCACTCGCCTCGAGCTGGCCCTGTTTGCCATCGCCCATCACTTGGTCACACCTCCGCAGTAGCACCTGCGACTCGGGCGCCGGCATACCCGGCGGTCAAAGAAGAAACTGCTTCGCCAGCCGGTCCAGTAACCCGTCTGTGCCATCGCAAACACCTGTGTGCACGGGCGACGGCTGGATGATGGTGCTGCGCGGTGAAATCAGCCAGTGGAAGCGCTCGCGCTGCGATAACAGGGCAATGGGGCCGGCAGCGGGATCGCCCGCACAGATGCGGGGGACCGCATCCAGGTGCTTCTTCACCAGCCTGACATCGGCAGCGGGCCATAAGGCCTTGAGTCGTTCGGCGTCCAGTTGAATGCGGGCTTCAAGGTAACGCTTTTCCAGGCAGAAGACCACGATTCCGGCATTGATAAACTCCTGCCGCTCCACGCGCGGCACCACACGTAGGATGGCGTAATCAAACGAGGCGGGAGTGGGCACGAATCGCCTCCTGTTCGAAGATATGCGATGACGCCAGTCGCCAGGTGAAAAAATCCAGGTAGCCGGTCTGCCGCTGTCTTGCGCTCAAGACCCCCGGAATGCTCTCCAGCCATTCGTCCGGGACCATGTTGACAATTTCCGTCAGAACCTCGCGCGGTAACCGCTCGTGGGCGATTGCCGCCGCCTCTTCAATCTCTGTCGCCCACGGCAGCAGGATGTGCTGGCCAATCTCCGTGAAAGGCGACTCAATCTTCTTCTGCAAGGAGGGCCAATCGTGGTGAAAGTACAGCGCTGCGCCATGGTCGATGAGGTAGAGCTTTCGATGCCACAGCAGCAGATTGGCATTCTTCGGCGTACGGTCCACGTTTTGGGTGAAGGCGTCGAACCACACCCCAGCGAGGCTTCCGCCGCCGGTGCCGAGTCGCGCGCCGCTGGATCGAACATCGTGGATCCGGGTAGATAGTCGAGCGCGAGATTCATTCCGGCGCTGGCTTTCAACAGTTGACGAATCTCGTAGTCCGGCTCGTTTCGGCCCAGCGCCGCGTCGATCTCGATGAACACGATCTCCGGCACGCGCAGGCCGAGCGCGCGTCCAATCTCTCCCGCGATCAATTCCGCAATCAGCGCCAGGATTCCCTGCCCCGCTCCGCGAAACTTCACCACGTACAGCCCATCATCGTCAGCTTCGACGATGGCGGGCAATGACCCCCCCTCTCGCAGGGGAACCACATACCGTGTTGCATGTACAGTTCGAATCATCGGACTACCAGTTTAATGGCCCGGCTCTCATACGCTCGAATCAAGCCGGAAATTTGGAAAGAATAGGCAACGGGCTTAGATTTGTCATCGAGGAGTTTTCACGATGAAGATCGCTTTTCTGGGACTCGGCAAGATGGGGTCGCCCATGGCGCGGCGGCTGCTGGCCACCGGACACAATCTTACGGTCTGGAACCGTACCCGCGGGCGGGCTGATGCACTCGCCGGCCACGGCGCAGCAGTTGCCGCCACGCCGGCTCAGGCTGTGCGCGCCGTCGAGGTCGTACTCACCTCGCTTTTCGATGACGAGGCGCATGAAGAAGTCCTCTTCGGCCCCGACGGCGTTCTCGATGCTCTGCCGCCCGGCGCGCTGCACATTTCGCTTTCCACCATAAGCGTTGCGCTCTCTGAGCGGCTGGCCGCAGAGCACGGCCGCCGCAGCCAGCTTTTTGTCGCGGCGCCGGTTTTTGGCCGCCCCAACGTGGCTGAAGAAGGCCGCCTGTGGGTTATTGTCGCCGGACCCGAAGCAGCCGTTTCTCTCGCCCGCCCGCTCCTCGAACCGTTCTCGAGGGGCATCTCCGTTGTGGGAAAGGAGCCGCGCCAGGCCCATGCCCTCAAACTGGGCGGCAACTTCCTTATCAGCGCCATGATCCACTCCCTGGGCGAGGCATTTGTCTACGCTGAGTCGCAGGGTATTGTGCCGGAAGTGTTCCTTGAGGCCATCAATAGCGCGCTCTTCCAGTCGCCCTTCTATGCGGCCTATGGCAAAGTGATGCTGCACCCGCCGCTGGAGCCTGGGGCGACCATCGAACTGGGAGCCAAAGACAACCGCCTTTTGCGCGAGGCGGCAGCCGGCCGCGGCAGCAATCTGAGCCTTGCCGACAATCTGGCGAAAATCTTCGATGAGGCTCACCGAACAGGACTCGGCGGCGAAGACTGGGCAGTGGGACAGTACAAAATGGCGCAGCGGCGCGGAACCGCTGCCAACTGATCTGGCCACGCGCAGTGTGAACGGGTCTTCGTCGTGTCTGCGGAACATGCGGGAATAAATACAAAAAGAGTGGTGGCTGCGATCACTAACCGCACTTGCACGATTGGGTAGGATGGTGCCATGAGTCTCAAAGGAAAAATCGTCTTCGTCACCGGGGCTTCCTCCGGCATAGGCGCCGCAACTGCGCTGGCTTTTGCGGCTGAGGGTGCGCGGCTGTTGCTGGCTGCCCGCCGCGCGGGCAAACTGGCCGAGGTAGCGTCACTCGCCCTGGAGCGCGGAGCGCCCGCCGTTCACTCCATCGACCTGGATGTCCGTGACCACCGCGCCGTGCAACAGGCCATCGACGACCTGCCCGCCGCGTGGGCGGAGATCGATATCCTGGTCAACAACGCCGGCCTCAGCCGCGGACTTGAAAAACTCTACATGGGCAAGATTCAGGACTGGGACGAGATGATCGACACCAACGTGAAGGGGTTGCTCTATGTTACCCGCGCCGTGGTGCCGGGTATGATAGTGCGCGCCCGCGGTCACGTGATCAACTTGGGCTCCACGGCCGGTGAGATGACTTATCCGAATGGCGCCGTCTACTGCGGCACCAAGGCCGCCGAACGGGCCATCAACGATGGTCTGCGCCAGGATGTGCTGGGAACCCCGGTACGCGTCACCAGCGTCGACCCCGGAATGGTGGAGACTGATTTCAGCCTGGTGCGCTTCCACGGAGACACGGAGCGGGCCGACAAGGTCTACAAGGGAATCAAGCCCTTGGCTGCGGAAGATGTTGCCGATGCGATTGTCTGGGCCGCCAGCCGTCCGGACCACGTAAACATTGCACGCGTGGTGCTTACTACCGTGCACCAGGCGAATTCCCTGCTCTTTCACCGGGAAAGCTGACCGGGCAGGGGGAGAACTCAGCCAGGTCGGGGCGGAACTAGCCCAATGCCTCGATCTGCGCCTCAATCTGGGCCAGGGCGGCTTCCAGGGCGGTGCGGCGCGCTGGGTTTGAGGTTTTTTGCGACAAGATATTTTCACGTTGCAGGTCTAACGCTTGCCTCTGACGCGCGTGCGCAGCACGTTTCACGTCGGCTTGGCGTCGCTGCTCTTCGTTCACAAAGCCGTTACCATGTTTCGCTTCCGGTTGCTGCAAGGCACTCGCCATCTGTTCCTCCACGGATTTACTTTCCCAACCACGAGCCATATCTTCATTCTACGGGTGCATCGCTGCCGCGCATCCCGCAAAGCGGCCCGCTGCCCCCGCGAAAGGCCGGAGGACTGCTTATGCGCGTTGCACAAATTGCTGCGTTCGGCGTTGATTCCTTAAGGTTTGTGGAACAACTCACACCCCAACCGGGTCCAGGCGAGGTGCTGGTCAAAATACATGCAATTTCCTTCAATTATCGCGACCTCATGGTGATCAAGGGTCTCTATAACCCTAAAATGCGCCTGCCGCGCATCCCCTGCTCTGACGGCGCGGGAGAAGTGGCCGCCATAGGCGACGGTGTCACGGCCTTTAAGGTCGGCGACCGGGTGGCCGGCATCTTTATGCAGAACTGGCTGGACGGCCCGCCCACTCCGGACAAGGTGAAAGGAGCGCTGGGCGGTGATATCGACGGCATGATGGCCGAGTACGTCGTCCTCAAGGAGAGCGGGCTGGTCGCGGTGCCCTCACATCTCAGCTACGAGGAAGCTGCCACACTGCCCTGCGCTGCCGTCACCGCCTGGAATGCCCTCGCCGCGGGCAACCTGAAGCCGGGAGCCACGGTGCTCATCCTGGGAACCGGCGGAGTCTCCATCTTTGCCCTGCAATTTGCCCGCATGATGGGGCTGCGGGTGCTGGGCATCTCGGGCTCTCAAGGCAAGCTCGACCGCGCGCATTCCCTTGGACTCGCCGCTGGCCTCAACTACCGCGAGACTCCCGACTGGGACCGTTGGGTGCTGGACCAGACCGGCGGCGAAGGTGCGGACCTGGTGGTGGAGGTAGGCGGCATCGGCACGCTGCCCCGCTCGCTGCGCGCTCTCCGTATGGGTGGGGTGATTGCCCAGATCGGGGTGTTAACCGGCCCGTCGGATCCCTTGCCGCTGCCCCTTATTCTTCATAAGCAAGCTCACATCCGCGGCATGTATGTAGGCTCGCGCCGGGATTTCCTTGAGATGAACCGCGCCATCGCACTAGCCGAATTGCGGCCGGTGCTGGAGAGCTTCCCCTGGGCCGAAGCTCATGCCGTCCTAGCCCGCATGGAAGCCGCCAGCCATTTCGGCAAGCTGGTGCTGAAAGTTGCCTGAGTGCGCATCACCGCTCAACGGGTGGGCTGAAGTTCCGGAGCAGGCGAACATAGATGTCGAGTGTCTCGCGGTTAAAGCAGACAAAGTGCACTGTCTCCACTCCGCTGCGTTCCGCGTGCGTCCTGACGGTCTCGATGGCAATGCGGGCGGCGCGGTCAGGCGGAAACCGGTAAACGCCTGTGCTGATGGCGGGAAAGGCCATCGACCGCACCTCGTGCTGCCGCGCAAGTTCCAGGCAGCGCCGATAGCAGCCGGCCAGCAACTCATCTTCGCCCCGTCCGCCGCCCTGCCACACGGGGCCGACGGCGTGAAAGACCCATTTCGCCGGCAGCCGAAATCCCGGTGTCGCCTTGGCGTCTCCCGTCGCACAGCCGTTCAGTTTTTCGCAGGCGGCAAACAACTCCGGCCCTGCCGCGCGATGGATCGCCCCGTCCACCCCGCCACCCCCCAGCAGCGACGTGTTGGCCGCATTCACAATCGCGTCCACCTGGAGCGTGGTAATGTCGCCCTGAACCGCAATCAGTTCTGTCATACGCTGCGCGGGCTCCCTCTTGCTCGGTCTTGAGCATACAACTTTTTCCACGGGGAATTGGTGAAGAGGACAGTCACGTCCAAGCGGTTGGGCGCCACGGCTTTCTATACTCAATGCATGATCAAGCCCCCGGTTTGCGGTTGGACGCTGGAAGAAGCTGCGCGCGAGCGGGGAGCGCTGCGCATCGCCGGCCTCGACGAAGTGGGCCGTGGGCCGATGTTTGGGCCGGTCGTTGCTGCGGCAGTCATTCTGAAGCAAGGCTGCCACCTGCAGGGGTTGACCGACTCGAAGAAGCTGTCAGAGAAAAGCCGCGTCAGACTCGACATCGAGATTCGCAGCAGCGCCGTTGCCTGGGCCATTGCGGCGGTCGACGCCGAGACCATCGATCGCATCAACATTCGCCGCGCCTCGCTGCTGGCCATGCGCCTCGCCGTGGAACAACTGGCGTTAAGTCCGGATTTCCTGCTCATTGACGGTCGCGACACGATCGACTGGACCTGCCCGCAGCAGGCCGTGATCCGCGGTGACGTCACCAGCTTCTCGATTGCCGCCGCAAGCGTGCTGGCCAAGGTGCACCGCGACCGGTTGCTGGTGGAGTTGGACCGTGAGTTCCCCGGCTACGGGCTGGCGCGCCACAAGGGCTACTGCTCCCCTGAGCACTTGGAGGCCCTGAATCGGTTGGGGCCAACGCCACTGCACCGCAAGAGTTACCAGCCGGTGGCGCAGGCGGCATTCCAATTCCACGAGTCTTGAAACGCTTCGGAAGTCAGGCGGGCGAGGTTTCTGAAGCACTGTCCCTGGCCGGTCTGGCAAACAAGGTACTATGAATGCGACTTTCATTCATCTTGCCGGTTGCTGCCGGGCCGCGGAGTGTTCGCGGGATGGACTTTGTTTGAAGCCTGGAGTCCGTCGAAACTCTGCGCTCGTTGAAAGAGATGTGCTAAAGACACGGCTTTACGCACGGGCCACACATTGGGGATGAATTGCGATGACCTCGAGAGAACGTCTGCTTGCGGCTCTCACCGGTACCTTGCCGGACCGGCTGCCTGTGACAACTCATCATGTGATGGAATACTTTCTTGAAAAATGCCTGTCAGGGATGTCTCGGCAGGAATTCTTTAGCACGTTTGGTCTGGACGCGATCCTGTGGACTACGCCTCACCGGCCCGCATCCGGTTCGCGTGACATTGTGGACCCCATCCAGGGAGAGCCCGGCTTTCTTGAGAGCCGCCGCGTGGTGAACGATGACTGGCGCGTCTTCTTCGAGGACGCAATCGTCGATGGTTCTTGGCAGACGCGCTACCGGTTTGTAACGCCCGGCGGCGCCCTCAGCATGTTGATTGGCGATGCGGGGTACACCTCCTGGGTATTGGAACCGCTTATCAAACAAAAGCGCGACATCGACCTGCTCGGCGCTTACATGACCACGCCGCAATGCGATGTGGATGCGGTGAACCAAGCCGCCGCGGAGTTTGGCGATCGCGGCATGGTGCGTGGGCATATCTGCTGCTTCGATGTGTTTGGGCAACCGGGATGCTGGCAGGACGCCGCGTGTCTTGTGGGCACGGAACGCCTGATCATGGAGGCGCACGACGATCCCGAATGGGTTCACGCGTTGCTCCGCATCCTGCAACGGCGGAAGATGGGCTTCATCGAGTCGCTGAAGGGAGCACGGTACGACTTGCTGGAGTTGGGAGGCGGCGACGCATCCGCCAGCGTGATCTCGCCGCGTCTTTTCGACCGCTTTGTGAGTCCGTACGATGCACCGCTGATTGAGGCCGCTCACCGCGCCGGTCAGCGCATTGTCTATCACCTCTGCGGAAAAATCATGCCCATGATCGAGCGCACCCTGGATATGAAGGTGGACGCGATCGAGACGTTTACGCCTTTGGGCATGGGAGGAGATGCGGATCTTGCCCGGGCGCACGCGGTAATTGGCGGGCGGGCATGCATGATCGGCGGCTTTGACCAGCTGCATTTCTTTACCGGCTGCGACGAAGATGCCACAAGAGCCGAGGTCCAGCGCTGTTTTAATGAGGCGGGCGAGGGTGGACGTTTTATCCTTTGTCCTTCTGACCACTTCTTTGACGCCAGAATTCCATTGCTAAGAGCCTTCGCCGATGAAGCGGCGAAGTGCACTTATTGATCAGTTTTGGCACGCTCATTGGCCGCGAAACTATTCGTCAAGAGGCCTGGTCCATCGCCACTGCCTGGACCTTGCGTCTCTGCAGCCATCCCTGCACGGGCCGCGCCAGCAGAAGCGCTGCAATGACCACCGTGAACGGTGCCGGTGCAAGGACTCCGGACTTTACCTGCCACCAATAGTGAATAACCCCGCACACAGCGGCTACGTATATCAGCTTGTGCAGGCGGTTCCAGCGCTTTCCGCCCAGCTTGCGGATCGCCCAGTTGGTCGAGGTAGCCGCCAGTGGCACAAGCAGCAGCCACGCAGCCACACCCATGGTGATGAATCGCCGCTTGGCGATGTCGGCCATCATGGCGTTCACGTCGAAGGCAGCGTAGAGCGCAACGTAGGTCACCATGTGGACCGATCCGTAGAAGAATGCAAACAGCCCAAGAAGCCGGCGAAACTTGATCAACCAGCCGAGCCCCGGTGAGAGCCGGCGCACGGGCGTGATGGCCAGCGTGATGGTAAGAAGCATCAGCGTCGTATAGCCGGTCGATAGCGCGATTCTGGCCGTAGGGTCTGCGCCCAGGCTGTTGGTTACAGCGCCCCAGGCAAGCTGACCAACTGGCCAGAGACAGGCCACCCAGGTGAGCGTCTTGAGCAGGATGAGGGTCGATCGCTTCATGGCTTTCCGTTCTGAATTGGATTTCTCCGCGTGCCTCAGAAATTCTTCTTCAGATTCATGCCTGTATAGAGCGACGCCACCTGGTCGCCGTAGCCATTGAACATGAGAGTGGTGCGGCGCTGCGAATAGAAAGGCAGCCCGACGCGGCGTTCGGTCTTCTGGCTCCAGCGCGGGTGATCCACCTCGGGGTTCACGTTGGAGTAGAAGCCGTACTCGTTGGGCGCCTGGTCGTTCCAGGTAGTAGACGGCTGTTTGTCGAGGAAACGAACGGCCACAATCGACTTGGCAGACTTGAAGCCATACTTCCACGGCACCACGATGCGCACCGGCGCGCCATCTTGATTGGGCAGCACCTCTCCGTAGAGACCAAAAGTCAGAAGCGCCAGCGGATGCATGGCTTCGTCCATGCGCAGCCCCTCAGAGTACGGCCAGGAAATCGTCGACTCCGACGCCCACTTCTCCACCCTCTTGTCATAGTAGGAGAGGAACTGGACGTATTTGGCGCTTGCCAGAGGCTGACACTGCTTGATGAACTCCGAAAGTGAGTAGCCCACCCAGGGGATGACCATACTCCACGCCTCCACGCAGCGATGGCGATAGACGCGATCCTCAAGCGGGCGCAGTTTCAGCAGGGTGTCTATGTCGAAGGTGAGAGGCTTCGCCACCTTGCCTTCTACCTTGATGGTCCAGGGCCGTATAGGCAGGGCGCCGGCGTTTTTCGCTGGCTGGTCCTTGTCCACACCAAACTCGTAGAAGTTGTTGTAGTGGGTGATGTACTCCTCGGGGGTCAGTTCTTCACCGGTGGTGGTCAAAGGGCTCTTCACGGTCTCTAGTTTGGTTCCGGCCAGCGCTCCGATACGCGGCGAAAACACTTCAGCCAGCCGTTCTGCGCCCACGGCGGCGGCGCCCGCGGCCACCGCGCCAGAGATGGCTCCACGCAGGAAGCGGCGGCGATTCAGATATTGTTCCTTGGGGGTGATGGCCGACGAGGGGATGTCGGACGGTTTGCCGATGAGCATAAGGTGACCTCGCGTTGGGGGGAAACCCAACCGCAATTATTAGACACCAATCCGGCCCTGCACGTTGCAGGAAAGGGTATGGAATATTGACTGCACGAAATTGAACCGCACACATCCCGGCGCCCGGAAAGGTCTCCCGCCCCGGTCGCGCCTGCGAGGGAATATGGACCGCGCCCATTGTCCCGGACTACGGGAAGGCGCGTAGCATGACTTTTTGATTCGTGCTACTCTGTGATTTCCCCGTGGAGTGTCGATCCTGAGTAGTAGGAGTGTGTATGGGGATTCTGAGCAGAATCGGCATTGCGCTCGATTCCGATCTTCTCAAGCAGTTTGACCGCTCTATTGGCCGCCAGGGCTACACCAACCGGTCAGAAGCCTTTCGAGATCTGATTCGCGACCGGCTGGTGACGGAAGAGACTGCGGCGCCCGACGCCACGGTAGTTGGAACGGTCACCCTTATCTACGACCACCATGCCCACGGAGTAACTGAGAAACTGACAGAGTTGCAGCACGCCCACCACGAACTGGTGGTCTCCACCAGCCATGCCCACCTGGACCATGAATCCTGCCTTGAGGTGCTGATTGTTCACGGCAAGTCGGTACACGTGGAGCAATTTGCCGGCCGGCTCATTAGCCTGAAGGGCGTGCAGCATGGACGCCTGGTCATGACCGTTCCGGCGCATTCGCTGGACCACCACGTCAAAAACGGACACCCGCAGAACCATAAACACTGATGCGCGCATTTACCGGACCGGAGATACAGTCGTGCAGCCTCGTAGCACGAAATTAAAACTCGTAATACTCCTGTTTGCAGCCTGTATTTGCGCCGTCGCGGCGGCGCAAGAGGGGGTTCCGCGCGTCTCCGGTGCGGTGGTCGATCCGGCAGGAAGGCCGGTGGCGGCTGCGCATATTGAGTTCGAATCCATTACCGGCGCGAGACAGGGCGGCGTGACCGGAAGCGACGGTGGTTTCACGGTTGCGCTGCCTGCCTGGGGCACTTATTCAGCGCGAGTCAGGGCCTCGGGGTTTACTCCAATCACGCGCACGCTGGAGTTGAGCGATGCGGCCGCGAGCGTGACGTTGCGCCTGGAGCAGGTTTCAGCGATTGCCGAGGAAGTGACTGTCTCGGCCGACGTGAGCGAAATGGATTTGGCCTCTCCCGATCCTTCAGAAAAAGTGATGGTGCGCGAGGAATTGCTCGATGCTAACCCCGGACGGCCTGGCGCACCGATTTCGATTCCCGGACAACCTATCGAGACCGCGGCAGGAGGCATCAAGGCGCCGCAGTACTTTGTGCCCGGCGTGGCCGGCGACCACGGCGAGCCAATTGCACAATATATTGCGTTAGGCGGCTATCTGGTTTCAAACAATCTCTCCGCCAACGCTCATGGCAACGGCTACGCCGACCCGAATATCTACATCTCCGCGGCGCTGGGTAGCGTAGCGACCGACGGAGGGGCCTTCAATGTGCTGGAGGGCAACCATGCCCTGAATTCGGCGGCCACCTATACCCTGCGCCCGCAATTAAGACGCTTCATCACCCTCACCGGCGATGACCACGATCTGGATTTGACGGCCGGCCTCGCGCCTCAGGACCCCTCGAAAAGAGAGTGGCTAGCTCTCGAAACCGGCTACGGTAACGGGCTGATGAGGACCTTGGAACACCGGCAGCAGTACAAGTGGAATGCGATGCGTGTTTTCGACTTCGAAAGACACGAAATAACACTGCTCGGGATTGGATATTGGGGAACATCCCACGAGGGAAACCTGGTTCCGCTAGGGTTGGGACAGGTGGTAAATGACACCGTCGACCCCCGGCAAAATGACCAGACGCATACCGGATTAGTGGCCGCGGACGACCACTGGAAAGCCGGGACGAGCGACGAGGTTTCCTTCTCCGGCTTCTTCCGCAGCTACAACCTTGCCCTGTTTTCGAACTTTGGCGAGGGGTTGATTCGACAAAGCGAGTTCCGCACCGTAGAGGGCACTCAGGCGAATGAGACGCACAGTTTTACTCCGTGGCTAAAAGCGCTGGTTGGCCTCGCCTACAACGAAGACGATGTCCGGCGCGACAATCTGGATCACTACCTCTCGGGAAACCCGCATGTCTTCGGGCCCTTTCTTAAGGTCCTGGCCAACAACATCACCATCCGCGACCTCGCGCCCTTCGTCGCCTTGCACGGTGATCTTGGCAAACATCTGCGTTTCTATGCCGGACTGCGGCATGAAGAGATTGAGATAAGAAATAGCGACATGCTTAAGCCCGACGCATCCTTCGACGAACGGAAAGGATTCGAAAACCCCAAGGCCACTCTCACCTGGTCGCCAGCTCCGTCAAATGGTGGCCCTGGACCAGCACACTGGCTACCCTCGGCCTCGCTGAGCATCGGCCAAGCCTACTTTACCCTCGACCCTCGGATCAGCGCGGCAAGCACTGCGGCGCTTGGACAGGCAGTGTTGGCCGCGCCATTCGAGCGTTCCCACTCTGAACAACTGGTGCTTGAAAAAACATTCACTGGAACCAATCTGCGCGTGACGCTGGGCCGAACCACGACCACGGCCACCCTGGCCAAGATTGATCCCGACAATGGCTTGGCGGAGGACGAGGGGCCGGGCACGATGAAGTTTCTCACCGCCAGTCTTCGGCATCAGTTCAGCTTTGGCACCCTGCAGGCGGTCTTTTCGAAGGCTGATGCACGCGACGACAGCACCGGCCTTGTTACGCCCGAGGCGCCGCGCACCATCTTCGACGGATTTGCAACGCTGGACCGCCTGCCAATGGGACTGCGCGCACGTAGTGAGTATGAGTATGTGGGGCACAAATTACTGGACGCAGGCGGATTCGAGGCGATTCCAGTGGGCGAAACGCGGATTGCCTTGGTGCGGCCATTCCTCAACCGCCAACTGGAATTGGGCGCGAGCGGCTTTCTGGGACGGGGTTACACGGGGCAGACGACAGAGACCTTCGCTCCAAATTGGCAGCCGGGGATGACACCATACTGCGTGGGGGGCGTAAACGGCATTGCGAACGACTTCGACTGCGGAACCTTAGAACAGAGCGTCGGCGTTCGCATGGTGTCGTGGGTGGGCGCGTCCATCTCCTGGAAATTCGGGCAGGAGAAATGAGACGGTCGACACTCTCTGCCCGGATGCGGCTCAAGGCGAAGGTTAATCCGCACCGGTGGGTTTGCTCTTGCCGGCCGTGCCTTTCATCAGTGCGGGCAGGCTGCCGCGTGGAAAGGACGAAGACTGCCGAACCACCAGACGGGTGGGAATCTTCCACTCTTTCTGCGCGGCCTTGGGGTGGTCCCTTTCGATCCCGGCGCGCAGAGCCTCCACAGCCGCTCTAGCCAGATCCTTGCACGACATTTGCACAGTGGTGAGCGGCGGCAGCATGAACTGTGCAAGGTGAATATCGTCGAAACCAACCACCGAAATGTCGTCGGGAACCCTATGTGTGGTTCGGTAGAGCCCGTGCAGAACACCAATGGCGGTCATGTCGTTGGAGCACATAATGGCCGTGGGCAGTTGGTGCAGCAGGAGCAGCTTCTCGATGGCGCCCATACCGCCCTCCATCGTATGGTCTCCTTCGACGATGTGTTCGCGCGGAACGATAAGCCCTAACTCCGCCATGGATTTCAAAAAGGCGTCGCGGCGCGCAGCCGGGGAGCGTTGCGACAATGGACCGCTGATGAAGGCAATGCTGCGGTGGCCAAGCGCTGCCAGATGTTGCACTCCCTGGCGGATTCCCTCTGCGTAGTCCACCTTGAGGATGTGAATATTCGGCAGGACGGGGCCGGCATCCACAAAGACCAGAGGAAACTCGCGCTCCACCAGTTGCTGTACCAGATCCTCTTCGACGCCGAAAGTCATTACCGCAACGCCGTCCACATTGCGCTGCAGCAAGCGCCGCATGAGGCTCTCAGTGCGGGCCGGGTCGTAGTTGGTTGAGCCGATCAGTACCTCGTAGCCCTGCGCGACAGCCAGGTTTTCGAATTCCTGGACGAGCTCGGGGAAAAATGGATTGGTGATCTCAGAGACGATAAGACCCAGCATTTTACTGCGGCCTGAGACCAGGGCGCGCGCTTGCGTGTTGGGCAAATACCCCACTTCATCAATGGCTTCCCAAACGCGACGGGCCAGTTCTGCATTGACGGTGGGGATTCGGTTCACTGCCCTGGAGACAGTCGCAATAGAGACGCCCGCACGTTGTGCCACGTCACGAATACTGACCGACCCCGTCCGGCGACGGTTGGATGCGCTACTTCTTGCTTCGCTCACGAGTGAAGTCATTGTAAGCTTTCCGAGTGTTTCTCGAATAGGTTCGCAGCGACATTCCTGGTTGTAAATGGCGCGAAAGTTGGATCTTGCAGGTTTCAGACACACCCGGCACAGACATGATTCCACGTGGAAACGAGGGCACAAAGCGCTGATCTGGAAAGCGTTTCCCAAATTTGGATAACGACAGAGAAGCACCGATGCAGAGCTCGAACGAGCGATCCGCTCAGGGATGGTTCTGGCCGCCGGCGGCAATCTCCAGTCCGTGCCCAACCAACTCAAGGATGGACATGAGACTCTCTTCGGCGCCGCGACGGCTGCCGGGAAGATTGATGATGAGGGTGTTTCCCCTCAGGCCGGCGATCCCCCGTGAGAGCCAGGCGAATGGATTGAGTCCGGCGCACTTGGCACGCATCGCCTCGGCCAGTCCCGGAGCTTCGCGATCGATCACCCGCCGCGTGGCCTCCGGAGTGAGGTCGCGAGGTCCAAGGCCCGTGCCACCCGTGGTCACCACCAATGCCACGCCGTCAATGCACCACTTCTCGAGTTGCGCGGTGATCGTGGCGACGTCGTCCGGCACCAGTGCTACCAGGATTTCCGCCTCCGGCCAATGCTGACGGAGCAGAGCGACCACGGCTGGACCCGCGGTATCGGCGGCCACGCCTTGGGAGCACCGGTCGGAGACGGTAAGAACTGCCATTCGCATGGGAATGATTGTAGCCTCTACGACACCGGCAGCACCTTGATGGTGTGTAGCCAGATTTCTACACTTTGCGGCCAGGTGGTAACCGGAAGTTCGGTGCGACGCAATCCGTACCCATGACCGCCCTGTGCGTAAATGTGCAGTTCGGCGGGGACCTTGGCGTTTTTCAATTGCAGAAAGTACACCGTCGCATTCTCCACATGCACCGGATCGTCCTCGGCCTGCACAATAAATGAGGGCGGAGTCTGCGCCGTGGGGTGAATGTCTGCATTCGGCGCCATGCCCTGGTCTTCCAGGGCCAAATAGCCAGGGTAGACGATCACGGCAAAGTCCGGACGGCAACTCAACTGGTCGGCGGCATCCACGGAATCATAAAGGCGCTGCTCAAAGTGGGTGCTGAGTGCAGCGGCAAGATGCGCTCCGGCAGAGAAGCCCAGAACGCCCACGCGATTGGGATCGACATGCCACTCGGCTGCATGCTGGCGCACCATGCCGAGGGCGCGCTGTGCGTCCTGCAGAGCGGCCGGGGACTTAGGATACGGCCCAGTGTTGGGTACGCGGTACTTTACCAGCACACATGTAATTCCCGCCGAGTTGAGCCAATCGCACACTTCAGAGCCTTCCAGGTCGATGGCCAGAATCTGGTAGCCTCCCCCGGGGAAAACCATCACGGCGGCGCCCGTGTTCTTTCCCTTCGGCGAATAGACCGTGAGCGTCGGGTTAGATACATTGCCCAGACGAACCAGCGGCCTGCCCGCGATCAGGTTGTCCTTGGCCGTCGTGGTGTCCACCTCGGCGGGCGGGTTTGCCGGCGCGCCTGGGGCGACCCCTGGCCAAAGCGGCAAAGTCAAATGGCCCGGGGCCGGCTGCCATGCGGGCTGCTGGGCCAATAGGCTCATGGAAGTTGCCGCCAATGCGACGAATGGAATAAATGCATACGTGTTCATAACGAGCGCCTCCGCTCAAAAAACTTCGCAGTCATGATTGCAGCCGGACAAGCGGAAGTGCAAATTATGGCAATCGCATGATCGCCATACGCAACGGATGGCCAGCGAACAGAAGTGAGAAAGTACGCAGAAGTCTACGGACGGGCTCCGGAAGGAATGAGCAAGGTCAGGGACTGGGGCGCCACTTCGATCCGGACCGGCAGTGCACCCAGTACCTCTCCGTCGGCCTCGACGTAGACAGGCGCGGGCGAACCTTTGCACGCGCGGCAGTCCACTGAGGTGGCTTCCACCAGTTCGATATCACGGGCAAATGTGTGGCGTCCAGCCAAGACCGCCAGAAGAAAGCTGAGGTAGCGCAGGCGGCTCCGCGTCTTGAAGGCCAAAAGGTGAAGCCTGCCATCGTGCAAGGTTGCGCCGGGAGCCAGATTCCGCAGTACGCCCCCGAAGGAGCGAACCCGTACCGCCAGAAGCTGCGAAACCTGTTCTACCTTGGGGACATTACTTCCATTGCACATGAATGCCGCTTCGAAAAGCGGAAAGGGGTTCGTCGCCCATATGCGGAAGGCTTCCACCAGGTAAAGCACATAGCCGAACCGGCGCTTCATGCCCGCGTCCAGCCGCGACATCAGCAGCGCGTCGGCGCCAATACCGGCCGCAACCGTAAAATAGCGCGAAGCCGCCTTGCCCGCGCTGTCGTCGTAGAAGATGCGGCCCACGGGCACCTGCATGGGAACGGCTGCCAGCAGGATGCGTATCGCTCTTTTCGGGGAAGTGCCAAGGCCCAGGTCTTGTGCCAGCGCATTGGCAGTGCCCAGCGGCAGGACTCCCAGCGCGACCGCCGTCCCTACCAGGCATTGCAGAATTTCGTGTACGGTTCCATCGCCGCCAGCGGCAAGAATTGTGTCGCATCCCCGCTTCACCGCATCCCGCGCAAGGGCTTCGGCACTGCCGGGCGCATACGTTTCCAGCGCTTCGGCCTCAACGCCTGCCTCACGGAGCACGTCAAGCACTTCACTGACAACCGCAGCGCGGCGTGTGGAGTATTGTCCTGAAGCCGGGTTGTAGATAAGCGCAACACGACGCATCGCGAGTTGTTTTCCTTGGACGGCGGTTCCCCGCACCAGGTACGTCTTCCTATCTTCGCAGGCGCGGGCGCCGGAGGCTCGAAAATCTGGAACTCTGAAAGAAGAGGCCTGGGCTCAGGAGCAGTTTTAGCCCACGCCCTATGCCCGGCGGCGCGAGGGTGACTTTATGCCCGGTCGCGGACAAGACTCAGCAGTTGTACGCCTGGTTAAGGCGAGAGCAATCACGCAATGCAGGGTGTGACATTGATAGGATTGCTACTGTTCCCGGGAGAGCTGAATGTCAAGAGTCGATCTTCATACCGAGCGGGTAGCTCAATGCAGGCATACGTCCATACTCACTTTTTGCAGACACTTTGGTATAAGTATGGCGGTTCCTTTCCTTTTGTGCGCATTCGCTGCCAGTGGCCAAACGGGTCAAAGTTCATCCGCGACCATCATAGTCGATGCGAATCAAGTCGTTGGCCATCAAAATCCCAACCTCTATGGAGCCTTTATGGAAATGATGGCTTGGGACGTGAAGTATGGCCTCTACGCTGAAATGTTGCATGACCGCAGCCTCGAAGAGCCTACTGATTCTCTCGGCCTTCCGCGCGGTTGGAATCTCGAGCCAGATGAACGCAACGACAGCGCGGGTGTAATCCATTTCGAGCGAACGACCGATGCGGCATATCCGGCAACGAACCAAGCCACCGGCAAACCGGAGCATTCGCTGCGCGTGACTCTTACGGCTCAGGACACGTTCGACACTCGCCGGGGTCTCTCGCAAGGTAACCTCAGCGTGCGTCAGGATACCGAATATGTTGGCTATTTATGGCTCAAGGTTCCCGATCTTCCAGGTCGGTATCGCGGAACCATTACTGTCGCTTTGGAGGAGGATGTAACTGGCGGCTCAACTTATGCATCGGCGCGTATTGAGGATATCGCAGGAGACTGGAGGAAGTATGAATTTCGCTTGCATCCAACGAGTTCCGATCGCCACGCAAAGTTGAGCATTCTGTTTGATGGCTCTGGTTCATTGTGGATGGACGATGCCTCATTGATGCCGGCGGATGCGGTTGGAGGTGTTCGCCCCGAAGTAATGACAAAGATTCAACAGTTACGGCCATCATTCGTTCGCTGGCCTGGGGGGAATGTTGCCCAGGACTACCACTGGGAATGGGGAATCGGCCCCAGGGATCAGCGGCCGGTTTGGACGAATGTTTCTTGGAGTAATGCGATAGAGCCAAGCGACTTTGGCACCGATGAGTATATCGAATTCTGCCGTCAGATCGGCGCTCAGCCATCGATTACCGTGAATGTCGAGGGAGCGGGCGCCACTGCTGAAGAAGCAGCGCATTGGGTCGAGTACGTCAATGGACCGGCCACATCAAAATACGGATCCATGCGTGCGGCCAACGGACATCCGGAGCCCTATCACGTGACCCTCTGGGAACTGGGCAATGAGGTCTATGGCGATTGGGTACGGGGCCACGCGGATGCGGAAACCTATGCGAAGAATGCAAAGCGATACGCTGAGGCAATGCGCGCCGTAGACCCAGGTATTCAACTCATTGCTGTTGGAGAGAGTTCAATGCCCGATGCGAGGCAATGGAATAGCGCGGTACTGCGAATCTTTGGCAGGGACATCAATTACCTGGCAGTGCATGACTACACGAGTCGGAGCGATAACCGGAATAACCGGACAACGTTGATGGCGCGTCCGTTAGAGTTTGAAGCACGCTATAAGGAAATGCATGCACTTATCCAGCAGCTTCTGCCGGATCATCCTGTGCCATTCGTCGTCAATGAATGGAATCTCTTCTATCCGTCAACAGTCATCCAATCGATGGAAGGCGCGGTGTTTGCATCGCGCATGATGAATGCCTTTGAACGTTCGGGCGAACAGGTCAGCATGACTTCGATCTCCGATTTGCTGGATGGTTGGGTTGGGGGGATTATTCAGGCGAGCCGTGATGGAGTCTATGTGACGCCGCAGTACTACACCATCCGAATGTACAGTAGCCACCTCGGAACGGACCGCCTTGCCACCGTTGTGGAATCGCCGAACCTCAGTGAACCGGAATCGAAGCAAACAGTACCCGCGTTGGATGCTGTTGCTACTCGCTCCGAAGACGGTAAGAGCGTTTTCGTAAAGCTTTCGAATGCGGATCCAGCTTTATCTCTGCGAACCACAATTGCGCTTCACGGCAAACGAGCCAATGCAGAGGCTGAAGAGACTCTGCTGACCGGGCCCAGGCCAGATAGCAGGAACGACTTTGCGCAACCCGACGCAGTTCACCCCGTAACGATGACGATCCATTGCGATGAAACGTGTTCCTTTCAAATGCCGCCTGATTCGGTTGCAGTCGTGACACTCAGATTGCGTTAATGACCTCCATCACACAGGACATCTGGGTGGAAGGATCGGAATGCGCACTCTCACCTCATGAGCAAAGCCACACTCCTGTGAGTTCACGCATCATGTGCAATAGAATCCCTGTGCCTTGAGCCGCAAGCCCCACCGGTTCGATCATCTAGTCGCGCCGTGCGCATCTCTACAACCCTGAAACGATTTCAGAACTGCAGACGCAAAGCGAACTGTATCTCGCGTGGCGTCCCGGTTCCAATTGGGGTCGTGTTCGCAGTAGTGATGATCTGCCCGAATGTCGATGACGACCAATCGGCCTGTGGCTGTCCGTATTGTGCGCGATTGAACAGGTTGAAGAACTCGCCCCGGAACTGGAGTTGCGCTTGCTCTGAGAGCGGAATGCGTTTGGCGACCCCCAGATCGGTCTGCCAAAGATTCGGACCGCGGCCCACATTCCGCGGCTCGTTGCCATACCCCGATCCTATGACTGGAGCGAAGGCCGCAATATTGATCCAGTTCCCAATCGACTTTCCGCCCGGAGGGGTGAGAGAAACACCCGGAACCAGATTGGGTCGCTGATTGGTCGTGTAACCAGTGGCCACCGATGAGCTTGAGCGGTCTACGGCAACGTTGATCGGCAGGCCGGTGCGGGCCGCGACGATGTCGGTCAAACTCCAGCGGCCGAAGATCGCGCTTGTGATTCCCGGTCGGGAAAGGAATTCTCGTCCGGGGCCGAAGGGAAGATCGTAGACGGTACTGGCATTCAATACATGCCGTACATCGAAGTCCCCTGCAGCGCGCTCGCAAGCCAGGCAGGCGGGATTCTCTGGGAAATCCGAATCGCCGCCACCCGCGGCGTCCTGGTCGATTTCGTGGGAATAGGTGTAGTTGGCCGACACGAGCAATCCGTGCGAAAAGCTGCGCTGAAGACTGGCGACAAAACCCTGATAAGAACTGTTGTTGATATTTCCGCGGTACTCGACCTGGCCAAAGTTCGCATTGGGGCGCACGCCGGTGACAGGATCGATGAGGTTCAGATACGAAGTAGTCAACAAATAAGTGCCCTTGCTGCCTACATAGGAAAGTGTGCCGACGAAGTTGCGTGGAAGAGCCTGCTGTACCGAGAATCCCCACTGGCTGACATACATGTCTTTGCGATTCCGATCCATGTCCCGTGGCGAAACGGTGCCAGGGCCGTTCAGGAACGGAGTGACGGGGTAGGAGAGATTCGGGATTGTCTTGGCGCTCAAGGAATAGCGGCCGACCTCATTGTTGATGGGCAGATTCTGATCGTCCAACTGACCATCGCCGTGGTAGAGGCCGAAACCGCTGCGCATGATCGTCTTGCTGTGCAATGCGGCGGGAGCCCAGGTAACAGAAACGCGCGGATCCACATCGAGCGTGTTGGGATTGCCGAAGCTGGCGCCCGCTCCGCAGAAGCCCACCGCACCGCAGGTAGAGAAGTCGAAGGGGATGGCCTTGCCATTGACTTCACTGAACACGCTGTAGAAGGAATAGCGGACACCCAGGTTCAGCGTGAAATTGGGTCGGACTTTCCACTCGTCTTCAGCATAGGAGTAGGCCTCTGTTTTGCGCAGTCCATTCACGGGCAACTCCGCAGCGTAGGAGGCAGAGCTGACAGAGTTCGCCAGGAAGCTGGCAGTCGACGAATAAGCAATAGCTCCCGACGGCGTATTGCCCTGGTTGAGTTGGATGCGGCGAATCTCCGCGCCGAGTTTGAGCGTGTGAGCCCCGCGGACCATCGTGAGGTTATCGATATAAGAGAACGAATTCCCCACGCCGATCTTCATTTGGTTCCCGGCGAGCGTCGTGAATCCTGAGACGGCGATCGTGTAAGGGATGTTGGTGACTCCCTGGTTGGTGGTGTAGACGTTGCCGCGATTGAAACCGAACTTTAGTTCATTCACCAGCCGCGCTGAGAAGATGTGCATCGCTTCGAGTTCGCCATTGACGGGACGGGAAGTAATCAGTTGCCTGTCGTTCAAATAGCTCCCGCCTTCGGCGATTGGCGCATCGCTGTAAGCGGTATCGAAGTTGAAGCGCAGGTATGCTGTGTCGGCCGGCGAAAAGCGGTGATCCAGCCGCAGCATGGCGGAGTCCTCGTGGTCTAGCTGACGTCCGGACCCGGCAAACTCGCTTTCATCCGGATTTCCTGCAACGGATGTTAATCCTGTAGTGGGATAAGCGGCGATGATCGGCGCCAGCAGCGGATTTGCGGCAGCCACCTGAGCCCCGAACGTTGGGCTTGGAACATAACCCAGCAGCGGCTGGCCATACGTTTGACGCAACCCTTCGTAAGTGAAGAAGAAAAAGCTTCGGTCGCGGATGATCTTTCCACCCATGCCCCCTCCGAATTGGTTAAGGCGAAATGGAAGTCTGACACGGAGAATGGGCTCACGGGCGTCGAAGACATCGTTGCGGAGGAACTCGAACAGATCGCCATGCAGCGTGTTCGAACCCGACTTCGAGGCTACGGCCACCTGGCCACCCGGCGTGCTTCCGTTTTCCGCTGTGAAGAGCATGGTGTCGATGCGGAACTCCTGGATGGCATCTGTGGAAATGGCGATCCTGACAAAGGGCTGCTGTGCCTGATTGACAATATTGGTCGCGTCGATGCCGTCGTAGGTGAAGTTGTTGTCGTCGAGTCCTCGGCCGGCAAAGCGAATGCTGCGCTGGTTGCTTCCGCCGGTGTCGACCGCGCCAGGTGCAAGTGCTGTCAGGGTGGACCAATTTCTCCCGTTCAGTGGCAGATCGTCTACCTGCTTCGCCTCTGTGCGGGAGCCGAGCGAGTCGGTCGTCTCGTCGAGTTGCGGGGCTATGCTGGAAACGCTGATTCGCTGCGTGGCCGTGGCAACCCGCATCACCGCATCGAGCGTGCGTGTCTGCCCCAGCATCTGGATCACTTGATTGAAAGTCAGTGTTGCGAAGCCGTTGCCCGTGAAGGTGACCGTATAGCTCCCAATCGGGAGTTCGGGAACTTCGTATGTTCCGGCACGCGAAGTGTCGGTCTCACGAATCGAACCGGTGTCCGGCATGTAAACCACGACGTGAACGCCCGGGATGACTCCGCCGGCGGAATCGGTGACGGTGCCGTTCAAGCCGGTACGGTCTATCTGTGCCAGCCCCTGAGTTGCGAAACAAATGAGCAGCAAAGCAGCCGCTCCGAGCGTAAATAGAGAAGACATTGAAGTAATAGGATGAGCGAATCTCATTTTGGCCTCACAACGAGCCTGCTTGCACCTCGTGCATGAGCGGAGGCAGGCTGTGCAACGCCCTGCCCCCATCTCTGCTCAGGCATTACATGGATGATACATTTGCCTCGGTCGTGGACGAAGCCTTCCGGTTATTCTCCGAGGGCCGCCGCTGTGCAGCCTTGCGCTCTTGGAAGTTCCTCAACAATTCGCCGCGGTTGGTCCGCAGATCAAGCCCGCTGCGCGTAGTCGGATAAGGCATGTCGCCCATCGTTCCAGTCCAAAGAATGCGGCTGCATTTTGCCGAGTCGAGCTGGTCTTCGACTTAGAAATCCATGCCCTTGGCCTACTCTGCCCACCATGCCGAGTTGTGAAGCGGCTCAAGATGGTTAATCAAAGCCGCGTCGTCATAGGCACTCTTTTGAATGGGCAGCGTTGTTGAAGCCAGCAAGCCCGACGGCACGGCCTTGAAGGTCCATTTCTTCTGGCTAAGATCAAACGCGTCGGTCATCTGGCATTTCATGCCCCGTATGCGCCGAATCGGCCTGGCAACGAACGCCCGGCCGATTCTGAAATCCGTTACGGGTTGAGGTTGGTGTTAGGCCGCGGATTAAAGTCCGCGGGAATTGTGTTCGCGATTCCTTGCAGGATGTCTGTAGTGGTGATTCCCAGGTCCTTGCAACCGTACCCGCTCGCTAGCGGCAGACTGCTGATCAGCGTCCCGGGCACCGTTACATAGGATGCTGGAAGCTCACGTTTGCTCCCGATCAGCCGCGGCGGACTGAACGCATCCAGCAGATCCGAGATTCCCGGGGTCAGCGCATCCTCAGGCCCAAGATCCTTCTGCCCGAATTCTTCTTCGCCGATCTCGCGCGCTTTCAGTTCGTCCGGCAACAGACCGAGTGGCGTCAGATTGAAGAAAGCGTCAACGAATTTGACCACGGAGGACTGACTGCCTTGCGCATGAGAAATATAGTGGGTGCGAGCATACTGCGAAATCACCAGGAACGACTACAGCGGCGAGACAGCTCAACCGCTCTCCGCGCTACACTAACTCTTCACTTGTAGAGGGGATTGGGCAGGCCATGAAGGGGGGCGTGAAATGTTGTTTATGACCAGTGTGGAGATGGGGGTAGGAATGGAAGAACAATCCGCGAACTCCTGCCCGGGTGGTTTGTACGCCAACGCACACCAGGCAAGCCGCTTGCGCTGCATAGGACGATCGCTGTTGCGGTTGCCGGTTGTGCTCGCGGGAGTCCTGGTCTTCTTGACCGCGAGCATGGCCGGACAAACCAAGCCTAAAGGGGAGATTGACCTGGTGGGATACGCCCACACCGACCTCTCCTGGCTGTGGCCCCGTAGTGAAACAATTCATGAGGTCTACCCGCGGACGATTGAGAGCGTTTTCAAGATGGCACAAGACCATCCGGGCATGATCTACGCACAAAGTGCCGCCCAGGCCTATCAGTGGACAGAACGCTATTATCCGGATTTATTCACGCAAATCTCTCAAAAAATTGCCGCAGGTGAATGGGAGGTTGTGGGCGGTTCGTGGACCGAACACGACACCAACATTCCCAGTGGCGAGTCCCTGGTGCGCCAGCACCTCTACGCGAAGCGATACTTCAAACAAAAGTTCGGCGTTGACGTCAAGATCGGCTGGCTGCCGGACTCCTTCGGCTTCAATTGGAACTTGCCCCAAATTTACCGTAAAAGCGGGATCGACTATTTCGTAACGCACAAGCTGAAATGGCAAGTCGAACGCAACAACCCGCCCATCCCCTTCCCTTATCACCTCTTTTGGTGGGAAGGTCCGGACGGCTCGCGGGTTCTAGCCTTCCACACAGTGGGTGACTACTCCCAGCCGGTTGACCCCAAGCAGATGTTGGAATACCTGAAAACCCTAGAGACGACGGACCACGTAGACAAGCTCTTAATTCTGTATGGGAAGGGCGATCATGGGGGAGGCCCCATGCCCGATATGATGGATCGCGCGGTGACGCTGATGCACGACCCCAACTTCCCCACCGTCCGCTTCACCAAAGCTCTGGATTACTTCCATGAAATCCAAGCGCTCCCGTTGAGCAAGGGTCTCCCCGTGGTGGACGATGAACTCTACGTTAAGACCCATCGCGGAACCTTCACAACTGACTCGCAGGTAAAGCGCGACAATCGCCAGTGCGAAGTGTTGCTTATGAACGCGGAAAAATTCTCCTTGCTCGCCTCGCAATTTGGCCAGCCCTACCCCCAGGAAAGCCTCCAGCAATTGTGGGAGAAAGTGCTCTTCGGACAGGTCCACGACAACATCGATGGTACCTCGATTGCCGAAGTCTACCGCGATGCCGCGACGGATTATGGCGACATCAAGTATGCAGGCGGAAAAATACTGAACTCAGCTCTCTCCACCATTGCCAGGCAGGTGAACACTCAGGGAGAGGGACATGCCGCCCTGATCTTTAACTCCTTGCCGTGGCAAAGAACCGGCATCGTTTCCTTGGATGCGGTGTATTTTGCCGGGTTCAAGCATTTCAACATTGTTGATCCCGCTGGACACGCCGTGCCCTACCAGTTAGAGGGAGAAGGCGGGACGGCGAAAGCACTGTTTCTTGCCGAAGAAGTGCCGGGAATGGGGTATAAGGAGTATCGCGTTGTGGCCAGCCAAGAGCAGCCCGGGTTTGCCAGTGACCTCGTGGTCTCGGGGCTCACGTTGGCAAACAGCCAAATTGAAGTTGTCATTGATCCCGACTCCGGCAACGTGAAGTCATTGAAGAAGAAAGGTATGGAAACAAACTTCCTGCGTGAGGACAATCCTGGCGCGGCGTTGGAAGTCTGGGAAGACAAACCTGCGAATGCCCCTGACGGCGAGCCGGCGTGGAATATCTATCTTGGTGCGGATAACAAGCTGGAAAAAGCCGAGAGTGTCAAAGTAGTCGAAACCGGACCGATCCGTACGGTCGTGCAAGTGAAGAAGTCCTTCGGCGAATCAACGTTCGTTCAGAATATCGTTCTCTACAGCCACATGGATCGCGTGGATTTCGAACTCAGTGTCGACTGGCATGAAAAGTATCGCTTCGCCAAAGTAGCTTTCCCGGTCAATCTCAAGAGTGTTTACGCGACTTACGAAATTCCCTATGGTGCCATTCAGCGATTCGATTACACATTGAAAGAGGACCCGGGCATCCGGCTGACAGCGCCTCCGCGAGGATGGGAAATCGCCGATCGCACAAAAACCGAAGTGGCCGGGCAACGCTGGGCGGACGTCAGCAACCAGACCGGTGATTACGGGGTGGCTTTGCTCAACGATACGAAGTATGGATTTTCGTACGAAGAGAACACGCTGCGCATGAGCCTGATTCGCGGTCCGCGCCGCGGGTACCCAGGGACGCCCGAGACGTGGTCAGACCAATCTGACGACCCGATCGTGGGCATCCACCACATCAAATACGCACTCGTTCCTCATCGCGGCGCCTGGCAGGACGCCAACGCTACCCGGCGGGCAGCTGAGTTCAACGAACCACTTTTGGCAAAGTCAGAACTCTCCCATGCCGGACAGCTTGCGACCTCTTATAGTGTGCTCGACGTAGCCCCATCGAGCGTCACAGTGGAATCGGTTAAGAAAGCAGAGGATACAAACGAGTACATCGTCCGGCTGTATGAGACCGAGGGAAAAACCACGAACGCCGTTCTCAACTTCACTCGCAGTCCACGGACAGCGAATGAAACCGACATGATGGAATGGGATAAGTTCGTACCTTCGCGATCATTTGCGATCAAGGAAACAAAGGTAATTGTGCCCGTGAAACCTTTCGAAATAATCACCGTTCGCGTGGGATTCTGAAGTGGAAGTTTCCAGCGCCGGCGATGTATCCGGCTGGTCAGCACTGGACCAAAGGGTGGGTTAGCATTTCGCCTGACCCAACATCCAGCCAGACCTGAACGAGGCAGCGCGCCCTCAGCCGCTGCCCGGACTATGCCAAATTCATCCTTCAACGTTGCGATCAACGGTTCGACGGCGCGTGGATCTTTTGCCTGGCCCAGCCACATAGATGGGTGCCCTCGTTCTCGCGCCCGCGGGGTGGCCGGGCAAAAGGTAGGCGGCCTCGTCCCCCTCACCGGCCGTTCCAAGCCCTTTTCACAGTTTTGTTGTCAAGCTCCATTAGATCGTTTCCAGTTTCAGGGTCGCGAGCAAAATGACCGGACCGGGACCGGCATTTTCCCACTCCACGGCCACCTGTTTCCCTCTTCTCTCCTCGCCGAACCCATCCATCGTTCCATTGCGCAACCGCCAGTTTCCACCTACAATAGATTCATTGCAGGAAAGGTCTGTCTTCGAGAGATGCCCAAGGAAAAGATTCATCCCAATTACGCTGCGGTGCGCGTGATGTGCGCCTGCGGAAACAACTTTGAGACCCGTTCGACCCACAAGGGCGACATTCACGTGGAAATCTGCTCGGTTTGCCACCCGTTCTTTACCGGCAAGCAGAGACTGGTGGACACGGCGGGCCGTGTGGAGCGCTTCCGCCGCAAGTATGCAAAGGCCGGCGTGGTAGCGCCCGCCAAGTAACTTCGCCGCGGCCAGCGGCTGGTACCATGGGGCCTCCGCCACAGCGGAGGCCCACGTTCGTTAGGGGTAGTTCTTCTGTGGGAAGTGGGCACTAAAGACTGCACTTATGGCTGGCAAAGGCTTCACTGTAAAGAAGGACTGGGACAACCCCAGGGAGCACCAGATGCCCGCCGAGGCGCGGGTACCGGCTGAGGTGCGCTTGGGGCCGGTCGTGGTGTCGCCAGCCACGGTGTTGGCGCCCATGGCCGGAGTTACGGACACGGTCTTCCGGCGCTTCATTCGTCATGCCAGCCTGTTCAGCACCAATGCAAACCCGGCTGCTATCCCCGAAGCCGTCCGAAATCCGGACCTGGCCTCGGACCTAGCCGCGATCGACTCGGACGTTACCAACCGCCAGTCGGGCTGCGGGCTGCTGATGACGGAATTCACCTCTGCCGATGGCTTGTCGCGCATGCGCGAGTCCAAGCGGCGGCGCTACCTTGCCTTCTACGACGACGAGCACCCCATCGGCGCGCAATTGTTTGGGTCAAACCCTGAAACACTGGCCCAGGCTGCGCGGATTGTGCAGGATACGGGTTTCGACCTGGTGGACCTGAATCTCGGCTGCCCGGCCAAACGGGTAGTGGGCTGCAACGGCGGCTCGGGCCTCTTGCGAGACCTGCCCCGCATCGGCGAGATCTTTCGCGCCCTGCGCAAGGCGGTCACCATTCCCTTCACCGTCAAGTTCCGGACGGGCTGGAACGACAGCCAGATCGTGTGCGTGGAACTGGCCCGCATGGCCCAGGAAGAAGGGCTCGATGCGGTGGCACTGCACGCCCGAACTCGCGAACAGGGCTACTCGGGTCAGGCGCAGTGGGGGTGGATTGCCGCTGTAAAGCAGGCGGTCGCCATTCCGGTAATCGGAAACGGCGACATCCGTACCCCTGAGGATGCGGCAGCCATGGTGGCGCAAACCGGATGCGATGCTGTGATGATCGGACGGGCCGCGCCCTCGAACCCTTGGATTTTCAGGCAGATCGCCCAATACACTGCGGCCGGCAGCTATGTGCACCCCACGGTGGAGGACCGCTACCGGATGATTCGTGCGTATTTTCAAATGCTCCTGGACGAGGCCGAAGCTACAAAGGACCTGCCCCGCGACGCTCGCATGGGCGAGACCGCCGGCAAAATGAAGCAGTTCGCCACCTGGTTCACTCATGGCGTGCCGGGTGGCGCAAAACTGCGCGCAGCCATTTACCAAAGTCGCACCGGTCCGGAAGTGCTCACTCAGGTAGACAAATTCTTCCAGACGCAGTCGGAGAGCGAGAACGATGCACTTCCGCACCCTGAAAGCGTAGGCTTTGCGCCCTTTCCCCAAGCCGCGCTGGTCTGCGATTGAGCAGATGCGAAAGCGCCAGAACCAACTTGTTGCCCTCGTCCGGCAACCCTCTTCGTAACATTACTTTAGACCAAAGTTGCATGTCCGCAGGGGCGGACTCAGTTTATAGTGAGGGAACCGAATCCAGAAGTCGCCACTCTTGCATGGCCTCGCGCGCTCAGATTGAAACAGCAAAGCAAGGGTGGCTGCCAAGGATTCACACGTTGATGCAGGCGCGCTAAGAGACCGGGCAATGCGAACTGACCGATTCAATCCGGGTAGTGCACTGAGGCGAGTTCTTGCCTTGTTTGCGGTGTGCTGCCTGGCATCGCTGGTGTCCGCGGCACAGCGCTACAGTTTTCGCGAGTACAGCAACGGGTTGGGCAACCTGAACATCACCTGCCTGGCGCAGGACCGCACAGGATACCTTTGGGTAGGCACGCAGAACGGACTTTACCGCTACGATGGCAGCCAGTTTAGCCGCTACGACGCGGCAGAGGGACTGCCCGAACGCATCATCGGTAATCTCTTTGTCGCTCCCGATGGAACTCTCTGGGTAGGAACGGCCGAAGGCATCTACTTTCAGCGGAGCGACGGCCGGTTTGCCGCGATGCAGTCTCAGGCGTCGATACACGAATTTTCGCACCAGGCTGGGTCGGCGTTCACAGCGAACAGTTCAGGCCAAGTGGTGACCGCGGCGGGGAACGGGGCCTATCTGTTCCGGCGCGTGGCTACCGACAGATGGATAGCCCAGCCCATGAACCTGGATGGCGACACTATCTGGAGTGTGTTATACGGTGCCGATGGTGCACTGTGGTATGGGTGCGACGATGACCTGTGCCGGCTGGCGAACGGCAGGACCACGCGGATGCGCGATTCGCTGGGGCTTCCCCAGGATCGCTGGCAAAGCCTGCTGTTAGCGCGTAACGGGCATATCTGGCTCCGGGGCCACGCTCATGCGGGCGAGTTGCTGCCGGACGGGAGCCGCTTTCTGCTCCACGATCTTCCTGGTCCAGTCCTTTCTGAGGCCTACCCCGCCTTGGCCGAAGATGAACAGGGCCGCATCCTCACTTCGCAAGGTTCAGACCTCGGATTGTGGGAAAAGGACCATTGGCGCATGGTCACCGAGCGCAACGGTCTTTCCCGGTTCGAAATCCAGAACCTGTTTGTAGATCGCGAAGGCTCAGTGTGGATGGGAGTCGTGGGTCACGGACTGCGACGCTGGGTGGGTCAGGACCGCTGGGAGGGCTACACCGCCGCCGACGGTTTGAGCGACGACCTGATCTGGGCATCGACGCGCGACCACCAGGGCCGATTGTGGATCGCCACGGAGTCAGGGCTGGACTATATTCCCGCCGGTGGAAGCACTCCAAGACCGTGGCGGGCGTCCGCCATTCAGACCGCCCGCGCTGGATCGCTGGAAGTGACTTCAGACGGAGCCATCTGGATGGGCAGCATGGCGGGCAGTCTGACCCGCATCGATCCCTACACGCTGATGGGAGCCCAATGGAAGCTGCCAGAGGTTTACGGCATCCAGGCCGACGGTGCACATCGCCTCTGGGTGGCTACCAGTAGCGGACTATTCTTGGTCAGTCTGGATGGGTTCAACCCCCAACCGCGCCTGGTTGAGGATGCGGCCTTCGTCAATCCGCACCAGCGCGTGACCGATTTGAACCTGGATTCGTCGGGAAAGCTGTGGTTGACCTCTGACCAAGGTCTCTTCATGCGCGATGGGAGCGGCTGGCACCGGATCGATCCGGGACAATCCGGCGCGAAGCCTGACCTGGTTGCCGTGGATTCGAAGGGGAATGTCTGGATCGCTGGGCCATCCCAGGACCTGATGCGGTTGCAGGTAAGCGGGTACCGGGTCGTTAAGGCGGAGCATTTTGGCCGTCCGCCCCTTCTTTCGGAAGAGTTGGTCTCGCTGGTGGTCGATCATCGCGGTTGGGTGTGGGTGGGCCAGGACGAGGGCGTGAGCGTCTTCGATGGCCACAGCTGGCGCAGCTTCACAGAGGACGACGGGCTAATCTGGAACGACACCGATAGCTTTGCGCTCGATGAAGATAAAGACGGCAGCATGTGGATTGGCACATCGGGCGGCCTAAGCCACCTGATCTCGCCTCAGACCGCTACCGCTGGTTCGCCGCCCGCCCCGGTATTCTCCCAGGTGACCTACGGCACGGTTGCAATCAACAACGGGGCCGAAGTCAAATGGAGCTCTGGTGCGCTGGCGATTTCGATGGCCATGCTCTCGTTCAGGAATATGCACGATGTCGCGATCCGTTACCGGTTAATTGGAGACCGGCAATCGGATTGGGAGAGCTCACACGAGATGAGTGTGCGTTACCGTGATCTGGCGCCCGGCAGCTATCGCTTTGAAGTGGCCGCGGCAGATTCAGCGGGAAACGCTGTTTCGCCAGTCGCAGTCCTCTCCTTTCGCATCGTTCCGCTCTGGTGGCAGAGCCGCTTGCTGCAGATCTTGCTTCTGGTGCTGCCTGTTCCTCTGGTGATGCTCGCCTGGCGTCGGCGGGTCGGACAACTGGTACGCCAGAAGGAACATCTTGAAGAAGCGGTGATGCTGCGAACCATCGACCTCGAGCGCGAAAAGGGCGAATTGGTTCGAACCCGGGATCAGATGCGCCACTTTGCGGAGCACGACGACCTCACCGGCTTGTGGAACCATCGCATTATTGTGGAGAGGCTGCGCGGAGAGGTGGACCGCGCCCAGCGTGAAGGCACGCCCCTGAGCGTGATCATGGTCGATCTGGACCACTTCAAGCGCATCAACGACACATTAGGCCACCGCGCTGGCGACCTGGCTCTAAAGGAAGTCAGTGCGATCTTCCAGCGCCACGTGCGCAGATACGACTGGGTAGGCCGCTACGGGGGTGAGGAGTTCCTGTTGGTTCTGCCTGGCTCCAGCCCGCCCACCGCCAGGCAGCGCGCAGAAAAGCTGCGCATGGCAGTGCAGGAAGCGCGTGTGGTGGCCGGCGACGTGACGTTCTCGCTCACCGCCAGTTTTGGTGTGGCCGCGGGTTTTCCAGAGAAGTATGAGGCCATGATTCAACTAGCCGATGCAGCTCTGTATCGCGCCAAGAACAACGGGCGTAACTGCGTTGAAGCGACTGAGATTGGTCAGATGGAGAGCACCCGCTTGCCTTGGGCATAGCAGTTCCAGGGCTATGCAACAGGTAGCCGGACGATGGCGCGTGCGCCGTCGCCATCTTCGCGATTCAGCAAGCGGACTTCGCCGCCGTGGGCGCGGGCGATCTGCTGCGCCAGGGCCAGGCCTACACCGCTCCCTTCCGGCTTGGTGGTATAGAACGGCACAAACAAATTCTCTGTGTTGGCAATGCCCAGGCCTCGGTCTTCAATCACCACCAGTAGGTTCGATCCATCGAGCCGCCAACTCAGGCGCACCGGTTGCGCTCCGTTGCCCAGCGACGCGTCCACGGCATTTCGCAAGAGGTTGATGAACATCTGCTCCAACTGATCTGGATCGGCATCGAGAGTCGCTGCAGCGCCGGGATCGAGCTCGACTTTTACTCGCTGCTCCAGTAGCGCCACCCGCTCCAGCAGTGGCGCGGCCTGCACGGGCCGGAACCGCGGAGGAGGCAACTGCGCGAGCTGCCGATAAGACTGCACGAAGCGATGCAGGGCATCGGCGCGGCTCTCCACCACACCCAGGCCGCGGCGGAAGTCGCGCACCGTATCCTCGTCGGACTCGATCCGGTCCACGCGAGCCAGCAAGCTGCCGGCGATGGACTTGATGGGCGCCAGCGAGTTCGAGAGTTCGTGACCCAGCACGCGGATCAGGCGCTTCCAGGCAGTTTGCTCCTCTTCCTGCAGGGGCTGGCTTACGTCGGCAAGCAACAGCAGTGTGTGCGGTGCACCATCCTGGCGAAACGTAGCCTTGCGCAGCAACCAGCGCGTCGGTTTGGAGCCAAACGAGTGAATGCTCTGGTCGGGCGCGGCGAGCAGATCGTCCAGCTTCAGTTCGCGGGCGGTACGGCCAAAGCAACGAAAATACGGCGCGCCCAGCAATTGCACACCGGCCACGTTGACTAGTTGCAGCACATCGTCGCGGTCGAAAGCGAACAGCGGCGCATGCATGACCTCCAGGATGCGCGCCAGAAGTGCGGTGGCCTCAAGAGAGCGCACGCGCTGCTTCTGCAGCAGGTCGGCAAGCGCGTTGATCTCCGCGGCCAGTTCGCCAAGCGCGTCCGGCGAGGCTGCGCCGCGTGCACGAAAAGAGTAATCGCCCTCGCGCAATGACGACACTACGTTGGAGAGTGTCTGCAAAGGGCGGGTGAGAGTTTCAATCAGCGCAGCGGCGATCAGAACCAGGTAAAGAAGCAGGCACGAGACAAGAAGAATGGCCGGCGCTGCGGCCATCTGGCGACGGTAGATGAGAATGGCGGCAAAGATCAGCCCCGGTAGCACCAGTAATAGACAATACAACCACGCCCGGCGCACCACCGAGCGCTTCCGCCTGCGTGCATCGTTCTCATAGGCCATATTTTTCGATACGGCGATAGAGAGCCGCACGGCTGAGGCCCAGGGCCTCGGCGGCCTGCGAAATGTTCGAGTCGCAGCGGCGCAATACCTTGCGGATCAGCAGGGCTTCGACCTCGTCGATGCTCATGTTTTCAAACGACGGCGTGGCGGTGCGGGCGGCAGTAATGCTGAGGCTGGCTGGCTCAACCTCGTCACCGCGGCACAGCAATACCGCCCGCTCCACGGTGTGCTCAAGCTCGCGCACATTGCCGGGCCAGGAATACTGCATCATCTGCTGCATGGCTGCCGCGGAGAAGCCTGTCACCTGCTTGCGATAGCGCGCGCGGTTGCGATTGAGAAAGTGCATGGCCAGCAGCGCAATATCCTCACGCCGGTCGCGCAAGGGGGGCAGGTGGATCTCCACCGTGTTGATGCGAAAGAGCAGGTCCTCGCGGAAGTTGCCGCTCACGCACTCCTCGTGCAGATCCGCATTGGTGGCGGAGAGAATGCGCACATCCACGCGCCTGGTCTGCGACGAGCCCACGCGCTCCAGTTCGCCTGATTCGAGCACGCGAAGCAGTTTTGCCTGCTGGCGCAGGGGAACGTTTGCAATTTCGTCAAGGAAAAGTGTGCCGCCATTGGCCAGCTCGAAACGGCCGACGCGGTCGGTGCGTGCGTCGGTAAATGCGCCTTTCACGTGGCCAAATATCTCGCTCTCAAAGGTGCCCTCGGGAAGTCCGCCGGCGTTCACCGCCACCAGTGCCTGGCGAGCCCGCGGCGAAGCGGCGTGGAGCAGCTTGGCGACGATCTCCTTTCCAGTACCATGTTCCCCGGTGATAAGGACGTTGGCGTCAGAGGGACCAACCTGCGCAATCAGCTCAAGCACCGGCCGCATTGAGGGCGCGGTGGCCACAAACTCCGGCATGCCCTCGGCGCGAAGCAGGCGGTTTTCAAGCTCCAGTTGACGCGCTCGGCGCAGCGCCTGGTGCAGCTCGGCGTGCACGCGGACCAGCGAGAGTAGACGCTCGTTCTCCCACGGCTTCTGAATAAAGTCGCGGGCGCCGCGCTTGATGCACTCGACGGCCAGATCGATGTTGCCCCACGCCGTCATCACGATGACCGGCAAACGAGGGTCAATCTCTTGCAAACGCGCCAGAAGATCGAGGCCCTCCTTACCTGAAGTCGTGTCGCGCGTGTAGTTCAGGTCAATCAGCAGCACATCGTAGTCGCTGTGCGCCAGAGCCTCCATCAGCAGTTGCGGCGAACGCACGCAGTCCACATGAATGCCTTGGGGCTGCAGAAGCAACTCCACGGCCTCGAGGATATGCGGCTGATCGTCGGCGACCAGAACTCGAATTCGCTCTTGCGTGCTAGGGATGGCTCGCCTCCACAACGCCGGCTTTGGCCTCGGCAATCGAGATGCCGTAGTCGTCAAGCACTGAGCCGGTGGCGCGCCGCACTTCGATGCGCGCTTTTTCGTAAGCGGTCTCAGCGGTGACCAGCGCCGACTCGGCGACAGCCAGATCATGCTCGGCAGAGAGGGTCTGCTGGTTCGATCCGACTCCGAGCTTCTGCTCCTTCTGCATGATGTCCAGGGTCCTTTGCGCCAGGTCGCGCGCTTTGCGGGCCGCATCTACCCGGCTAACGCCCTGCTCAAGAGCATAAACCGCGTTGCGTACTTCGATGCGAATGCGTTTTTTCAGTTCTTCCAGATAGACCTGCGACTGCCGGTATTCAAGCTCGGTGCGGTATTGGTCGGCCTTGGCGATGCGATTGCGCAATGGAACGGCAAGTTGAAAGCCCACCTGGTACTCGGGCGAGGAGTAGTTGAACGCATTATCCACCGTACCCCCATAACCAGCAGGCACGTTGAGGTCTACACCACTCTTGGTAAGCAATGGGTTAGGCGTGCCCCCGTATCCGGTACCGGCATAGAACCCGTACACACTAAGCTGCGGCAAGAGCGCATTCCGGGCTGTCTTGCGGCTGAGTTCACTGTTTTTGAGGACCAGGCTCGACTCCTGCAACTCGGTGCGATTATTGAGCGCATCCGCGATCATATCCTGTATCGAGGTTGAACTGGTCTCGACCCGGCCGCCGATCTTGTCGGTCGGAACTACCGGCATCTCTTGCAGGATGGGGTCGTCGAGCGAGCGTGTGATCGCGTTCTTCATGTAAAGCTCTTGCAGCTCGAG
The DNA here is from genome assembly GCA_003165075.1 of Acidobacteriaceae bacterium. GTDB lineage: Bacteria > Acidobacteriota > Terriglobia > Terriglobales > Acidobacteriaceae > Telmatobacter. The sequence goes on along the minus strand of PLSM01000176.1, from coordinate 539 downwards.
ATTGGTGCGGGAGACGGTAAGATCCTGCTGGCGCGTGGCCAAATCGCCCTCGGCCTTCAGCACATCCATCTCCGGGATGGCCTGAACCTCTAGCTGCTTGCGCGCGGTGTCCAATGTCTGGGTGGCGAACGTCACGGAACGCTCGCCGACCTGCTCGTCATCATAAGCGCTCACCAGGTCCCAGTACAGGTTGGCGATCTGGGTCACGGTGGCAATAACCTGCGCCTTGAAGGCGATGTCGCCAACTTTCTGGTTGGTCTTGGCGATCCGCAAATAGCGAAGGTTGGGGCCAAAGCCCAAGCCTGCCAGCAACTGCTGCTGCGCATAGAACTCGAAATACGAGTTGAGCTGTGGATTCAGAGTGTTATTGGGGCTGTTGGTGGTTTGTCGGTTGTTGTTGAACATCACCTGGATGGCTGCCCCAGTAGGAAACGCCTGCTGATAGGTCAAATTGCCCAGGATGGTGTTGAGGTGGATCACGGGCACTCCGTAGAGTGTCTGGTTGGGCAACAATTGCGTGGTGTGATCCACATAGGTCT